>CAKUHA010000004.1 GCA_934655755.1 uncultured Collinsella sp.
GCGCGCCTCAATCGTAGCCCGAGACGGGCCCGGGCTGACAATCTCGACTGTAATGGACGTTCTTGAATGACTAGTCGTTAAAGAACGTCGCAGGTGACTAGGTGAGAGAGGTGGGCGCATGGCGGATAACGAAGCGCTTTTTACGCCTGAGCTGGTGTTTTTTGATTGGGAGTGTGCGTCGCCGGATGAGGTGTTTGCGCTGCTCGAGGACGAGCTTGCCCCGCGCGGCTACATTGCCGAGGGCTGGCTTGACGCCGTCCGCACACGCGAGGACGCCTATCCTACGGGGCTTGCCATGCCGGCGGCCAACATCGCCATCCCGCATACCGACCCCGGCTTTGTCGCCAAGCCCTATATCGCCGTGGCAAAGCCGGCCACGCCCGTGACGTTTAACGCGATGGCGGGCATGGGCGCTCCGGTGCCGGCGCAGATCATCGTCAACCTGGGTATTTCCGAGCCGGGCGGTCAGGTCGAGGCCCTGCAGGCGCTCATGAATATCTTTATGGACGCCGACGCCGCAGCCGATGTGCTCGGCCAGACCACGCCCCAGGGCATGGTTGACGCCATCCGCCGCCACTTCTAAGGTGGCAGTTAGACCTGTCCCCTCTGCACCAAAATGGTGCAGATTAACCTGTCCCCTTTGCACCAGGCGTGCCGCGGGGGCCGCGTTGTGACACAATGGCGTTTGTTCGATTTGTGATGCGAAAGGCCAAACATGGCAAACAAGAAAAAGAACCCCGAGGTCGCGCCGACCCCCGAGCAACAGTCTCGCGCCGCCTCCAACTCTCGCAAGAAGCAGCGAAAGACCTACGTTTCCAAGACCGTCAAAATCGTTCTGGTGGTCATCGGCGTGCTGGCAATGCTGCTTTCCGTTTCGGCGATGGCGTGCTCCGGCCTGATGTCGCAAGCCGAGGACACCAGCACGGGCTACAAGCTCACCGGCGGTGTGGCTGCGACCATCAACGGCACCAACCTCACCGAGGACACCGTCACCAAGCAGATCATGAGCATGCGCACGTCCTACGGCTACACTAAGGACGAGGATTGGGCACAGTACCTGGTCGACAACGACCTCACGCCCAAGAAGTACCGCAAGCAGCTCATCGATTCCTACACGCAGCAGATTCTGCTTCAGCAGGCGCAGAAGGAGAACGGCGTGACGGTGTCGGACGAGGAGGTCGAGAAGGCTTGGAAGGACGCGTGCAAGAGCGCGGGCGGAGCCAAGACCTTTAAGGAGACCCTCAAGACCTACGGCTACACCGAGGACACCTACAAGGATTCGCTCAAAGAGAGCCTGGCGCAGCAGAAGCTCAAGGATGCCGTCGCGCCCACGAGCAAGCCCAAGGACAGCGAGATCGTCGATTACATCAACGAGAACCTGTCCAACTACAACGATGCCCGCCGTTCGTCGAACATCCTGATCAAGGTCGATTCCGACGCCTCCGACGAGGACAAGGCTGCCGCCAAGGCCAAGGCGCAGGAGTGCTTGGACAAGATCAACTCCGGCGAGCTGAGCTTTGAGGACGCCGTGGAGCAGTACTCCGAGGACACCGGCTCCAAAGACGATAAGGGCGACGTGGGCTGGGATAAGCTCACCACCTTCGTCGACAGCTACCAGACGGCGCTCGAGGGTCTCAACAAGGGTGATGTGAGCGACGTGGTCGAGTCGACCTACGGCTACCACATCATCAAATGCACCGACTACTTCCATGTCGATAATCAGGTCGACGACATCAAGCAGGTGCCCAAGGACATCAAGAAGTACGTCTCCAACGTGGTGAAGACGCAGGCGGCAAGCACCGCGTACAGCGAGTGGCTGGAGCAGTACAAGAAGGACGCCGACATCACCGTTAACCCCATGCCCAATGACGTGCCGTACAACGTGAGCCTGAAGGGTGTCACCAAGAGTTCGACCGACGACGCGTCGACGACTGAGTAATCATGGGGCGGTGCTCGCGCGAGTGCCGCCCACGCTATTGAGGAGGATTTGCAGATGACCAACGAAGAGCTGCAGAAGGAAATGATCGCGGCCATGAAGGCCAAGGACAAGGTTCGCCTGTCCATCATTCGTCAGGTCAAGGCCGAGGTGAAGAATATCGAGGTCAACGAGCGCCGCGATGTGACCGAGGAAGACGTCAACAGCATGATCAAGCGTCTGATTAAGCAGACGAGCGAGACGCTGGAGATGTCCATTAAGGCCGGTACCGACCAGGAGCGTACCGACAACCTGACCGAGCAGGTCAAGATTCTGGAGAGTCTGCTGCCCGCGCAGGTTTCGGGCGAGGAGCTCGAGGCACTGATCGAGCAGGTTATCGCCGAGCTGGGCGCGACCTCCAAGAAGCAGATGGGCCAGGTCATGGGAGCACTCGGCAAGGCTACCGGCGGCAACTTCGATAAGCCTGCGGCTGCCAAGATCGTGGGCGCCAAACTCGCTTAAGGACTGGTCGACACATAGTTGATGCCGAGGGGCGTGACCATCGCGGTCGCGCCCCTTTTTCGATGACAGATGAAGGCGCTCATTGGGGACAGACTTAAATGAGTACCCAATGAGCGGGCACTCATTTAAGTCTGTCCCCAATGAGTGGGTGAAAGGTTGCGGGTTCTTTACAGTGATACAGTGTGGGCTGCGGAAACGTGATTCTTTCCGTACAATAGTGCAATTCGTGTAAGCGCAGGGAAGGGACATTCATGGCAGACATGATCGAGATCAAGCATCTCAACAAGTACTTTGGCGACCTGCATGTGCTCAAAGATATCAATCTCACCGTCAAGCGCGGCGAGAAGCTCGTTATGATCGGGCCGTCTGGTTCGGGCAAGTCGACGCTCATCCGCTGCGTCGACTATCTTGAGGAGCCCACATCGGGCGAGGTCGTCATCGACGGCACGCCGCTCACCAAGAAGAACCACCTGGAGATGGCTCGTAAGTACAGCTCCATGGTATTCCAGCAGTTCAACCTCTATCCCAACATGACGGTGCTCGGCAACCTGACGCTCGCGCCCATCAAGCTGCAAAAGAAGAGCAAGGAAGAGGCGACCCAGATCGCCATCGCCGCACTCAAGCGCGTCGGCATGGCGCATAAGGCCGGCGAGTACCCGCAAAACCTCTCGGGCGGTCAGCAGCAGCGCATCGCCATCGCCCGCGCCCTGTGCACCAAGCAGCCCATCATCCTGTTTGACGAGCCGACCTCGGCGCTCGACCCCGAGATGGTCCAGGAGGTCCTGGACGTTATGATCGAACTCGCGCAGGAGGACATTACCATGATCTGCGTGACGCACGAGATGGGCTTTGCGCGCCAGGTGGCCGACCGCGTCATCTTTATGGAGGACGGTCGCATCCTGGAGGAGGGCACGCCCGAGCACTTCTTCGATAACCCCGAGAACCCGCGCTGCCGCGAGTTCCTGTCCAAGATTCTGCACTAGGCGCGGGTGATGGACATGACGGATATAACGAGGGCGGCCGTATCGCGCCGTCACTTTTTGCAGCTGGCGGGGGCCGGCATGCTCGCGCTGACTGGGACCGCGCTCACCGGTTGTGGCAGCTCCGCCAGTGGCGAGAGTTCCGACAAAGGCTCCAAGCTCGCGACCATCAAGTCGCGCGGCCACCTGAACGCCGGCGTTAAGAAGGACGTTCCCGGCTACGGCTATTACGATACCGCCAAGGGCCGCTTTGAGGGCATGGAGGTCGACCTGTGCTACCAGATTGCCGCTGCCGTTTTTGGCGTGAGCTACAAGGAGGCCCGCGCCCAGGAGCTTGTCGAGTTTACCGACGTAACGCCCAAGACGCGCGGCCCGCTCATCGATAACGGCCAGCTCGACGTGGTCGCGGCGACCTACACCATCACCGACGAGCGCAAGAAGAGCTGGGATTTCTCGACGCCGTACCGCACCGACTACGTGGGACTCATGGTCAAGAAGCGCTCGGGCTTTACCTCGATCGAGGACCTGGACGGCAAGGTTATCGGCGTGAGTCAAGGTGCCACCACGCAGGGCCTGATCGAGCAGATGATCAAGGACAACGGCTTTCACTGCGAGCCTGAGTTTAGGGCCTTTAGCGGCTATCCCATCATCAAGAGTTCGCTCGACGCCGGCAATATCGACGTCTTTGCCATGGACCGCTCCACGCTGGCCGGCTACATGAACGAGACCGTCGAGCTGCTGCAGCCCGAGGTCAAGTTTGGCGAGCAGGGCTACGGCGTGGCGACCAAGAAGGGTTGCGACCTTTCGGCCGTGGTCGATCAGGTGATTTGCGAACGCCTGGCCGATGGCTGGCTCGATCAAGAGGTCAAGACCTGGGGTCTTGTGTAAGCGTTCGTCCAAGGAAGGAATCAAATGCTCGAAGGATTGTTTGACGCCGACCGCTGGTCGACAACATTCCAAAACATGGGGCCCTTCTGGGAGGGCTTTGGCGTGACGCTGCAGGTGGTTGTTGCCGGCCTGCTGCTGTCGCTGGTGCTGGGCACGCTGCTGGGCGTGTTCTCGACCACCCGTTCGCGCGTGCTGCGCGCTATCAGCCGCGTGTACGTGGAGTTTTACCAGAACACCCCGCTGCCCGTGCAGGTGCTTTTTATGTACATGGCCGGCCCGCAGTTTTTGCAGGCCATAACCGGTGCTGACCAGCCGGTGCGTATCGCGCCGTTTGTGCTGGGCTTTTTGGGCGTGGGGCTGTATCACGCGGCCTACATCTCTGAGGTCATCCGCACCGGCATCGAAGCCGTTCCGCGCGGACAGATGGAGGCTGCTCAGAGCCAGGGCTTCACGCGCGCGCAGGCCTACTGGTACATCGTGCTGCCCCAGACGTTCAAGATCATTTTGCCGCCGCTGTGCAACCAGGCGCTCAACCTGGTCAAGAACACGTCGGTGCTGGCACTCGTGGCCGGCGGCGACCTTATGTATCGCTCCGACAACTTCGTAAGCCTGTATGGCTACCTGCAGGGATACATCGTCTGCTGCTTTATGTACTTCATCATCTGCTTTCCGCTCGCCATGCTGGTGCAGTGGCTCGAGCGCCGCTCCAAGGAGCGTCCGCGCGGTGTGAGCCTGGCCGAGCTGGGGCTCGACAACGTAGAGGAGGCCTAGCGCATGGAAATCTTCAACGCGACCAACCTGCTCTACATCTGGGGCGGCTTTGTTAAGACGATCGAGATCTCGGCACTGTCGATCTTTTTCTCGCTCATCTTTGGCACGGTGCTGGCGCTCGTCAAGAGCTATGCGCCCCGCCCGTTCCGTATTTTGGTGAGCGCCTATATCGAGCTGTTCCGCTGCACGCCGAACCTGCTGTGGATCCTGTTTATCTACTTT
The DNA here is from genome assembly GCA_934655755.1 of uncultured Collinsella sp. Classification (GTDB taxonomy): domain Bacteria; phylum Actinomycetota; class Coriobacteriia; order Coriobacteriales; family Coriobacteriaceae; genus Collinsella. The sequence continues at coordinate 5,299 of CAKUHA010000004.1, forward strand.
ACGGTGCAGGGTCTGGACATTGTGATCTCGACTATCGCCTTTACGCTGTTTACCAGCGCCGTTATGGCCGAGATTGTGCGCGGCGGTCTCAACTCGATTCCGCGCGGCCAGTTTGAGGCGGCGCAGAGCCAGGGCTTCGGCTTCTTTGCCACCATGCGCTACATCATCCTGCCTCAGACGTTTAAGACGATCATTCCGGCGCTGTTTAGCCAGTGCACGACCGTCATTAAGGACAGCTCGTATCTTTCGGGCATTAATGTGGCCGAGCTCATGTACACGGCAAACGTCGTGATGGCACATGCGATCGACCTGTCGCAGGTGCTCATGCTCTACGGCCTGGTGTTTGCGATGTACTTTGCGCTCAACTTTGGCATTTCGCTGCTGGTCCGAGCATATCAGCGTCGTATCGTAGCCGCATAATGTGACAAAGGGACAGTCCCTTTGTCACATAGAGAAAGGATTCGCGATGAGCGATCTGGTGAACAAGAAGAGCCCCGTGGTCATTACCATCGCGCGTGACTTTGGTGCCGAGGGCCACGAGATTGGCCGTATCCTCGCCAACGAGCTGGGGATTCCGCTGTACGACAACGAACTGCTGGTGCGCGCGTCGCTGCGCGCGGGCGAGTCGCTCGATAAGATGGCGGCCTACGACGAGCGCCTGGCCGTGGAGAACATGGCGTTTCTGCCCGACCGCTACGATGCCCGTTCGTACTCGGACAAGCTGTTCCAAAAGATGAGCCAGGTGATTTTGGACCTGGGCGAGACCGAGAGCTGCATCATCGAGGGTCGCCTGTCCGATTACCTGCTGCGCAATAACCCCAACCACATTGCCGTGCTGGTGACCGCCCCCTTTGAGGACCGCGTCGAGATCGTTCGCAAGAAGCGTGGCCTCAACAAAAAGAAGGGTGCCAAGCTGGTCAAGCAACAGCAGAAGGCTCGCGAGGCGTTCTACAAGCGCTACAGCGCCGGCAAGTGGAAGATGACGAGCGGCAAGGACATCGTCGTCAACCGCGCCAAGCTGGGCCGCGAGGGCTGCAAGGACGTCATCGCCGCAGCCTACCGCTACAAAGTAGCTCAGCTCGAAGGCTAACCGATCAAAACCACCGCAAAGGGGACAGGCACCTTTGTGGTGGTTTTTGCTTTAAGCCGAGGGGAAGGCTTTGGTGAGACCGGCGCGCGTTTGCGTGTCGGTCTTTTGGTAGATGGAGCTCAGGTGGCGCTGGACCATGCGCATCGGGATGCCGAGCTCCTCGGCGATCTGTTTGAGCGGGCGCTCGTCTTGGGTTACGGCGAACAGCACGTCGACCTCGCGTGGGGTGAGAGCGTGATCGGTGATGAAGGCTCGGCGCTGTTCCTCGATGCTGGGTGCTGCGAGTGCCTCCTCGGCTCGTTGCTGGTGTTCGCGCTCCTGCTCGGTTTGGGGCAGGCGGAACAGGCCGGCGGCAACGAACGCAACGCTCGCCGCCACAAGCAGCATGAGCGCGCCGATCATGATGAGGGCAACATTGCCCGAGGTAACCAGTGCCAGCGAGACGCCCGACGTAGTGAACGCGCACACGTTGTTGGCTGCGCGACCCATGCCGGCCCACAGGGCGGGTGCATGCATGCGCGGTGCCAGCTGTGTAAACGTGACGGTAAAGAACGTGACAAAAAAGCCCGAGCTCAGGTAAAAGACGACGAGGCCTAAGTTGGGGTCGGCGCCGGCTTCCACGGCCAAGATTGAGATGGTGGAGAGTACCGTGACGCCGAACATGACGAGTCCCATATAGCGACGCTCGGCAAGGTCAAAGACGATGCCGGCGGCCAGCCCGCTCGCTGCCAAAAAGAGGCGTGGCCAGGTCTGAACAGCGATGGTGCCGTGGGCGTTGGAAAACGTGACGACGTTATCGAGCGTCGAGAACAGGCAGGCGAGAATCATGACGAGCGCAATGCTCCAGCATGCCTGCTTGGCGAGGGCGTGCGAGGGCTCGGTAAAGGGATTGGCGAGGTCGCCGGAGCTCTTGGTGGCCTTTTGGGGAGCGGCGCTGAGGGCGGCGATGACAATTGTTGCCGCGCCAAGAACGACGAGCTCGACGATACCGTCGCAGTCGAGCAGGTTGATTGCGAACTGTATCAGGATGCCCGCGGCATATGCCGCTCCGGCGCCGGTGGCGAGTTTGGGGTCATCTTGGAACGCCAGCGCGAAGGTATGGTGCGCCGCGGCGCCCAGCAGACCGAGTCCAAGGAATGCAATGCACCCTAGAATCTCGAGTGCAAGCGTGCCCGCGGGGAACTGAATCTGAGTCAGCCCCAAGATGGCGATGGGGACGGCGGCGGTGGCGATTGCCTGGGGCTGCCTTTTGCGTTGGCAGATGGCCCGCATGCGAATTTGTTCCCCGGGACCCGGATAACTTTTCGTAACATGGTGTTACAGAAGCACCCCTTTCGACAAGGAGGTTCACATGCAAAAGCAAATCCATGACAGTTCAATCAACCGTGGCCGCGCATGCTCGCTCTCCCACGGAACGTGGCGTCGCGTGGGCGCCAAGCTCGCCTGTGCAGGGGCCTGCGTGCTCATGGCCGGTCAGCTGCTACTGCCGAGTGTGGCACTCGCCGCCGAATGGGTCAACGTGGGCGGCACGCAGTACAACAAGGGCGCGGTCGCCGGCGACGAGGCCGGAACCTGGTCCTGGGACGGTGGCGACGACATGAAGCTCAACGGCTACGACGGCGCCGGCATCAGTGCTCAGGGCAACCTCAATATCGGCGTGACGGGCAATAACACCATCACGGCCGATGCCGGTCAGAGCGCTATTGCTGTTAAAAACGGCAACCTCGCCATTACCGGCGACGGCACCCTTAATGCGACGGCTCAGAACGATGTTATTGCGGCGGAAGGCGACGGCAATGTCGGCGGCGATGTGACCATCAGCGGCACCAGCGTCAACGTGACGGCTTCGGGTACATCGGATCATGTGACGGGCATTCGCGCGACGGCCGGCAGCGTGAAGATCGATAAGGGCGCCGATGTCAAAATCGAGGCGAAATCGGCGGAAGGATCTTGGCGTCCAATGCAGAGCATCTACGGCATCTTTGCCGATAACATTCCCAACAGACACACTGCTCAGGAAGGCGAGCAGGAAGAGCCGGATTCCTCTTACGAGCGAGGTGCCGATGTCACCATCGATGACGCCAACCTGTCGATTAAGACTTCCGATGCCCCGTGGGCTTCCGCGTGCATTTATACGGTTGGTATCAAGAAGAGTACCCTCATGAAAATCGTTAACGGAGCCGATGTCGTGCTTTCCGCCGGCAGTGCGGCCTCGTTCTCGGCGGGCATCGGCGCACGCTCGCAAGACGGTGCGGTGTGGATGCTTGTCGAGAAGTCGAATCTTACGTCTCGAAGTCTATCTGCCGCAAGCAGCATCGATGCCGCCCGCAATCAAAGTTTTGGAATCATGGCAGAGGCAAACACCAGGTCGGAAACGCCTCGTATCCAGATTTTCAACTCGAAGATCGAGGCTTCGGGTGCGACTGCGGGAATCTATGCGATCAACCGCAACGTCGTGAATGCGACACTGTTCCATGCCGCGATGATTGATTTGCGAGGAAATGCGACGATTACGACTCCGACGGATGGTGCCGTTCGCGATGTGAAAAAGGTTGTCGATACAGGGCAATGGCTGAGTTCCCAGAACGGGCAGGTCATCGGTGTTGCCGGTTCGTCTGCGATTTCGGATATCGTCGGTTCTGCCGAGGTTGCCCATGATGTGGTGATTAATTTTGGGGACGGGCAGGAGCCGGAACCAGCGCCGGACCCCGAGCCGACTCCGGACCCCGATCCCATGCCCAATCCCGAGCAGAAGCCTGACCTCAAGCCCGTAGATAAGGACGCAAAGACCACCATGACCGTTGCGACCAAGACTGCTGCCGGCGCCAAAAGCGCTTCCGGTGTTCTGGCCGCCACGGGCGACAACGCCGCGACGGGCGCAGCCGCCCTTGGTATCGCCGGTGCGTCCGTCATTGGCGCCGGCTTCGTCGCGTCCAAGCGCCGCAAGCGCTAGATTTTGGTGGCTGCCCTCGGCCTCGTCCTCAGCAAAATCTCAATCTATAACACGTAGCTGCTCAAAACGGTCCTACCTGTTACAGATTGAGATGAACCGTCTGACTGCCAACCTAATGTCTCGATCTGTAACACCAAACGAGGAATTTGGGTTCCAGATGTTACAGATTGAGACAAGCTGACGAGTGTCGGAACAACGTCTCGATCTGTAACGCGTAGCGAGGAATATTGCCTCTTACTGTTACAGATTGAGATGAACGGGCGGACGCTCGCACAGTGTCTCGATCTGTAACATCTACGGGGCTCTACGGGGCCTACCTGTTACAGATCAAGACAAACCGGCCGGCCAAGCCCAAAACCACCACAAAGGTGCCTGTCCCCCTTGTGGTGGTGGGGCGGCCGGCATAGAAAAAGTCCCCGCCGGGCGTGTGCTCGACGGGGACTTTGCCGTTTGATGGCTAGCGCTGTGAGTGATTACTCGCCCAGCAGGCTCTTGGTGATGGAAGCGGCGGCCTTCTTGCCGGCGCCCATCGCCAGAATGACCGTAGCGGCACCGGTGACGATGTCGCCGCCGGCCCAGATACGGGGATCGGTGGTCTGGCCGGTCTCCTCGTCGGCGACGATGTAGCCCCACTTGTTGAGCTCCATCTTGCCGCCGATCTTGGCAGCGAAGGGGTTGGCGTTGGTGCCGATGGCCGAGATCGCGACATCGCAGGGGATCTCCTCGATGGCGCCCTCGATGGCGACCGGACGACGACGGCCGGACTCGTCGGGCTCGCCGAGCTCCATCTTCTGGACCTTGACGGCGCACACGGAGCCGTCCTCGCCAGCGACAAACTCAAGCGGGGAGACGAGCGGCAGAACCTCGACGCCCTCGGCCTTGGCGTGATGCAGCTCGGCGCGACGGCAGGGCATCTCGTCCTCGGTACGGCGATAGGCGATGATGGCGTGCTCGGCGCCCAGGCGCTTGGCGGTACGGACGGCGTCCATAGCCACGTTGCCGCCACCAAAGACGACGACGTTCTTGCCGTGCTTGGTGGGGGTGTCGTACTCGGGGAACTTGTTGGCCTTCATCAGGTTCACGCGGGTGAGGTACTCGTTGGCGAAGAAGACGTTGGGCAGGTTCTCACCGGGGACGTTGAGGAACTTGGGCAGGCCAGCGCCGGTCGCCACGTAGATGGCGTCGAAGCCCTGCTCGAACAGCTCCTCGGCCGTGGCCATGTTGCCCACGACGGAGTTGTACTCAAACTTGACGCCCATGTCCTCCAGGCCGTCAATCTCGCGCTTGACGACCGCCTTGGGCAGACGGAACTCGGGGATGCCGTAGACCAGCACGCCGCCGCCGGTGAAGAAGGCCTCGAAGACGGTGACGTCAAAGCCGTTACGGGCGAGCTCGCCGGCGCAGGTGATGCCGGACGGGCCGGAGCCGACGACGGCGACCTTCTTGCCGTTCTTGGGGGCCATCTTGGGCGTGGAGGCGAGCTCGGGGCGGTCACCCAGGAAGCGCTCGAGCTGGCCGATGGCCACGGGCTCGGACTTCTTACCACGGATGCACTTGCCCTCGCACTGGTTCTCCTGCGGGCAGACGCGGCCGCAGATGGCGGGGAGCATGGAGTCCTCACGGATGGTATCGAGAGCGCCGCCAAAGTCCTTCTCGCGGATCTGCTCGATAAAGCGGGGGATGTTGATGTTGACGGGGCAGCCCTCAACGCAGAACGGCTTCTTGCAGTTGAGGCAGCGCTCGGCCTCGGCCAGCGCCATCTCCTCGGTGAAGCCCTTGTCGACGGGGCGGAAGTCACAGGCGCGCTCGGCAGCCGGCTCCTCGTTATCCGGGGTGCGGGGCGACTTCATATCGGCAACGAAACGACCGTTAACTAGTGGCATGCGCAGCTCTTTTCCTCATAGGCCTTGAGGGACTCGCCCTCTTCGGAACGGTAAGCGGCCTGGCGGGCACGAAGGTCATCCCAGTCGACCAGGGTGGCATCGAAGTCGGGGCCGTCGACGCAAGCGAACTTGGTCACGCCGCCCACCTCGACGCGGCAGCAGCCGCACATACCGGTGCCGTCAACCATGATGGGGTTGAGCGACGCGGTGATGGGGGTGTCGTACTTCTGGGCGGTGAGGGTCGAGAACTTCATCATCGGAACGGGGCCGACGCAGAAGACCTGGCTCACGGCCTTGTCCTGCAGCAGGCGCTCCAGCGGAGCGGTGACAACGCCCTGCTCGCCGTAGGAACCGTCATCTGTGGTGATGTGGATGTGGTCCTCGTCGAGGAGCTCGCGGAACTGGTCCTCCATGAGCAGGAGGTCCTTGGTGCGGGCGCCCATGATGGCGTGCACCTCGTGGCCGGTCTCGACCAGGTGCTTGGCGACCGGGAAGGCAATTGCCAGGCCGACGCCGCCGCCAATGACGGCGCAGGGGCCCTCGGCCATCTCGGTGGGAACGCCCAGCGGGCCCACGACGTCGCGCAGCGACTCGCCGGCCTCGTAGGTGGACAGCATCTCGGTGGTCTTGCCGATCACCATGAAGATGAACTCGACCCAGCCCTCGTCACCGTTCCAGCCGGCCAGGGTAAACGGGACGCGCTCGCCCGTCTCGTTGGCGCGGACCATGAGGAACTGTCCAGCGTGCGCATGTTTGGCGATTGCAGGCGCCTCGATGCGGAACTTGAACACCTTCTCCGAGAACTGCGTCTTCTCCAGGATCTTATACATAGAACCCCTCTCTTGTAAGGGCTGCCGAACCGTGCCTCCACGGAAATGGACGGTAGCCCGAATAAAACCGTACGCGCACAGGCGTTGTGCAAACATACGGTGCAAATTATACCCTCATGGCCATGCTGTTTACGTGTTTCTTCGGCAGGTGGGAAAACGGTTTATCCCGTCTGACCTACCAAAAAGGGACAGGTTTATTTCGGTCGGTTTTATCAGGCAAAACGGCAAAGGGGCCGGTCTCGCGTTGCGATGAGACCGGCCCCCTTTGGGGTGTTGCGTATGTATGGCGGCGGGTTGCTTATTGCGATGCGGCCGTTGCGGCGTTTTCGCAGATAAAACCTGCCAAAACAAACCTGTCCCTAAACGGTAGGTTTAGTGCTTGCCGTTGGCGGAGGCGGCGCCGTTGACGTGGTCGCGGGCATAGACCACGCCGTGCACGATTGCCAGGCCGGCGGCGTCGGCGGCGCGGGCACAGGTGTCCTGGAAATCCTCGGCCTCACGAGCACGCAGCTGCTTGAGCACGTAGTCGGCGACGGCCATCTTGCCGGGAGGATTGCCGATGCCGGTGCGGATACGGCTAAAGTCGCGACTGCCCATCTTGTCGATGATGGAGCGCAGGCCGTTGTGGCCGGCATGGCCGCCGCCAACCTTGACGCGCACGTCGCCAGCGGGAATATCGAGCTCATCGTGAATCACGAGCAGCTCTTCGGCCTTGATCTTGTACTCGCGGCAGAGCTTGGAGATGGGGCCGCCCGAGGTGTTCATGTACGACTGCGGCTTGACCAGCACGATCTGGCGCTTCCCACCCTCTTCCTCGGGGTCGTTGATGTTGATGAGCGCGACCTCGGCGCCGGCCTGGTTTTTCCAGTACGTGACGCCGGCCTGACGGGCCAGCTCGTCGATTGCCTTAAAGCCGGCGTTGTGGCGGGTCTCGGCATATTCCTCGCCAGGGTTGCCAAGCCCGGCAACCATGCGAATCTTAAGCGGCTGTGCAGCTGCCATGTTTGTCCTTTCGTCGATTTGTCGCCTGCTATGGTGAGCGACCCTGTTGCTGCTGTCAAATGGTGGGCAATTGAGGTTATTTGGGTGCGTTTGGGCGGCCGTCGAAAGCCGAGGTGGACAGTTAGTTCAGATACGTATAAAGCTTGGGCCACCGGATTGCCTAATTCGATGCCGCGGCGCTGTATTGGTGCTCCAGTTAGTCCATATGACGCTGTTTTGAAGTCTACCCGGCCTTCAAATAGGACGAATGGTATAGAGATGACTGCAAAATAGCCTAATTCAGTGTGTCTATTTATACGTATCTGAATTAACTGTCCAGCCCTGCTCGACGGCGCACGGGCGATTCGCCGTTTAGACCGGCGCAAGGCCGATTCCGGCCCGCAGAGCGTTGAGCCAAGTGGCCTGACGCTTGCGATAGCCCTTGATACGGTAACGGAATCGGACTCCCGCGAGTCGATGCATCGTTTGGGCGAAGGCTTCGAGTGCAACAAGGTCTTTCATCTGGTCGCGATTGATAACCAGGACGTGGATGCCCATTGCCTTGAGGCCATTATTTCGATTGCCATCGTGGATGCGAGCGTTTTGAATCTCATGCCCAATTCCGTTGTATTCGTTGTCGACACCGGCTGCCGGGCAATATAAGTCGCAGATGGCGTAGGGGATGCCCGAGGACATGTTGACCGCAAGGGTGTCGAAGTCGACTCGATAGTTGAGTAGCAGGCCGCCCATGGGCAGGCTGCAGCACCCGAATCCGCCAAAGCGCATGGGCGCTCCGAGAACAGCAAACATTAGGGATTCGGCTGGGGATGCAGATCCGGGTCGGGCAAGTTTGACGGCTGTGCGAAACGAGGTATATGAGCTGCTTTTTGCGAACCGTGCGATCGCCTCGAGCTCCTCGATGGTCGTGGCTGGCTCGCATTTGTAGTGCGCCTGTTCGTAGCGGGTTTCATTTTGCTGCTCGGTCACCGACTGGTCGCTCCGGCAATCGAGATCGTTCGTCGCTTCGAAGGTGTCGGCCTTGGGCCAGATGTCGTCATAGGCGATGGGGTAGGTTGCCTCGGGCGGAAGAGAATACGTTCCGAGCAGCTCCATGAGAAGCATTAAGGTTTTGGCAACCGATTCATTTTTGGAACACAGCAGCGCCGTCATGGCAGGGGATGTGGCATAGATGTCAGCCTCGATGTGCATAATCGCCCCTTCGGGAAGCGGGGCAGAGAGAATATGCTGAAGAAGTCGCTTGTCGGGACGTCTGTTGTCTTCGTTTGAAACGAGAAGATCGAGCAGTTCGGAATCGTCTTCATTCCAGGCATCGAGCATCGAAAGCGCGTCAAAGTCTATGGCGCCATTATTGGGGATGCAGTCAGCCAGAGCTTGTGATTGCTGTCCGACGTCGATGGAGTCCCACGGAAGCGCAGAGTAAGCCCGTCGTGCGCGGCGAATCGCGCGGAGGGCGGAGAGATGTGAAATCACGGTCGTCATAACTACAAGGTACTAAGCCGTTGGCGAAACGCGGTCGCCGCGTCGTTCTTTTCGCTCAGTGGGGTGTTGCGTGCCATGAACGGCTGGGTGTTATGAAGTCGGAGGAATTGGTTGAGGGGATTGCGGGAAATCGAGCTCTACCGCGAGGGTTGACGATAGCTACTGGACAGTTAATTCAGATACGTATAAGGCATCGCGCGTCCGAGGCGTTTCTAAGGGCCCTCGAGGACGATTTGAGGGTAAATGTGCAGCGGTAATGCTCGAAAACGATGAGTTTTGGGCGGCATAGCGTCCGCCGAGGAGCTCAGAAAGCTCCGAACGGCCCTTTGGGGCTTTAAATAAATACGTATCTGAACTAACTGTCCAGGGCAGGTTGACGAGGAATAGAAAAAGGGTCGGAAGCGTGCTTCCGACCCTTTAAAACATCAAAGATGATGCGATGCGCAGTAGACTACAGCGCGAAGTCGCCGCCGACGAGCGTGGAGACGGGCTCCTCGTGGTAAACGGCGGAGATGGCCTGAGCGAACTCCTCGGCGACCGAGATGGTCTTGATCTTGCCGCCGACCTCGACGGGAATGGCATCGGTGACGACGCACTCGACGATGGGGGCGTCGTTCAGGCGCTCGATGGCCGGACCGGAGAAGATGCCGTGGGTGGCGCAGACGTAGATGTCGCCGGCGCCCATAGCCTTGAGCTCCTTGACGTTGGCGCACAGGGTGCCGGCGGTGTCGATCATGTCGTCGTTGATGACGCAAGTCTTGCCCTTGATGTCACCGATGATGCCCATGACCTCGGCGGCGTTGTGGCGCGGACGGCCCTTGTGGGCGATGGCCAGGTCGCAGCCAAGCATGTCGGAGAGCTTCTTGGCGGCCTTGGCGCGGCCCACGTCGGGGGAGACGACGACCAGGTTGTCGGTGTCGAAGTGCATGTCGTTGTAGTACTGGCCAAACAGCGGCAGTGCGGACAGGTGGTTAACCGGGATATCGAAGAAGCCCTGGATCTGACCCTGGTGCAGGTCGAGGGTGATGATGCGGTTGACACCGGCGCGCTCGAGCAGGTTGGCGACGAGGCGGGCGGTGATGGGCTCGCGCGGGCCGGCCTTGCGGTCCTGGCGGGCATAGCCGTAGTGGGTGATAACGGCGGTGATGGAGCGGGCGGATGCGCGCTTGGCAGCGTCGGTGGCGATGAGCAGCTCCATGAGCATGTCGTTGACGTTGCCGCCGGCCACGGACTGAATCAGGAAGACGTCGGCGCCGCGGACGGTCTCGTCGTAGCGGGCGTAAATCTCACCGTTGGCGAACTGCTTTAGCGTAAGGCCCGAAAGCTCGACCCCAAGGTACTCAGCGATCTTCTGAGCGAGGGGACGGTTGGAGGAACCGGAATATACGCGGATGGACTTGCGCATATTCTCCGACTTCTCGGGATCATTAATCGGCATTACCCTTCTCCTTTATACATCGAATGCCATATAGATGCCTTGTTGCATTGTAACCGCGCGACGGGGTTTATCGAGTCTTGATAACGTCTTTACCGTCAACGGACACGAACCGACCACTCATCCGGTCGCGCAGGTCACGATAGAAAAAGGAGCCGCTCCCATGGAACAGCTCCTTAGATGCTTGATAAAACGTTATACCTCGTCGTCCTCGTGCAGACGGCGGCGATAATCGGCGGCCCAGCCCTCAATATTTACCTGACGGGCACGACCCAGTCCGAGCGCGTCTGCCGGGACCGGCTCGGTGATGACGGAGCCGGCGGCCACGAGCGCGCCGTCGCCGATCTGGGCAGGCGCGACCATCATGGTGTCGGAGCCGATGAAGGCGTCCTTGCCGATGACGGTCTTGTGTTTGTGCACGCCGTCGTAGTTGCAGGTGATGGAGCCAGCGCCCACGTTGACGCCGGAGCCCATGGTGGTGTCGCCGATGTAGGACAGGTGCGGCACCTTGGAACCCTCGCCGATTGTGGACTTCTTGATCTCCACGTGCGTGCCGGCCTTGGAACCGTCGAGCATGTGGGTACCCGGGCGCAGGTAGGCGCGCGGGCCGCAGTCGACGCCGTTCTCGATGACAGCCTCGATGGCGATGGTCTCATCGATGGTGCAACCGCTGCCGACGGTGGTGTCGGTGAGACGGCTGTTGGGGCCGAGCTGGCACTCCTCGCCCACGGTGACGTGGCCGATCAGATGCGTCTGCGGCCACACGATGGTGTCGCGGCCGATGACGGCGTCGGGGCCAATCCAAGCCTGCGTGGGGTCGATGAAGGTGACGCCCTCGGCCATCCAGTGCTCGTTGATGCGGTCGCGCGCGATGGCGGTGAGCTGGGCGAGCTGGATGCGGCTGTTGACGCCCAGGCCGTCACGGTAGTCGTCGCAGTGGAAGATGGAGACCGCCTGGCCGTGGCCTTTGAGGATCTCGAGCATGTCGGGCAGGTAGTACTCGGACTGTGCGTTGTCGTTGCCGATCTCGTTAATGTGGGCGGCGAGCTGCGCACCGTCGAAGGCGTAGCAGCCGGCGTTGCACTCCAGCAGCGTGGCGGCCTGCTCGGGCGTGCAGTCCTTCTGCTCGATGATGCGCTCGATCTGGCCGTCGGCGCCCAGCTTGATGCGGCCGTAGCCAAAGGGGTCGGGCGGGGTCATGGTCATGACGGTGCAGGCGAGCTCGCCGGTGGCGACGGTCTGCGCGAACTTGGCGACGGTGTCGGCGGTGATGAGCGGCAGGTCGCCGTTGAGCACGACGACCGGGCCCTCAGCGATGCCGCAAGCCTCGAGCGCGACCTTTACGGCATGGCCGGTGCCCAGGCGCTCGGTCTGCTCGACGCATTCGACCTTAGTGGCGCTGTTGGCGTAGGCGCCGTCGATGAGGGCGCGCATCTCGTCGGCGTGGCTGCCGATGACGACCACGACGCGGCTGCAGCCGGCCTTGATGGTGGCGTCGACGATCCATTGGACCATGGGCTTGCCCAGGATCTTGTGCGAAACCTTGCAATGGTTCGACTTCATGCGGGTGCCCTCGCCGGCAGCGAGGATAATTGCGGTTGCGTCCATGTGATCTCCTGTTACGTTATAGAGACGTGTGTTTGGAAACGATACACGGCGCAATATGATACCGCAGGCATATGATGAGCGCGTAACGATTGGCGCGCCACGGCCGAGGTTTGGTCTGCCGGCACGGCGTTTGTGCTGCTTGCGGGCGGTGCTGGCGGCGCTTCGGCGTTGGCGATTTAGCGGGAGAGCGGGGGTGCCTATGGGTAACATGCGAGAGGGTTCGGGCGCCGAGCCCGTGGCGGCATTCTCGATGTCGCATCCGGCGGTGCCGGCACTCTATATAGTGTTAACGCTGGGACTCACCATGTTCTCGATGCAGCCGGTGTTGATCGCGCTGTCGCTCGCGGGCGGGCTGGCGTACGGGTTCGCGACGCGCGGCGCGGCGCGCACGCTGGGCGCACTGCGCTGGCAGCTGCCGGTGATTTTGATTATTGCGCTGGTCAACCCGCTGTTTAGTGCCTCGGGCTCGACGGAGCTGTTCCGCATTGGCATGCGCGCGGTGTATTTGGAAAGCATGGTGTATGGCCTGTGCATGGGCGGGCTGTTTGTGGCGAGCGTGCTGTGGTTTGAGGCCGCGGCGTCGATGCTCGAATACGACAAAGTGCTGGCGCTGCTGGGCAACGCCGCGCCGGTGATCGCGCTCATGATCTCGATGTGCATGCGGCTTATCCCCCAGTTTTTGCGCTGCGGTCGCACCGTGCTGGCGGTGCAGGACGCAATTGATGTGCCGGGGCGCGCGCCCGCCAATCCCGTGCGCTCGCGCTTGCGGGCATCGAGCGTGCTGATGGGTTGGGGCATGGGAGATTCGCTGGAGCGCGCGGATGCCATGCGCTCGCGTGGGTGGGGTGCGGTCGCGCGTCGCACGACGTACGCGCGGTATCGGTTGAAGCCCAGCGATGTTGTTGCACTGGTTTTGCTCGCGCTGTTTGGAGCCGCCGCGGTGGCGGTGGCGTGGACCGCGACGACGCAGTATTCGTTTTACCCGCAGCTTTCGGTGCCGGCGCCGTGGCCGGGCTATGTTGTATACGCTGCTTGGATGGCGCTGCCTTGCGTGCTGCGTGCGATTGACGAGAAGAGGTTTGGCTGATGGCTCGGTTGGATAGGGACTCGGTGTCGGGTGCGGCGTGCAGCTTGGATGTGCCGGCGATTGAAACGCGGGGCCTTCGCTTTGCCTACCCCGGGGCTGGGGCGCCGGTGCTCGAGGGGCTTGATTGGCACGTTCCCCAAGGAGCGTTTGCGCTGCTGGTTGGTGGTACCGGATCGGGTAAGTCGACGCTGCTCTCGCTGCTCAAGCCCGAGATCGCCCCGGCGGGCGAGCGCGCTGGCGAGCTGCGTGTGCTGGGCGAGTCTGTTGCCGGCATGGACGTTCGCGCGTCCGCGGAGCGCGTGGGCTACGTGTTTCAGGACCCCGAGAACCAGATCGTGTGCGAAACCGTATGGCACGAGATGGCGTTTGGCCTGGAAAATCTGGGTGCGTCGCGCGACGAGATGCGCCGCCGCGTGGCCGAGACCAGCTATTTCTTTGGCCTGGAGGATTGGCTTCACCGCGATACCGACACGCTTTCGGGCGGTCGCAAGCAGCTGCTGTCGCTGGCGGCCGTTCTGGCGCTCCGCCCGCGCGTGCTGCTGCTCGATGAGCCCACGTCTCAGCTCGATCCCGTTGCCGAGAAGAATTTTCTGCACGCGCTGTTTCGCGTGAACCGCGAGTTGGGTTGTACGGTGGTCGTGGCAACGCATCAGCCGCGTCCGATGCTCGAATATGCGACGTGCGCGTATCGGATCGAGGGCGGTCGCGTGCTCGAGGTGGCGGATATGGCTTCTTTGGGACGCCGAGAATCGCTGTTTTCCGATGGCATGTTGGGGTGGGGCGCCACCCGATGTGCAAAAAACGGAGTATTCTGCAGGCGCGAGGGCAATTTGGGCTCTCTGGAGCCGTCTGAGGACGTATCGGGTGCGAAAAATACCCAGAAAATGGACAAATCGTCCGAATTTGTGGCTCAAACGTCGCTAGAGAACAGCCAGGAAGCCTTCCCGCGCACGGATGGAAGCAGAATACTCCAAAAAATGCACGGCGGGTCGGCTACCACCCTGTCGGAAGGCTGGTTTCGTTACGACCGTGCGTCCGGTTGGGTGCTGCGCGGGCTCGACGTGGCGTTTTTGGCTGGCGCGGTACATGCGATTGTGGGCGGTAACGGCTGTGGTAAGTCGACGATGCTCTCGGTGTTGGCCAAGACGGCTAAGCTGCAGCGCGGCCGCATGGTGCGTGGGGCGGCTTCGGCGGCGCTACTGCCGCAAAACCCCAAGGCGTTGCTGGTCGCCGAGACGGTGCGCGGCGAGCTGATGGAATGGGCTTCGACCTGCGGATACGACGAGGCCACAGCGCAGGAGCAGGCGGCGCTCCTGGGGCTGGCGGGCTTGGAGGCGCGTCATCCGTATGACCTTTCGGGCGGTCAACGCCAGCTGCTTGCGTTGACAAAACTGCTGTTGATCGGTCCCGAGCTGCTGCTGCTCGATGAGCCCACCAAGGGCCTGGACCTGGCCAGCCGCCGCATCATCGCCCGCGCCCTGCGCGACCACGCACAGGCGGGCGGCACCGTCATCATGGCCACGCACGACCTAGACTTCGCGGAGCAAGTATCCGACGACATCGCCATGATGTTCGACGGCGAGATCGCGTGCATGGAGCCCCCGGCCGACTTCTTTGCCGACAACGTGTTCTATAGGGCGTAGGCGGCCTCGCGGCGGCAGGCGCGGACTTGCCGTTTGGGCACTGGGCGCCGCCGAGGGGCGCCATGGGCCCAATACGACTATCGACAATGGATAGACGGAGGGTAAACCCTAGGGGTATAAGAGCGCTAAAGCGTATCCTATGCGAGCCGTGAGCGGTCGTTCTCCTCGCGCGAACGGGACGTGGTGTTATGGCACCGAAGAATGAAATAGAGCTTTTTACCTGCCAAAATAATCTGCTTGTACAACTAAGGTTGAGTGAAATTGACCGTTTGGCGCATGGAATAAACCTCCTTTCCGACCGTAATCTTCCCTGTGAAATCCGTTTTGAACTAAGAAGCGGGTCACAGGAAAGGAGTTTGCGATGCAAGCGGATACCGTGCTTAAGGGGAAGGTGTTCACGTCTAATCGCGCAGAGTTTACCGCTCAGGCGGTAGCGATTAAGGACGGCATTTTCGTCTATGTGGGCGACGAGGCGGGGGTGAACGAGTACGTCGGTCCTGACACTAAGGTGATCGAGGCGGGCGACGGTATGTTCATGCCGGGCTTCTGCGATGCTCATATGCATTTCTCGTCTGGTGCTGGCCAGTTTGCCTACGAGATTGACATTTTGGGTCTCGAGACCGTGGACGAGTACGTGGATACCATCCGCAAATATGTGGAAGAGCATCCCGGCCGCGAGTTCTATAAGGGCATGGGTTGGGACAACGCCGTGTTCGAGAACGAGGGCAAGATTCAGGCCAAGGAGCTGCTGGATGCAGTGTGTCCGGACGTGCCGATGCTTATCGGTTCCTACGATGGCCACTCCTATTGGGTCAACAGCAAGTGCCTCGAGAAGGCCGGCATCGGTCACGGCTTTGTGAGCCAGGAGGCTGGAACCATCGTTTTGGATCCCGAGACGCAGGAGCCTACGGGTCTTGTGCGCGATTGGGCCATGAACGATGTTTTCAAGGCGATTCGTTCCTATACGGTCGAAGAGTTCAAGAGCGCCATTCTTACGTTGCAGGAGGACTTGCTTGCGGTCGGTATTACCAATATTTACGAGCCGATTCTTCGCGATGAGGTCAATGCTCAAATTGCTCTCGAGGAGCTCGACATCGAGGGTAAGCTCAAGCTCAAGGTGACCTCCGGCTTCTATTGCAAGCCCGAGCACGAGGGCCTCGACAAGATCGATCGCTGCGCCAAGGTTCGCGATTCCTATCATGGCGAACACTATCAGTGCAACAACATCAAGTTCGTGCTCGATGGCGTTATCGAGTCCGGTACGGCCTATCTGCTGGATGACTACACCGACAAGCCTGGTTTCCGCGGCGTTCCCAACTGCGAGCCCGACAATTACAACGCCATGGTTCGCTATGCCAAGGAAAAGGGTTTCCAGGTTCACGTGCATGCTATCGGCGACGCTGCCATCTCCATGGCGCTTGACGGCTTTGAGTATGCCCAGGCAACCGATCCGAAGGATGACTGGCGCCCGACCATTACGCACCTGCAGGTCATGCGCGACGAGGATATCGACCGCTTTGCCGCCCTCAAGGGTGTCGCTTGCGCCAACCCTACGTGGCACTTCAAGGACCCCGTGTGCTATGAGTCCCTGGAGCACGCTCAGCTTGGTGAGCGTGCCGAGTCCGAGTATCCGCTCAAGAAGTTCTGGGACCGCGGCATGGTCGTCACCTCGGCAACCGACTTCCCCGTCTCCAACCCCGACCCCATGGAGGGTCTGGAGGTCGGCGTGACTCGCTGCGCGCCCGGCGACGCTTCGGAAGAGACCGTGCTCGACCCGAACCAGCGCGTGTCGGTTGAGGACATGATCTGCGCCGGCACCATCAATGGTGCGTATCAGAACTTCCTCGAGAAGCGCATCGGCTCCATCGAAGTGGGCAAGGAAGCCGACTTCGTGCTCATGGACCGCGACATCACGTCCATCGATCCCCATACCATCCATGAGGCCAAGTGCCTTATGACTGTCATTGACGGTAAGACCATGTACGAGAAGGAAGGCGAGTAGGATGGAAGAGACCAACCCCAACAAGCTCGCGCGTAACTACACGCTCATCGGACTGTTCCTCTTTGCTGCCCCCTCGATCCTGCTGCAGCTTTGGACCGGTATCTATCAGATTTTCGACACCGCAATCGCCACCAACTTCAACAGTACGGCGACGCTTTCGGCCATTAATATCGTCTATCCCGCTCAGGCGGTGGTAGAGGCCATCGCCTTCCTGTTCTCTGGCGGTTCCGCGGCCCTCCTGGGCAAGCTTTTGGGCGAGAAGAAGACCCGTGAGGCGAACCAGACGTTTACCTGCGTTTTGCTCATCTCGACTATCATCGCCACCGTTTGGGGTTTTGCTATCAGCTTTGCTGGCGACCAGGTGTGGTACTTCATGGGCGCTGACGCAGGCCTCGCTCCCGTCTGCACCACCTATTGGAACGTGCACCGCTTCTTCATGCCGCTCTACACCATCCAGCTCGGTTTCCAGATGTGGCTGCTCACTGCCGGTAAGCCCACGCATTGCATGGTGATCACCATCCTTGGTGGTCTGGTCACGCTGGGCATGGACGTTGTCTACCAGGGTACGCTTGGTCTGGGCACCACGGGTGCAGCTCTTGGCTTTGGTACCGGCTCTGCCTTTGCCGCCATCGCTTCTGCAGTCGTCATCTTCTCCAAGAGCAGCGTCCTGCATTATGACTCGCCGGCCTGTCCTGCGAAGAATATCGCCGAGAGCTGCAAGATCGGTCTCGCAGACTTTATCTACAGTGCCGCCACCGGCTTCATGACCGCTATCTACAACATCCAGGCCATGAAGTACTTTGGAGCCGACGGCGTCGCCGTTGCCGCAATCTTCCTGTATGTGCAGTTCCTCTTCGTTGGCCCGTTCATTGGCTTTGGTAAGGGCGCTACGCCGATCATTAGCTATCAAATCGGCGAAAACGATCCCAAGAAGATTCACGGCACGTACCAGAAGTACCGTCGTCTGAGCGCTATCCTCATCGTCGTTATTGCTGTCCTGGGTATCGTTATGATGAAGCCGATCCTGTTGGTCTATGGTCAGGTCCCCGGCGACCCCGTATATACCCTCGCCTCCCAGAAGTGGATTCTCTTCGCCTCTTGCGCTGGCCTCGTCGGCATTAATATCTGCATTCAGAACATGCTCACGGCCTTCAACGACACGATGATGCCTCTCATCATCTCCACCCTGCGTTCGCTCGTTCTTCCCATCGCTTTGCTGCTGGTGCTTCCCATGGTCATTGGCGGCGACGGCGTGTGGCTGGCTCTGACCGTTGCCGAGGCCTTTACCGCTGTGGTTTCGTTCTTCTTCCTCAAAAAGGGTGCCCAGAAGTACGGCTACAACACCGATGAGGGCGTCGAGCTTCCCGAAGAGGTTCTCGAGGCTGCTCGCGCTGCGGCTGCCGAAGAGATGTAAATCAAACAATCGGATTCTGCAATAAATTGCGGGCGGTAGGGTTACTCGTGCCTTGCCGCCCGTCTCTTGCGGGTTGCGACCGGTTCGAATATCCGTGGGGTACCGTTGCGCTATCATGAGTTCCATTGCGACAAAAGGGGAGGACAAGCTCGTGGGGTTTTATATCTATCTTTACAACGTGTTCTTCCTTTGCCTCTTTGTCTGTGCCGCCTTTTTCTGCGGTGTGACCAGGGGCGTGACGGAGAGCAAGCGCTTTGCGTACCTCTCTATGCTCATGGCCCTGCTGGCCCTCGAAGGAGTGGCCGATATGGGATCGCCCCTTGTGTCGGGGACGTTCTCTTCGGGAGGCAGCTTTGGCCCCCATGGTGCTTTGACCCTTTTTGGAATAGCGAAGACGCTCTCTCAGATGGGTGAGGAGATCCTCTTCTATTTGCTGGCATGTGATGTGACCAAGCGTACCGCACGATCGGCTTTGTTCCTTCTCTTCCCGGTGCTCGCTCTGGTTCGTTGCTTGGCGGGGACAGTTTATCTGGGCATCGTATCCGACATGGTATTTCTCTTTATCGATCCCTTGGTCATGATTTCTCTTTGTGCCTGGAGCCTGATGGGCTTGGCGCATTCCGCCCCCGTGGAGGATGCTGATTCTCGCGCGCTGCATCTTTTGCGTTCGCTGCTTCTTTTGTGCCTTTGCGCCTACGCAGCCTCGATTGGCGAGGACCTTATCTACGCAGCTATGTATATGCACTCCGGTTCGGTTCCGTTTTATGTGGGCAAGATCAACATCATGGAGGACGCTCTGTGGGCCGGTCTTGCAGTTTCCTGCATTATCTACGCACGCCACTATCAAGATGAGTTCCACGTGCGGCGAACCGAGCAGCTTGTGCGCGATCGTCTGGATTTGTATCGCTTGGAGACGGAGCAGCGCGCGGCGAAGCAGGGCGCCAGCAATATTGCCGATTTCTGTGCGCTCTACGAGCTCACGCCGCGCGAGCAAGAAGTATTGTCTCGAGTTCTGACGGGACAGGGGAACCAGCAGATAGCAAACGATTTAGTTATCTCGTTGGGAACGGTCAAGGCTCACGTCCATAGCATCTATCGAAAACTGTCTGTTTCGCGTCGTAGCGAACTCATGGGCATGTTTTACGAGCGCTCGCGTGGCGCTGCCGCTCCTGCGGAAAAGTAATTAAAACTGGCTTTCCAGTAGAGGCGCGGTTTCTCCACGTACCGTATCACTACGAAAACTAAAGGAATATATGAATATGAATACTCGAGAAACGAGGGTCGCTGGCATAATCAATGCCCTGGTGAACCCGCTCCTGATGTGCTCCTTTTTGCCTATTATCGAAGGCAAAGCGGCACTCGATATGTCGAGTCCTACCGGTTTTTGGGGGCAGCTTGCGCTCGCTGTCGTCATCGCAGAGGCGGTGAGCTCACTACCGCAGTTTGGAAGGGTCGTTGGGGACTGGGTTGATTTCTTCGGATTCAAACCGGGTGGCCCTGCGTCAAAGATCGCGGGCACGGTGTTCGCCGCCACGCTGCTCTTTTTGATTATCGGTTTGGCTGAGATAGCGTTCCAGACCGGCTTTGGTCTCGTGGGCGAAACGACCTATTTCTCTCGTTGGGCAAAGCTCGCTACCGGCGGCTGGGCCTTTGTTGTGGTCGGTGGCTTGCTGTTCGACCCCATCGCGGCAAAGATCGCCCATGTTCTCGTGGGCGAAAAGGCCCCGCAGACCGAGGAAGTGCTCGAGGCGGAATAGCCTGAAGGACAGGTTCGTCTAACGAATCATTCGCGATAGTTTGCCTTTTCTTTTGCGCGCATGCGATTGGCTTCAGTCGCATGCGCGTTGTTTTGTTTAACGAGTGGAATGTATCGTCGATGAACCTGTGCTGCACGTGTGCCACAATGGGGCGCGAACGATAGAGAAAGATCGCAAGAGGAGCTCGCGTGCTTGCTCGTATATGGCGCTACATAGAGGGGCCAGTGCTTTTGCTCGTGCCGCCATGCATGGGCATCATGCTGTATCTGGGCATTGCCCAGGCTGCTTTGTTGATGCTCGCTATGGTGGCGCTCGTGCTTGCGCTGTTCTTTGCGGGTTACGAGGCGTCGCGTCCGGGCCTGCGTCAGATTATGCCCACGCTGGTGTTGGCGGCGTTGGCGGCGGCGGGGCGCATCCTGTTTGGGCCCATTCCCGACTTTAAGCCGGTGAGTGCCATCGCCATTATTGCAGGGGCGACGCTTGGCCGTCGCAATGGCTTTATGGTCGGTGCATTGGCGGCGCTGACCAGCAATTTCTTTTTTGGACAGGGCATGTGGACGCCGTGGCAGATGTATGCCTGGGGTCTGGTGGGCTATGTTGGCGGCGCGTTAGCGCATATGGGCGCGTTCGACCGCGCCGACGGCACCGTGCGCATGCCGGCGCTGCTGGCGTATGGCTTTACCTCGGGCTTGCTCTACGGCGTCGTGATCAACGCGTATGACATCATCGGTTTTGTCCAGCCGCTCACCTGGGCGGGTGCCGTGACGCGTCTTGCCACGGCGGTGCCGTTCGACATCACGCACGGCCTGGCAACCTGCGTGTTTTTGGCCGCCTTGTACAAACCCTGGTGCCGTCGCATCAATCGCGTCGTCGTGAAATACGGGTTGTAGGGCCGGTTGCGCCGGGTCGAGAATCAATACTGCTTCGGTGTCATTTCAAAACTATGCCGGTTTACGGGGCTGGATTGGCGCAGACCGACCATACCGGCATTTTTCGAAAAAAGGCACGCTGTCTACCTGCGGTTTTATTCTGCTCGAATTGCGTGTGGTTGGGAATCCGCGATTCAGCCCCGTAAACCGGCATAGTTTTGAAATGAGCGACTCATATGATGGCCATCGCAGGCCGCGAGTGATCAAAATGATCCGTTTTCCTCCGTCCCCAAGGGATCGGCTGGGGCTAGAGCTCCAAGGTGAGGGTGACGGGGCAGTGGTCGCTGCCGAAGATGTCGCCGCGGATGCCAGTGTCGCGTACGTTGCCGGCGATTGCATCACTGACCAGGAAGTAGTCGATGCGCCAGCCGGCGTTGTTCTTGCGGGCATTAAAGCGGTAACTCCACCAGCTGTAGACGCCCTCGACGTCCGGATTGGCCGCGCGCCAGGTGTCGGTAAAACCGGCATCGAGCAGCTCGGTAAACTTGCCGCGTTCCTCATCCGAAAAGCCTGCGTTGCCGCGGTTGGACTTGGGGTTCTTAAGGTCGATCTCCTCGTGCGCCACGTTAAAGTCGCCGCAGGTCACCACGGGCTTGCCGGTTTCGCGCTCGAGCGCGCTCAAAAAGCCGCGGTAGGCGTCGTCCCAGGCCATGCGCACGTCGATGCGGGCGAGTTCGTTTTGCGCGTTGGGCGTGTAGACGTCCACAAACCAGAATTTGTCGAATTCGAGCGCGCAGACGCGGCCTTCGGTCGCGGCTTGGGCGACGAGCTCGGCAGCCTCGCCTTCGCCGGCGTAGGGCAGCATCGCATCGGCGTGCAGCACACGCAGCGGTTCCTGGCGGCTAAAGACCGCGGTGCCCGAGTAACCCTTGCGCTCGGCGTAGCTCCAGGTTTGGTGATAACCGGGCAGGTCGACCTGCACCTGGCCTTCCTGCAGCTTGGTTTCCTGCAGCGCCAGGATATCGGCATCGAGTTCCTGCGCGATCTGAATAAAGCTCGGGTCCTTTTTGAGCACGGCGCGCAGGCCGTTAACGTTCCACGAAGCAAAGGTGTAAGTCTGAGGCATGGTGTCCTTTCGACGGGGTTGGCAGGCTTAAGATTAACGCAACAAGGGAGGGACAGAGTCCGCGAGCGACGGTGCAAGTGCCGCCGCCCCGGCGACACGGACGGAGGACATATATGACGCAGGCGATATCGGATCCCAAGCAGGCCTCCGCCGCGCTGGCGGAGCTATTCGAAACTCATGACCATGTGGTGTTCTTTGGCGGCGCGGGCGTTTCCACGGCAAGCGGCATCCGCGACTTTCGCAGCATAGACGGCCTGTATCACCAGCAGTTTGCCTATCCGCCCGAGACCATGCTCTCGCACAGCTTTTACGAGACGCATCCGGCGGAGTTCTTCGACTTCTACCGCACCAAGATGATCGCCCTTAACGCCAAGCCCAACCGCTGCCATACCAAGCTGGCGGAGCTAGAGCGCGCCGGCAAACTCGATGCCGTGGTGACGCAAAACATCGACGGTCTGCACCAGTCGGCCGGCTCGCAGCGCGTGTTCGAGCTGCACGGCTCGGTCCACCGCAACATCTGCCAGGCGTGCGGCGCGGTCTATAGCGCCGAATGGGTTTGCGCGCGCGAGCACGAGGACGCCGCGGGCGTGCCCGTGTGTCCCGCGTGCGGCGGTCGCATCAAGCCCGATGTGGTGCTCTACGAAGAGCCGCTCGACGAGCGCGTGCTCACCGGCGCCGTTGCCACCATTGCCGCGGCCGACGCCCTCATCGTGGGCGGAACCTCGCTCGTGGTGTACCCGGCGGCGGGCCTTACGCGCTACTTTACCGGCGATACGCTGGCCATTTGCAATCTAGCGCCCACCGATCAGGATGCAAATGCCGACCTGCTGATTTCTTGCGACATCGCGGCCGCGTTTGCGTTCTAGCCCGCGTGCGCGGATACAATAGAAAGACTGATTGCAAAGCGACCCCGCCGCCAGCGCCCGAGCGCGGCGGCGCGGGCATTTTAGGAGGATGTTCATGGCGAACGACAGCAAGACATGGCGGTGCGGAAAGTACGAGCTCAGCTTTGACCGTCCGCGCATCATGGGCGTCCTCAATGTGACGCCCGATTCGGTTAGCGATGGCGGCGAGCACTTCGATCCTGATGCCGCCATCGAGTACGGTTTGGCGATGCTCGACGCCGGTGCCGACATCATCGACGTGGGCGGCGAGTCCACGCGCCCCGGTTTTACGCCGGTCAACCCCGACGAGGAGGCGCGTCGCGTGCTGCCCGTCGTGCGCGCACTGGCCAAGGAGGGAGCCATCGTCTCGATCGACACGCGCCATGTGGCAGTCGCCAAGGCGGCCGTGCGCTGCGGAGCCTCGATCGTCAACGACGTGACGGGCTTCACCGACCCCAAGATGGTCGAGTTTGTTAAGACGAGCACTTGCGGCGTCATCGTGATGCATGCCGGCGAGGTTGCCGCGCCCGCGCGTACGCACGCGACGGTGCAGCTCGATACCTCGGCTGCGGCGTTTGTTGCCGAGAAGGCGCGCGAAGCGGCTGCCGAGGCCGCGCGCGAGGCCGAGAAGCCGGCTCGCCGCCGTCGCGGCAAGCTGCTGGGCGACCCTAAGCCGGAGGCCAAGCTTCCGGGCGGTGTGGTGCAGCCCTCGCTGCCGTTTGGCGACCCGGAGCCCGCGCCCGAGTCCGCAGCCGAGCAGGAGGCGCCGGCCGACGAGCAGGTCGCCCCTGCCGTCGACGCCGCCGCGCCTGAGGCCACGTCTGCACCCGCCGAGACAGCGCCGGAGCCCAGCGACCACCTGGCCGCCATGATGCGCCGTAGCGCCCGCCGCGAGGAGGCGTATGTGCCCACCTCGCAGCTCCGCCGCTTTACCCTGCCCGATTCGGCGCCCATCATGCGCCGCGTCATGGGCTTCCTTTCCGACCAGGCCCGCACGCTCATCCATGCCGGCGTGTCGCGCGACCGCATCTGCATTGATCCCGGCCCGGGGTTTGGCAAGTCGGCCAACGAGGACATCGTCATCCAGCGCGAGACCGCCAAGATGGCATCGCTGGGCTATCCGCTCATGTGCGCCGTGTCGCGTAAGCGCTTTGTGGGTGCCGTCTCGGGCGTGACCGAGGCCGCCGCGCGCGATGCCGCCACGTTTGGCGTGTGCCTGGGCGCCATCCAGGCCGGCGCCAACATCGTGCGCGTGCACGATGTCGCGGGCTTTGCGCAGTTCCTGAACGGTTACTGGGCCGTCGCCAAGCCGCAGCCGCGCCGTGCGTTTGTGGCCGTGGGCTCCAACCTGGGGCATCGCTGCGACAACATCCGCGCCGCGCGCGACATGATCGCCCAGATCCCGCTCACCTGCGTGTCTAACTGCTCGCGCATCTACGAGAGCGAGCCGGCCTACGAGACGCGCCAGGACGCGTTTGCCAATGCCGTCATCGAGATCAAGACCGAGCTGGCGCCGCTGGTGCTGCTCGACGAGCTCATGAAGATCGAGGCCGAGCTGGGCCGCGACCGTTCCAAAAAGGCCAAGGCCAACGGCCCGCGCACCATCGACCTGGACCTGCTGTGGATGGACGGCGAGACCCACGGCGGCAAAAAGCTCCGCCTGCCGCATCCGCTCATTGGCGAGCGCGACTTTGTGCTGGTGCCACTCGAGGACCTGATGCACGACCCGGCGCGGTTCTTCCGCTATAACGGCGTCGAGGTCAAGGAACCCGAGGATCGCGTGGGCCATATCGTGGGCGAATTGGGGCGTATGTAGATGATCGAGATGAACGCTGTAGCCGCTGGCACTGAGCTCGACGCCGCGCGCGATGCGGGTCGCGAGGGCAAGTCCGCGGGTTGGTGCGCCTGGAGTGCCGGCGACGCGTCGTTGACGTTTTCGCTGGTCGTTCGCCCCGACGTGAACATGCACGCCTTTCATGGCCTGCCGTTTGTGGCCGCGATGGGCATGATGGACGCGCTCGTGGGAACGGCTGCGGCACCGGGGCTGGGCCTTGCCGGCAAGGTGGGCATTCAGTGGCCGAGCGACATTGTGTGCGGCGCGCCCACGTTTGAAACCTCGTTTGCACGCGTCGCCGTCAACGGTGGCGCCGGTGCCGCGGGTATGTTCGGCGCTGTAACGGTGGATATTGAGCGTTCGGCGTTGGGCGAGCTTGGCGTGGATGTGGCTGACGAAGCGCTGGTCGAGGAGTTGGCCGCCGCCGTGCTGGCTCGCGTGGACACCTGGGCGGTTGTTGCCAACACGCCGCAGGGCGCCGCCGGGCCGCTGGCTCCCGTGCTGGGCGAATACTTCGACATGGTGCCGCTGCTGGGCCGCCAAGTTGCGGCGGTGTCGCCCAACGGCTCGCCGCTTGCGGTCGGCGTGTTCGCGGGCCTGGACATCTGGGGCCGCGCGACTATCAAGACCGATGCCGGCGAGCAAGAGTTTCCGCCTGAGGCCGTGCGCATCCGCGGCCTGTAGCGCGGGTCCGCTCACATAGATAGCCATGACAACGAAGCCCTCCTCGACATTGCGGCGGGGAGGGCTTTGCGTAGCCTGGGAGAACAGCTGGCCTAATCCTATTCCTCAAAACAAAATTGAAAATAATTCAGTTTTGAGGAATAGACTCGGCGTTCGCTCTACCCCTGCTCCTGCATGCGGCGGTAGATTTCGCAGATACCCTTGATGGTGAGCTGGCCGTCGACCACGTCGAAGGCGTCGGTCGAATCGGCGACGATGCTGGCGAGGCCACCCGTGGCGATAACGGTGGCGTCCTCGCGCCCCAGCTCGCGCTTCATGCGCGTGACCAGGCCCTCTGCCATGGCGGCGGCACCCGTCACAGCGCCGACCTTGATGCACTCCTCGGTATCGCGACCGATGGCGTGCTCGGGCGCCTCGAGCGGAACGCTGGCGAGCTTGGCCGCGCGGGCGGCGAGCGCGTCCATGGAGATACGGATACCCGGCGCGATTGCTCCGCCAATGTAGTAGCCGTCCTCGTCGATGACGTCGATATTGGTCGCGGTGCCAAAGTCCACCACGATCGCCGGGGCGCCGTAGAGGGTCTCGGCCGCGACGGCGTTGGCGATGCGGTCGGCGCCCACGGCCTGGGGACGCGCGGCGCGCAGCTTGGTCACGGCGGCGGTCTGCGTGCCGATGACGATGGCGTCTGCCGCGATGCGGTCGGCCACGGCGTGCCACTCGCGCGAGAGCTGCGGCACCACGCCGGCAAAGGCGATCGCATCGACCACGTCGAGTGAGAGGTCGTACATCTTAAAGAAGCCCATCAGGCGCACGTGGATCTCGTCGGCGGTAAAAGAGCGGTCGGTGGGCATGCGCCACGACTGCACCAGCTCGTCTCCGTCAAACAGGCCCATGGCCGTCTGCGTGTTTCCCATATCGATAGCGAGCAGCATGTCTACTCCCGGTGTTGGCATAAAAGGACGCGCACCATTGTATACGCGCCGCGAGCGGCGTCAGGCTGCGATTCGTTTGCAGGTATATGAGCTGAGGGGTTTAAATATGAATGAATTATGCTCTACGAGATTTTCCTTGCCGTTTACCGAACTCCCGCGTAATATTCTTTCTTGCGCACATGAGGCGCCCAGACATTGCGGGGTGGAGCAGTCTGGTAGCTCGCCGGGCTCATAACCCGGAGGTCGTAGGTTCAAATCCTGCCCCCGCGACCAAGAACTTTTAGCAGCTCAAAGGTATTGTTCCTCTGAGCTGCTTTCTTTTATATCTTATATTTGTAGCAGCGTTATAGCAGACTTTGTAGCAAATGGCACTGCAAACTAAACTCAATTCGAGCCGCGCTAAAAGTTCGCTAGTTTGCTGCTGGGGTATCCCCCCCATGCTCAAGTTGGGCTATAGCCATAGGGCACCAATGACGGAAGATAAATTACTGCGTGTTAGGGTTTTTCAGACGGGGGTGGTCTTCTTTTAGAAGAATAAGACCGATATATTTAGAAGCTTTAACCTTTACGCCGAGTTGGGGGTATTTCGCCCGTCTTTTAATTAAAAGCGCCAACTTGGTTAAAGCCCGCCGCCCGCTATTGCTGTTTTGCGGCTCTGTGGTGGCATTACAAGCGGCTTTTTTGCCAATGCCGCTTATTGGGTACGTGTGAATTGGTCAAAGCGGCAAATATCGCCATACAACAACGAAAAAGAGCGCCCGCCAACTGAATGGCAAGCGCTCTTTTTCGTTAGCCTGTTCGGCTATGGGCGAATTGATTGTAGCAGCGTTGTAGCAGGTGGTGCTATCGCTCAATGCCCTTTTTCTTGAGTTCCCTATAAAGCGGAGCGCGGCTTACGCCTGTGCGCTCGCATATCTCCTTAACGGAAATGCCGCCGTCTTTGTATAGCCTTATGGCGGTATCCATCTTGCCGGGATCTGTGGCGGGTCTGCCAAACTGCCGCCCGCGTGCTTTTGCCGCCGCGATGCCCTCTGCCTGTCTTTCCTTAATCAATTCGCGCTCAAACTGTGCCATAGCCGCGCACATTGCAAAGAAGAAACGCCCCTGTGGGGTGCTGGTATCGGTGCCCTCTTTGATGGATACAAGCGAAACGCCGTTTTCCTCAAAGCGTTCGGCAAAACTGAATAGCTGCTTACTGCTTCGCGCCAAGCGGTCATAACTGCAAACTACAACAGTATCGCCGCTCCTTAACTGTCCAAGCATTTTGTCAAGTTCGGGGCGACTTTCTTTAACGCCGCTGATTTTGTCGCTAAAAATCTTATCAACGCCACGTTTAGCCAACTGGTCTAGTTGTCGGTCTAGGTTCTGCTCTTTGGTGCTAACGCGTGCATATCCAAATATCATTACTTGCCCCCTTTGTAGGTGTATCTAAAAGTTTAAGGCATTTCGGGACAATAATAAAGAGACAGTTAAAGAGACGGTTAAAGCGTCTGTTTTCTGCTTCGTTCTCGGTTGCTTATCGCCGTCTCTTAACGTGTGCTTTTGGGACACGCTCAGCGGTTAGTATCTCTGTTGCTATATTGCAAAATTGCCGCTGATACGCTGATAAACTCGAACGGCGTTTGCGGTCGCATAGGGCTATAACAATTCGCCCGCCGCCAGCCGCGCCCGTGTTCCCCGTCACGGTCTATTGCTTTCGCGCTTCAACTAAAACACTGAAAGAATCAAGCAGTTGTTCCTTGGCATGGTCAAGCGATGCAATGCAAGCGTTAATCTGCTCTATAGCTGGTTCGCCCGTTGGCGTGTTCTCAAGCGCTATCGCCGCCGCTTCTTTAATCGCCCGTTCGAGATTTGGCGCATATAGCAGACCGAATCGCTCGCGGTCGTTGAGCTTCCCGACAATTCCAATGAGATAGCATTTCAATTCAAGCTCTTGAGCCTGTCTATAGAACTGATACGGCGTATTGAAGTTCTCACGCGTCCACGCCGCTAACGCTTCGCCTACAGATTCACCGTTCCTGTATTCGGTACTCCAAACATCAAGAAAGGGTGAACTTGAATCGTCAAGCCCTTGCAATATGAAAGCGCGTTCCTTTCCATCGCATAGCAAGGGGTTGCTATAAACGCGTTTGCAAAGCTCTGTGTCGATGCCTAAAGCGTCTGCAAGCTCTACCGCATCGTCTATGTCAAGGGCTTTAAGGATTTGACAAAACTGGGCGTTTGCGTCCTGTACGTGCCTTTCGTCTCGGTGCAACGGCTCGCACAAATCTAAATCACTTGGCAAGCGTGCCAAATCGCTAAAGGCTTGATTTGCAAGGCTCATTTCTTCACGAAAGCACGTCTCGCAAGTGCCGAAAGCGTCAAAGCATGATTCGCGCTCATCGTTTCGGTTGTTGATTGAGCATTGCATGATTGAATCGTCAAGTAGGCTTTTGTTCATCTCGAATCGCTCCAATTATTTGTATTAACGTTGGCGGTTACGCGCTGCCGTCCTACCGCCTTTGCTGCCGTTCAATCGGGCTTTACCTATAGCAAGCGCCGATTCGTCAACAAGCGGCACACCACGCCGCCCGCCGCTGCCAACAGTTACAAGCTCAAGGTCTATTAGCGTTGCGATAAAGGTTTCGTATTCCTCGGGGGAGTTGAAGTACAAGCCGAGTTGAAAGCCCCTGTATCCCTGTTCACCTTCACGCGGTATGGCGTGCGCGTTCGTGTTAGATAGCAGCTCAACAAGCCGCCAATAGCGTCCGTATGATTCCATGCCACCGACTGAAATAAGTTGATTAAGATAGGGGTTCCCAGCGTTAGCGGCTTCGTGCTTAACCCATGATATGGGGCAGTTGGAAAGTGCCCGCGCCGTGCACGCTTCACCTGCTTTGTTTAGTTCGTCGCCCATAGCCGCCGCCCGTTATAAACCGAAATATCGGCACACTTGGTCGCGGTTAAGACGAATCATATTTCCGCGAATCCTTACCGCCGATAGCTGCCCGTCTTTAACAAGGTTGTAAACAGTGCCCTTTGAGATTTGTAAGCAGTCTGCAACCTGCTTAACGGTTACAAGCTCTTGAAGTTCTTTCAAGTTGCGCGGTACTTCTTGCCGCTCAGTGCTTTTCATTAGTGCCCCTTTCAACGTGTCGGATTGGACGAATCGCGATTCGATGGGGCTATATAAACATGAAAGCGTTCTATGGGCTTCTAGCAAACGAATACGCCAATAGGCAATTTAATAAGCTATATCATTCAGAAAAGATTGAATTAACAGCGGGCGTGATTAAAAGAGGTTCGCCAAAACGTAATACGTGACCTCGGGTAATTACTAAAGCGATGGTTTTAGGTTGGGTTAACCCTTAAAGGTATGTTTACCAGCGCTTTTTTATTAACGTTAAGTGTGTAAATGAGTTTTTGATTAACATGCGAACTTCATAACTCGGTGCGTTAAAACAAGTTTTTAACAGGTTTTCAACCAGTTTTCAACAGTGCGTGCAACCTTCTTTTCTTCTAATAAGGTTGCACGCCCGCCGCACCCGCGCTTGCCCTTAAAGGCGCAAGCACGGCGGGCTGCTGTTATCTAGTCTTATCTGTTCTTATCTGTATAGGCACCCTATAGGGTCGCTATACATAAAGTAAAGCCACCCTATAGGGTTGCCGTATCGGGCGTATAGGGTGGCTAGGATTTAGTTGTATGGGCGTTTATTTGTCGGTGTTAAAGATTGTTTCTTCAAGTTTGTGCGTTGCGGCTTCGATAACAGCGCCCAGCGTAAAGTAAGCATCGCCAATGTGATTATCTGGGCATACGCCTGCATCGGCTGCACCTGCAAGCATTTTAAGCAGGCACGCCGCGCCGTTTAAGGCTGAAATAGCGTCCTCTGGTTCGTCGTTGAACGTTATCAGTGCTTTACTCTGTTTATCCATGTTGCTATGTCCTTTCTAGGTATAGAAACGTACTTACCTGTTCGTTGGTTGGTCGCACCTCATTAGGCACTCTACGATGCCCGCCGCCCGCCGCTTCGCGTCTGGGTCTGCACTTGCATATACGTTTAGCGTCATAGCCGCGTTGGCGTGTCCTAGGTTGCTTGAGACGGTCTTAACGTCCATGCCGTGGGCAAGCGCCAATGTTGCCCACGTATGGCGCAAATCGTGGAAAGACAAGCGCCGCCCCTCGGTGCCACGCGTGCCGAGCATCTTTGTTAAAGATGCCCAGTCTTTAGATAGCCTGTCTGGGTGGTAGTACCCGAGCGCATCGCCAAGAATGAAAGAATTGGGGTTAAGCGATGCCATGTTATCGGCGAATGTCTGCCGCTGTTTTTCCCGCCACTGCTCAAGCACTTCTAGCAAAGTGTCGGGTAGAACAACGTCTCTTGCCTTATCGGTCTTTGGCTGCTTGATATATGCACCTCCTTTACCAAGCCCAACAGAACGTCTAATCCATATAACGCGGTTGTCCGCGTCAATGTCTCGCCATTGCAGCCCACATACCTCCCCGCGCCGTATCCCCGTGTTGAGCGCGATGTATGCCGCGACAGTGACGGGGGACAGCTCAAGCAGGTTTAGCTTTCCAAGAAGTTCAGCAAGCGCCGTTTCGTCTAGCGCGTTGATGCCCTGCTTTTTGTTGACGCGCTTTGGCGGCTTAACAAGGGATAGCGGGTTCTTATCTATAACGCCCGTAGCGATAGCGTTATTAAGAACCATCTTTAGCAGTCTGAAAGCCTTTCCTATGGTTGAAGATGAACGGTTTTCTTTTACAAGCTCTGCTATCCATCTTTCAGCATCAATAGGCTGTAAATCTTTTATCCGTGTTTCGCTAAAAGCTGCGGCTATATACCTCAGCGAATCGCGATAGCCGCTTATTGTTGACGGCTCAATAGCTTTAGTCTGCTCCTTTGCGTCTATGTATTGAGACACATATTCGGGTATTGGCATATCTGCCTTAGGCAACGAAATCCCGCCGTTATGGGCTAGGCTTTCGCTGTGTTCCGTTTCTTTCTCTTGCCGCCATGCTGCAAGCTCTGCGTTTGCCGCCCGCTTGCCCGTAGCCTTTAGCGTGCGCGTTATGTATCGGCGTTTGTTGTTGGTATCGCGGTATGACAGCCGCCCGCGAAATTTGCCGCGCTTTTTATCCTCTAGCAACTCTTGCCCTGTGTAGTAAAGCGTGCCCATAGCCAACCCTTCAAGAACATTTCATATTCGTATTTGTAGCAGCGTTGTAGCAATCGAGTAGCAAACAGCCGATTCTAAAGAACTAACTGAATGATTAAACGCTACGCAACCGTATGAACTGTGTGAACAAAACAGCAGCTCAGATACCATGTTATCACATGAAAGAAGAGCTATTGGATTTGCAAGACAGAATAATATAAAGCACTCTCATAACCCGGAGGTCGTAGGTTCAAATCCTGCCCCCGCGACCAACAGTAACAGCAGGTCAGCTAACCAATTTGAGTTCGCTGGCCTGCTTTCTTTTTGGCCTTGAACTGGCGTTTGGGGCTTATGGGACAAAAGTGTGTCTACTTTAAGGGCGTCGGCGCAGGTCGATGCCCCTTTTTCAGCCGTTTAAATTCCATGCCCGCTTTTAACCGCTCGGGCAGAATGTGTGCCCGGTTGCCTATTGTTCTTGCGGGTAGATAACCTTTTCCGGAACCGTTAAATACCCTTTCGGAAGAGGTGTCCATGAAGGCCGTTTGTTGCCCCTACTGCGGCGGTCGGACCAAGCGCGGCGGCAGGACGTCCTCGGGGTGCAGCAGGCTCACGACGACCTTTGCGGATGCGAGTTGGGCGCTTCCTCTGAGCGGAATCACGGGGTCTCAGCGCTTTTGCTCGTGCTCCACGTCGCTCGTCGGCGGCAACGGGACCGTGTGGGCAAGTAGTAAGACGGCCTGCTCGTACCTGTGCATCGAAGTGGCTGGTACGCTTGGGTACATCATGGCTTCTCAGCAATGAGTTTGGCCTTGGCCACTATATCGGTATTGGCCATATCTGAGAACATTTCGTCGACGAGCCGAACGTAGAACTCGTAGGCTTCGTAGCGAGATGCCTTCAGAACGCCTTCGGCTTCCCTCAAACGCAGCCCAGCATCTCTCGCTTGCGCTTTTCTTGCTATCTGCTGCATAACTGGTTCGTCACCGTCTTTGGAATCATCACCTCTCTGCAGTTTCGCCACCTCCGCATCAAGGCGCGTCATCAATAACTCGTATTCGCTCTCACCAACATTTGAGAGGCTGATCAGCAAGTCTTTGAATGCCCTAGTAGTGAGCATGCGATTTAGGACTGCCCTGCAAGCATTGGGTTCTGCGTTGGCGTTCTCAACCATATCCTGGGCAATGAAGGCACTCCCTGCTGATGGCTTCTCATCCTCCAGTGTGGTCTTTCCAAGCAGCCATTCTACGCTCGCCTTCCCCGTAATGCTTTTAAGTGCAGTGACTGCCCCGCTCTCCAATCCAACGATGTCGGCGACATCTTGGAGCTCGTACGAATCGCAGTCCGTTTCGCCGATTAGATAGCCGATTGGTTTTCCAAAGAAATCGGCAAGTTCGACCAAATCAGTCCAATTCGGGAAATGGTCTCCCTTGAGGAAGTGGCTAATCCTTCGTGCTATAGCCTTGCACTCCCGGCTCATCTTCTCTGCGTAGCGAGCATCGATGCTCGATTGATTTTCTCCCCCGTAACGCCTTTCGTACATGAGCCTCGCGAGCTCGATCTGCGAGAGGCCAATCCTGCCGTCCGTATTGACGAAACTCCGCATTAAGCCTGCGAGTCGTTCCGGAAACACAACTTCTGGCTTATATCGACGGACATACATTGTCTGAATACCCTTTCTAAATAGCATGTCAGACATATTTAAGACATTTACTGTCTGTTTATGCAGTTACATTATAGACTCAAGAAATCAACTAGCCAGCGGGCGGTCGAGTTGGGAGGACGCAATGACGGATTGGGATTACGCGCAGCTGTCACATCTTGCAAAGGAGTCGGGTGGACCAAGGGCGCTTATCGCAAACATCAGGAATGGGGGGATTGCCACGGGAAGGTGGCAGGGTAGTATTGTTGGATCTGCTGCCACGCTTGTCATAGGGGGTATGGGTTTGTACCTGTATAACAGGCATCAGAAGAAGCTGGCGCTTGCCAACGAGAGCGCCGAAATCCTTGAGTCGAACATCGGAGCCTACGATGTCATCCAGACGGAGGGGGCCACGGGCACAGCCGATGAAGACGAGCCGAGTATTCGGGATGAAGGGCCAGGTGCCGAAGCCGCCGTTTAGCGACGAGCAATATCGCTAGCCAATTCAACGGCATAACCTAGAGGGGCCGAGTCCCCCGGCACAGCGCCGAGGGCTCGTCTTCGTTGCGGATTGATTACACGGGCGGTCTTGAGCTCCCGATGTGTCGGGCCGCCCTTGCTGATGTTCGCTTAAAAGTGGTTCGAATGGTCAAGTTGGCGTACTGGACAAGGATCTTCGAAAAGCGCTTCGAGCTGACGGCGGCGCCCTTTGATGCTAAAAGGCATCGGGGCTGCGTTTCTATAAGGTCGGCCACCCAATTTAGAGTCATCAGGACGCATGGCCTCGGTACATCGAGGAGCAGCTTGGATGGGCTATCGAGATGAAAAAGATCGTTGCGGAGATCGGGTTTTAAAAACGCTTCGGCAATCACTGGCTTATAGGGCGCACTTTTTGTAACTTTCAACTATGAGCCGACTGTTTTCCGACTACAAAACGCTGGGATGTCATCGAGAAGGACACTCACGGTATCCAGATTCGGGTAGGGATGGATACCGTGAGCAGAGAGTCCGATATTAGACGATGCGCCCGGTAAGGTGTCCGGAGGCATCGCGGTCGGTCTGTTGGGAGCCACGCATCTGACGGCAAGATTTATCACGATGTTACAGGGCATGCCATCTTGCGGTCTTTCCCGTTCCGTCGCTATCGATGGTCTTGTCTACCTTCTTCATCTTCGCTAGAAGGTTCGATACCTTCTTGGCCTTTTGCGCGTCGGTAAGGCCCGAGGGGAGAAGATCGTTGATGAGGGCGGTGATTTTCGCACGTGGCGCGGGCCCCGTTTCTGAGAGCATCTGAATGACAAGCGCCTTGCAGGCCTCTTCATTGAGGCCTTTGCTGCGTGTGTAAGACACCTCCTGCCCCGTCTTCGAGGCCAGGGCGTTCGTGATGGAGATATGGGGGTACCTGCCCTCGATAAGCTTGAGTCGATGCAGCTCTGCGGCCTCCTCGTTCGTGATTTCCTCGCCCTTCTGAACCTTGTCCAAAAGGTAGACGACGTCCATCGGAAGGTCCGGCTTAGCATAGAGTAGCCTGCTGTAGCTCTCATTGATGGTTTTACCGTAGACACTTACGCGCACGCGGGTTGGATCCGAAAGGTCGTAGGTGGGTAGGGGGAAGTATCGCTTTCTCTGCATCTGGAATACCTTGGGGATTCCCATGGCGATGGTGTCGATCATGTCCATCTGCACCATCGCCTCGGAAAGGAAGGGGTTGCGGTAGTAGCTTGGCTTAAAACCTGGCCGCATCGCATTTTCGATTGTCTCCGGAATGAAGGACCCTTCGTTTAGGAAAACGAGGTGATCCTCGAATTCCTCGACGTTGATTCGCCCCTGCATGGAATAGTCCTGATGGGCGATACAGTTGTTCAGGAGCTCTCTGATGATCTCGGGTTCGTACTGGTCAGCCTCAAAGGGAAACAGGCTCGCGCCATTTGCGTTGAACCGGTACTTCTCGTTGCGGATTTTCCCGAGTACCTGGTCAATCGCGAGAAGGAAGGGTGGTTTGAAGTGCTCGTAAGAGGTTACCGATCCATTGGAGGCATAAAGAGTCCAGGTGATGCGCGGGCTCATCCCATCGAGCAGGCGGGTGGATTCTGGCCTTCCGAGCAGGATGAGCGTCGTCGGGGTGATCTTGCCGTTTCTGGTTAGGTTTGCCATGTCGAGAATCGTGCGGTCATCCATGTCCGCGAACGCCCCGGAATGCCGCCGGTGCTTGGAGAGAAAGAGCTCCACCGCTTTCTTCACGGCTTCGGGGTCGAGGTCCTCGAAGGTTGCTTCTTCGATTTCGAGGGCACTCCAGTCCGGCCTCCGCATTTGGCGTATCTGCTCGTACTTATCGATGGGGAGTGGCCCGAGTGATTCGCCCTCGCGCGCCCATGCCGCATTGTTGAACGCCGTTGGCATGCCCGGCGTTGCGGCGGGGATTTGAAACGCGAGGACGCGTTTGCCGTCAATCCTGAGTTCATGGATCTCTCTCAGGGTGAGGTGGTTGTTCGCGCGGTCCGCAATCTCCTTTTTAAGGGATCGAAGGTTGGCCGGATTTCCTTCTCGGTAAGCGGTTCCGCATGCGACTTTACCGTTGTCCATACCGAAGATGAGCCAGGCATCTTGTTTCCCGCGCAGGACCGCTTCGTTACTCAGGGCGGAGAAGTACTTCCCGAGGTTCTTGAAACTGAAGTCGTTTTTCGCTTCCTTGAGCTCGATAACCTCGCTCTCGTAGGGCTTCTCGATACGGGCGATGAGTTCAAGGACGTCGTGATCGCTGTAGTACAAGATCGCTCCTAATGGTCTCGTGGCTGATATTTAGTCGTAAGATACGACTAAATATCGAAATCAAAGTCATTTTAGTCCAATCTAACGACTAGAAATAAAGATGTTGGACTGTTTATAGGACTAAATACTGTGGAAGGCCCGGCTTTAGTCCAATCGCTGTTTGACGGCCCGCCATATCCATAACCCGGAGGTCGTAGGTTCAAATCCTGCCCCCCGCGACCAAGAACTTGCAGCTCGTCGGCCTAGCCGGCGAGCTTTTTTTGTATTTCTGGGTTGTCCTTTCGGTCCAATCCTCACCTTCCCAAACAAAATCTCAATATGTAACAGGTAGACCCGATTTGGGCGGCTGCCTGTTACAGATCGAGACGTTGTCCTCCCGCTTGGGTGGTTCTAGTCGTTGGTAATCAGGAACTCATCCAGGAACACATCGAGCAGGTCGTTCTTGCGCTGCGGCAGCCAGGCGGCGGCGATCGTCATTGCGCCCGATTTGCCCTCTATGGGAATCGCAACGACTTTGCCGTTGGTGGGAAAGGTCTGCGTCAGATATCCGGGCAGCAGCGCGTAGCCTAGGCCTGCGGCGACGCACAGCACACTTGTCTCGACGTCCTCGGACACATAGGCAATCTTGGGGTGCTCTTCTATCTTGGCAAGCGTGGCCGCAATCGCCTCCGATTCACCGTATCCGCTGGCTCCGCGTGTGACGTCAACAATCGGATACCCCTTAAGGTCTTCGATGCGAATCGATTGCCGGTGGGCGAGCGGGTGATCGAGCGGCACCACGGCGTGCAGTGGATAGGACCTCAGGACCTGCTACTGCATATCGGACATGCGGTATTCGTTGTAGAGCAGGTTGATGCACACGTCGATATCTTCTCGCCGCAGGGCATCGTAGAGCTCCGAGACGTTGTCGCGCATAAAACTCAGCCGCACGTTGGGGTAGCCCTGGTGAAACCCAAACAGCATGTCGGCTAGATCAGTCCGCTCGTATCCCTTTATGTAGCCGACCTTGAGCTCGCCTTCGGGCATGTCGTCTGCCGCCCGCGCGCGCCTTACGGCCTCGGTGGTTCGCCCGACAATCGCACGGGCGTCATCAAGGAACAGAGCCCCTGCCATCGTGAGCTCAACGTGATGGTTATCGCGTTCGAACAGCTGCTTTCCCACGGTGCGCTCGAGCGCCGCGATCTGGTTTGAAACCGTTGCCTGCGAAACAAAGAACTCCTTGGCGACCTTCGAAAAAGAGTGCGCCTCGGCCACGGCTATAAAGTACTCCAGCTGTTTGATGCGCATGGTTCTCCATACATTAGATTTTCTTATCACGTAATGCATAGATTAGCGCAAACGCCCAGCGATTTCCCTTTTATGATTTAGGAACGGTTATTTGCGTGCGTATCGACAACACCGCAAATTTCTTTTGAAGAGAGGAATCTCGATGAAAGGCCGTAAAACCATCAAGCTCGTTCAGGCCGCCACTGGTGCCATTGTGCTCACACTCCTTATGCAGCTGATGGGGGTGTTTGGGTATGGGCAGTACACCTGGATGTGCTTTTTGCCGCTGTTGATGTTTTTTGCCTTTGGGGCCGATTTTAAGAAGATTCCCGAGATGCTGGTGAGCTATGCCGTCGGCGAGGTTTGGTGTGTGATCAACTCACTGGTCATGGGCGTGTTTGTCTCGGCCTTTGGCCCCGACAACATGGTTATGAGCAATATCGTTCCGACCATTCTCGTTATCTTCTGCATCCTGACGACTCACGAGAACCTGCTCGAAGGCAAGATCTGCTCCAATGTGCCCTGCGTCTTTATGGGTCTTGCCACATCGTTCTTCACGTTTATGCTGCAGCAGCCTATCAGCTTTGGCCACCTCTTTGCGTTCTGGGCCTTTGGAATCGCGCTCGCGGTTTGCCTCGTCATGTCGGGAACGCTCGTGTGCTCGGCAATCTTTGGAAAAGAGCGCACTATTCAGGCGCTTACGCCGCTCGCTGTTCTCGAGGCACAGCAGAACCATAAATAAGAAAACTCGATTATCAGGGGCGGACGTCATGCGGCGAATCGCCCCTTTTGCGTATGGCGCCAGGACCATGCGCTCGAAAACGTTGCCCAAGCGCATGGTTCATCCGCACAAAGCCTGTGGTCGCTATGGGCAAACATCGGTGCGTCTGCACATGGTTTTGAGTCTGTTTTCGAGCGAAAGTATGGCTGTCGATACGCATGCAATTCGCATGAAGCCTGGGCTCGTCCAAGGGCCCTATAAAGGAGGATTCGCATGAAACAGTTAGAGACCGACGTCGTTGTCGTTGCCGCCGGCCTGAGCGGCCTTGCCGCAGCGGTTGCCGCGGCCGAGGCGGGCGCTCGCGTCATCGCCTTGGAGAAGGCCCCCATTACCGGTGGCGCCGCCAACATGGGCATGGGGCCTGCCGCCGCTGGCTCTCCGCTCCAGAAGGCCTCGATGATCGAGGTCACGCCGGGCGAGCTCTTCCGTCGCCATATGTTCTACACGCACTACCAGGTCGATGCTCGCCTGGTGCGCGACTACTACTTTAAGTCGGGCGACACCATTGCGTGGCTGCAGGACATGGGCGTGGAGTTTAACTCCGTGCGCCCGGCGTTCCGCGCCCGCGAGCGCACGCGTGCCTATTCCGACGGCGAGTACACCTGGCATGTCGTGCAGCCCGAGGACGGCTCCGAGCCCGGTCCTCGCGCGGCCACTACGATGACCAAGCGCATGACCGAGCGCGCTCAGGACCTGGGTGTCGAGTTTATGTTCGAGTGCCCGGGCACCGGCCTTATCAAGGGTGAGGATGGAGCCATTTGCGGCGTGACCGCCAAGGACAAGGACGGCGAGGAGTACCAGATCTCGTGCAAGTCCGCGATCGTCGCCACGGGCGGTTTTGGCCACAACGCCAAGCTCATCAAGGAAAAGCTCGACTTTGAGTGGGGTACCGACCTGTTCTCGTTTGCCATTCCGGGCATGGACGGCGACGGTATCAACATGTGCCACGAGGTCGGCGGCGGCCACACCCCAGTGACCATGGAGCTCATGTACCAGATCCCCGACAACATGAACCACTTCTATGTTGAGGGCGCGTTCCGT
The DNA here is from genome assembly GCA_934655755.1 of uncultured Collinsella sp. Taxonomy (GTDB): domain Bacteria; phylum Actinomycetota; class Coriobacteriia; order Coriobacteriales; family Coriobacteriaceae; genus Collinsella. The sequence goes on from CAKUHA010000004.1 coordinate 44,443, forward strand.
CAGCCGTGCTACTGGTGCAACCGCCTGGGCGAGCGCTTTATGCCGGAGGACGAGATCTTCAACACCACCTTTGTCGGCAATGCCATCAACCATCTTCCCGGCAAGGTCGCCTACGCCATCTTTGATTCCCGCATGCTCAAGCATTGGAAGAAGGATGGTCCGGATATCGTCAGCCACGTTCATCCGCACGATCTGTACGACGGCTTTGAGGATCAGTGGAACCGCGACCTGGAGGCCGGCTACCCGGCGATTTGCCAGGCCGACACGCTGGAGGAGCTTGCCGAGAAGGCCGGCATCGATGTTGAGGGCCTGCTCGCCAACGTCGACGAGTACAACCAGATGTGCGACAACGGCTGGGACGATATCTTTGAGAAAGAGCGCGAGTTTATGAAGCCGCTCGAGAAGGGTCCCTTCTATTGCTGCAAGCAGTACTGCGGCGCCTATGGCACCCTGGGTGGCGTACTCATCAACCACAAGATGGAGGTCATGACCGACGACTATGAGGTCATCCCCGGCCTGTACTGCGTTGGCACCGACGCCTGCACCATCTATGGCGACTCCTATAACTACTGCATCCCGGGTAACACCATGGGCTTCTGCCTTAACTCGGGTCGCATCGCCGGTGAGAACGCCGCCGCAGCCCTCTTTGAGGACGCGGGCGACGAGGAGTGGTCGTAACACCAAAGCTATTCGCGCCTACGGTCACCCACGCATGGGGTGCAGGCGGGGATTTGCCCTACAAGCGAGGCGCTCGGGATCGCTTTGGTCCCGGGCGCCTTTCTGGACAAGAGCACGTTCTGAGGGGAACGAATGAAGCTAACGATTAATGGAGCCGAGGTCGAGGCACGAGAGGGGCAAAATGTCCTGGAGGCCGCGCTCGACGCCGGTATTTACATCCCGCATTTGTGTAAGCATCCCGACCTTGAGGCCGTGGGTGGATGCCGCCTGTGCATGGTCGAGGTCGATGGCCAGGACGAGCCGGTGTGCGCCTGCAAGACGCCGGTTGCCGAGGGAATGGTTGTAAACACGACGGGCGAGCAGGCCGAGCGCGTGCGCAAGCTGGCGATGGAACTGATCCTGGCCACGCATCCCGCCGATTGCACCGGCTGTCCCAAGTACGGCAAGTGCGAGCTGCAGTCTATGTATCAGTACCTGGGAGTTTCGCCGGCTCGCTGGCGCACCAAGAGCCGTCCGGTCGCCACGGACGAATCGAACCCGCTGATCACCCACATGTTCACCCGTTGCATTCGCTGCGGCCGCTGCGTGCGTGCCTGCCGCGAGCTGCGCGGCGCCGGTGTCTTGGACTATCAGCGTACCGAGGACGGCATTCGCATCGGCACCGACGGCAGCGTGAGTCTGCAGGAGGCCGGTTGCCGTTTTTGCGGGGCCTGCATCGAGGTGTGCCCGACGGGCTCGATCGTCGACACGCTCAATATGTTTGACGAGAACAAGTCGTATGCCGATAACGTGGTCCCCTGTCGCTCGGGCTGCCCCGCTCATGTGGATATCCCGCGCTACCTGCGTCATATCCGCAACGGCGAGTACACCCGCGCCGCCGCGGTGGTGCGCGAGAAGGTTCCGTTCCCCGAGAGCCTGGGTGACATTTGCGTGCACAACTGCCAGGATGCCTGCAAGCGCAACGAGCTCAACGGCACGCCGGTTTCAGTCTGCCGCCTTAAGCGCGCCGCTGCTGTGCGCGATACGGGCGACTGGAAGGCCAACGTGCGCCATGAGCCGCTGAGCGGCAAGACAGTTGCCGTTGTGGGCGCCGGCCCCGCCGGTTTGACCGCCGCGCTCTATTGCGCCGAGAAGGGCCACAAGGTCGTGGTGTTCGAGGCCAACGAGAAGGTCGGCGGCCAGATGCGCTACGGTATTCCGGCATATCGTCTACCCGATGCCACGGTTGACGCCGAGGTCGCGACGATTTTGGAGATCGCCCAGGGTAACGATGCCGAGCCGCGCATTGAGCTGCGCTGTGGCGAGCGCGTCGCCGAGCCCCAGGCGCTTTTGGCGCAGGGCTTTGATGCCGTGCTGGTGGCGGTGGGCACCCATGACGGAACGGTGCTCCCCATGCCCGGGCACGACCTTGAGGGCGTGCTGCGCAACACCGACTTTTTGAAGGCTGCCCGCCAAGGCACGGCCCCTGACCTCACCGGCCTGCGCGTCATGGTCCTGGGCGGCGGCAACGTCGCGTACGACTGCGCGCGCACGGCGGTTCGCCTGGGCGCTGAGTCGGTGGACATCGCCTGCCTTGAGGCCCAGGATGCCATGACCTCTACGCCCGAGGAGCGCGCCGAGGCCGCCGAGGAAGGCGTGGTCCTGCACGACGCCTATGCCTTTACCAGCATCAACGAGACTGAGGAGGGCTCGGGCAAGGTCGGCTCCATGACGATCCATAAGATCGAGCGCTTCTACTTTGACGAGAACCACCGTGCCGTCACCGAGCTGCTCGACGGCGGCGAGGAGACTATCGATGCCGACTGCGTGATCTTTGCCGTGGGCCAAAAGCCCGAGGGCACAGCCCAGATGGGCCTTGAGCTTACGCACGGTCCGTATATCGTGGCCGATGCCGAGGGCAAGACGAGCGTTGAGGGCATTTGGTCGGCGGGTGACTGCGTGACGGGCACCAAGTCGGTGATTGCGGCGATCGCTGCGGGTCGCACGTGTGCCTCGGCCATCGACCGCGCTTTGGGCGGCGACGGCGACATCGACGGCGAGCTCACGGAGTATGATGCGCCCGAGCAGTGGATCGGGCATGCCCCCGAGGGCTTCTACGGCGATGCCGTGCAGCCCGAATTTGTCGAGGCTCAGGTGCGCAAGGACAACTTCGATACGTTCGAGTGCCCCTATACCGAACACGAGGCCACGTGCGAGGCGAGCCGTTGCCTGCAGTGCGATTTGCGCCTGACGATCAGCACGCCGCGCCTGTGGAACGAGTACTAGGAGAGGAGCGATAACCCATGACGATCATCAACTTTATGCCTGTGCATCGACAGGCGCCCGTGGCGCTTTGGCTCCTTAAGAAGGACGTGGCAGCTGCTGCGGAAAAAATCGCAAAGACCGGTGCCCAAGCGGTTCTGGTGCCGGCGGGCGATGAGGTTTCTTTCGCGCTCGCGGATGTGCTGGGCGAGTCCTGCCGCGTGATCGAGTGCGACCCGAGCCTGGGTTTTGTCTACGCCAATGGCTCGGCCGCGGCCAAGATGCTCAAAGGCGAAAAGCCCCTGCCGTCCTGCTGCGAGGGCGAAGGCGACGACCGATGCCTGAGCGGCTCGGAACTCCTTGCCGCCGAAGGCAAGCGCTGGGTGTGGTTTGATGGGGCCGATGAACCCGTCGAGCTCGATCGCGTAACGAGTGCGAGCGCCCTGGTTGCCGCGACGGGCGTCGCCGATGCCAAAGCGGTGGGGATTGGATATCCCAGCGGTTTGCTGCTGAAGCCCGATGATGCTTTGGAGTTTGAGCTGGACAGCGACTACGTGCGCGTCTACACCGCTCAAAACTGCATGGCAAAGGCGCTTTCGGACATGTGCGAGCTGTATCGCCACGAGAGCTGCGGCCGCTGTGCCTTTGGGTACGAGGGCACGCATCAGATTGCAACGATCCTTGCCGATATCTGCCGCAAGAAGGGCAAGCCGACCGATCTGGCGCTTTTGCGCGACCTGTGCCCCGTGATGCAGGCGCAGTGCCTGTGCGAGCAGGGCCGCGTGCTGGCACGCACGGTGCAGTCGTTCCTCGACCTGTTTGAGGGCGAGATTATGCAGCACGTCACCAAGAAGGTCTGCGCTGCCGGGGAATGCCAGGCGTTTTTGACCTTCCATATCTTGGCCTCTAAATGCCAGGCCTGCAACAAGTGTGTCGATTCGGATGTTTGCGAGGAGGACGCGATTCTGGGAAGACCGCGCTTTATCCACGTGATCGACCAAAAGGCCTGCAGCCAATGCGGTGCCTGCCTCGACATTTGCGACAACGGCGCGATTGTCACGGCCGGGGCCGTCAAGCCTAAGTGCCCGCCCAAACCCATTCCCTTTAAGCGCAAATAGCGCGACCGCCCCTCCCGTTTTGCCCGCATTGAGTAGGGCGGGAGGGGCTTTTGTTTATCTGCACGAGGTGCCCTGCAGACTTTCGCATGAGCCTTGGTTGCCTGGACGGTGCATGCGTTTTGCGTCTGCCGTACGCTTTTTGCGAAGTACGCACGGGCAGAATCCGTGCCTAAAATGCTCTGGAGAGGAGCGACTATGTCGTTTAAAGTGATGGCGATTTGTGCCGGTAGGCACGGTGGCAACGGCGAGGCTTTGGCTAAGGAGGCCCTTTGCGCGGTGCGCGAGGCCGGCGGCGAGGTCGAGCTGATCAATCTGTTCGATTACAACATCTTGCCCTGCACCGGCTGCGAGGGCTGCACCATGCAGATGGGAAAGATGGGTGCCGGCCTGCAAAAGGAATATCATGGCTGCGTCCTTAAGAAAAAGGACGACGTCGACGCGATTATCCGCGAGCTGCAGACCTGCCAGGGCGTAATCTTCTCGGTCCCGACGTACGACCTTACGCCCAGCTCGGTGTACACCCGCTTTGCCCAGCGCTTCTTGGCTTACGAGCTTTCGTTTTTGCTTGCCATCGGCGCTGTAAAGGAGAATCCGCATACCGTGGCCGGCCTTATTTCTGTTGGCGGTTCCATGCATGACTGGCAGTCGCTTGCGCTCGAGAGCCTGCAGGCGACCATGTTTACCATGTCGATGACCGTTGTCGATCGCTATATGGCGCAGCGCGACGGCCGTCCGGGCAATACGTTTGTCTGGGGAGACGACGTGGAGTGGGGCGGACAGATCGCCCGCGCGCACAAGATGGGCGAGAACATCGTCAAGGCCATTCGCACGCCGGTGGACGAGCGCTGCTGGCTGGGCGACCCGGATGACGGCGTGTGCCCCAACTGCCATAGCTCCCTGGTGTATCCCGGCGACAAGCATTGGGACGGCGTCGAGTTTCCCTGGGAGTGCGCGGTCTGCGGCGCGGGCGGCGATATCGTGACCGACGAGCGCACTGGGCGTCCCAAGCTCAAGATTGCCGAGAACGGCCTGATTCGCGACCGCAACGACGACCATGCGCGCGCCGAGCACCTCAACGAGATCAACAAGACGCGCGACGAGTTCTTCGCCCACATGGACGAGGTTAAGCCGCTCATGGAGAAATACGCCAAGATGACGTTCCCCACGTTGGAGATCAAGCGCGACTAGTTTTGCCCAGGCCCCGCCCGGCCTACTTGCGACAGTGCAGGTCGGCGCTAGTGCGGGGCTTTGTCCTCGGCTCAAGAAAGCCAAGGTAGATAAGGGTGCGAATCGAGAGATGGAACAAAAAGAGGTCTTCTCCCGATGCCAAGTCGTTGCCGGTGATTTCCTTGATGCGGTTAATGCGGTAGAGCAGCGTATTTTTGTGGAGTGACAGGATCGTTGCCGTGCGCGCCGTGTTGCAACTGTGCTGCATAAAGGCAAAGAGCGTCTCGACCAGCTCGGAATCGTGCGACTGGTCGTGCTCCCAGAGCGCCCAGATTGCCGGATGGCAGTAATTCATAAGGTTGACGTGGTCGTTGCAGATGTCGAGCATCTCCATATAGGTGTATTCGCAATAGCGATACACGTGGGTGTCGTCGAGGATCTTGGTGAAGGTGGAGCCGTAGCGAATGGCGGCTCGTGCCTGATTGAGGTGCGCCCGCACGTCCGTTGCCTGGGAAAACTCGTTGCTAATGCCGACAAACAGGCTGTTTGCGGCGGCGACGCGCGCAAGGATTGCCTCGTCGGCGACGGGCAGTTGCGTGGAAGGCGGGCGGCTCACCAGCGCCACAAGTTCGCCTTCGTACATGGTAATGAGACTGTGGTGCAGCAGCGGCTGCAGCTGTCCGCGGATGCTTTCCGCATCACGCGCGTCCAGCTGAGCGTCTTTTTTGAGCAAGCATACAACGTAGAGTGCGGGGAGCGGGGTAAAACCGACGAGCTGCATCCTGCGCGTGCAGCTGATGGGGTTGGGAATCTCGTCGTCCAAAAGGCGCGAGAGAAAATATGGCCCCTGTTGTGGTCCTCCCAGCGAAAGGAAACCGCCCTTTTGCAGCTCTTGAGCGAGCAGGCGGACAAAGAACTCAAAGACGTCGCGGTCGCTATCGCCAAAGGCATGATTGCGCTCGATCATCATTGCCCGGCCCAGGCAGGTGCCGTGTACCGTGATTGCAGCAGTCATGGTGTTGAGCTGGAAGATATCGTTATAGCGTGTAAGGGGGCCCGACGACCGGGCGAGCTGCTCGTCTAAGCCGCAGTCGATGATATAGCGCACGCCTGCGTCCTGGAGCATGTCGCCTTCGGAGAGTTCGGCACGGGTGACGGCCGCGAAGGCAGAATCGTCGGCATCGTCAAGCTCAAAGCCGCCGCGGGCGGCGTAGCGGTAGACGGGGTCGACGACGAGCACCGGATTGTCCATAACGTCGGAAGCCGTTTTCGTAAGGCTGCTAAGCCCCGTGTCGCCCAGGAGCGCCTCGAGCAGCGCTTGCTTTGCGGTGGACCTATCGGTGGTGCTCGGTTGCATAGATGTCCCTTCTGTCGCGTCGTTGCCATAGACGGCGCGTGACCCAATAATTATCGCAGGCTGCGCATCGTTGAGTTGTTTAAAACGGTGAGTGCGGTGGTCGTTTTCTTGAACGGGGGCACTGCCGTTGCTGGCGTTGGGGGCTGTCTTGTTCCGCCTTGCCGGTTTGTCTCGATCTGTAACGGTTAGGGGTCAAAAGTCGGTCTAGGTGTTACAGATTTAGACAAACCAGCGGGACGGTCTTTGTTTGTCTAAATCTGTAACAAGAGGGATGGATTTTGCCGAGTTACTGTTACAGATTGAGATTTTCTGGCAGGCAGGTTTGGTCTGTCTCGGTCTGTAACATTTGAGACCGGTTTTGGCCGGTAGATGTTACAGATCGAGATATTTGGACAGGGAGGGCCCCGCTTGTCTAAATCTGTAACAGTTAGACCCTATTTTGCCGAGTAGATGTTACAGATTGAGACAAACCGGGAGCCGGCCCCACCCCATCCACCAGCCCTTATCTGCTATCCGCCGATTTCAACTGCGGCCCCGTGCCCCCATGCCATATCCTCTAGACAACTACGCGGCATCATCGCCGCCGCGCCTACAAGAGAGGAATATCCATGACCGCACCTGTATCCAAGCTGCTCCAGCCCATTACGGTTGGCCCCCTTGAGCTTAAGAACCGCATTATGTTCCCGCCGCTGACCACCGGCTACGAGGAGCGCGACGGCTCCATCGGCGAGCGCAGCCTGGCTTTTTACGAGCGCCTGGCCCGTGGCGGCGTGAGCTACATCGTCATCGGCGACGTCGCTCCCGTCATGACCGCGAGCCCCACGCCCAAGCTGGCGACCGACGCTCAGATTCCCACGTTTAAGGCACTGGCCGACGCCGTCCACAAGCACGGCGCCAAGGTTGCGCTGCAGCTGTTCCACCCCGAGTACGACGTGCCCGGCGTCGGCCGTATGGTCATGGGCTCCATGGCCGCCGCCAAGGCCGCGCAGGAGGCCAAGGCCGCCGGCGACGAGGAGACCTTCGCCGCCAAGATGGCCGAGTCCAACGAGATCCGCAAGCAGGCCTACGCCAAGCTGCACCACGACATGCAGCACTTTGTGAACGAGGCCAGCGTGGAACAGCTCACCCAGATCAAGGAGGCCATCGCCGCCTCGGCCGCCCGCGCGCAGCAGGCCGGTATCGATGCCATCGAGGTCCACGGCGACCGTCTGGTGGGTTCGCTGTGCTCCGCGATCCTCAACAAGCGCACCGACGAGTACGGCGGCTCGTTCGAGAACCGCGTCCGCTATGCTCTGGAGGTCGTCGCCGCCATTAAGGAGGCCGCGCCGCAGCTGATGGTGGAGTACAAACTCCCCGTGATCATGGAGAATTCCGACGGCACGCCGCGCGGCAAGGGCGGTCTGCAGCCCGACGAGGCCTGCGAGTTCGCCAAGCTGCTCGAAGGCGCCGGCATCGACATGATCCAGGTCGCGCAGGCAAACCACACCGGCAACATGGGCGACACCATTCCGCCCATGGGCGCCATGCCCTACAACTGGACGCTACCCGTGGCCGAGCGCGTCAAGGCCCTGGTCTCCGTGCCGGTGGCAACCGTCGGCCGCGTGGTTTCGGTCGAGGCCGGCGAGAAGATCCTGGAAGACGGCTCGGCAGACATTGTCGCCTATGGTCGCTCGCTCATGTGCGACCCCGACATTGCGCTGAAGGCCGCCACCGGCGAGCCCATTCGCGAGTGCCTCAACTGCAACAAGGGCTGCGTCGATGCGATTCAAAACCGCAAGTACATCTCGTGCGTACTCAATGCCGAGAACGGCGACGAGGCGACCATCGCCATTAAGCCGGGCGAGGGCGACAAGAAGATCGCCGTGGTGGGCGGCGGCATCGCCGGCCTGGAGGCCGCGCGCGTGGCGGCCAAGCGCGGCTACGACGTGACCGTCTACGAGGCAAGCGATCATCTGGGCGGCCAGATTGTGCTGGCGGCCGCGCCTCCGCGCAAGGGCGAGATCATGCGCTCGGTCGAGTACTACGAGAAGATTCTGCCTGGTCTGGGCGTGAAGGTTGAGCTCAACCATGTCGCTACCGCTGAGGACCTCAACGCTGCAGACGCCGCGATTGTGGCCGTGGGCGCGCACGACGTGGTCATCCCCGTTCCGGGTGCCGACTCGGAGAAGGTCGTCTCGAGCTGGGACGTGCTGGCCGGCAAGGTGGAGCTCACGGGACGCGTTGCCGTCATTGGCGGCGGCCTGGTGGGCACCGAGACTGCCGAGTACCTGCTGCAGCACGGCTGCGAGGTGGCGATCGTGGAGATGCTCGACAAGATTGCCGCGGGCGAGTCCGAGACCATTCTGCCGCTGATTATGAGCGACTTTGCCGAGCACAACGTGGAGCAGCACGTGAAGACCCGCCTGACCGCCATTACCGACGAGGGCGTGGAAGCTGTGCGCACTGCCGAGGACGGCGCCGAGGAGCCGGTGAAGATTGCCTGCGATTACGTGGTGATGGCCGTGGGCTCCAAGGCCAACGCGTTTGACCTGGACGGCGTGACGGTGCCCGTGACCTGCGTGGGCGACTGCTCGGGCGAGCGCACCGCCGACATTGCGAGCGCCATTCGCACGGCGTATCACGCGGCCAACGAGCTGTAGTTGAACATCGCAGCGGGACGGGGCGGTAGCACGGATCCGCCTCGCCCGGCTGCGTCCCGACGGGTATCGTTTTGGGGCGGAGCCTGCAAGCACGGCAGGCCCGCCCCTTTTTGTTTCGCTTCGGTGGATGACAATACACGGAGACCATACGGCGAGAGGCTGTTTGTTGCGTCAGAAGCTGCTCAAAATTATTGGGGGAGGGGTTAATAATTTCATCCTTCGCGTAAAACTGCCAAAAAGGCGGCAATTTTGTCGGCAATCCACCGCCGCCTAGCTACGCGCTAACTACCAGCGTAAATAAATGTTAAAGAATATCCGCACAATCGCTCTAAATGCCCAGATAGCGAAATTGCGATTTTCAATTAACTGTTACGTGCAAACAGCAAAATGCTACTATCTAACATGCACGTAAGAAAACAGTTTAACGTTTAGGGCTGAGAAGTGGCAGGTATGTCAGAAGCAACAAGGACTCGTTCGCATGCGCCCGAGGTTAGGCAGCGCGCCGTCGAGGTCCTCCAAGAGGGGGTCGGTCATCGCGCCCTCGCCGCGAAACTTGGCATTCCCCAGGCCACGGCTCGTCAGTGGGCCCGTGCGTATGCCGTGGGCGGTGCCGATGCCGTGCTCAATGCAGGCTCTCATCACCGCACGTATTCATACGAAGTCAAGCTTGCCGTGGTCAAGGACCGCCTGGAAAATGGCCTCACGGTCCGCGAGGCCATGATTAAGCACAAGATTCCCAGCGAGTCCTCGGTCAAGGCTTGGTGCCGCCAGTATCGCGACGGCGGTGCAGCCGCGTTGGTCGATAAGCCGCGAGGCCGCAAGCCACGTGTTAAAAAGGCTGAGTAGCGATCGAGATGGTGCGCCCGCGCGGCGCATTTTTCTTGCCTCGATGTCCCGGTTTGCCCGCGAGCCCCTTGGGACATCCTCCAACGTGGCTAATAATCCGCACGCGGGGGCTTCGGTTTTTCCGCCGCGATAAATCCCTGCCGCCTCTTACTCCCATCCGGACAGACGCCTTGCCCTGCACGTCCAAAACTCCCCAGTTGACCGAAAACCCACCACCGTACCTCCCAATTTGCGCTATAACGTGATGTTGATTAAGCGTTTTTGCATGGGGGAGTGATGGTATGACGCTACTGTATTTCCTTACCCTATTTCCGCTGGTACCGGCGTTGGGCATGTTGCTCGCGCGCGGTGACCGCGCTCGCGATGCGGTGGGGCTCATAGGCTCCGGCATCATCATGGCGGTGACGGTTGTAGTCGCCGTCATGTTTTTTGGCATGGGCCCGCAGAGCTTCGAGGTTGCACCGAGCACCTCGCACGTGCTTTCGATCATCAGCTCCGCCATCGACGTGATCCTGTGCGCCGTCATTCTGTACAACGCGCGCAAATATAAGAGCACGCTCACCACGGTGCTTGGCGTGGTGCAGTTGGTGGGCTCGGTCGCCTTTGCGGCCATGACGTTGCCCGCGGCCGAAGCCGTCACCGCCACGCCGCTCTACCTGGATTACATGAGCGTGATCATGGTGCTTGCCGTCGGCATCGTCGGCAGTCTGATCTGCGTGTATGCCCTGGGCTACATGAAGGACTTCCAGGCTCACGACGAGCACGAGGCCGCGCTGCGCGGACAGACCGCGCCCGACCGTCGCCCGCAGTTCCTGGCGCTTATGTTCCTGTTCCTCTCGGCCATGTTCGTCATCGTGACGAGCGACAACCTGGAGTGGCTGTTCTGCGGCTGGGAAATCACCACCGTGTGCTCGTTCCTCATGATTGGCTACACGCGCACGCCCGAGGCCATCAAAAACGCCTTTACCCAGATCATCCTCAACATGCTGGGCGGCATCGCGTTTTTGGCCGGACTCATGTACCTGCACGTTAACGGCATGCCGCTGACCATCTCGGGCATGATCGAGCTTTCCGGTGCCGGCACCGCGCAGTCCGCGCTGCTGGTGATGCCGGTCGTCCTGCTGTCGCTCGCCGCCCTTACCAAGGCCGCGCAGATGCCGTTCCATACCTGGCTGCTCGGTGCCATGGTCGCTCCCACTCCCACGAGCGCCCTGCTGCACTCGTCCACCATGGTCAAGGCCGGCGTGTTTCTGATGGTCAAGCTCAGCCCGCTCTATGCCACCTATCCCGTGACGGGCTTTATGGTCACCAGCGTGGGCGCCATCACGTTTTTGCTCGCCGCCCTCATGGCCATCTCGCAGAGCAACGCCAAACGCGTGCTCGCGTACTCCACCATTTCCAACCTGGGCCTCATCAGTGCCTGCTTGGGTGTCGGCGCGCCCGAGGCCGTGTGGGCCGCCATCTTCCTGGTCTTGTTCCATACAGTTGCTAAGTCGCTGCTATTCCTGTGTGTGGGCACCGCCGAGCATCACATCGGCAGCCGCAACATCGAGGACATGGACGGCATGTTCAGTCGCATGCCGCACCTGACGCGCCTGATGATGCTGGGCATTATGGGCATGTTCGTGGCCCCGTTTGGCATGCTCGTGTCCAAGTGGGGTGCCCTGGTGGCGTTTGCGCAGACCGGCAACGTGCTCATGATTATGGTGCTGGCCTTTGGCTCGGCCGCGACGTTCTTCTTTTGGGGCAAGTGGCTTGCCAAGCTTTCGGGCGTCGACCCCACGGCTCAAAACGTGGAGGTTAATGTCCACAAGACCGAGTGGACGGCGCTCAACACCATCGCCGCTCTGCTGGTGCTGTGCTGCGTGGCGTTCCCGCTCATCTCGAGCGGTCTGGTGTCGCCTTACCTGGCCATGGTGTTTGGCCGCGTGCCGCACGTCATTGGCAAGGACGCCATGTATCTGATGGTGGTTATCGTGGCGTTTATCGCCGTGGTGCTGCTGACCTCGTTCCGCGTGAGCAACAAGCCGCATGTAAATGTGTATTTGTCGGGCGTTGGAACCGAGAGCTACCGTCATTTCCGCGGCTCGATGGGCCACGAAGTAAAGGCCGAAAAGCGCAACTGGTACCTGGAGGACGCCCTTGGCGAGAAGCGCCTTGGCCCCGCGGGCAGCGTCGTGTGCTGCGCCATCATTTTGTTTGCGCTGCTGTGCTGCGCGTGGATTGGACCCGAGCGGCTTGCCATGAGCGCGCCCTCGGTGCTGCGCGGTAAGTATTTCGAAGGCTCGGGCGTCGTGGGCATTTTTATTGGCACCGTGGCGTTTGCCCTGATCGCGCCGCTTGTGGGCGGCCTGATCGACGGTCTTGACCGCAAGCTTTCAGCCCGCATGCAGGGCCGCGTGGGCCCGCGTCTGCTGCAGCCCTTCTACGACGTTGCCAAGCTGCTGCGCAAGGCCCCTGCCAGCGTAAACACCATGGACGATACCTATATGGCGTGCGCGCTCATCTTTACCGTGGTGGGCGGCGGCATTTTTGTGTCGGGTTCCAACACGCTGCTGTGCGCCTTTATGGTTACGCTTGCCGCGATCTTTGTGGTGCTGGCGTCCGCCTCGACGCAAAGCCCGTTTGCGCAGGTCGGTGCCGACCGCGAGCTGCTGCAGGTTATGAGCTACGAGCCCGCCGTTCTGCTGATGAGCGTGGGCCTGTACCTCGCCACCGATAGCTTTGACTCCATCGCCGTAACCGGGCAGGCGGCCCCCATCATCGTGTACAGTGCGCCCATTTTCCTGGCGTTGCTTGCAGTGCTCACCATCAAGCTTCGCAAGTCGCCGTTCGACCTTTCGTACTCGCATCACGCGCATCAGGAGATTGTCCAGGGCGTCGCCACCGAGATGAGCGGCGGCACGCTGGCCAAGATGAGCCTTATGCACTGGTGCGAGACCGTGCTGTTTTTGATGTGGGTGGGCATGTTCTTTGTCTGGGACAACCCGGTGAGCTGGGTGGTTGCCCTGGTCGTGATGGCCGCGACGTATTTTGTCGAGGTGCTGATCGATAACACCTTCGCCCGTAGCACCTGGCGCAGCTGCTTTAAGCTTGGCTGGGGCGTGGCGCTGGTGTTTGGCCTGCTCAACCTCATGCCCATCCTCGTCGACGTGTTTATTTAGGAGGCGGCGTTTATGGATCATAAAATGTCGCGCTCGCCGTGGGTTATTCATTACGACGGCTCGAGCTGTAACGGATGCGATATCGAGGTGCTGGCCTCGCTCACGCCACTGTTCGATGCGGAGCGCTTTGGTGTGGTCAACACCGGCAATCCCAAGCATGCGGACATCTTTTTGGTGACGGGCTCGGTCAACGCGCAGAATCTGCCTGTCGTGCGCCAGATCTATAACCAGATGCTCGAGCCCAAGTGCGTGGTGGCGTGCGGCATTTGCGCGTGCTCGGGCGGCGTGTTCCGCGATGCCTACAACGTGATCGGTGGCGTGGACCGCGCGATTCCCGTGGACGTGTACGCGCCCGGGTGCGCCATTCGCCCCGAGACCGTGATCGATGCCATTGTGGAGGCGTGCGGCATTCTGGACCAGAAGGAGGCCGTGATGCGCGCCGGCGGCGATCCGCTCACCGTGGGCGGCGCTGCTACCTGGGACGGTGGCGTTGAACTGGGCGAGGACGGGTTTGTAGCTGCTGCGGGGGCCGGGGCTGATGGCGCAGGTGTCGACGCAGGCGCGGCTGACGGTGCGCCCGCCGCTGCAAAGGAGGCCGAGTAATGCAAAAGGCAATCTATACCACCGTCGGGATCGATGAGCTGCTGTCGCATGTGCAGGCGCTCAAGGGTGCCGGCGCGCGCTTTGTGCAGATGCATGCCGAGCGCTGTATAGACGACGGTTCGTATCGTCTGGTCTATACGTTTATCAACGTCCGCGCCGCGCAGGAACAGATTGCGCGGGACGGTAACTATGCGATTGAGAATCTGGTGGTCGAGGGTATCGACCGGTACCAGGAGATCCCGTCCATCAGCTCGTACTATCCGGCGGTGTTCCCGTTTGAGAACGAGGCGCACGACCTGTTTGGCCTTGCCATCACCGATATGCAAATCGACTTTAAGGGCTTTTTCTACCAGGTCTCGACGGCCGAGCCCATGAGTGTCATCACGCCCGAGGTGAAGGCTGCGCGCGAGAAGGCCATGAAGGTCCGCGCCGCTGCCGAGGCCAAGGCGCGCAAGGCCGCGGCCGAGAAGGCCGCCGCTGCGGGGGAGGGCACCGGCGATGCTGCGGGCGCTGCCGCCGTCCAGCCCACCGCGGCTGCCGGTTCCGATGCTCAGCATGACGAGGCTGCTGCCAAGGCCGCGCTCAAAGCCGCCGAGATGGAGGCAAAGCTCGCCGCCATGGATCCCGAGAAAGCGGCCAAGGTCCGCGCGGCGCTTGCCGCCAAGGCCGCCCGCGACAAGCAGAAAAAGGAGGCGTAGGGTCCATGGCACATCGCTCCGTTATTCCGTTTGGCCCGCAGCATCCGGTGCTGCCCGAGCCGCTCCATTTGGATCTGGTGCTCGAGGACGACCGCGTTATCGAGGCAATTCCTCAGATCGGTTTTGTGCACCGCGGACTCGAGAAGCTCACCGAAAAGCGTGATATGCATCAGTTTGGCTACATCGCCGAGCGCATTTGCGGCATCTGCGCCGTGGGCCATAGCTGCGGCTATGCCACAGCTTGCGAGCGTATGCTCGACATCGAGGTTCCTGGCCGCGTGCAGTATATCCGCACCATTTTGCATGAGCTTTCGCGCATTCACTCGCACCTGCTTTGGCTGGGCCTTCTCGCCGACGCCTTTGGCTTTGAGGCGCTGTTCTATCGTTCGTGGACCCTGCGCGAGCAGATTCTCAAGATCTTCGAGAGCACCTGCGGTGGCCGCGTGATCCTGTCAATCAACGAGATCGGCGGCCTTAAGCACGACATCGAGGACTCCGAACTGGCAGGTATTGTCCAGACGCTCGAGGCCATGCGTCCCGACTACGAGGCCCTGGTGCATACGTTTTTGAAGGACGATAGCTGCGGCGAGCGCCTGCATGGCGTGGGCGTGATCAGCAAGAAGGACGCGCTGGAGCTTTCGATGGTCGGCCCGTTCGGTCGCGCCTCGGGTGTGGATTACGACGTGCGCATGTTTGGCGACGGCGCTTATGCGGACTTGGCCGCGTTTGAGCCCATCGTGGCGACCGACGGCGACTGCTATGCCCGCTGCCAGGTGCGTTGCGCCGAGGTCGCACAGGCCATGGACATTATCAAGGAACTTGTGGACAAGATTCCGCACGACGGTATCGGTGGGCGCACCAAGCTTACACCGGCCGACGGTGCGCGCGGCGAGGTCGTGATTGAGCAGCCGCGCGGCGAGGCGTACTACTATGTGCGCGGCAACGGCACTAAGAACCTGGACCGCTTCCGTGTGCGCACGCCGACGTCGCAAAACCTGGCCGGTCTGACGCACGCGCTGCAGGGTGTGCTCATTGCCAATGTGCCCATGATTATCCTGACCATCGACCCCTGCATTAGCTGCACGGAAAGGTAGGCGCGGCATGAGTTTACTGACATTTGCCAAGACGGCCTTGGGTTCTATGGTCAAGCAGCCGGTGACGGTGTGCTATCCGCAGGAGGAGCTCGCGGCGCCGGAGCGGCTGCACGGACATATCGTTAACGACATGGATGTGTGCATCTGCTGCGGCATGTGTGCACGTCGCTGCCCGGCGGGCGCCCTTGCTGTTGACCGCAAGGGCGGAACGTGGTCGATCGACCCGTATGCCTGCGTGGTGTGCGGCGAGTGCATCGAAAGTTGCCCCAGGCACTGCCTTACTATGGATACCGCCCGCACCCCAGTCGCGGCGGATAAGACTCCCACGGTAGAAACCAAGCCGGAATAGCGCTGAAATAGGGGCCGGCGGGGCAAAAATGCCCCGCCGGCCCCGCGCGTGAACGCGCGGTTAGGCTGTCGCGAACAAAACTATGCCGGTTTACGGGGCTGGAGAGCGAACCCCCGACCATACCCAAAACCGCGAAACCAAAACCGCAGGTAGACGGCTTGCGGTTTTTCAAAAATAGCGGGTATGGATGAGGATCCCGACTCCAGCCCCGTTATCCGGCATACTTTTGAAATGGCACCATATCCGTAGCAGCCCCTGATCCCCCGGGGACGGAGGAAAACGGATCATTTTGGCCTTGCGAGGGCGTCTGCGCAACCCGTCCGCCATGAAATGGGCCTATCTACTACATTTAAGCCGCTGTCCTCAACCATGGCAAAAATGCGAAAACAAAACCGCAGGTAGAGCGCCTGCGGTTTTTCGTAAAACGTGGGTATGGTCAGGGATGTCGGGTCAAACGTAGTAGATGGACCAGTTTCGTGGCGAGCGCTGCCAACTGATCCCCCGGGGACGGAGGAAAGCGGATCATTTTGGCCCGCCGGCTCCGAGTCGCACCTGTTTTCCTGCGAAAACGTCGTGTCTCAACTTTGGTGAGACATTTGTCTCACGCCTAAAAACGAATCTGGAACGTGTGTCACCTGCCCTAATTGTGTCTCATTTCGTAACTTTAGGCTGATGCAAGATCTGATCCTGCGAGAAGGGAGACACGATGAGCAGGTACACGAGGGGTCTCTTGGCGGTGATACTGGCCGTAGTGCTGGTGTTGCCGGCTGCAGCATTTGCCATGCTGCCCGAGGCCAACGCCAGGTCCAGCACAGGAATGGACGGACCGGCAGCGACCGACAAGGTCGTCGACTACGACACCAGCGACCACTGGAAGTTCTGGGCTGGCGGCTATGACGGCAAGGAAACTACAACTCAAAACGTCGGCCGAATCTGGACCGACAAGACAGTCAAGGCAGTCAAGGACGGAGAGTCGGATTTCCTGACCACGCTGTCTGCTATCTCTTCGACCTCCGATACGACGATTTCCGGCAAGCCGCTCGACATCGTGATGGTGCTGGATGCTTCTGGGTCGATGGATGACCCCATGGGTGAGGACGACAACACAAAGCGTATCGAAGCGCTAAAGAAGGCAGCCAATGGCTTTATTGACACCATTGCGGAGCAGAATGCAAAGATTTCGGACGAGTCCAAGCAGCATCAAGTTGCCATCGTTAAATTTGCGGGTAAAAAGTCCGAAAATGTCGGCAACGACACGTATTACGAACAGAGAAATCGGTACAACTACTCGCAGACCATGAAGGATCTGACGCTCTGCAGCAAGGGCAAAGGTAAAGGTGCGGAGAGCCTAAAGAGTACGGTCAACCTCATCAGTCCTGCCGGTTCTACGCGCGCCGACTATGGCTTGGAGCTGGCTGATAAGCAATTTTCGTCTCCGTCTGGTCGCGCCGATGCCAAGAAGGTCGTTGTCTTCTTCACCGATGGCTCACCTACGAGTTCTAATGGATTCGAGGCAAGTGTTGCCAATAGCGCCATCAACAGTGCAAAGAGCCTCAAGGCCAATGGCGCCGACATTTACACAATCGGCATCTTTGACGGCGCAGACCCCAGTGCCGTCCCCACGGCTGAGGACACAAGCAACGAGAACAAGTTCATGCATGCCGTGTCGAGCAACTATCCGAGCGCCTCGTCAAGCATTACTTATGATGAGTACTTCCGTAAAAAGTGGGTCATCGACTATGGTGCACGTGCGGAAAACTCCGGTTACTACAAGTCGGCAACTAGCGCCGCTGAGCTCGAGAAGATCTTCGAAGAGATCTCGGGAAGCATTATCCAGACTGGTTATCCGACCGAAGTCCATGACGGTTATGGCGAGCATGAGTCCGGCTACATCACGTTTACCGACCAGCTGGGCGACTTTATGCAGGTCGACGGCTTTATTTACAACGGCACGACGCTTGACAAGCCGACAAAGATCGAGGGCAACGTCGACACCTACACATTTGCTGACGATGCCGCGCACCTGGTCATCACCGTTCAGCATGCCAAAAAGGGCGAGCCCCGGACCGGCGATATCGTAACGGTCAAGATTCCCGCGTCGCTAATTCCGCTGCGCCACTTTAAGATCACCGATGGCGTGCTTACGGTCGACAATACTGAGCCCATCCAGGTGAGCTACACCTCGAGCGTTAAGAAAGACGCGCTCAATAACCTGTTTACGCCCGAGAGCGTACCGGGGCTCGAGGGCTACATCAAGAGCAATACGACCCCCACGGAGAACGACTCAAAGACCGTTAGCTTCTACGCGAACAAGTGGAGCGATAGCGAGCTGGGTGATACGATCGCGAACTTTGAGCCTGCCGACACCAACCGCTACTACTATTTCCAGAAGAATACCCCCATTTACACGGACGAGGGATGCACGACGCCAGCGAAGGGCCCGCTGGCTGCCGACGGTGTCTATTACTACAAGGACGAGTTTGAGGCAAAGGGTGCAGACGATAAGGCCGAATCCCGTACCGCTGTTATCAAGTTTAAAGGCGGAGACGCCGCGAGCTCTGAGGACGCCTTCGTGTCCGACACGAGCGGAAACCTGTCATTTCGCAAGGGAACCGCACGCCTTGCCTTTATTGACGAACTCCACACCACCAAGAAGAGTGTGGGCGGCAACCGCACCAGTACCGCGGATGACGTGCTCAACCCCAAGTGGAACAACAACGCCACGGAGGTTGACGTTCACCTGGGCAACAACGGCAAGATCAGCTTTGATATGACGCCGGCAACGGTGGATACCAAGGCCAGCTTTGGTCTGACCAAGGTGCTCGACGGCCGTGCCTGGACGAAAGAGGACGAGTTTAAGTTTGAGCTGACGTCCGAGGACGGCACCCCGATGCCTGCGTCCGCGACTGCGGCCGTGCGCGAGGGCAATTTGGACGACAAGGGCAAAGCGGCTATCGATTTCGGTGAGATCACCTACAACAAGCCAGGCGAGTACACCTATGAGGTCCGCGAGGTCAAGGGCGACGCCGGTGGCATCGCCTACAGCGATAACGTCGCGAAGATTACCGTGAAGGTAACCGTCGATACTGCCGGAAAGCTGACGGCCAAGGTTACAAAGGCCGAGGACAAGGTGTTCAAGAACACCTATAGCGCCAAGACGGAAACCCCGCTGACGCTTGAGGCCACCAAGACGCTCACGGGGCGTCCGATGACCGATGACGAATTCAAGTTTACGCTGAGCTACGCGGGGCACGACGAGGCTCTGCTAGAGACCACCAACAAGGGCGGCAAGGTTGAGTTCGGTCCGCTGACGTACACGACCAAGTCGCTCGCCAAGCTGGTCGAGGAAGACAAGGCATCGCTTGATGCCAGCTCAGGCAAGCCCACGTGGACCATTCATTACGTCGCTGCCGAGCAGACCGGTGAGCTGCCCGCGGGCGTGAGCGCTACCGTGTCGGCAATTGACGCGTATGTGACCGTTGTCGACAACGGCGATGGCACCCTGACGGCGACGGCTGTCTACGGCGACGCCGGCAACAAGTTTGTGAACACCTACACTGCCGCGCCTGTCGAGGCATCGCTTGTGGGCAAGAAGAATCTGCAGGTGGTTCCTGATGGCCTGACCCCGGCCAACATCACCGGCAAGTTCACCTTTACCGTGGCCGGCGAAGAGGGCGCGCCTATGCCTGCGAGCAAGAGCGTGCACAACGACGCTGACGGCAAGGTCGACTTTGGCGAGATCACCTTTACGCTCGACGACCTTAACAATGCTCTGGGCGAGAAGTCCGAGAAGCGCGAGCACACCTTTACCTACACCGTGACCGAGTCCGGCGAGGTCGCTGGCGTGACCAACGATGCCAAGCTGTCGCGCGAGGTTTCTTTCACCGTGTCCGATAACGGCAAGGGTAAGCTGAGCGTATCCCGTAACCCGGACGGCGATGTGGCATTTACGTTCACCAATACCTATAACGTGAAGCATATCGAGAAAAGCGTTACCGATCAGATCGTCGCGACCAAGGTCCTGAAAGGTCGCGACCTCAAGGAGGGCGAGTTCTCCTTCGAGCTCGTCGAGGGCGGCAAGGTCGTTGCCAAGGGCAACAACGCCGCCGACGGCAAGATCACGATGAGCAAGATTACCTATGACAAGCCCGGCAAGCACACCTACACGCTGCGCGAGGCCAAGGGTAATGTCGCCGGCATTACCTACGATGGCACGACCTACACCATTGAGACTATCGTCAAGGACAACGGTGACGGCACGCTCGACGTCGAGCACAAGCTGCAGAACGCCGATGAGGCGAAGTTCACCAACTCCTACAAGCCTGGCTCCAAGGTCTCCAGCGTCACCGACCAGATCACCGCGACCAAGGTCCTGACCGGGCGCGACCTCGGCCTCAAGGCCGGCGAGTTCCGCTTTGAGCTCGTCGAGGGCAATAACGTAGTCACCACCGGCACCAACAATGCCGACGGCAAGATCATGATGGATCCCATCACCTATACCGAGGCCGGCGAGCACACCTACACGCTGCGCGAGACCAAGGCCGGTGCCACCGAGAACGGCATTACCTACAGCACCGCCGAGTACACCATCGTGACCATTGTCAAGGACAACGGCGACGGCACGCTCGACGTCGAGCACAAGCTGCAGGACGCCGATGAGGCGAAGTTCACCAACTCCTACAAGCCTGGCTCCAAGGTCTCCAGCGTCACCGACCAGATCACCGCGACCAAGGTTTTGACCGGGCGTGCGCTCGAGAAAGGCGAGTTCCGCTTTGAGCTCGTCGAGGGCGACAAGGTCGTCGTCACCGGTACCAACAATGCCGACGGCAAGATCGTGATGGACCCCGTCACCTATGAAGCGGCTGGCGAGCACACCTACAAGCTGCGCGAGACCAAGGCCGGCGCCATCGAGAACGGCATTACCTACAGCACCGCCGAGTACACCATCGTGACTAAGGTTACGGACAACGGCGACGGCACGCTCGGCGTCGAGCACAAGCTGCAGAACGCCAAGGAGGCAATCTTCGAGAACACCTATAACGTGACCCCCAAGAGCTTCAGCGTCACCGACCAGATCACCGCGACCAAGGTTTTGACCGGGCGTGCGCTCGAGAAAGGCGAGTTCTCCTTCGAGCTCGTCGAGGGCAAGGACGCCAAGGTCGTCGCCACCGGCAAGAACGCCGCCGACGGCAAGATCACGATGAGCCCCATCGAGTACAAAGAGGCCGGCAAGCACACCTACACGCTGCGCGAAGTCAAGGGTAGCGCCGGCGGCGTCACCTACAGCAACGCCAAGTACACCATCGAGACCACCATCACAGACAACGGTGACGGCACCCTCAAGGCCGAGCATGTCCTGAAGGGCGACAAGCCTGCGACCTTCGAGAACACCTACAGCGTGGACCCGCTCGATGCAGACCTCGACTTTGGTCTGAGCAAGGCTATCGACGGACGCGAGTGGACGGATGCGGACAAGTTCAGCTTTACCATCACCGCTCCCGAGGGCACTCCGCTGCCCGACCCCGCAACCGTGACCGTGAGCAAGAAGGACGCGAAGGACGGCATCGCCGCCATCGAGTTCGGCGAGATTCGCTACACAGCTGCCGGAACCTACAAGTACGAGATCCGCGAGAATAAGGGCAGCGCGGCTGGCATGACGTACGACGAGCACATCGCGACCGCCGAAGTGACCGTGACCGACAATGGCAAGGGCGTCCTGACCGCCAACGTCACCAAGACGGAAAACGGACGCTTTACCAACACGTATAGCACTGAGCTTAACTACACCGCAGCCGGCGGTCTCAAGCTCAGCAAGAGCCTCTCCGGACGTCCCATGACCGAGGGCCAGTTCACCTTTACCGTGAAGCCCGCCGACGAGGCTTCGGCCAAGGCGCTTGACCTGCTGCCCGGAGTCAACGAATTCAAGTCCCCTGCGACGACAGAGGGAGCGGTCGGCCTGATCGACATCCTGGCTGGCCATGAGGTCAAGTTTACGCAGGCTGACGCCGGTAAGACCTTTACGTATACCGTGGCCGAGAAGAACGACGGCCAGCCCGGCTACACCTACGACGACGCCGAGCGCACCGTGACGATTGCTATCGCCGATGACGGCGCTGGTACGCTTACTGCCACCACGACCGTTACTGGCGGTCCCGAGGGCGCGCATACGATGGTCCACAAGAGCGGCGAGAACAAGGTCGAGAGCGCCTTGGTCCCGTTCAAGAACCGCTATAGCGCTACGACCAACAAGCCTGTCCAGGTCGTTGCCGCCAAGAAGCTGACCGGTCGCCTGATGGCCGACGGCGAGTTCTACTTTGGCATCGCTTATGCGGGCGAGACGGAAGCAATCGATGGCACTCCGGCTACCAACCGTGGCGGCCAGGTGAGCTTCGGTACGCTGCATTACACGACCGAGATGCTCGCCGATCTGGTAAGCGCCGGCCGCGCCATCCGCACCGACACGGATGCCAAGCTTGCGTGGACCATCAACTACACGGCGTTTGAGTTCACGAACTCGCTGGCCGACAAGGGCATCTCGGCCGAAACGTCGAGCTTTGACTTTAAGGTTATCGTCGTCGACAACGGTGACGGTACCCTGACGGCAACGGTCGACTACGGTGACGCCGAGCCCGTGTTCGAGAACGTCTACGGCGCCGAGGCCGTGGATGACGAACTCACCGGCACCAAGAAGCTTCAGGCCGCCAAGGGCCTGACCCCGTCCGACATCGCGGGCAAGTTCACCTTTACCGTGACCCCCGACGAGGCGGGTGCCCCGATGCCCGAGCGCACGACCGCAACCAACGACGCGGCCGGCAACGTGGACTTTGGCAAGATCCACTTTACGCTCGAGGACCTCAACCGCGTCCTGGGCGTGAAGACCGATGCAACCGACAAGACCGAAGCCGATGAAGCCGAAGCCGATGAGGCAGAGGCCGACGAGGTAGAGGCCAACGTTGACGTTAACGCTGGTGAATCCGAGGACAAGAACGAGCCTGTCGCCGCTACTCCGCGCTCGCACACCTTTACCTACACGGTGACCGAGTCCGGTAGCGCCCCTGGCGTGACCAACGACGCCAACGCCGCGCGCAAGGTTTCCTACACCGTGACTGACGACGGTGCCGGACATCTGAACGTCAAGCGCGAAGGCGCCGACGGTGCGGCCTTTACGTTCACCAACACCTACAGCGTGGCGCCCACCGATTCTGTGGTGACCGATCAGGTCAAGACGGTCAAACGTCTGACCGGACGCGACCTTGCAGCCGGCGAGTTCACGTTTGAGCTGCTCGAGGACGACGTGGTTGTCGCTAGCGGCACCAACGACGCCAACGGCACCGTTACGCTGAGCCCGATCCGCTACGAGGCGCCCGGCACGCACACGTACATGCTGCGCGAGGCTTGCCCCAACGCGCTCGGCCTGTACAAGGGCGTTACCTATGACGGCACGACCTACACCGTCGTGACCACCGTCTCCGACAACGGCGACGGCACGCTGACTGCGACGCACAAGCTCGAGGGAACCACCGAGTCGGCTGGCTTTACCAATAAGTATCACGCCATGCCCACTCAGGTCTCCATCGGTGCCATCAAGGTGCTCGAGGGACGCGAGCTCAAGAAGGACGAGTTTAGCTTTAAGCTCGTTGGCGAGGACATCGAGTCCACCGTCACCAACGATGCCGACGGCAAGATCAACTTCGACAAGTTCGAGTACGACGAGCCCGGAACGTACGTCTACACCATCAGCGAGGTCAAGGGCGACGAGACCGGTATGACGTACGACAAGTCCGTCTTTACCGCGACAGTCAACGTGGTCGATGGCGGCGAGGGTAACCTCAAGGCGAGCGTCGCCTACGCCAAGGGCGACAAGAGCGTCGAGGGTATCGTGTTCAACAACACGTACAAGAAGCCCGAAACGCCCGTGCCGACGCCCGACCCCGGTACGCCCAAGACCGTGACGAACATCGTCAAGACGGTCAAGGGTTTCCTGCCCACCACGGGTGACCAGCAGGCAGCCGCGCTCCTCATGGCGTTTGTCGTCGCCATGTCCGGCGTCGGTGCCCTGATCTGGGGCATCCGTAAGCGCTAGGCAAACTGACAGCGCCCGGGGCCAAGGGTCCCGGGCCGCTGGCGGGGAGCCAAAAACATAGCCCCCACCCCACCCCCAGCCGCCACGGAGGCGTCTCCCTTCTCCGTGGCGGCACTTTTATGCGCGGAGGAGGAGGTCGCGCCACAAAACCGGCCCATCTACTACGTTTAACCGCTTGCCCCCAACCATGCCGAAAAAACGCGGAAACAAAACCGCAGGTAGAACGCTTGCAGTTTTGTTCAAAACGAGGGTGTGGTCGGGGGTATCGAACCAAACGTAGTAGATGGGCCGGTTTCGTGGCTGGCACTGTCAGCTGATCCCCCGGAGACGGAGGAAAACGGATCATTTTTGGCTCTGCGGGGCTTGCGAGGGCGCCTGTATGGAGCTGCCCGAACAAAACTATGCCGGATTACGGGGCTGGATCCCGAACCTCCAACCATACCGAAAAACGCGAAAACAAAACTGCAGGTAGATGGGCCGTCGTTTCTCGAAAAAACCTGGCATGGACGGGGTTCCTGAGTTTAGCCCCGTAAACCGGCATAGTTTTGAAATGGCATTAAATCGGTAGCAGCCATTTAGCTATGCCGGGGTGGTTGGCCGTCGGTTGATTACCCTCGCAGGTAGGCGATGGCGATTTGGGTGCGGTTGCGCAGGCCCATTTTGGCCAGGATTGAGCTGATGTGGTTTCGCACGGTGCCTTCGCCCATATAGGCGGTGGCGGCAATCTCCTTGTTATCGAGGCCGCGGGCGATGAGCTCGGCGACCTCGAACTCGCGGTCGGTCAGGCCGGCAAAGGCTGCGGGCCAGCGGGGCGTGCCGGCCTCGGCGTCCGTCCCATCAAAATCGATGTCCTCGATTGCCTTGCCCTCCAGCACGCGCTTACCATCCATGACTTGCGCCAGCGCTGGCGGAATGGCAGCGACATCGGTCTTGATCAGATAGCCGCGGGCGCCCAGCTTGAGCGCCGACACAATGTACTCGTCATCCGAAAACGTGGTCAGGAACACCACGCGTGCTGTGGGGTCGCACTCGAGGATCTCGCGCGCCGCCGAAAGGCCGTCACGCCCCGGCATCTGGATGTCGAGCAGTGCGACATCGGGTGCGTGCTCGGTGTAGAGTGCGACTGCGTCGTTGCCGTCGGTGCCGGTGCCCACCACTTCGATCTGCGGCTGGGCACCCAGGATAATCTTGAGCGAATCGACCACCAAGCGGTCGTCGTCGACAACAATGAGCCTCATCGGGCGTCATCTCCTTGCTGTTTGGGGACGGTGGCAAACACGCGCCAGCCGGGGGCACCGGCGCATGGACCGGCAGTGAAGGTTCCGCCGAGCGCCTCGACGCGCTCGCGCATGGAGCCGAGCCCCATGCCTTCTGCAATACCTCGGCTGTTTGTCTTGGTCGCTCCCGCCCCGTCGTCGGTAACGATGAGCTGGTAAAACGACGGATGCTCCATGCACCGCACGGTGACCGCTTGGGCGTGCGCGTGGCGCATGGTGTTGGAGAGCGCCTCGCGCAGGACCGCCGCAAAGCAGTTGGCGACGTTGGCGGGCGCATGTTCGGCCAAGACCTCAAGCTCAATCTGCGGCCCGTTGTCCGAGCGCGCGCCTTCGGCGATGCGCTCGAGCTGCACGGAGAGATCGGCGGCGTTGTCGTTGAGCGCGTGGACGCTGGTGCGCACGAGCTGAAGCGCCTCGTCGACCGTGTGCTTGACGTCGGCGAAGTCGGCGGCGATGCCGGGCTCGTTGGCATGGACCACGCGCAGGGCCTCGGTTTGCAGTGAGGCGCGCGTGAGTTGGTGGCCCACGTTATCGTGGATCTCGCGCGCGATGCGTGCGCGCTCGGCGAGCGTTGCGAGCTCGACCTCGTAGTCCTGGCGGTCGGCAAGGTCGCGGTTGCGTGCTTCGAGCGCGAGGGCTCGTTCTTGCAACTTGTCGCGGGTGCGGCGCATGCGCTCCTTCTCGCGCTCCAGCTGGGCTGTGCGCAGCGACAGTAAAGTGGCGGCGACCGAAAGGATGGCGGTCAACAGCAGTGCGCGGGTGGGAAGCGCGCCGGCGTGGGCATATGCGACGAGCGCGCAGACAAAGATGGCGCCGGCGCCCAGTGCGCCCCAGGCGTGCTCGCGGCGCACGCGTCGTGCGATATCGTAGAGGGCGAGGGGTGCAAACGGAGCAAACGACGGCGCAAAGACGGCCACCATAATGTAAGCGTAGCTCGCGGCCTCGCTGGCGCGGCGGGCACGTTCGCCTTGCGCGACTTCGGCCAGTGCGGCGATGATGACGCCAAGGCAAAATGCCACAACCAGGCGAGCGTCCACAGCAAGGCCCAAGGCGGCCGCGATACAGCACGCCAGCAC
This sequence comes from uncultured Collinsella sp., assembly GCA_934655755.1. Lineage (GTDB taxonomy): Bacteria > Actinomycetota > Coriobacteriia > Coriobacteriales > Coriobacteriaceae > Collinsella. The sequence continues at coordinate 70,833 of CAKUHA010000004.1, forward strand.
GATCGATTTGTCGAATAGCCTGTTCATATGGGTATTGTACGCGATGGCACGCACGGGGGAGGGGCCGCCTGCGCAACCGTGACATTCCTCCCGCCTGCCCCCGCCGCACTCGTGACAAAGCTCACTGGCGCGCCCCGCCCGCACCTGCGATGATGCAATCGTACTGGGCCGCGATCAACAGAAGGGCCGCCTCATGACAGACATCGTCCACGTCCAAAACCTCGTCAAGCGCTACGACGATCTTATTGCGCTCGACCACTTTAACCTGAACATCGCCCCCGGCGAGATCTTTGGCCTGCTCGGTCCCAATGGCTCGGGCAAGACCACGTCCATCAACTGTATTCTGCAGCTGCTCACCTACGACAAGGGCACCATCGAGCTGTTTGGCGAGCCCATGACGCCCGTCCGCTACGACCTCAAGCGCCGCATCGGCGTGGTGCCGCAGCAGGTGGCGGTGTTCGACGAGCTCACCGTGCGCGAGAACATAGACTATTTCTGCAGCCTCTACGTCAACGACCGCAAGCGTCGCCGCGCGCTGGTGGACGAGGCAATCGAATTTGTCGGCTTGGGCGACTTTGCCAAGTTCCGCCCCGGCAAGCTTTCGGGCGGCCTGGCGCGTCGCCTTAACATCGCCTGCGGCATCGCGCACAAGCCCGAGCTCATCTTTTTTGACGAGCCCACGGTGGCGGTCGATCCGCAAAGCCGCAACGCCATCCTGGAGGGCATCTGCCGTCTGCGCGACGAGGGCGCCACGGTGGTGTATACCAGCCATTATATGGAGGAAGTCGAGCAGATCTGCAGCCGCATCATGATCATGGACGGTGGGCGCGTGCTGGCGCAGGGCACCAACGACGAGCTCAAGCGCATGATTCAGATGGGCGAGAAGATCGTGATCGAGGTCGGTGAGGTGCCGGGTGCAGCGCTCGCTGCCGTTGCGAGCCTGCCGCACGTCCTGGACCTGGCGGCGACGGTGGGCCAGCTCACGTTCTCGTGCGAAGCGAGCCCGCATAACCTGACCGACATCCTCGACGCGCTGCGCTCGTACGACGTGGCGCTCGGCCGCATCTACTCCGAGCCGCCGACCCTCAACGACGTGTTCCTCGAGATCACCGGCCGCGAGCTGCGCGACTAGGGGGCGGCCATGTTCAACACCATCATCATCACGCTCAAGACGCTGCTGCGTCGGCCGAGTACGTGGGTTTGGGGCGCGGTCTTTCCCGTTGCGCTTTCCACGATGTTCATGTTTATGTTTGCGAACCTGAGCTCCGACGGCAAGGTCGACCCGGTGCCGGTTGCCGTCGTCGCCGACGAAGCCTGGGACGCGTCGACCTTTAAGGATGTGGCGACCTCGCTTGCCGAGGAGGGTGACGATCAGCTGCTTGAGATTCGCGAGTGCGAGGATGCTGCCGCCGCGAACCACGCGCTCAAGGCCGGCGAGGTCGCGGGCATCTACACGGTCGATGCCGCGGGCACGCCCAAGCTCACGCTGCTCTCGAGCTACGACAGCTCGCGCGCCTCGTCGGTGCTTACCGACCGCAGCATCCTAGAGACGGTGGCGAGTTCGTATACGCAAAATGCCGAGCTCATGGCCCAGATTGCCCAAGATGACCCGGCGGCGCTTGCCGACCCGGAGGCGGTTGCCCGCGCCCTGTCGCTCGAGGGCGGAACCCGTCGCGTGAGCCTGACGCGCACCACGCCCGACGGCACGACCATCTACTACTACGCGCTTTTTGGCCTGGTCGCGATGATGTCTGCCGAGTTTGCCGCCTTGAGCGCCGTCGACCTGCAGCCCAATCTGTCGGGCCTTGGCGCGCGCCGCTGCGTGGGCGGCCTTTCCAAGACGGCGTCACTGGCCGGCATCTTTATCGGCTCGTGGCTTGTCTCCTTTGCCTCGATGGCGGTGGCGATCGGCTACGTGCGCCTGGTCGTCGGCGTCGACTTTGGCGGGCGCGAGGGGCTGTGTCTAGTGGGCGGCGCCGCCTCCGCACTTGCCGCGACGGGCCTGGGGCTCTTTGTGGGCACGCTTCCCGTCAAAGGCGGCAAGGCGTCCAAGTCGGGCATCCTCACGGGCTTCGCTACCACGTGTGCCCTGTTCGCCGGCCTTTACGGCGAGCCGGCGATGGCGCTTGCCGACGACGTCGCCCGCGCCTGCCCGGCCGAGTGCTGGCTCAACCCCGTCAAGCTCATCTGCGACATGTTCAACCGCCTGTATTTCTTTGAGGACCTGGGGCCGTTTGCCGTTCGCGCGGGCGCGCTCGTCCTGATGGCCCTGGTGTTTGTCGCTGCCGCCACGCTGATCTTTGGAAGGAGCCGCTATGAGCACCTTTAAGACCGCGCTTCGCATGGCGCTGGCGCACCCGTTCTACCTGCTCATCTATACGGTGTTCATCTCGCTCATGGGCGTGTTCATTGCGGCGTCGGTGAGCTGGAATTCGTCGCAGCTTACCGAGTACAAGCCCTACGACGCCAACGTGATCGTGGTCGATCGCGACAGCAGCGACCTTTCGCGGGCGCTCACTAAGCACTTGGGGTCGCGCTTTGACCTGGTTACGGGCGTCGGCGACGATACGTACGATCTTGCGGACGCGCTCTCCAAGAGCAACAGCGCCAAGGGCAGCGCCGACTGCGTATTCTTTATCCCGGAGGGGTTTGAGGACGACCTGATCGCGGCTGCCCGTGCGGGGGAGACCTTGCCCAAGCTCGACGTGACGTTCGGCTCCGGCACCATGGCGGCGGCGCTTTCGTCTGCCGAGGCCTCGCGCTGGATCTCGCTCGCGGGTGCTGCGGCCGCGCTTGAGCCCGCTGCCTCCGACGGCGACGTGGCCAAGGCTGCCGAACATGCCGCCGCCAAGCGCGCCGAGGTCCAGATCGAGCAGGTCAAGGTCGATTCGACTGCCGCCGCCACGCTCGAGTCGTATTTCAACTTTGGCGCGTATGCGATCATCTCGTCGGTCATCGTGTCGGTAGGACTGGTGTTCTCGGGCATGAATGAGCCCGAGCGCGTACGCCGCATGGATGCGGGCCCGGTCTCTGAGCGCCAGCGCTCGCTTGCCGTATTCGCGGCCGCCGCGGTGCTTACCGTTTGCATTTGGCTTGTGTCGAGCATGATGGGCGTCGTGGGATTTGCCGGCGCGGTTGCCGAGGTCGGCGTGGGCCGCGTGTGCCTGGCACTGGCGGCGACGTTTGCCCTGGCGTGCACGCCCCTGGCCGTTGGCTTTGCCCTTTCGAGCTTGGGCGCGCGCGAGGAGCTGCTCAACGGCGTGGGCAACCTGCTTGGCATGCTCATGACGTTTTTGGGCGGCGCCTGGATGCCGCTGTCGCTCATGGGCTCGGCCGTGCAGACGGCGGCGCACTTTGTGCCGACATATTGGGTGAACGACGCGATCGGCAAGGCACTCGCCTCGGACCTGACGTCTGCCGTGCTGGGCGACATCGCCTGCGACCTGGGCGTCACCGTGCTCTTCGCCGCCGCCATCGCCGCCGTAGGCCTAGCCCTCACCCACGCCAAATCCCACGCCTAGCTGCCTAGTCATTGGGCACTCATTGGGGACAGGCTTAAATGACCAAGAGTGGTCATTGGGGACAGACTTAAATGACTAGTTATCGGGGACAGTCTTTGCCGATTCGCCGGCTTGCCCGCAGGGTTGGCAAGGACTGTCCCCAACTGCCGGCAGGAAAGGAACGTCCCTAACTGCGGGTGGCGAAAGAGTGTCCCTAGCGACTAGTCGTTTAAGAACGTCCCCAATGACTAGTTTGAAATAAATGCCATATGTCGCGCAAAAATAGTTCGCCTGGGTTTACTATTACCCTAGAAAAGTAGCAGAAGGCTAACAATGGGGGATAGTATGGCGACAAAGCAAGCCTATGTCCAGGTTAAGGACCTCAAGAAACACTACGGCGACGGCGACGCGCGTCTGACGGTGCTCGACGGCATTAACACGTCCATCAACCGCGGCGAGATTTGCGTCATGCTGGGGCCCTCGGGTTCGGGCAAGTCGACGTTTCTCAATCTCATCGGCGGCCTGGAGGACGCCGATGGCGGCTCCATCATGGTGGACGGCTGCGACCTCACCGTGCTCAAGCCCGTCGACCTGGGCGAGTATCGCCGCCGCGAGCTGGGCTTTGTCTTTCAGTTCTACAACCTGGTGCCCGACCTCACCATTAAGGAAAACATCGAGGTCACGGCGCACCTGTCCAAAAACCCGCTCAACGTCGATGACCTGTTGCGCTCACTGGGCCTCTACGAGCATCGCAACAAGTTCCCGCGCCAGGTCTCGGGTGGTCAGCAGCAACGCTGCGCCATCGGCCGCGCGCTCGTCAAAAATCCGGGCCTGCTGCTGTGCGACGAGCCAACAGGCGCACTCGACTACAAGACATCCAAGGAAATCCTGCAGCTCATGGAGGACGTCAACCGCACCTATGGCTGCACCATCATCATCGTTACCCACAACGCAGCCATCGCCCACATGGCCAACCGCGTGCTGCGCCTGCGCGACGGTCGCATCGTCGAGGACGAGCTCAACCCGGAGCCCGTCGCGGCCACCGAGCTCGATTGGTAGGCTGCGCCATGACACCTCTCGCAAAACGACTTCCCCGCGAGCTGCGCCGCAATATCGGTAAGTACCTGGGCATCTTCTTGCTTATGTGCGGAAGCATCGCCCTCACGTCGGGCTTTTTGCTCGCGGCACACTCCATCGGCTGCCTCATCGACGACATGCGCGATGCGTACACGATTGAGGACGGCCGCGTAACCACTTCCTTTGAGGCCACCGATGACCAGCTCAAAGCCGCCGAGGATGCGGCGGAGGACGTCGGCGGCGTCACGCTCTACAAGAACTTCTCCATCGACGCCATCATCAAAAAGGCGTCCGGCGACGACGGCACCAAGCGCACGCTGCGCACCTACGCGCACCGTACCAAGGTCGACATCGCGTCCTACTGCGAAGGCAAGGAGCCCCGCGCGGACGACGAAGTGGCCATCGACCGCGTCTTTGCCACCAACAACGATCTTGCCGTGGGCGATCAGGTTGCACTCGAGGGCCGCACCTACACCATCTGCGGCATCATCACGCAGCCCGATAGCCAGGCGCTGTTCCTCAACAACTCGGACTTTACGGTGAACACCATCACCTATGGCGTGGCCGAGGTCACCGACGCCGGATTTGCCGCGCTCGAGGACGCCGGCGGTGCGCCCGCCTACACCTACTCCTTTGCCTTTAACGACCGCGACCTCTCCACCGCGGACCGTATCGATGCCGAGCAGGATATGGTCGAGGCGCTGGTCGACGCCGATGCGCGCGTGGACGACCTGACCGATGCCGATTCCAACCAGGGCATTGGCTATGCGCGCGACGATGTGGGCGGCGACTCCATGATGTGGACGACGCTGCTCGACATCATCATCGTGATCATGGCATTCGTCTTTGTGGTGCTCACCGACGCCACTATCGAGGAGGAGAGCGCCATCATCGGCACGCTGCTCGCCAGCGGCTATCGCCGTCACGAAATCGTGCTGCACTACCTTGCGCTTCCCGCCATCGTGGGCGTGCTCGCGGCGCTGTTGGGCACCGCGCTCGGCGTCGCGTTCTTTACCGAGCCCATGCGCAGCCTCTATTACGGCTCGTACAGCCTGCCGCCCTTTCAGGTGTATTGGAGCTGGGAGATCTTTGTAAAGTGCGCCGTGGTTCCTGCCTCCGCGCTCATCCTCATTACGCTGGTGGGCCTGCTTCGCAAGATGGGAAAGACGCCGCTGCAGTTCCTTCGTCACGAGGCGGGCGGCAAGTCGGGCACCAAGCGCGGTTTTCAGCTGCCGGAGCGCATGGGCTTTGTCTCGCGCTTCCGCCTACGCATCTTCCTACGTAACCTGGGCAACTTCGCCACGCTCTTCGTGGGTATCGCGTTTGCGTCGTTGCTGCTGCTCTTTGGCCTGGCGATTCTGCCCACGATGACGCACTATGCGGACAACCTGGAAACGAGTTTGGTCGCCGAGCACCAGTACACGCTCAAGGCGCCGCTGGAGCTTGAAGGCACCGCCGAGGAGCGCGAGCAGTGGTCGGCGCTCGAGCGTCTGCAGTCGGTGGACGGCGCGCTGCTTTCTGCCGCCCGGGATGCGGATGACGAGCTCGACGACGCGGTCGATGCCGCGCAGGCGGCGGCCAATGCTGCGACCAGCGCTCTGTCTGCCGAGAGCTTGGCCGCAGCACAGAGCGCGCTCGCAACGGTTCAGGACAAGAAGGACGCCCTCTATGCGCGCCTCGACGATCTTGCCGATGCCCTTGGCTGCGACCGTGACGAGACCATCAGTCTGATTGAAAAGGCCTCGAAGATTGACACCGATAACGACGACATTCACCCAGTCAACACGACCGACAACGGTGCGGCGAAGATTGCGCAGGCCGAGAAATATGCCGTCTACCAGCTGCAATACGACCGCGGTGACGGAAATGGGCAGGAGACGATTTCCATTTACGGTGTCTCGCCCGATTCGCGCTACTGGAAGGACCTCGATGTGGGCGACGGACGCGTCGTCTTTGGCGGCGGCCTGCTCGACAAGTTTGGCTGGAGCGAGGGGCAAAAGGTCACGCTCCGCGACAAGTACGAGGGCAAGGACTATTCGCTGGGGTACGCGGGCAAGGACGCCACCTGGGGCCCCAAGTCGGACATGAATATCTACATGAGCATCGACGACTTTAACGAGCTGTTCGGCAACGACGCCGCTTACTTTAACGGCTATGTGAGCGACGAGAAGCTCAGCCTCGACGCGCGTTACTTTGCCGGCGACACCACGCCCGACGACATGCGCGCCGTGGGTGACCAGTTCATCGGCATGATGAGCAAAATGATCGGCATGATGGTCGGGCTCGCGGTGTTCATCTTCCTGCTGTTTATGTACCTGCTGACCAAGGCCGTCATCGACCACAGCGCCCGCTCGATCAGCTACATGAAGGTCTTTGGCTATCGCAACGGCGAGATCTCTCATCTGTACATCCGCTCGATCACGCTGTGCGTGGCGGCGTCGCTCGTGCTGAGCCTGCCCGTGATCATCGGCTCGCTTACGGCTATCTTCCGCTCGATGCTGCTCGCCTACAACGGCAATATCGAGATCTACGTGCCTGCTTGGTCCATGGCGGCGTGTGTTGGCATCGGCTTTGCGACTTACCTGGTCGTGGCGCTGCTGCACACGCGCTCCATCAAGCGCGTCCCCCTGGCCGAGGCGCTCAAAGTCCAAGAGTAGTCATTGGGGACAGTCTTAAATGACCAAGAGTAGTCATTGGGGACAGACTTAAACGACTAGTCATTGGGGACAGTCTTTGCCGATTCGCCGGCTTTCCCGCAGGGTTGGCAAGGACTGTCCCCAACTGCCGGCAGGAAAGGAACGTCCCTAACTGCCGGGCGCTCCCGCTTCTGCGCTTGACTTTGACCCTACTCCAATGGGTACCATCTCCTATGTCTGTAACGCCATATAGACCGAGGGGATAGATCTATGACCGCAACTGCACCCGCCGCACCCGCCAAGGTGTACTTTACGAACCTGCGCACGCATGCTCGCGAGAGCCAGCTCGACAAGCTCAAGCGTCTCATTCGCCGCGCCGGCATCGAGCAGATCGACTTTGAGAACAAGTTCGTCGCCATCAAGATTCACTTTGGCGAGCTGGGCAATCTGAGCTTTTTGCGTCCCAACTACGCCCGCGCCGTCGCGGACGTCGTCAAGGAGCTGGGCGGCAAGCCCTTCCTCACCGACTGCAACACGCTTTACGTCGGTAGCCGTAAAAACGCGCTCGAGCACATCGACACCGCATACCAGAACGGCTTTACCCCGTATTCCACGGGTTGTCAGATCATCATCGCCGACGGCCTCAAGGGCACCGACGAGGCGCTCGTCCCGGTCGAGGGCGGCGAATACGTGCACGAGGCCAAGATCGGCCAGGCGCTCATGGACGCCGACATTGTGATCAGCCTCACTCACTTTAAGGGTCATGAGCAGGCCGGCTTTGGCGGCGCCATGAAGAACCTGGGCATGGGCGGCGGCAGCCGCGCCGGCAAGATGGAGCAGCATGCTGCCGGCAAGCCGAGTGTCGATACCGCCAACTGCGTGGGCTGCCGTGCCTGCGAGCGCATCTGCGCGCACAACGCCATCTCGTTTGACGACACCCGCGAGCGCGAACTTGCCAACGGCAGCACCTGCACGGTGCACGTGGCCGCTATCGACCACGACCGCTGCCTGGGCTGCGGCTGCTGCATTGCGGCGTGCAACCAGGACTGCATCAAGCCTGACTATGACGCCGCGGCCGACGTGCTCAACTACAAGATTGCCGAGTACACGAAGGCCATCGTCGACGGTCGTCCGAGCTTCCACATCTCGCTCGCCATGGACATCAGCCCCAACTGCGATTGCCATCCCGAGAACGACACGCCCATCGTCAACGATATCGGCATGTTCGCGAGCTTTGACCCGGTTGCCATCGACCAGGCCTGCGCCGATGCCGTCATGGCATCCGAGCCGCTGCCCAACACCGAGCTCACCGATAGCGCCGCCAAGATGGAGCACAATCACGAGCATCTGGAGGGCGAACAGGCGCACGACCCCTTCTGCATCACGCATCCCGACACCGACTGGCGCGCGTGCATCGCGCACGCCGAGAAGATCGGCCTGGGCACGAGTGAGTACGAGCTCATCGAGGTCAAGTAGCGCTTGGCTATTGGACAAATCAAGCTCTTTTGTAGCGTAACGTAAACAAAAACCGCCTGTGAGCGCAGTGCTCGCAGGCGGTTTTTCGGAAGTATGCGGCAAATTCTGAGATTGCCGAGCACACAGTGTTTTTTGGCAACAAAACCCCTGATAAATTGTTGGTAAAACCACGGTCTGGTCGGTAGTTCCAGATTTTGCCGCATACTTCCGAAATCATGGGGCTGGAGGAGGCCGTAGACGCCGCTTTTTGCCTAAAAATTCTTGTCGAGGAAGTCGTTGACCGTGTTCCAGTAGAGCTCGGGGTCAACCTGCGCGCTCTTGGCGTGGGTGGCGCCGTGGACGGTGAGCTTTTGCTTGACCTTGCTGGCACACGCCTCGTAGTTTTGGTCGAGCATGCTGTACGGCACAAAGGTGTCCTGGTCACCGTGGATAAACAGCATGGGAACCGTCGCGTGCTTGAGCTGCTCCACGCTGCTCGCCTTATGAAAGTCGTATCCAGCGCGCACGTTGCACACCAGGTTGGCTACATCGAGCAAGGGAAAACTAGGCAGGCCGAACACGTCTTTAAGCTGCAGGGAAAACTCGTCCCAGACACTCGTATAGCCGCAGTCCTCGATAATGCACTTCACGTTTGCGGGCAGAGATTCCCCCGCCACGTTCATGGCGGTCGCCGCGCCCATCGACTCGCCAAAGACCAGGATACGCGCCTCGGGATCGGCCGCAACGATCTGCCCGATCCATGCGACGACATCGAGCCGCTCGGGCCAACCCATGCCGATATAGTCGCCGCCGGAGCGCTCGTGGGCACGGGCGGCGGGCGCGAGTACGTTCATGCCGCGGTCGTGGAAGCGCTTGACGTATCGGGCCATACCGATGGGCTCGTTGGTATATCCATGCAGGCAGACAGCGTAGTCGTGGGTGCTTTCCGACGCCGCGAAATACCAGGCGGCAAGCTCGGTCCCGTCATCTGCGGTAAGGCTGCTGCTCTCGCGGTTCTCTTTAAACCACGCCCGGGCCTCAGTCTCCTCGGCGTCCCTCTGCTCGCCTTTTCCGGCGTCCTTGCCGTCCTGCATCATCTTCATGGTGTAGGGCGCTTGGGGGTTTAGGGCAAAGTCGAATAAGAAGTTGCCGGCAAACCCCAATAGGGCGACAACGAGCACCGCGGCAACGGCCAGGCCGATCTTGAGCCCTCGGTGGGGGCGTGTATTTTGAGCCATAATCGCTCTCCTATAAGATGTTTATATGTCAACATTTATTGCAAGCGCATTATGGATGTTTACCGTTGATGCGTCAACAAGCAAAGAATGGGTAAACAAAGACTCACGTATAGTGCAAATTTCGTACGTACCCAGACGCTTTGATATAGTGTTGAGAACTATTTACGTTGGAGGATGTAACCGGCATGTCCGATTCGAGCGACAGTTCCAAGCCGCGACCTAAGGCCGCGGCCGTCCCGCAGTACACGGTGGGCGAGGAGATCATGAACTCCGTCACCCATGGTGTCGGTTGCCTGCTGGGTATCGCGGGCCTCGTGCTTTTGATCGTGTTCGCTGCCCTGCGCGGCGGCGGGCCGGCGCACATGGCCGCGGCCATCGTCTACGGCGTCAGCATCATTCTCGAATATCTTGCCTCCACGCTTTACCACGCGATTCGGCCCGAGCGCGCCAAGCGCGTGTTCCGCATCATCGACCACAGCTGCATCTACCTGCTCATTGCGGGCAGCTACACGCCGTTTTGCCTCATTACGCTCGCAAACGACGGCGGCCCCGTGCTGTTCTTCGCCGTATGGGCCATCGCCATCATCGGCATCGCCCTCGAGTGCTTTATGCGCGAGCGTCAGCCGCACTGGGTGAGCGGTCTGGTCTACCTGCTCATGGGCTGGCTCGTCGTCTTTAAGCTTCCCGCGCTCGTGGCGCTGCTGAACCCCGTCGCGTTGGCGCTGCTCGCCGTCGGCGGCGTGTGCTACACCGTGGGCGTGCCGTTCTACATCGCCAAAAACGTGCGCTATCTGCATAGCGTGTTTCACCTGTGGGTGCTCGCCGGCAGCATCTTCCAGTTCATGGCGGTGATCCTCTTCGTAATCTAGCGACCGCGCCTGTGCCTGCGGATCCATCCAGACAACCGCTGGGCGCAACTGCCCTATCCGCCACCTACGTCTCCTGCCAACGTCCCGAATCTTGGAGGTTCGAGAAACTCCCGATGGACATAACCATCTCCCTTATTACCACCCTCGTTTTGACGCTCATCAACGGCTATTTCTCCATGTCCGAGATGGCGCTCACCACGGCCAAGCGCGCTGTGCTGGAGCATGAGGCCGAGGAGGGCGACAAGCGCGCCGAGCACGCCATTAAGCTCGCCGCCGATTCCGACCAGCTGTTGGCCACCATCCAGGTCGCCATCACGCTCGTGGGTTTCGCCTCGTCTGCCGTTGCCTCGACGAGCCTGTCCGACCCGCTCGCCACGTGGCTCATGAGCTTCGGCATTGCGCCGCTTTCCGCCATCGCGCGCGGCCTGGCACCGGTCATCATCACCGTCGCGGTCGCCTTCGTGTCCATCGTGATCGGTGAGCTCGTGCCCAAGCGCATCGGCCTGGCCAACGCCGAGGGCGTGTCCAAGCAGGTCGTGGGGCCGCTCTCCGTGTTCCAAAAGATCGCTCGCCCGCTTGTGTGGCTGACTGGCGCCTGCTCCGACGGCCTGGCCCGTATCCTGCGCATCAAGAGCGCCGACGACCGCCAGAACGTCTCGGAAGAAGAAATCAAGTACATGGTCTCGGAGCAGGACGACCTGCTCGACGAGGAAAAGCGCATGATCCACGAGATCTTCGACCTGGGTGACACCGTGGCCCGCGAGGTCATGGTGCCGCGCGTGGACACCACCATGTGCGAGGACGATGAGACGGTCGCCCACGTGCTGTCCACCATGCGCCAGACCGGCTTTAGCCGCATCCCCGTCTACCACGAGGATCCCGACAACGTGGCGGGCATCGCGCATATCAAGGACCTGATCCAGCCCGCGCTCGACGGCAAGGGCGACCAGCCCATCGCCGATTTCCTGCGAGACGCCACCTTTGTGCCCGACACCAAGGACATCCTGCCGCTGCTGTCCGAGATGCAGACCTCGCACGACCAGATCGTGGTGGTCGTGGACGAGTACGGCGGCACGGCCGGCATCATCACCATCGAGGACATCGTCGAGGAGATCGTCGGCGAGATCGAGGACGAGTTCGACCCCGACAACAAGTACCTCACGCGCCTTTCGCGCCGCGAGTGGCTCGTCGATGGGCGTTTTTCGTGCGATGATGCGATTGAGCTTGGATGGCCGCTCGAGGAAAGCGATGATTATGAGACCATCGCCGGCTGGATTTTGGAGCTTTGCGACTCGGTGCCCGACATCGGAGAGGTGTTTGAGGTCGCGGGGTACAAGTTTAAGGTGCAGTCGATGCGCGGCCAGCGTATCTCGCTCATTCGCGTGATCGCTCCGGCCGAAACCGATAAGAAGGATTCCGAGTTTTCGGCCGCCAGGCCGGCGGCGTCGGGTGCGGGTTCTGCGGATCCGCACGATGGCGACGAGTAGGACAAGGACGAGTAGGAGAGAGTTATGGCAGGCCTGTTCAACATCCTTAAGGTCACCGTCAGCGAGGACAAGATTTGCGCGCACGTGCTGGTGAACCCCGGCATGCCGCTCATGACCTCGGAGGATATCGAGGCCACGGCGCGCGTGTACTACCTGGTGCCGGCGATTGCCAAGCACCTGTGCCTGGGCGATTCGGGCCGCGAGTTCCAGGACTGCATGGGCCAGACCGAGCTCTGCCACCTGCTGGAGCACGTGACGGTCGAGCTCATGAACGAGACCGGCCTTGCCGGCAGCATCTCGTGCGGTCGCACACGCGTGAGCGAGCACGACGAGCGCGTCTTTGAGGTTGAGCTTTCGTGTCCCGACGACGCGCTTGCCATCGGTGCGCTGTCGTCGGCGACCTTTATGATGGATTGGGCGTATCTGCATGCCGACCAGCCGGCCCCCGATGTGGAGGGCACGGTCGCGGGCCTGCGCAACCTGGTGCTGGGCATGCGTGCCGAGGCCGAGGGCAAGGACCCGCATGAGGCCGTCGCCGCTGCCAATGGCGAGGACGTGGCCGAGGATGCGGCTGAGGGCGAGGGCGCTGCCGAGGGCGATGCACCGGTCGAGGCCGAGCCCGTCGCCGATGCTGCCGCCGAGCCCGAGCCCTCTGAGCCCCAGGGCGTTCCCAGCTTTGACGACGAGCCACAGATGGCAATCGATACCGAAGGCGCGACTGCCGAGAACCACGAGGCCCCCGCTGCCGTCTTTGGCGGTGCGGCAACGGTTCCGGCTGGCTTGGCGCACGAGGGCAGCCTGCCGCTCGTCGATGGCGCGGGCGAGGACCCGGCCGCCACGGTGGCCATGCCGGCCATGCCCCAGGAGTAGGCTTACGCGTTTATCGCATCATGTACCTGCGCTTTAACCGTACGCGGATGAGCGGCGCGGCAAAGGATGCGCTGCGGGTATAATGGACAACATTCAAACGGTGGGCATCGAGGTGCCTGCAGGAGAGGAACGATCATGGGAAAGACTTTCAGCTTTGTCTCCGGTGCACTCTTTGGTGCTGCTGCCGGCGCTATCATCGGCGTTGCCCTGGCCCCGCGCTCGGGTGCCGAGACCCGCGCCATGGCTGCCGATATTGCCAACGATGCCTGGGATAACATGCGCGACACCTATGAGCACGGTGCCGAGGAGGCCCGCGCCGCCGTCAGCGACTTCGGCCCGATGGTCGACGCCAAGACCGACGACCTGCGCGCCAAGGTCGACCTGGCCCGCGAGCGCATGGATCAGCTGCGCGAGCAGCTCAACGACGCCATCTCGGGTGGCAACGTGACGCCCGCCGCTGACGTTGTGGTCGAGAACGCCGTCGAGGCCGACACCGAGGCTGCGGAGCCTTCGACCGAGGCATAATGCGCACCGGTGATTTTGTCGGCATCAAGGTTTATCGCAAACCCGCCGAGGACAAACGTACTAAAAAGGATGGCACGCCGCGCAGCCCTAAAAAGCTCGGCAAGGTTCACTTTCCGGTCTTTTCGCCGGGCGGCACGCGCGTGGTGGGCTTTATGGTTCGCCAGTCAGATATCGCGGGCATGATCGAGCGTCCCGATCGCTTTGTGGCGCTCGACGCTGTCGGCGTCTACGAGGGCGCCGTCGCGGTCGATGATGTCAAGGGTACCTACGATGCCGCCGCGGCCAAGCGTCTCGATATCAACCTGGACGATTGCATCATCTGGGTCGGTATGGATGTGCGCACGGAATCGGGCGATGTCGTGGGCTATTGCTCGGACGTCGAGTTCAAACCGCGCTCGGGTATCGTGCAGATGTTCTATGTGACCGCCAGCGCCGCATCGACCATGCTCGTGGGCGACACACAAGTTCCGCCTACGATGCTGCGCGGCTATGCGGACGGCGCGATGATCGTCTCGGACGAGGTCAAGTCGCTCGGGTATTCGGGCGGTGCGGCCGCCAAGGCTGCCGAAGCGAGTGTCGTTGTGGGCGACAAGGTCAAGAAGGGTGCCAAAGTGCTCGACGACAAGGGCTCGGCTGCCGTGGACAAGGGCAGTCGCGCGCTGGGCAAACAGCTCGGCAAGACGCGCGGCATGTTCAAGGCCTTTAAGGACGAATATCAAAAGGCGAGCGGGGGCTCGTCGAAAGCTAGCAAATAGCGACAAATCAAACGATGGGAGGCGAGCCGGAGACATGCTACTCCGGCTCGCTGTGTTTATGGGGGAGGGCACATGCGCCAAAACGGATCCAACTTAAGCGGGCACTCGAGTGCGCGCCCCACGGCGCGCCGCGATCTGGGGCAGCTGCCCAGTGGCCAGCGCCGTCGCCGCCGTAAGCCCGGTGCGATGTACCTCAACCATAGCCGCGGGTTTAGCGACCGCAGCGCGCGCATTGGCAACGGCCGCTCGCCCCGCCGCCCGTCTCGTCTGCCCTACGCGCTCATCGCCGTGGGCTGTGCGTTCGTGCTGTTTATCGCCGCCGTCGTGGGTTACGTCAACCGTAGCGTGGACATCGTGCTCAACGGAGAGCAGACCGCGGTGCGCGTGGGTTCCACACTGCAAAATCTCATCGACGACCAAAGCCTGACCGAAACGTACGATGCCGGCGATTTGCTGGCGGTCGATGACAGTGTGCTCAAGCGCCATGGAGGCGAAAAGCTGTCGGTGAAGGTCGACGGGAAGCGCGTGAAGCAGGGCAAGTGGGATAGCCGCGAGCTTACCGGCGGCGAGAAGGTGACGGTCAAGGACGGTCGCAACGTCTACGAGAAGCACGAGGTGCAGGCCACGACCATCGAGCCCAAGCTGAAGGTCGAAGGTACGGGCGCTATCGAGTATGTGCAGACGTGGGGTGTCCAGGGCCGCTCCGAGGTGTGGGTCGGCGAGCAGTCGGGCAAGACGCAGGACCGCGGCGAGGTCGTGCCCGCCGCCGATTGCGTCGTTGCCTGCGCCAGCGTGGCTCCCAAGGGCAACGAAAAGGTCGTAGCCCTGACGTTTGACGAGGGGCCGAGCGGCGCCACCAAGCAGATCTTGCAGGTGCTCAAGGAAAAGGGCGTCACCGCCACGTTCTTCCTTTCGGGCGATGCCGCGGAGGCCTCGCCTGCCACGGCCAAGGCAATCGTTGATGCCGGATGTGAGGTCGGCTCCAATAGCTATAGCGATGATTCGCTGAAGGGCGAGGACCGCGAGACGGTGCGCAAGCAGATTTCGAAGGGCACCGATGCGATCAAATCGGCGACCGGCGTGAAGACGATGTTGCTGCGCGCCCCCTACGCCGCCTTTGACGAGCAAAACTGGA
This sequence comes from uncultured Collinsella sp., assembly GCA_934655755.1. GTDB lineage: Bacteria > Actinomycetota > Coriobacteriia > Coriobacteriales > Coriobacteriaceae > Collinsella. The sequence goes on from CAKUHA010000004.1 coordinate 86,380, forward strand.
TTGACTCGATGGACCTGGTATCCGCCGTGGTCTCGTGGAATATCGACTCGGGCGACTGGCTGCTCAACGGTGCTGACGAGCAGGTCTCGACCGTGCTCGATTCGGTGACGCCGGGCAACATCGTGCTGCTTACGGATAGCGACGAGTGCGCCGAGCAGACGCTCGAGGCGCTGCCGCAGATCATCGATGGCCTCGTTGCCGACGGCTACAAGATCGTGACGCTCAGCGACCTGGTCAAGACGGACACGTCGCTCAGCAAGAAGCTCACCTCGCTGGCCAAGGTCTCCATGCCCAAAAACGCTGTGTTCCCCCAGCTCGCCGAGGACGACGAAACCACGGAGTAGTCCCCAACGACTATGTCACGGATGCGTCAGCGTTTGGTATGCCTGCGATGTGCAGCGCATAAATTCGGTGCCACAGCGCGATGCTGATGCTATAGTTACTGCGGTTAATGAGGGTCAAGAGAAAGGTTACAGGTGAAATCCAAACCTCGACCATACAGTCGATGACCCCATGCAGGTGCTTTTTGCGCATGCACGGGGTGTAAGCGTCGAGCGGCGTGCCGCCCGCGCATGCGTATACATATCCAGAAGTCCCCGGACGCCGCACGCGCGGCCGCGTCCGAAGGAATAATGATGGGGAGCACCATTGAATTATCTGAGTGAGATGCTCAAATTGCCGGTCTTGGACGTCGACGGCGAAAAGCTCGGCGTGGTCAACGATTTTGGCATTGCTACCGGCGAAGTTTTTCCGCACGTGACGTCGCTCGCGTTCCGCGGTCCCGGCAAGACGCCGTTTATGATCAGCTGGCGCAAATGGGTCGATCGTATCGACGAGACGGGCGTGTATCTCAACACGTCTGCCACCAACATCCGCTTTTCCTACCTGCAGCCGACCGAGCTCCTGCTTGCGCGCGACGTTCTTAACAAACAGATCGTCGACACGCAGGGCATGAAGGTCGTGCGCGTAAACGATATCAAGTTCTCCATGTCGGGCGAAAACCAACTGCGTCTGCTGGGTGCCGAGGTCGGTGCCCGCGGCCTGCTGCGTGCGATTAGCCCCGCGCTCGAGCATGTCGTCGAAGGCTTTATGAAGCACCTGGGCAAGCCGCTCAGCGAGGACATCATCGCCTGGTCCTACATGGACCTGCTCGACCGCTCGACCAAAAACATCCAGCTCTCGGTGTCGCACAAGACACTTGGCGAGCTGCATCCTGCCGACATCGCCGACATTATCGAGCAGCTCGACCCGCGCCTGCGCGCGCAGGTGTTCGCGCAGCTCGATACCGCCCAGGCCGCCGAGGCTATCTCGGAGTTCGATGACGACGAGCTCATGACCGAGATGCTCGAGGGCCTGTCCGACACCGACGCATCGTCGATGCTGGCCATGATGGACCCGGACGATGCTGCCGACCTGATCGACGAGCTCAGCTACGAGAAGGCCGAGAAACTCCTGCGTCTGATGGGCGTCAAAGAGGAGAAGGCGATTCGTAACCTGTTGGGCTACGAGGACAACACCGCCGGCCGCATCATGACCTCGGAGTTTGTAGCCCTGCCTGCTACGGCGACGGTCGGCGACGCCATCGAGGCGATCCGCAAGCTCGACGAGGACTTTGAGAGCGTCTACTACGTCTACACCGAAGATCCGAGCGGCATGCTGACCGGTGTGCTTTCGCTGCGTACACTGATCGTGGCCGACCACAATGCCACGCTGGGGCAGCTGGCCTACCGCGACCTGGTCTACGTCTCGCCCGACGAGGACCAGGAAGACGTGACGGACGAGATGACCAAGTACGACCTGGTCGCTATCCCCGTCTGTGACGAGAACCGCCATATCCTGGGCATCGTGACCTTCGACGACGCCATGGACGTTATTGCCGAGGAGCACCAGGAGGACCTGCAGATCGCCGGCATCGGCTCGGGCGACAGCGCGTCGGACGACTCGACGAATGTGCTCAGCTGGTTCGTTCATCGCCAGTACTGGGTCGTCGTATGGGGCATCGCCTCGTGCATTATGGCGACCGTGCTGGGGACGGCGCTCGGCTCCGCGCACCTGGTGGTGTTTCCCATGTGCGCCATGCCGCTCGTGCTGCTGGCCGCCTCGCGCATGGTGTCGTTCGTCAAGAACTACTTCCTGGAGTACGACGGCCACGACGATGAGCCCAAGCCGTACCTGGGATTTTTCTTCCAGAGCACGGGCATGGGTCTGATCTTGTCGCTCGTGACTTACCTGTGCGCGCAGCTGGTGCGCACCGCCGCGTTCCCCGATGCCTCCATGTTCGAGGAGCAGCTCTTTACCGGATGCTTTAACATCGCAGCCATCATCTGCTTGGTCAGCAACATGAGCGCCGTGATTTATCTGACGGTGTTGTTCTGGCGCGATGAGCACGACCTCAATACGTCGGGTACCGCCATGAACGTCATTGCCGTCATGATCTCGTGCGTGGCGTACTGCGTTGCCGCAGTGCTGCTTACCATGTCGGTCATGGGTTAGGTGGTCGCGTGCAAAACACGAAGCAAAAGTCGAGCACCAAGCAGAAGCTGACCATTGCGGCCATCTTTGGCGCTATGGGTCCCGGTCTGCTGGCGGCGCTTTCGGGCAATGACGCCGGCGGTATCGCCACGTATTCCAGCGCGGGCGCCAGCTATGGTTACAAGATGCTCTGGATGCTTCCCGTCATGACCGTGCTGCTTATCGTGACGCAGGAGACCGCGGCGCGTTGCGGGTGCGTGACGGGCAAGGGCCTGGCCTCGCTCATTCGCGAGCGCTTTGGCGTGCGCAGGAGCGTGCTGGCCATGGCGGCACTGTTGATCGCCAACACGGCCGTGACCATTTCGGAGTTTGCAGGTATCGCGAGCGGTCTTGCCCTGTTTGGCGTGCCGGCGAGCATCTCGGTGCCGTTGGTGGCGCTGCTGGTGTGGATGCTTACCATGTCGGGCAGCTTTCAGCGCATCGAGAAGATTTTGCTGCTGGTGAGCTGCGTGTTCGTGACCTATATCGTCGCTGCGTTTATGGCTGGTCCCAACTGGGGCGAGGTCGCGGTCGACCTGGTCGTGCCTAACATCCAGAATGACCCCAGCTACGTGTCGCTCGTGGTCGCAACGATCGGTACCACCATTGCGCCGTGGATGATCTTCCTGGCGCAGAACAACGTGGTCGATAAGAACGCGGGCGAGGACGACATCGTGCTGCAACGCATCGACACCGTGAGCGGCTCGATTGCCGCCGACATCATCGCCGGCTTCATCATTATCACGACCGGTACGGTGCTGTTCCCTGCGGGCGTTCAGATCAGTGACGCTGCCGACGCGGCCCGCGCGCTGGAGCCCATCGCTGGCCAGTGGTCGACGGTGCTGTTCGCCTCGGGCCTGGTCGCGGCGAGCTTTTTGGCTGCGTGTGTGCTGCCAGGCGTTACGTCGAGCGCTATCTGTGAGGCATTTGGTTGGGAGCGCGGCGCCGACCGCAGCTGGGACGAGGCCCCGGTCTACCGCGGCATCATTACGGCAATCATCGGTATCTCGGCCGTGCTGGTGCTTATGCCCGGCGTCGATCTGTTCCAGATTATGATGACCTCGCAGGTCATCAACGGCGTGTTGCTGCCTGTGGTCCTAGTGTTCCAGGTGGTTATTGCCGCCGATCGCCACATTATGGGCGCCAATCGCAACGGGCGCGTCTGGAACGTGCTCACGTGGGCGACCATCGGCGTAATCACGGTGCTGACGGTCGTCATGTTCGTCCTGCAGGCGATGGGTTACAGCGCTTAACGACGCCCCCTGCGGGTGCAAGCAGATTTGGCTGCGTGTTACTTGTCGGTACCCAGTTTGTGCGGCTTGTAGGCGAGGGCGTTGACGAGTGCGTCGGCGGCGGATTTGACGGCTGCCGGCTGTGGATCGTTGACGTGGTCCTCGGGATGGACGGGCAGGTCTTTCTTAACGGCATCGTGAATCAGGTTGAGATACTCGGTCACGCCGGTGGTCGACAGGTGCGTACCGTCGCCGTCGAACAGGTCGTTGCGGTTTGCGCTGTACCCGTACCAGTCGATAACGCGCACGTTCTTATAGCGCGTGGCGGCGTTGGCAATGGCCTGGTTGGTGGATCCGACCCATGGCTGCGGGCTGCGCGTATTCACAAATACCACGACGCGCTTGTCTCCGGCATCGGCCATAATCGCGTCAATCTGGTCGTCGGTCACCAAACCGTTGGTGCCCAGGGCGAAGACCACGATCTTGCCGGCAAGGTTCTGCTGGATATAGCCCTCAAGTGTCGCGCGGCCCGCATCGAACTGGCGGCCCTTTTCGGCATCGATGTGACTGTGCGGGAACACGCCGTCAAAGGAGTCGACGGCGCGCAGCGATACGGAGTCGCCGATCATGAGCAGGTCATAGGAGCCATCGGGGAAGCCGTCGTTGTCCTTGTCGGTGTCGTCGGCTGCCTGCTGGTCCGTGGGTGCGGTGTTCTTGGCTTCCTTGTTGAGAACTTCGGCGCCCTCGCCGCTCAGCGCGGATGTCTCGGGCACAAAGATCAGGCCGCCCAGCGCGATGACAAGCACGATGCCGCAGGTGGCACACACGGGAATATGTGCGCGCGCCCAGTTGGCAGGCGTGGTGGTGCCATCGCGGAATTCGGCGATAGTGCGCCCGAAGGCGCCCTTCCTAAACGGCGTCTCGATAAAGCGATAGGAGCACTCGGCTACGGCGACCACCAGCAATACCTGCAAAATGTACTGCCACCAGGGCGTATCGTTGATGTTGGCAACCGGGTTCATGAGCAGCAGCAGCGGATAGTGCCACAGGTAGATGCTGTAGGAGCGCTTGCCGACCCATACGAGCGGCTCGGCGGATAGCGCGCGGGCAACCATTCCCTGGGGCTGCACGCAGGCCGCGATGACCATGAGCGTGAGGATGGAGCACAGCAGCGTGCCGCCGCGATACTGGAACGCGGTGTAGCCGTTGGTGAGTGCGACCATAGCGGCAAGGCCCACAAGGCCCGCAACGCCCAGCACATCGATGGATGCGGGCGAGGACCAAAAACGCACGAGGGCACTCGGCTGGGCCGGGGCGGTCTCGGCTGCATCGTCGGCCGTCGTACCCTGCTTACTCTCGGCGTTCTTACCGCGTTTGGCAGCGTCGACCAGGCGGTCGAGCCCCAGACGATGTGCAAGGCGCACGGGCGCCAGGTCGCGATCGGGGATAAATGCCATCCAGGCGCCCAACAGCAGCGAGAACACGCGGGTGTCGGTGCCGTAGTACACACGGCTGGGGTCGGCGGTAGGGTTGTAGAGCACCATCATGGCAAGGGCAGATACCGCGGCAAGAGCCAGGACCACGCGGCGCGTGTTGGGTTTGCTCACGTGCATGGACACCATGGCAAACAGTAGCGGCGGCCAGATGAGGTAGAACTGCTCCTCGATGGCAAGCGACCAAAAGTGCGTGAGCGGCGAGGGGTCGCCCAAGGCATTGAAGTATGAGACGTCCTGCGCGATCTGCCACCAGTTGTTAAAGAACAGCAGCGACGGCAGGATGTCGGGGCGCATCTTGGTGAGCATTACGTGGTTAAAGATCGTACACAGCGCGCAGGTCACCACCACGACGGTCACCACGGCGGGAACCAGGCGGCGGATGCGGCGGATCCAGAAGCTCTTGAGGTCGATGCGCCCGGTCTTGGCGACTTCGTTGAGCAGCAGGCGCGTGATCAGATAGCCCGAAAGCACAAAGAAGATCGTGACGCCGAGCAGGCCACCCTGAGCCCACGTGAGGTTGAGGTGGTAGAGCACCACTGCGACGACGGCGAGCGTGCGCAGGCCGTCGAGGGCGGGAATGTAACGGGATTTGGGGCGAGCGGGCGTCTGCTCTGCGGCGCCGCTGGCGCGGTTCGCTTCGTTGGCGGGCGCGCGATGGGGGCTCGCGGCACGTCGCGGCTCGCCGGCGCGGCGCTCGGCCTTCGGGCGTTCGTGAGGCACCTGGTTATCGGGCGCGCGGCGCGGGCCGCGTGGGCTCGATTGCGGGAGTTGTTCCATAAAACATCATCCAATGACGAGAATAATCAGCACATATTCATTGTAGCTGCCTGCTCCTGTGAATGCTTGCTGCTGGCGCAACCTCAAGCGCGCGTTCACATCAAAGTGAACTAAAGTTATAGAGGTGCGAGGGCACACGATTGACGGCCGACGGTGGGCATAAGGCCCGCGGATGAGGAGATTTCCATGGCAGATCGCGGCATCGCTGCGGTGTTCGGCAGCATGAACATGGACCTTTCGGTGGCGTGCGAGCGCATGCCGCGCGCGGGCGAGACGGTCGGCGGCAGCGGGTTTATCACCAACGCCGGTGGCAAAGGCGCCAACCAAGCCGTAGCCGCCGCACGGATGGGCGCGCGCACGTGCATGATCGGAGCCGTCGGGCGCGATGCGTTTGGCGATGCGCTGGTGGCGGGACTCCAAGATGCCGACGTGGGCGTTGAGTTTGTGGCGCACCGCGACGACGTGGAGACGGGCACGGCGACCATCATCCGTTGCGAGGGCGATAACCGCATCGTGCTTTCGCCGGGCGCCAACCATGCGCTTACGGGCGAGGATGTGGCCTGCGCGCTGCGTTATCTGGTGGCCGACGAGCTCGACGGCGATACCTGTGAGCTTGCCCCGGCGGCCGGCAGCGTCTTCGTCGCCCAGGGCGAATGCGACCTGATGGCAACGGCCGCGGCGCTCTCTTGCGCCCACGGGCTGGGATTCTATACGGTCTTTAACCCGGCGCCCGCCTGCGATCTGCCGGCAGGAGCGTGGCCCGCGGTCGACTTGGTGTGCCCCAACGAGACCGAATGCCAGGTGCTGACGGGCATCCTGCCCATAGACGATGAGAGTTGTGTTGCCGCGCTCAACGCCCTGCTCGCTAAGGGTGCCGGGGCCGCGGTCATCACGCTGGGCGGAGCTGGCTCGGTTACGCTCGGCGATGACGGTGAACTGTTGCGTATGCCGGCGCTTTCGAGCACGGTAGTCGATACCACGGCCGCCGGCGATACGTTTATCGGCGCACTTGCAGCCGCTCGCCTGGAGGGCTTGCCGCTCTTTGAGTGCATGGCGGCGGGCGCACGCGCCTCGGCGGTGACGGTGTCGCGCCTGGGCGCTCAGCAATCGATTCCCACGCGTGCCGAAGTTGAACATTGGTTTGGTTAAACGATAAAGACGGAGAAGCGGAGTAGAACAATGGCAACCAAGAAGCTGATCCTAGATCTGGATATGGGTGTGGACGACGCGATGGCGCTCGCCTATGCCATCGCGAGCCCCGAGGTGGAGCTCGTCGGCATTACCACGTGCTTTGGCAACGTGCGCGTCGAGCAGTCGGCGCATAACTGCCTGGCGGTACTCGACCTGTTGGGGCGTCCCGAGGTGCCGGTGTACCTGGGTGCCGATCGTCCCATGAAGGCGACCGAGCCCTATACGCCGCCGGCGTCCACCACGCTCATCCATGGCAAAAACGGCATTGGCGGGGCGAGCGTGCCCGCATCTCCCTACGAGCCGGTGGGGGCGACGTCGGCCGACGGCAACGCGGCGGTCGATTACCTGATCGATGCCGCGCGCACTTATGGCCCCGACCTGGTCTATGTGGCGACCGGTCCGCTGTCCAACTTGGCGCTCGCCCTTGAGCGCGACGCGGCGGCCATGATGTCCATCGGCCGCGTGGTGGTGATGGGCGGCGCCCTTACGGTGCCCGGCAATGTAAGCGCGGGCGCCGAGGCCAACATAGCGAGCGACCCCGAGGCCGCTGACGCCGTGCTGCGCTCGGGCCGCAAGCTCACCATGGTCGGTCTGGATGTGACGCATCGCGTGGTGCTCACGCGTCGTGACGTTGCCGGCTGGACGGGCTCGGGCACCATGGCAGGTTGCGCGTTTGCGAGCATGGTCGAGCACTACATTGGTTCGTACGAGATGAACGCTCCCTACCTGGGCGGCTGCGCGCTGCACGATCCGCTGGCTGTTGCCGTGGCGATCGACCCCACGCTTGTGGGCGCGCTCGGCTGCAACCTGCGCGTGGATTTGCTGGGTGAGTACCGCGGCCGCACCATCTGCGACGAACGCCGTGTGGCCGACCCGGACAAGAGCGCCCTTGTGGCGCTCACCGTGGACGCCCCGCGCTTCCTGTCCGAATTCAAGGCACGCATGGCCCGCGTCCTGGGGTAAGCGGTCTTTTTGGGACGGGGCTTTTTTGACTGGTATGATTGGTGCGACCATTCGAATCAGCTAAAAGAGCCCCGTCCCAAATTGACTAACGAGAGGATCTGCCATGGAGCGCATAGCGAGCTTTTCTGTCGATCATCTGCTGCTTGAGCCCGGCGTGTACGTGAGCCGCATCGACCGCGATCCGGCGACCGGTGCCGCCGTCACCACCTTTGACCTTCGCCTGACCACGCCCAACAAAGAGCCGGTTATGAATACGGCCGAGTGCCACACCATTGAGCACCTGGGTGCGACGTTCCTCCGCAATCATGCCGAGTGGTCGAGCCGCATTGTCTACTTTGGCCCCATGGGCTGCCGTACGGGCTTTTATCTGGTCGTGTTTGGCGAGGTGACGAGCGAGGAGATCCTTCCGCTCGTGCGCGAGCTGTTTGAGTTCGTCGCCGACTTTGAGGGCGATGTCCCCGGTGCCGCCCCCGAGGAGTGCGGCAACTACCTGGACCAGAACCTCCCCATGGCCAACTGGCTTGCGCGCCGCTACCTCGACCGCGACCTGGCCGATATCGACGAGAAACACCTGCACTATCAGCAGGCGTAAGGGCTTCACCGCTCAAAACGCGCGCATCGGGAGCCCTCGCTTATGCGGGGGCGCCTTTTTGTTGAGAGGGCGAAGTGGATGTATAAAACCGCTCGGGATTGTTCTAGAATGTTCGTACAGTCACATAAACGAACAGGAGTGAACATGCATATCTACTCTGTCAACGATCCCGAGTTTAAACCCTACGGCCGCGTGTGGGACGACGCGCCCTCCAGCCTGACCGCCCCGCTCACCGAGGCGCTCTCCGCCACGCCCATCCCCGAGGGCAGCAAGTACGTGGCCTCCGCGCCCGAGCTCGAGCAGGTCGAAGGCGCCGACACGCTCGGTCTGCTCATGTACGGCGGCCGTCCCTTCCAGCTGGGCTGGTGCAACGGCCACAACACGAAGCTTAACTGCCTGGAGTATCACCGCGCGAGCGAGTTCAACCTGGGCGCCCGCGACTTTATCCTGCTGCTGGCCAAGCGCGAGCAGATCGTCGACGGCAAGCTCGATACCGCGCAGATCAAGGCCTTCCGCGCGCCGGCCGGCACGCTCGTCGAGATCTACGCCACGACGCTGCACTACACGCCGTGCATGGTCGACGACGGCGGCTTCCAGGTGATGGTTGCGCTGCCCGCCGGTACTAACGGCCCGCGTCCCGAGGCTGCGGCCGACATGCCTGCCGCCGGTGACAGTTACTGCTACTGGAAGGCCGACAAGTGGGTCCTCTGCCACGCCGATAGCCCCAAGGCAGCCGAAGGCGGCTATGTGGGCCTCGCCGGCAAGAACCTCGACATCACCTGCGACTAGAATCTTCTGTCTCGATCTGTAACATCTAGCAGGCAAAATCGTCTCTATCTGTTACAGATCGAGACAAACCGGTCCAAACCACTACAAAGGTGCGGCACCTGGAAAACCCTAGACTCAAATCTTGCAGACTTAGCTTAGGCTTTCCCGGCAACCATAGCCTCCTAACCAAGGCGCCCGGCGGGCATGTGCTCGGCGGGCGCTTTGCCGTCTGCGGATTTTGGGACATGCGGCCCGCTTTTTGAGCCTGTCTGTCGGTACACTAAAAGCACTATGGGTACCCGTGAGCGACATATCGGCCACACGGCCGCCCGATCTGCGCCGGTAGCGGATCCTAGGGGCGGCAGGCTCTTCGCCATGCCGCGATTCCTCGTCGGCATAACGCACTTGGTGTACCGTCGCCGTGCCTTCGCCATCGCCGGCGCCATAACCGCGCTGTTCCTCATGCTTTTGGCAGTCTTGCCGGCGCTGTTCGCCTCCGATCCCAAGCTTTCCGACGCCGTGCCGGCCTATAGCGAGGTGTCCAAGGAGGTCGTGGACGGGCTGATCCATTCGAGCTCGATTCCGTTGCTTGTCGCCGCGATTGCATTTTCGATCTGGGGCGTACTGGTCTACCTGCGCTGTTTGGACTATGTGTTGCGTCGGCGCCTGGTTGCCATCGCCACCATCTGCGCCTTGTGGATGATCGAGGTCATCCTCAAGTACAAGTCGTTTACGCCGTTCTATGCCACCATGCTGTGGTATCTGTACTACGTACCTATGACGCTTATCCCGCTGCTCTATCAGCTCTGCGGTCTGCGCCTCGCGGGGGTGGAGCAGCATCGTGCTGGCCGCCGCTATCGCAGCGTCCTGTGGATCGTGGCCATCCTGCTTATCGGATTTGTGCTCACCAACGATTTCCACCGGCAGGTCTTCCACTTCGACCGTGCGAGCGACACCTGGAGCAACGATTACACGTACGGCTGGGGTTATTTCGCCGTCTTAGTGTGGACGGCCTTTAACTTCATGGCCTTTTTTATCCTGGTTGGTCGGTCCTCGTCCTTTCGCATCCAGCGTTTTTCGGGCACGGCGGCGCTCGTGCTGCTGGGCGGCGCGTTCTTTGCCATCTCGTATGCGCTGCGCGTGCCCTGGGCATGGAGGCTCAACTTTTCGCTCGTCTATTGCGTTCTGTGTGTGGTGGCGATGGAAATCTGTCTCGATTGCGGTGTCATCCCGTCATATCACGACATCGCCGGCATTTTCGACACCTTGCCGCTCAATCTTAAAGTGCTAACGCGTGACCTTCAGGAGGTCTATGCCACGCCGGTGTCAAAGCCAATGCCGGAAGGCGTGCGCGAGGAGTTGCGGGCCCAGGAACACGGGCACCCCCACGCCTTTGCCGTGGTGTCCGATCCCGATGTGATGTATCGCGCCTTTCCGCTGCTGGGCGGATCGGCCCTGCTTGCCCAAGACGTGTCGGAGCTCAACGAGCTCAATCGCGAGCTGGCGCAGCGGCGCATGGAGTTGCAGCGTCAAAACGAGCTGCTCACGGCCGACTATGACCTTAAGACGCACCTTGCAGATCAAGAGGCCGAGGCCTTGCTGGTCCAAGACGTGGACCAGGCGCTTGCCCGCGCGCTCGACGAGATGTACGGACTGCTGAGCTCGCTACCGCCGCTCACGGACGACACATCGTCGCACGAGCGCTACCGCATGCTGCAATGCGCAAAGATGCTCGTTGCCTATTGCAAGCGCAAGGGTTCGCTCACGTTGGCACAGCACGGGGAGAGCGGCTTCGACCGTGACCGCATTCAGCTGATCGCCAACGAGCTGGCAAGCGACCTTCGTACGATCGATGTCGACTGCGCTTCGATCATCGCCATACGGCGCCCCATGCATGCCAGTGCGGTCAGCGCGCTGTATGACTGTGTGTACGATTTTGCGTTTTTCGCCTACACGACCGACCATCCGGCGCTTATGTATCACTTGAGCGACCACGACTCGTGCAGCGTGGAACTGCGCGCCACGCTTTTTTCCAACGACGAGAAGGACCTGTCGCAGACGTCGGCAGCTCACGAACTCGAAAGCGCGCTGCAGGGGCGCAACGTGGCATACCGCCTTGAGGGCGAGGCGGGTCAGCTGCGCATGATCGTGTTGATGCCGCGGGCAGGTGAGTGACGATGCAGATTCCGCTTATCCTTCCCCAGATCGTCGCGCTCGATGTCGTCTTTGCCCTGGCTACGTGCCTGCAGACGATCCACGTCCCGCTCATCGCCTCACGCCGTTCATCCTTCAACCGCAAGGTGATTTGCGCCTATGAGGCAAGCCTTGTGCTGCACTTGATTATCTCGGCCGTTATCTTGTTCGCGTCGAGCGGCTCGTATCTGGTGGCGCCGCTCTACGTCCTCGCCGAGGCGGCGGGCGGGCTGCTGTGGCTTAATGCCGCGATTGCCGCCTATGGCGTGATTCTTATGGTGCATTACCGCCGTCCCGTCATGATGGCGGAGCTGTCGCTTGTCGCCGCCGTCACGCCGCCGGTGATTTACGTTATGGGCACGACATGGACTGCGGTTCTTATCGCGGAGGGCGCGTTCTTCCTGTTTCGCTCCATCGCGGCGCTTTTGATGGATGTCCGCAACCGTAAGGAGGACATCACGGCGTTTTCGACGATCGAGACCATCAACGTGATCCCCGTGGGCATCCTGTATCTTGACCCAAAGGGTCGCCCGTTGCTCATGAACCGCTGTATGCGCAAGAACCTCGTGGAGCTTCATATGCCCACCGACCTGCACGACATGAGCGTCACATGGAGTGACCTCCGCCGGCTCAGCATGCAGGCGCCCGAGAGCAGCAAGGATCGCGCCCGAATCGACCTTGATCGCTTTGGCGAGGCGCGTGCGGTGGTCGAGATCGCTCCCTCCGAGATTCGTCTGTTTGCATGCGATGGGGTTATGGTTTCGGGCCGCCCCTTCGAGCGCATCATCGGCTTGGACGTGACGGAGTATGCCCATGCCTATGATCGCCTGGCGCATGCCAATCATCTGCTCGAGCTTGCGGGCCAAGAGCTCCAGGCTCAGATCGAGGAGGTCAAGAAGGTTGCCGACAATGCGGCCTACCTGCGCATGCGTGCCCGCGTGCACGATGTGATCGGCCAGCGCCTGTCCATTCTCCATCGCTATTTAGAGGAAGGCCGTCTGGACGACGAATCGCTCGAGCAGATCGACCCGCTGCTGCGCTCGATTGCCGCCGACCTACGCAGCGGAGGCGACAGCGAACCCGCGGAGCGGCTCGGCGATATCGTCCATGCTTTTGGTCTGGTGAGCGTGCAGATCGATGTAGAGGGGTCGCTTCCCGAGGACGCGCGCGTTGCCGCGGCGTTTTTGCAGATTATCCGCGAGGCCTCGACCAACGCCACCAAGCATGCGCAGGCCCATCAGGTCCAGGTGCGCCTGTGGCAGGAGGAGCATGATGGCGGCGATGCCGTCGCACTCATGACCATCTCCAATGACGGCGCGCCTGCCCCCGTATCGTATCGAGAGGGAACGGGTATCCCCGGTATGAGGCATGTTGCACAAGATCTGGGCGGCAGCCTCGAGGTCCATGCCGCTCCGCCCTTTACGCTTGCGGTATCCATCCCGCTAAACTCCAACGCCGCGGTCCAAAGGAGAAACTCATGATCCGCATCCTCATTGTCGAAGACCAGGCCATCTTGCGCGAGAGCCTTGCGCGCTCCGTCGGCGACCAACCCGATATGACTGTTGTCGCCGCGATCGCCGATGCTTCCGAGGCCCTCGACGTTGTGCTCAAGGAGCGTCCGGACATGATACTGATGGACGTGTGTACCGAGCACGATTCCAACGGCATCGTGGCGGCGGCGCGCATCAAAGAGCGGCTGCCCGAGTGCCGCATCATTATCATGACGGGCATGCCCGAGATCACCTTTGTCGACCAGGCGCGCGAGGCCGGCGTCGACAGCTTTGTGTACAAAAACGTTGGCATTGACGAGCTGTTTGCCGTGATGCGCTCCACGTTGGCGGGCTACTGCACGTTTCCCAAACCGCCCGAGAGCATCTTCTCGGGTACGGCGGCCCTCGACGATGTCGAACTTTCAATCCTGCGTCTTGCCTGTGAGGGTAAGAGCCGTCGCGAGATCGCGGCCGAGCTGTTTATGAGCGAGGGCACCATCAAGCGGCGCATCTCGGAAATCCTCAATAAGACCGGCTACGACAACATCATGCGCTTGGCGGTGCACGCGGTCACCGAGGGGAGCATCGTTCCCAATATGGAGCGTCCGTAGCTGGCGCGCCTGATCGCGCTCCGGCGCCGAAACGATTGGCCGCCCGCCGTTTTGCATCTGCAACGGCGGGCGGCCTGCTTGTGAACGGCGCTGCCGGCGCAAAGCGACGGGGCCGCAGGATCAACTCCTGCGGCCCCGTCTGGTGTGCGCGGATGTGTCCGCCAATCCGCGGCTGTCGATGTCTGCCGTTACGCGATGGTTGCGCTGTAAGAGGCGACGTCCTCGTAGGAATCGGTCAGATAGGCGTCGATGCCGATGGTCGTGTTGACCAGGTCGTCGAGGCTATCGAGCTCGCCGCTCGAGAACGTGAACTCCTCGGTGGCGTTGGTGCCGGGCATCAGATGAGCCGAGAACCAGGGTTCCTTCATGGTGCCGTTGACGTTGGTCTTGCCGCTGGGAGCGTAGAAGGTCAGGTCCTTGTCACTCTTGTTGGTGATGTTGACGACAAAGCCGATGTCGCCCCAGTCGTCCTTGAACTTCTCGGTGACGGTGATGGTGCACAGGTCGTCATCGGCGACGGTGACGGCGGGGGAGATTTCGACGCTCTGGACGTCGTCGTCTTCGACAGCCTCTTCGACCTCGTCTTCCTTCTCGGCGGCCTCGCGATCCTTCTTCACCGTGCCGGACAGATCCTTGTCGGACTTGGTAAAGACAAGATTGCCGTCATCCTCTTCGAGGATGAGCTTGCCGTCCTTGAGCTTCATGTCGTGCGACTCATCTTCGGCGGTGATCGTCACGGTGGTGGCGTCCTTGGCCTCCCATTTAAGGTCGACAACCTCAAGGAACAGGTCGAGGGCGCCCGTTCCGTCCTCGTCGAGAATCAGGACGCAGTGGACACCCCAATCCTCGAGCATCTTCATGTACTCATCGGTCAGCTCTTCGCCATCCACGGTTCCACCCGAGAGTTCCCAGCTGCCGACGAAGTCGGCCTTGGGGTCTTTGGCGCCGCCGCTGCAGCCCGTCAGGGCAAAGGCGAGCGCCAGGACGCATGTCAGGAATGCGAGCACGGACTTTTTGAACGTTGTCTTCATGGTGTCCTCCTTCTTGTGTGAAAACCCATAGAAGCAAATGCGGGGGTGGCGGATCCCCCGCCAATTACCAGATAGAGGGGCTAGGGCCTGGGCGTTCCGCAGTTGCTGCAGAACTTGCCGCCGTTTTCGCTACCGCAGTTGGGGCAGAACCACTTGGCCGGTGCCGGGGCGGGTGCGGGGCTGCCGCACTCCGGGCAGAACTTGCCGGTGTTGGTGGCGCCGCAGCTGCAGGTCCACGTGCCGGCCGCGGGCGCGGCGGCGGGTGCCGGTGCGGGTGCCGGGGCGGGCGCCGGTTGCGGGGCGGCCTGCTGCTGTGCCTGACCGGCGGCGAACAGCTGGCTGGCGTTCATGCCGCCCATGCCGCCTGCCATGCCCATGCCCATAAAGCCGGCCATCGCGCCGTTGGGGTTGGCCGCCGCCGCGCGCATCGCGTCGCTCTGGGCGCTGGCGATGTTGGCGGCTGCCATGGTGGGATCGCGCATGACCGCGGCCTTCTGCAGGTCTTTGATCATCTGCTCGTCTTCTTGCGAGGCGGCGATGGAGTTGACGCCAAAGCTCACGATCTCGACGCCGCGCAGGTCGCGCCAGTCGGCGGAGAGGACCTCGTTGAGCGCACGGGCGAGCTCGGTGGTGTGGCCGGGAATAGCGCTGTAGCGGATGCCCATCTCCGAGATCTTGGCAAAGGCGGGCTGCAGGGCGGTGAGCAGCTCGGACTTAAGCTGGCTATCGATCTTGTCGCGCGTGTAGCTGTCGGTCACATTGCCGCACACATTGGTGTAGAACAGCAGCGGGTTGGTGATGCGGTACGAATACTCACCGTTGCAGCGCACGGAGATGTCGACGTCCAGGCCGATGTTGTTGTCGACCACGCGGAAGGGCACGGGCGAGGCGGTGCCGTACTTGTTGCCGATGATCTCCTTGGTGTTGATAAAGTAGACACGCTGGTCCTTGCCCGCGTCGCCACCGAAGGTAAAGCGGCTGCCGATATTGGCGAAGGTCTCCTTGATGGAGTCGCCCAGGTTGCCGCTAAAGACGCTCGGCTCGCTGCCGGTGTCAAAGACGAACTCGCCGGGTTCCAGCGCGACTTCGATGATCTTGCCGTTTTGCACCACGAGCATGCCCTGGCCGTCGTTGACGGCGATGACGGAGCCGTTGGAGATGACGTTGTCCTCGCCGCGCGTGTTGGAGCTGCGGCCACCGGTGCGCTTGACGCCCTTGCAGGCCAAGACGTCGGCGGGCATCGATTCGCAATAGATAAATTCCTTCCACTGGTCGGCCATGACGCCGCCGGCGGCTCCCAATCCAGCTTTCAAGAGTCCCATGGTGATCTTCCTTTCTCGTCAAAGACCGGGTGGTGTTGGTCGGGATGGTTAGTCGTCCTTGTCGTCCTTCATGACGACGGTGGTCTCGGTGTGGCTGAAGGTGTCGTGCTTCTCGACCAGGTCGAGCTCGCCGCAATACTCGTCGGCGTGGGTTGCCTCGTTGGCCGTCTTGAGCTGGCTCACCAGCAGCACGTCTCCGATGATCACGATGATCAGCGGCGCGACGATGTTGATGAGGATGCCCTCGATATCAAAGCTGAGGTAATCCGGATCGAAGGCGTATTCGCCCATAAAGAGAATCTGGGAGAGGACAAAGCCGATCACAAAGAACAGCACCGAGGCGATGGCGAGCTTGGGCTTGGAGCAGGGGAGCTCGCCGACCATGCGGCCGGTCTGGCCGTTCATGGCAAACAGATAGCTCTTGCCGTTCCACGAGGTGGAGAGCATCCAGACGGGGAACAGGGCATAGTCGCTGTCTTCCCAGGTGTAGTCGAGCTGTTTGCTTTCGACCGTGGCGTCGTCGTACTCGTCGATGACGGTCTCGCGCAGGGCCGAGATCGTGCTCTCTTCCATGCGGCGCTCGGCACGCGCCTTGCAGGTCTCGCAGTCCTCGTCGTAGCGGTTGGCGATGTAGCCGGGCATGTAGGCAACCGAGAACGGGCGCAGGGCGTCGTAGTCAAACGGCTCGATGGCGTCCATGTGACCGTCGGGCATCTTGGACGATCCATCGACGGGCACGCGCTCAAACGAGATATTGCCCTTGCGGTAGGCGTCGTAGTGGTCGGTGGTCGTGACGGTGCGGTCGGATTCCTCGGTCACGGTCTCGTTGGTCGCGTCAAAGTACACTTCGCCGTCCACGCGGGCGCCGTAGAGCCAAAATGGCACGTAGACGCCTTGGACCTCGTCGATATGGTTGCCGGTGACAAAGCTCTTGGGCAGCAAGATCTTGCCCTTGTAGTGCTCCTTCAGCGCCTTCATGACATCATCGCGCCCGAGCTTGAACGGAATTACCAAGTCGGGCGAGAAATCGCCCGAGAGCTGACCGGGTGCCACGGCGGGGTTGCCACAGTACGGGCAGGTGGAGACGGCGACGGTGCCGTCCGAGATCAGCTCGGCGCCGCACGACGAGCAGATATAGCCGGCGTTTTGGGCGAGCTCCTGTACCGCAGCGTCGGCCGCGGGCTTGGGTGCTGCGGCTGCCGCATCGGCTTTGGCGTCCGCCTTGTCCTGGCGCTCGCGATAGAGGGCCTCGACTTCTTCGACTTCAAAGCGCGAGTCGCAGTAGTCGCAGACGAGCTTTTGCTCGGCGCTGGCAAAATGCAGCGGCCCGCCGCACGCGGGGCACTGATAGTTAACGCTCTCGAAGGCCATAATCGATCCTTTCCGTGCCGTGGGCTATGCGCCGATGGCGCCGCCGCAGTATTCGCAGCGCCCACTGGCATCGGGGATGGTGGTGGCTCCGCAGAAGGGGCAGGTCACCGCGGTCTTGGGGGCCTTGGCGGCAACAACGCTGTCGCGCGTCTCCTGGCGCAGCTGCACCAGCGCGTCGCGGACCTCGGTTGCCTGGCGCTTGGCCTCGCGGTACTCGATGGACCCGCGCTGCTCGATGGTGGAGTCGTTCACGCGCAGGTCGATCTCGGTAAAGTACGGCGTGTTGACGTGGATGGTCAGGTTAAAGTCGTAATCCAGGTCATAGCGCGGCGGGTCGTAGCTCTTGCGCTCCCCGTCCTTGGTCTCGCGATAGATCTCGGTCCGATGCTCGTCGATATCCATATCGCAGCCGAGCACCTGCGAGAACTCGATAATGTCGGGATTGGTGTCGCGCCAGCGGCTCTGCGAGGTAATGATCAGCAGACCCGCGCCCTCGTCGAGCATGATATTGGTGCGCCCGGCAGAGAGCGTGCGTGTGGGGTTGAACGAGGCCAGGCGCTCGGCATTGGCCTCGCGATAGGCGAGCTGCTCGCGGATATCGTCCGCGGTGCTGGAGCGATAGCCGCCAAAGAAGGGGGAGAGCTTGCCGACGCACTCTTTGCATAGGTAGCCTTCGTTGATCTTGGTCTTTCCCAAAAGTCCCAGCTCGGTACCGCAAATCGCGCATTCTTTCTTCTCGAACATCTTGTCAAAGAAGCCCATGGCTGCCTCCCATCAACAGGTAGCGTGTGTCACTTTTGATGATGGGGGAGTGCACGATCTTTCACGATACCCAGACGGCTCAAGAGGTCTCCACAACTGGGACACATGGCCCATTTTTCATCCCCAACTAAGCCACGAGCGATGAGGCGGATGGGTAACACTTTGGCATCGCGTGTGAATTGAGGCCCGTTCTCTACTAAAATGGTTTTCCGGACATCTAGGCGGGTGGGGGTTACCATGAGGGACCTGGGAGACACAACCGCATATTTGCGCCGGGGCATACGGGAGATTCTGTGCCTAGCGCTCTTCTTTTTCACGTTTTTGGCCAGCGAGTACCTCTTTGACGTACGCGTGGCCGAGTTTGTGCCGGCGAACGAGGTCGTTATCTATGAGAGCATCGTCGTCGGCGCGAGCGTGATTGGCTTTTTCGTGCGCCCATTTCTGTATTATCGCCGTCCCCAGTCGATCGATGCGACAAGCGATATTACAGGCGTGCTGTTGGTATCGGCATTGTTGCTGATGATTATGGCAGCGCAGTTTCAGGTCGTGATTGCCGGCGGTTTGGTGGCGTGCTGCGCTTTGGGCTACTGCGGATCGACCGCCCATGCCAATCTGGCGCGGCGTTTTGCGCAGACGCCCTGTTTGGCGCGCGCCGTGGCGGTCTCTTATGCTGCAGGCATTTTGGTGCAGGTGCTCAACCATATGGTGATGCCTGCGGGCATTCCCCAGCAGTTTGTCCTCATCGCCTGTGCGATTGCACTGGTTGGTCTGCTTCACGGTACCCGCCGAGCTAAATTGCGCGATGAGTCTGCGCCCGAGTTCGAGGCCGAGATTGCCGAGCTGTCGGTCGATGCGTTTGAGCGTGGCGCCAGGTGGCGCGATGACCCCGAGGCAAAGGCAGCCTTCCAGGGTGCCGTGGTGCGCCTGACGGTGGCGACCGCCTGCCTCACCGGCGTGTTCGCGGCTCTCAATGCCGGCCTTACGACTTCGCATGCCGCCGGCGCTATCGACCTGGGCGACTGGCCGCGCTTGCTGCTGGTTGTGAGTGCCCTTGCCGCCGGCGTCCTGTATGACCTGCACGGGCGTTCGTATATGAATATCATCATGACGTGTGCCGCCATGCTGTCCACGCTCTCGTTCTTTGTGCTTATCACCGAAGGCAACGGTGGCAACACGCTTGCCGCCACGATTATCTTTTACCTTGGCACGGGCTTTTTCGTGGTGTTCTTCACCGCGAAGTTCGCCGCGATTTCGATGTATGCTCGCTGGGCGTATCTGTGGCCGTGCATGGGCCGCGTTATCAACAACGTTTGCTCAATGCTCGTGACGGCTCCGGCGGTGGCGATCATCTCGAGCCAAAACGTGCTGACGGCGGTGGGTGTCGTGCTCGTACTGTTCGTCGGCATCGCGATTTCGCTGTTGGGACAGTTTGGGCAAGACGGCGAGCGCGAGGCGACGCATGGCGGGCTGGCGTTTGCCACCGACGATCTTGGCGTGAGCCGTGCGCCCGGTCAGGCCGACACGGTGCCCCTGGAGGCGCCGGAGCTTTCGTTTGACGATCGACTCGACGGCTTCGTTGCCGCCTTTGGTCTCACCAAGCGCGAGCGCGATGTTCTGGAGGCGTTGGTCGTTTCGGATGACAGCGTGCAGGACGTGGCGGCGGCGCTCTTCCTTTCGCGCTCCACGCTCTATCGCCACATTGCCTCGATCAACAAAAAGGTCGGCACCAATTCGCGCGTAGCGCTCATTAGCCTCTTCTGGTCCTGGGTGCCCCAAGACTAGCTAGCCGCCACAAAGGGGACAGGCGCCTTTGTGGCGGTTTTTTACCTGCAAAAATATGAATATGAGACATTTGTCACCTGCCGTTTTGGCGCTCAAAGGCATATGAATGTGATGCTGAGCAAAGCAGAACGGAGGGGGTGTACCTATGGCGTCTCGGGCTTGCGCGTCTAATAAAATTGCGGCCGCGCTTATCGCCGTGGTGGTCTTTGCCGCGGCGGTGACACTCATGCGAGTTTACGGTGCCGATGCCCATGGCGCTCAGGGAAAGACTGCCGCGCAGGCGTCGCTCAACGATCGTGCCGCCGTTCCGGTGGCGGTCAAGCTTGTCGAGGACGGGGAGGCGCGGGCGGTCTATGAGACCGACGATGCCGAGTTGGTCGCATCGACCTTTGCCGCGCTCGACGGCTGCACCGTGGGGGATGCGGTGGACGAGCGGATGAGCGACGCCGGCCGCACGCTCGTCTTTGCCTATGCGGACGGTTCGGAGCAATCGGTCGAGCTCGAAGGCAAGAATATCGTGCTCGACAAGACGGCGTATCGCCTCGACGGCGCCGATGAGTTATGGCGACAGCTAGCCGCTATCAAAAACAGCCAACGTAATTAGGGATGTTCGGGATGAATGACTTGAGATTCTGCCCGGCGTGTGGGGCGCAGTTGCCTCGGGTCGCCGGCGTGCCGGTGCGGTTTTGCCCAGGGTGCGGCGTTCGACTTGAGGGCGTTGCGTGTGGCCCGGATGCCACGGAGTCTGTGAATGACGCTGCTGCCGATGACGGCGCGAGCGAAGGCCGCGAGCCGAGCGTGGTCGTGCCGACCGATGTGCCGACGCGGGGTGCCGAGGCCGCATCACCGTCTGGCGACACGGCCTCGGCGGACGCTCCTCGCGCCGGTGAGCTTGAGCTCCATACCGCATGCGATGTCTCTGGTGGCCAGGCGCTCGCGCAGGTGGCGTTGCCGCGGGGTTGGCGTATCGAAGAGGCACATCTTGAGCGCAGTGGTAGCTTCGACTGCCCGATTTCGGTTGGCGTGACGGCGGCGGGTCCGATGCGCGAGCGGATTATGTACCGCTCCGAGCTCTGCTACGTGGATGCGGGCGCCGTTGCCAAGCGTATCCCCACGGAAACCGAGCGCAAGGCGTTTATGCACGTGGAGGCAGCTTGCGACGAGCTGGCTCAGGCCTGCGCGGCACAGCTGGGCGCGCGGGCGGAGGTTGTGGCCGAGCAACCGTACCCATCGAGCGCGGCGGTCGATATCGAGCGCGAGCGTGCCCGCGTAAAGCGCGAGGCGGCAAACGACTTTGCGATTCAGGGCTTTTCGATGGAGCCGAGCGATGTGGTCTATGAGTGCCGCATGCGTCGATATCGGCTCGCGGGCGCCCCGGTGCCTACCGAGCTTGCGGTGGCGGCTAAAGTCGAGGGCTATGTGGCCTCGATCGGCGGCGTCGCGGGCTCTATGGGCAAAGGCGTTGCCGCTGGGGCCGAGGCGCTGCTGGGCGCAGGCCTTTCGAGCGGGCTGATCGGCGGCGTTCTGGGCAAGCGCCTGCGCGAGCGCCAGGCGGCGGCAGCGGCGGGACAGGGTGTCGAGCAAGAGCAGGCCACGGGCCGGGGTGATTGCCCGGACGGGGCATCGCCCAATCTGGGCGCTGCCGACTTGCTGCAGTGGCGCATCAGGGACAGTTTTTGTCTGGTTGCGCCGGAAGGTCGTCTGGACGAGGCGGCCTCTACGGCGCTTGCCTCAATGGCGTCGACCTTGCGGCTCAACCCGGCGATTGCACGCGAAGCGACCGCTCAAAAGCAACAGATGGTGCTCGAGCAGCGCCAACGCACGCAGATGAATATTGCCCAGCAGCAACAGCAGTTTGCAGCCTGGCAGCAGATGCATGCCTCGCAGCAGGCGGCGTTCGACAGCTACCAGCAGGCATGGTTTGACCGTAGCAATCGTCAACACGCCGCGAACATGGCTGCCAGCGCAGCCAGTTTCTCTAGCGCGGGCGTAGGCACGGGTGCGGCCTCGTATTCCGATGCCATTCGTGGGGTTAACCATTACACCAGGCCCGACGGCACCGATGTCGAGGTCTCGGTGATGGCCGACCAGGCTTGGGTGAACGGCTCGGGTGATGTCATCGGCACGCGCGATGGCTTTGAGCCCGGCTTTGGCTGGACGGAGCTGCCTCGTCAATAGCGTGAGGCGGCTTATGTGTGAATCGATGCCGGGCGTGTTTCTCGGCATTGCGATAAAGAACGGGAAAGGAACAGCGATGAGGGAGACGGTACTTTCGCGCACGGCGTTTGTCGCGGCAGCGGGAACGGCGCTGCTGACGCTTGCGGGATGCGGCGGACAGCGGACGCAGGACGCGACGGGTTTTAACGAGGACCGCCCGGTAAAGGACAAGATGGACGCGGGCACGACGTCGGGCGATTCCAACGACGCGAGTGGCAACTCGGGCGCGGACAGCGGCTCGGCTGATGCGTTCGATACGTGGTCGGATGACTGCTGGGACGCGCACCGCAATATCAGCATCGCGGCGCTGCTTGAGCTCAAGGGCTGGCAGTTGCAGGAATTTGCGTCGCAACAGGGTTACACCTGGCAAGATGCGCTCGAGATGTACGAGGATGAGGCCGGACACGTACTCAGCGTCTGCAATATCGACAAGGACGGCGCGACCGAATGGCTCGGTGAGGACGAAATCGGAAAGCTCGACAAGGGCGGTACCGGGAGCACCGTAATGTTCACGCTTCAGCTTGCGGGCTATTCGAGCTGCGAGGATGTTATCGCGGGCTTTTCGGTACCGGTTGAGGACCGGGCGCAGATCACCTCGAGCTCGTGGATCGCGTGCGTTTACGGTTCCAACATGGCGCGTCACGTTGCCATGGTGAGCCCGATGGAAAACGGCGACTACCGCCTAGACCTCATTACCGAGGAGGCCATCAAGACCGGAAGGTTTACCCAGGGCGGCGGCGCCCCCACGATTGACGAATTCTGGCAGGAAAAGACCGGACGCGCACTCGGCTAAGTGCGATGCGGCCAATATCATAGCGAGGGACAAACATGAAAAATGAGATGACGATGAGCCGTGCGGCTTTTGTGGCAGGCGCGGGTGCGGCGGCTTGTGCACTGGCTGGCTGCTCGGGCGGATTGGGCGGCGCGGGTGGCGCCAAGAAGGCGAGCACGGCGGACGCCGCCTGCGTGGATGACAATGCCAACGTGACGGTCTATGCCGCCATCAACCTGGGTGGCGCCGATCTGGTGCGCCTGCTCAAGCATCAAAACTATGAGTGGCAAGGCGAGAGCGTGGGCTATGGCGCCGTCGATGATGCGGGATTTTTCGCCTTTACCTTTTCTGAGGTTTCGGACGATGTGGACGAACTTGCAAATAGCGCGATGCCGCTTTCGGAATCCGAATACGAGGAGCTTGAACCGGGCGGCGGAGACGATAGCGTGGCGATCTTGCTTTCGGTGGCAGGTTATACGACGGGCGATCGTGCGCTCGCCGGCGCGATCGGCGATGCGGCGATGGTGCAGGAGAAGTGCACGATTGACGATTCCACGTATTGGCTGGTCAAGGCACTCGACGGCAGCCGCTACGTGATTTCGGCCTACGATACCGAAGACGATGGCGACAGCGCCCATGACATCTATATCTATAGTGAGTCTTTTATTCGCACCGGTTATCTGAGCGGCGGCGACCAAATCGATATCGACGAGCTCTGGAGCCGCCTGACCAACGCCTCATAGCGCACCAAAACCACCGCAAAGGGGACAGGCACCTTTGTGGTGGTTTTGCCGGTTGCAGACTCGTCAAAGCGCGCCCGCAGCGATGCTCTGCCTGCGCTAAACTGTGAAGCACGTACGCGATTACGAGAGGAGCCCGCATGGAGGCTTACAAGCAAGAGTTCATCAAGTTTATGGTCGAGTCCGACGTGCTTAAGTTCGGCAGCTTTACGCTCAAGAGCGGCCGTCAGTCCCCGTTCTTTATGAACGCCGGCGCTTATGTGACGGGCTATCAGCTCAAGAAGCTGGGCGAGTATTACGCCCAGGCCATCCACGATAACTTTGGCGACGACTTTGACGTGCTGTTTGGGCCGGCCTACAAGGGTATTCCCCTGGCTGTCGTGACCGCCATCGCCTATCACGAGCTGTATGGCAAAGAGGTCAAGTACTGCTGCGACCGCAAGGAGGCCAAGGACCACGGCGCCGACAAGGGCAACCTGCTGGGCTACGAGCCCCAGGACGGCGACCGCGTGATCATGGTCGAGGACGTCACCACCAGCGGTAAGTCCATTGACGAGACCTATCCCAAGGTCAAGGCTGCTGCCGATGTCGAGATCAAGGGCTTGATCGTGTCCCTCAACCGCATGGAGGTCGGCAAGGGTGGCGTGACCACCGCCCAGAAGGAGATCGAGGCCAAGTACGGTTTCCCCGTCGCGAGCATCGTCTCCATGGCCGAGGTCGTCGAGACCCTCTACAACCACGAGATCGACGGCAAGGTCGTCATCGACGACGAGCTCAAGACCGCCATCGACGCCTACTACGAGCAGTACGGAGCGCGGGAGTAGTTACGCGGTTTTACCAAACCGCGTAACGGGCCGACGCTGCAAGCCCGCCAGAGCGGCAATCTGCCTTTCAACTTCGGCGGCATGACCAGAAGGTCAATGCCGCCTTGTTTCAAGGCACCTTGCTCGCCCTGGCGGGCTTTCGCTGACTTATGCTCAACCTGCGGCGTTGTCTTACTCCGGATGCGGCACTTGGGGACGCTCCTTTTCTGCCGGCAGTTTGGGACACTCCTTGGGTAGCCATTGGGGATGTTCTTGTTTGACTAGTCGTTTAAGAACGTCCCCAATGACTATGCGCCAAGCGTTTTTGGGCCGAGGACGACGTCGAGCTTGTCATGGAGGACGGCGACCTGCAGGATATCGCCGACGGCGAGAGGGCCAGAGGAGTCCGAGATTCGAACCCTCGCCTTAGTTTTCATACCAAGTGGCACTATAATCACCATAGGCATGCGCACAACGCTGCGCTTAATCAAGAGGAGAAAACGTATGGGTCTGTTTGACATGTTCAAGAAGAAGGCTGAGCCCGCGACTGCCGCTGCTCCTGCCTCCATCTCTGCTTCTGCCGGCGCCGACGTGCTGTGCTCGCCCGTCAAGGGCAAGGTCATCAAGATGGCCGACGTGCCCGATCCCGTCTTTGGTGGCGAGGTTCTGGGCAAGGGCTGCGCCGTGTGGCCCGAGGACGATCTGGTCTACGCTCCCTGCGACGGCAAGGTGACCGTCACCATGGGTCATGCCGTGGGCCTGCAGTCCGATAGCGGCATCGAGGTTCTGGTTCACGTTGGCGTCGATACCGTCAACATGAACGGCGACGGCTTCGAGGGCTTCGTCAAGGCTGACGATGTCGTTAAGGCCGGCCAGCCCATGCTCAAGATCGACCGCGCCAAGATTGCCGCTGCCGGCTACAAGGATTGCGTCGTCGTGGCCGTGTCCAACACCGCCGAGTTTGCCGATGTTGAGCTCGCCGTCGAGGCTGACTCTGCTGTTGCTGCCGGCGATGCCATCGTCAAGGTTGTTCGCAAGTAGGTTGCAACGTCCAAGGGATATTTTAGGGTGGTCGGATTGTCCGGCCGCCCTTTTTTATTGGACCGGGCGCGCGCGTTTTATTGCACGCCGGGCAGATCTGTAAACCGTTCGGACGCTAAAACGAACCGACCGCGCCCTTGCTTCGTCAGGGGTGTTTGTTAACGGCTAAAATGGCCTCATTGTTACGACGTGCGCCGTGTTGGGAAGCGCGACGCCGCTTGTTTGGAGGAATGTCATGAAAAAGAAGCTGCTGCTTGCGCCCCTGATGGCCGCTCTGGTCGCGTGCGTGGTTCTGCTTTCTGGCTGCGGAGGCCCCTCGGTCGAGGAACTCATCACCGAGGACCTCACGACTCAGTTTGATGAGGTCAAAAACGCTGGCGACGATTTCCTCGCCGGCCTGGAGGAGGCTTCGGGCGACGAGTTCGAGCAGCTGGGTATTGATCCCAAGGAGTACGCCAAGACCTATCTCGAGGGCTTTGACTACAAGATCGGCGACGTGACGGTCGACGAGGACAAGGGCACCGCTACCGCCGAGGTCACCATCACTTGCAAGTCCATGAACCAGATTGTTGAGGATTTTGCCACTCAGTACCAGGAGAAGGTTACCGCACTCGATTCGATGCCTTCCGATGACGAGCTGTACAAGATGGCCGGCCAGGTTATGGTCGATGTGACCAAGGCCGCTAAGACCAAGGACACCACGGTCACCTTCAAGTACACCTGCAATGACGATGGTGAGTGGTCTGCCGACGATTCCGCAACCAACGAGATGATGAATGCGATGATGAACTAGGGGAGTTACGCGGTTCTACGAACCGCGTAACCAGTTGACGCTGCAAACGCCCCTAAGCGGCAATCTGACGTTCAACTTCAAGGGCGCGACCAAAAGGTCAGCGCCCTTTCGTTTCACGTCACCTTGCTCGCTTAGGGGCGTTTTCGCTGTCCGTCCTCTACCTGCGGCGTTGCCATGGTAGTCATTGGGGCGTTCTTGTTTGACCGGTCGTTTAAGAACGTCCATTACAGTCGAGATTGTCAGCCCGGGCCCGTCTCGGGCTACGATTGAGGCGCGCCCAGAA
>CAKUHA010000005.1 GCA_934655755.1 uncultured Collinsella sp.
CGTACGGGCTGGCTGTATTTTATTTTGGCTTGCGCGCTTCTGGGTTACGCCTTCTTTAACATGGGCTCCGGCTTTGCCAATTCCAGCAATACCGTAAAGCTCGCGACGAGCGAGATGGTCAACGCCATCAAGCAGGATCGCGTCGACGATTTGACGTATACGGTGGTGGACGGCAGCGTGACCGGTCATTACTGGAAGGCGAGCAAGGACAAGGGCGATACGAGCGAGCTCAAGAGCTTCTCCTCGACCTATGTCGGCTCCGATTCGCTTGCCGAGCTCATGGCGGAGCATCCCGACACTAAGTACATCGTCAACACCAATGACCCCGATTTTTGGGGCGACCTGGCGATGAGCGTGCTTCCGACGATCGCCCTGATCGCCATCATGTTCTACTTTATGCGCCAGATGATGGGCGCCAATAACAAGAACATGCAGTTTGGCAAGACCAACGCCAAGACCAACGAGGCTACGCGTCCCAAGGTCAAGTTCGAGGACGTCGCTGGCGTGGATGAGGCAGTCGAGGAGCTCGAGGAGATCCGCGACTTCTTGAGCGATCCGGACCGCTATCGCAAGCTGGGCGCTAAGATTCCGCGCGGTGTGTTGCTGGTGGGCCCTCCGGGTACCGGTAAGACGCTGCTGGCCAAGGCCGTTGCCGGCGAGGCGGGCGTGCCGTTCTTTAGCATCTCGGGTTCCGACTTTGTCGAGATGTTCGTGGGCGTCGGCGCCAGCCGTGTGCGTGACCTCTTTAAGGAGGCCAAGTCCCAGGCCCCGTCGATCATCTTTATCGATGAGATCGATGCTGTGGGACGTCAGCGCGGAGCCGGCTTGGGCGGCGGCCACGACGAGCGCGAGCAAACACTCAACCAGCTGCTGGTCGAGATGGACGGTTTTGAGGAGAGCGAGTCGGTCATCCTGATCGCCGCCACCAACCGCCCCGACATTCTGGATCCGGCACTGCTGCGTCCCGGCCGTTTTGACCGCCAGGTGACGGTCGACCGTCCGGACGTGAAGGGCCGCGAGCAGATTTTGCGCGTGCATGCCGAGAACAAGCCGATGGACGAGGACGTTAAGTTTGAGAAGCTCGCCCAGATGACCGTTGGCTTTACCGGTGCCGACTTGGCGAACCTGCTCAACGAATCTGCACTGTTGGCCGCCCGCCGTCACCGTTCCGTGATCTCGATGGACGAGGTCGAGGAATCGATGGAGCGCGTGATTGCCGGACCGCAGCGCAAGGGCCGCGTGATGACCGAGTCCGAGCGCACCACGATTGCCTACCACGAGAGCGGTCACGCCCTGGTTGGTCACATCCTGGAGCACTCCGATCCGGTCCACAAGATCTCGATCGTCAGCCGAGGCCAGGCCTTGGGCTATACGCTGCAGCTGCCGCAGGAGGACCATTTCCTCAAGACCAAGAACGAGATGCTCGACGAGCTCGCTGTGTTCTTGGGCGGTCGCGTTGCCGAGGAGCTCATGTGCGACGACATTACGTCGGGCGCGAGCAACGACCTGGAGCGCGCGACCAAGATGGCGCGCGAGATGGTCACGCGCCTTGGCATGAGCGAGGAGCTGGGCACGCAGGTCTTTGGCGAGGCGCAGCATCAGGTGTTCCTGGGTCGCGACTATGCCGACCATCAGGATTACTCCGAGGAGACGGCGCGTCGCATCGACATCGAGGTTCAGCGCATTATGCGTGAGGCCCATCGTCGTGCGGTCGAGATCTTGGATGCCCGTCGCGATCAGCTCGATCTGATGGCCAAGGTGCTGCTCGAGCGTGAGACCGTCGAGGGCGATGCCGTGAACGCCCTGCTCGACAACGAGTGGGACACCTACCTTGAGCGCGAGGGCGATATCCTGGCGGCCAAGGAGGAGCGCAATGCCAAGGCGGCCGGCATGCCGGCCAAAAAGCGCGCGCCTCGCATGAGCGAGGAGGAGCTTGCGGCTGATGCCGCTGCCTTCGCGCAAGCGGCGATGCAGGAGGATGCCGCATCTGCATCCGAGGCTGCTGATGAGGCCGAAAGCGCTGATGGGCCGAAGGCCACCGGCGGCGACGCCGAGGACAAGTAATCTTTGTCATGAAAGCCTCCGCGGGGAAACCTGCGGAGGCTTTTTTGAGCGATATGGGGCCGTCTGTTGATTGGGGACAGACTTAAATGAGTGTTTTCACGCATTTAAGTCTGTCCCCAATCAACATTGCTGCGGTACTTTGCTCAACTAAAGCGTACAATACCGCCTATGCGAAAGGGGAACAGATGATCAACGAAACCATGTATGCTCGCGGTGCAGAGAGCTCCATCATCCGCGAGATCTTTAGCTATGGCCTTGAGCGCAAGGCGCAGATTGGCGCGGAAAACGTGTTCGATTTCTCGCTGGGCAACCCGAGCGTTCCCGCTCCCGCTGCCGTCGCCGAGTCCATTAAGAAGGCGCTTGAGCTGCCGAGCGATCAGCTGCACGGCTACACGCCCGCACCGGGCCTGCCTCAGTGCCGCGCGGCTGTTGCCGAGTCGCTCAACCGTCGCTTTGGTACGAGCTATGAGGGCAAAGACGTCTTTATGACCGTGGGTGCGGCCGCATCGCTCACCTGCACGCTCAATGCCATCACCAATCCGGGCGATGAGGTTATCGTCA
Source organism: uncultured Collinsella sp. (assembly GCA_934655755.1). Taxonomy (GTDB): domain Bacteria; phylum Actinomycetota; class Coriobacteriia; order Coriobacteriales; family Coriobacteriaceae; genus Collinsella. The sequence continues at coordinate 2,626 of CAKUHA010000005.1, forward strand.
TTGCGCCGTATTTTCCGGAGTACCGCGTATGGATTGAGAAGGCGGGCTGCACGTGCGTCGAGGCGCTTGCCAACGAAGACACGTTTCAGCTGAGCGTGGGCAACGTTCTTAAGGCCATTACCGACAAGACGGCTGCTGTTATTATCGACTCGCCCAACAACCCGACGGGTGCGGTGTATACGCGTGATACGTTGACACGCCTGGCTAATGTTTTGCGCGAGGTCAACGCCAAGCGCGATCCCGAGAACCCGATCATGCTGATCTCGGACGAGCCGTACCGCGAGATCGTCTATGGTGCCGAAGTGCCCTGGGTGCCCTCGATCTACGAACACACCATCGTGTGCTACTCGTATTCTAAGTCGCTTTCGCTGCCGGGCGAGCGCGTGGGCTGGATTCTTGTTCCCAATACGAATCCGCAGGCCGCCCGCCTGATGCCCGCCGTTGCCGGTGCCGCCCGTACGCTGGGCTTTGTGTGCACGCCGGCGCTCTTCCAGCGCGTGATCATCGACTGCATCGATGAGCCGAGCGATGTCGAGGCCTATGCGCGCAATCGTAGAGCACTTACCGATGCACTGGCGGAGTACGGCTACACGTATGTTGAGCCGGATGGCGCATTCTACCTATGGGTGAAAGCGCTGGAGCCCGATGCGAACGCTTTCTGCGAGCGCGCGAAGAAGTACGAACTGCTCGCGGTGCCCTCGGATAGCTTTGGCATGACGGGCTGGTTCCGTCTGGGCTACTGTGTGAGTCACGAGACCATCGTCAATTCGTTGCCCGCCTGGAAGCAGTTGGCCGACGAGTATCGTCCAAAGTAAAGCGCTCTGCTTACAATGTTTTACGTGAAACGGGGTTTGGTTTTAAGCCGGACCCCGTTGTCTATGCCGTTGTGTGATTGGGATGAAGCGGTTTTACGACTGCCGAAGGCTATGCGTACAATGAATATACGCGACGGCCATACTGGATAAGGAGACCCGATGCCCTACCTGCTTTCTTGTGATATCCATACCCATACGATGTTCTCTGCGCATGCGTATTCGACCATTGAGCAGAACATATATTGGGCGGCCGAGCGCGGCCTTCAGGTGCTCGGTTCCGCCGACCATCTGAGTTCGATGGTTGCACCTTGCCCCAATGACCTGCGTAGTTTCCAGTTCTTTATCAACCAGGATATCTGGCCGCGCATTTGGAGTGGCGTGCTGTTGCTCCGCGGCGCCGAGGCCGATATCGTTTCGTTGGATGGCAGCCTGTTTGGCGAAGACATTCCCGTTTCGCTCGATATCGCCGGCGATTCGTACAGTCGCCAGCATTCGCTGTTCGAATTGGTGACGCGCAATTTGGATTATTTGGTGGCAAGTGTGCATAATCCGCAGTTTGCCGAGGGCGCGACGCTTGCCCAGACGACCGAGATGTACATCAATGCCCTGGAGCACCCCAAGGTGTTCATGCTGGGCCATGCGGGCCGTTCGGGCGTGCCGTTCGATATCGACGAGGTGCTGCTGGCGGCCAAGGCCAAGCACAAGATCATCGAGATCAATAATCACAGTCTTGAGCATGGCACCGATACCGAGCATTGGGACGTATGCCGCAAGATCGCCGAGCGTTGCGCCGAGTTGGGTGTGGGCATTGGCGTTTCGACCGATGCGCACATTGGTATGGCGATCGGCAAGCTCGACCATGCCCGCAAGATGCTCGACGAGATTCACTTCCCGCTTGATCTGATCGTGACACGCGACCGCGAGACGCTGCTGCGCGAGATGGCAGCGGCTGGTGTGTGCGACCTTCGCAAACGCATGTAACGAGAGGCCAATGTGTAATGAAAAAGGGGCGGTTCAGACGGGCCGCCCCTTTTTATGCCGGTAGTTAGCGGCGCTCGAGTACCGCGACGGTCTCGGTGTGGTCGGTATGGGGGAACATGTCGACCGGCGTGATCTTGAGTAGGCGGTAGCCTCCGTCGAGGAGCTGGTGCAGGTCGCGCTCCTGGGTCACGGGGTTGCAGCTGATGTAGGTGATGCGGCGCGGCTTGAGCGTGCAAGCTGCCTCAAGGAACTCGGGCGTAGAGCCGGCGCGCGGCGGGTCGATAGAAAGAACGTCGACGCGCTCGTTGTTGTCGGCGGCGTCTAGGATGTAATCGGTCGCGTCGTCGGCCATAAACCATGCGTTGCGGGTTAGGCCGTTGAGCTCGGCGTTGCGACGCGCGTCGGCGATGCCGGCGGGATTGCGCTCCACGCCGAGCAGCATAATGCCGGCGCCCTTGTCCTGGGCATCTTTTGCGGCGCACAGACCGATTGTGCCGCTGCCGCAGTAAGCGTCCATAAGCACGTCGCCCTGCTGCAGGTCCATGCCGTCAATCGCGAGCTGATAGAGCAGCTCGGTCTGCTGCGGGTTGGTCTGGTAAAACGCGGTGGGGGAGATATCGAACTCGCAGCCGAGCAGCTGGTCGCGCATACACTCGGCGCCATGGACGATGCGGGTCTCCTCGCCCAGAATGGCGTTACCGGGACGGCCGTTGATATTTTGGGCAACGGTGACGATATGCGGATCGAGTGCGGCGACGGCCTCAAAGAACTCCTGCGCATGCGGAAGATCGCGCTGGGCGGTCACGAGCGTAACCATAATCTGATCGGTACGCCAGCCACAACGAACGACGGCATAGCGAAGAAGCCCCAGATGCTTATCCTCGTTAAAGGCAGGAATGTGCAGGCGTTCTGCCTCGCGTGCAATACCGTTGAGAATCTGACGAGCACCCGGCGCCTCGACGGGGCATTCAGGCACGGCAACGATCTTGTGCGTGCCACGCTCAAAGAAACCGCAGCGAACGGCACCCTCTTTGCCAGGAGCAAAAGGAGTGGCGGCCTTATGACGAAAGCCACGCGGCGCAGGATACTTACCGGGGTCGCCCAAGGTGACACCCATGCCGCAAATGGGATCAACGGTGATGCCCTCGCGCTCACAAAGCGACGCAAAAAGCTCCTCCATAGCAACCTGCTTGGCAGCGAGCTGCTTCTTATAAGGACGATTAAGCGCCGTGCACCCGCCACAAGCCTTCATGATGGAACAAGGCGACTTGGAATCCACAGCCTTACGAGCAGGCTTGGCCGAGTCTTTATAAGAACGTTTAGAGCGAGCTTCGAAATCTTTGGTTCCAGCCTGACGAGCGCCAGAACGCTTACCCTTTGCCTTGCCCTTGTTAGATTTAACCTTTGCATTCTTAGACGACTTGGATTGCTTAGAAGATTTCGTCTCCTCCGACCCCTCAGCCGCCTGGATCAAAGCACGCCGAGCCTTACGCTCAGCACGAGATTCTGCCATGAATTAACCCCACTAATTTATAAATTGAAAGCCACAAGCATTGTACCGTGCCAATCCAAAGGACGACATGCAAGCGGTTTATTGGTGTCAGTGATAAGCATAACGACGATTGCCCGCTGGGCTCCGGGGCGGGGGTTAAGTTTATCGCGAGTTCCGCACGAACAGGAGGCCACTTAATGTGGCCTCCGTCGTGAGCAGGACTGTAGAGCAGGAAACTTAACCCCCGCCCCGGAGTCCAGCGGGCAACCCCTCCCTTGTGCTCCATCACGCTAAAGTGTATGATTCTGAACGTTACATGACTCACTTTACCTAACTAAAGTGCTATCAAGGGGGATACCATGAATACCGATATGTCTCGTCGTCAGTTTGTTGGCCTAGCCGGTTCGCTTGCCACGGTGCTTGGCCTCGGCCTGGTAGGCTGCGGCGGCGGTGCCGATAAGGGCTCCGCTGCCGGTTCTGCCGCAGCCAAGGACGTGAAGGGCGCTGTGGAGTCCAAGAAGCTCGTAGTGGGCTTTGACAAGTCCTATCCTCCGTACGGCTTTGTGGGCGACGACGGTGAGTACACCGGCTTTGACCTCGACCTTGCCAAGGCCGTTGCCGACAAGCAGGGCTGGGACGTTGAGTATGAGGCCATCGACTGGGATGCCAAGGACACGCTGCTCAACTCGGGTGCCATCAACTGCATCTGGAACGGCTTTACCATGGAGGGCCGCGAGGACGACTACACATTCTCCGATCCGTACATGCTCAACGAGCAGGTGCTCGTGGTGAAGAAGGACGCGGGCATCAAGAGCTGGGATGACCTCGCCGGCAAGACCGTGATCACACAGACCGATTCCGCCGCGCAGGACGTGCTCGAGGGCGACCAGAAGGATCTGGCCGCGACGTTTGCCACGCTCGATACCATCGGCGAGTACAACACCGCGTTTATGCAGCTCGAGAGCGGCGCGGTCGATGCCGTTGCCTGCGACCTTTCGATCGCTCAGTATCAGCTTGCTGCTAAGCCCGATGCCTATACACAGCTTGATGAGCCGCTGTCCAGCGAGCACTATGCCGTCGGTTTTAAGAAGGGTGACACCAAGTCTGCCGACGCCGTGACCGAGTCGCTCAAGGCACTCTACGAAGACGGCACGGTCAAGGACCTCTGCGAAAAATATGCGGATTACGGTTTGTCCTTCGATAATTGGGTGCTCAAATAATGTCAATTCAAGTCATGATGCAGATGCTTGGCCAGGGTTTCCTGGTTAGCCTGCAGCTATTTGTGCTGACACTGCTGGGGTCGATTCCGCTGGGGATTCCCGTGGCGTTTATGCGCATGAGTAAGATCGCGCCGCTTCGTTGGATCGCGCGCATCTACATTTCGGTTATGCGCGGCACGCCGCTCATGCTGCAGATGTTTGCCATCTACTTTGCCCCGTACTACGTGTTCGGCATTTCGCTCACGCCCGATTCCAAGTGGACGGCGTGCGTCGTGGCGTTCATCATCAACTATGCCGGCTATTTTGCCGAGATCTATCGCTCGGGCCTGCAATCCATTCCGCGCGGTCAATACGAGGCCGCCGAGGTACTGGGCTATTCGCGCATGCAGACGTTTCTGTACATCGTGATGCCGCAGGTCGCCAAGCGCATTTTGCCGGCGATGGGCAACGAGATCATCACGCTGGTCAAGGACACGTCGCTGGCGTTCGCCATCGGTGTGGGCGAGATGTTCTCGACGGCCAAGGCACTGGTCGCCTCGCAGGTGAGCATGGTGCCGTTTGCGATCGCGGCGCTGATCTACTGGGCCTTTAACTTCGTGGTCGAGATGCTGCTGGGCGCTGCCGAGAAAAAATTGGATTACTACCATGACTAATCTCGTTCCGCCGTTCTAACGAACGGCGGACTTCTCGACGCTGCGCGCGTGCCTGACGGCCAATCTGCTCCTCAAGCCGTCGCTTGCGTACAGAAGTACGCGGCGCTCCTCTTTCGAAGCACATTGTCTCGTCAGTCACACGCTCGCTGACTTTTCAAACACATGGAGGTTCCCGTGTCCGGAACGGTAATGAGAATAACGAACGCCCGTAAGGCGTTTGGCGGCAATGAGGTGCTCAAGGATATCTCGCTTGAGGTGAAGCGTGGCGAGGTCGTGGCGATTATCGGGCCTTCGGGCGGCGGTAAGTCTACGCTGCTGCGTTGCGCCACGCTGCTCGAGACGCTCGATGGCGGCTCGCTTTCGTTTGGCGACCTTGCCGTCGCGACGGATGCGGGGCCGGGCGCGGTCTATGCGAAGGGCGATGTGCCCAAGCAGGCGCGCTCGCGGTTTGGCCTGGTGTTTCAGAACTACAATTTGTTCCCGCACTACACCGTGATGAAAAATATAACCGACGCGCCGATTCGCGTGCTCAAGCACCCGCGCGAGCAGGCGGAAGCCCGTGCACGTGAGCTGATTGCGCAGATGGGGCTTACGGGCAATGAGAACAAGGTGCCCTGCGAGCTTTCGGGCGGCCAGCAGCAGCGCGTGAGTATTGCCCGCGCCCTGGCGCTCGATCCGGAAATCCTGTTCTTTGACGAGCCGACCTCGGCGCTCGATCCCGAGCTGACGGCCGAGGTGCTGCGCGTCATCAAGGATTTGGCTGCGCAGAATATGACGATGGTGATCGTGACGCACGCGATGCAGTTTGCCCGCGACGTCGCCGACCGCGTGGTCTTTATGGATGGCGGCCGCATTGTCGAGGAAGGCCCTGCCGAGCAGGTCATCGACCATCCGCGCGAGCAGCGCACGCGTGAGTTCTTGAGCCGCATCGAGGGATAGGCTCAGCTATTAATTGAGGTGAAGCCGCCGCAGGCCTTATGGTCTGCGGCGGTTATTTATTTGCAACGGCGGGGCCCAATAATCGCCTTGCATACCCGCCCCTTCCTCTCGCCGTCTGTATCCATACGCGTGCCGAAAGGTGTGCATGGATGGGCGACTGCAAGGGTAGGGTGGTGGCATAGGACATTTGGAGGGTGAGTCGGCTCGGTTGCCGACCATGCTGCTCCCGGGACGGCACCGACCACGAACTCTCCCCGTTGGCGTCGCGCACCGCGCGCGACCCTGCAAGGAGGTCATCATGGGTGCTCCCAAGACCGGCAACGTAAGGAACGTGGTGCTCGTAGGCCAAGGCGGGGTGGGCAAGACTTCACTCGCCGAGGCCATGCTCCACCTTTCCGGCAAGACCGCCCGCCTGGGCGGCCACGACGGCACCAAGCCCACGCTCGACTATGACCCCGAAGAGGTCAAGCGCTCATTTTCCATCTCGACGACCATTGCGCCGATTGACTGGAAGGGCGCCCGCATCAACGTACTCGATGCCCCGTGCTATCCCGATTTTATCGGCGACGCCTTTGCCGCGATGAGTGTCTGCGAGACGGCGCTGTTCGTGGTCGACGCTGAGGCCGGCCCGCAACCCACGACTGTCAAGCTTTGGTATGCGGCCGAGGACCTGCGTCTGGCGCGCGCGGTGTTCGTGAACCGTCTGTCGCGCCCCGAGGCCAGCTTTAGCACCACTATGGACCTGCTACAGGAGCGCTTTGGCACGCGCTTGGGCGCCGTGACCCTTCCCTGGGGCGAGGGCGAGGACTTTGACGGCATCATCGACCTGGTGCGCATGAAGGCGCGCCACTGCAACGGCGCCGAGGCCGTTGAGTCGGAGATTCCCGATGAGTATCGTGCCCAGGCCGAGGAGGCCCACGACCATCTGTGTGAGCTCGTTGCCGAGGCCGACGACGAACTGATGATGAAGTACCTGGAAGGCGAGGAGACGCTGACGCAGGAGGAGCTTGAGGGCCTGTTGTCCAAGGCGATCGCCGAGCGCATTTTTGTGCCGGTCTTTGCGGGCGATTGCATTAAGGAGCAGGGCGTCAACTCGCTGATGGACGACATCGCCACGTACTTCCCGGCGCCGACCGACTACGGCGAGATGCCGCTCATCGACGGCGATTCGCTCAAGATCTCAAGCGATGACGACCGCCCAGTGGCGTTTGTGTTTAAGACGCTGGCCGACCCGCAGCAGGGCCGCATCAGCTTTATCAAGGTGCTGACGGGCACGCTTGAGCCGGGCCTTGAGCTGGTCAACGCGCGCACGCGCAAGAGCGATCGTCTGGCCCACCTGTATGTGATGTGCGGTCGCGACATGACCGAGGTCGGTCACGCCTATGCCGGCGACATCATCGTGGCGCCCAAGCTGGCTGCCGAGACGGGCGATACGCTCTCCATTACCGGTAAGGTCGAGGCAGCGGCGTTCAAGTTCCCCAACTCGCAGTACCGCATTGCCATCGAGGCCGAGAACCGCGGCGACGAGGAAAAGCTCTACACGTTTATCGAGAAGGCCTGCAAGGCCGACCCGACCATGAGCATCGACCGCGACGAGGAGACCGGTCAGACCATCATCTCGGCGGTAGGCGAGGCGCAGGTTTCGGTGCTGCTCAACCGTCTGGAGGACCGCACCAAGGTTGTGGCAAAGAGCGTGCCGATCCGCATTCCGTATCGCGAGACCATTCGCCGCACGGCGAGCGCCCAGGGCCGTCACAAGAAACAGACCGGTGGTGCCGGTCAGTATGGCGACTGCTGGCTGCGCGTGGAGCCGCTTATTGGGCCCGACGGCACGAGCGACGGCTATGAGTTTGTGGATGAGGTCGTGGGCGGACGCATTCCGCGCTCGCTCATCCCCGCTGTGGACAAGGGCGTCCAGGAGACCATGAAGGACGGCATTATCGCCGGCTATCCGCTCACGGGCATTCGCGTCGCGGTGTACGACGGTTCGTATCACAGCGTCGACTCCAACGAGATGGCGTTCCGCGCGGCGGCTCGCATCGGCCTGCGCAAGGCGTGCGCCGATGCCGACCCGGTGGTGCTGGAGCCCATCGAGGAAATCACCGTAACCATTCCCGAGAGCTACGCCGGCGCCGTGATGGGCGACATCTCGGCCTCGCGCGGTCGCGTGACGGGCATGGAGACCGACGAGCGCGGCGATACCGTGGTTATCGCTCAGGCGCCGCTCGCCGAGCTGACCGATTACTCGACGCGCCTGCGTTCTATCACGCGCGGCACGGGCGACTTTACCATGAAGCCCGCCGGCTACGAGCAGGTGCCCTACGACGTCCAGGCCAAGCTGGTCGAGCGCTATGAGGAGGGCCGCGCTAAGTAGCGTGTGGTTTTGCCTGCAATGTAGCTGCTGACGAAAAGGCCGCCCTGGGTAACCGGGGCGGCCTTATTTGATCCGTGTGCGTCGGAAGGATTGCGGATCATTTTTTTTGGGTTACGGGCGGCGCGGTCGGCCCTAGTCTCCGGAGGCCTGGTTTTTGCCGGTGGCATAGTCGATCTGTACGTGCGGCTGCACGTTGTAGCAGTACACATGGAAGCACAGCGTCTTGCCGTGGTCCTCGACCGATTGTGCTTCCAGACGCACGCCGCGGCAGATGAGTTCCTCCTCGTTGTACATGGGCGTGACGCGGTAGAGCACGTGGTTGCCCGTGTCGCGGATGTAGTCGAGGATCTGCTCCTCAAAAGGCAGCATGCCCGTCTCGTTGAGATAGCGCGTACCGGTGAGGAGATTTTTGCGGTTGGCGTTTTCGCCGCAGAGCGACCATGCGATAAGGTGGCAACGGTTGTAGAGGCTCTGGCCCGGAATAAAGTCGTAGCGCTGCTGGCGCCAGCCGGCGGGGTGGATACGCGAGATGTCGCCGCGCTTGCCCTGGCCGAGCGACTCGGGGCCCACGCAGGCGAGCGCCTTGCGGGTGCGACCCAGGCTGTCGAGTTTGGAGAACTTCTTAAAGCAGCCTTCCTCCGTGGCGCGCTCGTATTCGTCGAGCGTGAACGATGGCGTGCCCAGCGGGTGCGTGCTATCGGCGCGAAGAGTGACGTAGGGGTTGCCGGTGTAGTCTGGAACGCTGCTGAGGTATACGCCGCGCGCGCGGTTGAGGTCGGGGTTTTCGACCTCGTCGATGGGGGTGGCGGAGCTGTCCGAGGCAGCGTCGCCGTTGGTGCCGGTCTCGGCGGATTCGGAGCCATCACCAGAGTCTTGACTATCTCCGGAGTCCGCTGAACTCGCTGTTCCCGATTCGAGTCGGGCGACCAGGTCCGCCTCGTCGTCGGTGCGGCTGGGGCTTTCATTTTGTTTCTCGGCCAGAGCCGCCGCCTGCTCATCGCCTTGCGGCGACAGCAGCTTGGGAGCTCCGTCGAGCGATCCCGTAAACAGCGCAAACCCCAGCACCACGGCGGTGCCGATGGAGAGTACTTGCTTGTAGGCGGACTTGCGCGACATGGCGGCTCCTGGCTAGACGGTTGGGAATCTACCAGTCTAGCAGGTGCCGCTATGAGCCGTTCCATCGAACAAATACTTAAGATTTGGGACAAACGCTACTGATTAATTTGTCCCGCGGGCTAGATCGAGGTGGAGTCGAGCCAGTTGAGTTTGCACTCGAGAATGCGCTGCTCGCCGGGTTCGCTGCTGCCGTCAAGCAAGGCGAGCAGCATCTCTGCCGCTTCACGGCCTTCTTGATCGACGGGCTCGATGATGGTGGAGACGGTTGGCGTGGTGAGGTTGGTCCAGTCCTCGCAGTTGAGTCCCAAAAGGCCGATTTGCTGCGGAAGCAGATGGGCCATGGGCTGAAGCGCCTTGTAGACGCGCGGGAGCGCCCATTGGTTTTGAACGAAGATGAGCGTGCGCTTGGCGGGATTGAGCTTGTACTTAAAGTACTCGGTGAGTTCGCTGATTGACGGCTTGTTGTGATCGATGGAAATGGCTTTGTAGAGCTGCCCATTCGCAGCCAGCGCCTCGGCATATCCCTGAAAGCGCTCCATGCGGGTACGCATTTCGGTCATGTTGGCGGCGATGGAAAAGAAATCTTCATAGCCGGCATCGAGAAGCGCTTGCGTGGCGTTGTATACGCCGTCATAGAGGTTGGTTTTGATCCAACTGGTGCCCGGGCTATAGATGGCCGCGTCGAAGAAGACGACCGGCTTGCCGGCGCGCCTAATGCGGTCGTGGACGGCTTTGAAGTTTGCCGTGGGCTGGATGATAAAGCCATCGACGCCCAACGAGAGCATCTTGTCGACGTACATGAGCTCGGTGTCGGGATTGAAGTTGCTCGTGCAAACGACCGTCTGATAACCCGCAGGGAGCATGACCTGTTCCATGCCATTGAGGACGAGACCCGCCCACTTGTTGGTGTTATCCAAAATGATGATGGCGATGACGTGGGTTTGCTTGCCGGTGAGCGTCTGCGCTTGGGCGTTGGGAACGTATCCGAGCTCCTTGATGACGCGCGCTATCTTCGCTTGCGTTTTATCGCTGAGCTTGTCTCGTTTGTCGTTGAGGTAGTACGAGACGCTTGCCGTCGAGGTTCCCGCCTCGCGAGCGACGTCTGCGATCGTAACGCGCTGTTTTGCCACAGCGACTCCTTCCGACAGATGAGCATTTTCCAACATGATGACTTTGAGCCTCGGTGAGGGGTGCGCTTCGGTGAGCGACCTTTTCCTTCCATATGAGTATGCAACAAATGCGGTGTACGGGTGGGGTCGAAATTTGTGACCGGCATACGCTTCTGCCGTCTGCCGAGAAAATCAAATACTTCTTGACTTTTGAAATCGAGGGCAAAATCGCAGGATTCATTTTTAGTTAAACGCATAACCAAAACGCATAACTAGTGCTCTGACCTGCACGTTTACCGAAATGAGCTGGTTTTATCAATGTCGGCACCCTATATTGGTCTTGTCGAAAAGACAGCAAGTCCAAACGGCAGGGGATGCTCCGGAGGCCTCCGCAAACGGTGTCTTGCGCACGCAACTCTATGAAAAGAGGGAAGCAATGAAGATCGTAGGCGTTGCCGCCTGTACCGTGGGTATCGCCCACACGTATATGGCCCAGAAGGCGATTCAGGATGAATGTGCCGCTCGTGGCATCGAGTGCAAGGTCGAGGCTCAGGGTGGCCTGGGCATCGAGAATGAGCTCACGCAGGAAGACGTGGACTCCGCCGACCTGGTGCTTGAGTCCGTCGACGTGGGCGTCGAGAACGAAGATCGCTTTGAGCAGAAGATGGCCGAGGGCAAGTTCCTGAAGGTCGGCACTTCTGACGTGATTGCCGATCCGGCTAAGATTATTGACCAGGCTATTGAGATCATCAAGGCGACGGGCGGTGCCGTTGACGCGCCCAAGGCCGAGGCCAAGGCAGAGAAGAAGGCCGTCTCCGCTGCCCCGCAGGCCCCGACACCGGCGTCCAAGCAGTCCATCTTTGCCGATCCTGGTAAGACGCTGCTCAATGCATTCAATACCGGCGTTTCCTATTTTATCCCCATCGTCGTTATCGGTGGCGTGTTCCTTGCATTCTCGTTGGCATCCGGCACCGCCGGCGACAGTGGCATGGAGGTCACCAACCCGCTGATGGTGAGCCTTAACTCCATCGGCATGGCCGGCATCTCCATGATGATCCCGGTGCTTGCGGCATACATCGCCTACTCGATGGCCGGCAAGCCCGCACTGGCCCCCGGCTTTGTCCTGGGCTATCTGGTCAACAACGCCGTCGTCACTCCCAGCGGCAACAGCGTTTCGACCGGTTTCTTGGGCGCCATGATCATGGCCGTCATTTGCGGTTACTTTGTCCGCTGGATGAAGACCTGGAAGGTCAACAACACCATCCAGACCATCATGCCGATCCTGATCATCCCGATTCTGACCTCGCTCGTCCTGGGCATGGCCTACATCTACATTCTGGCCACGCCGCTTGGCTTTGTGATGGACTGGCTCACCAGCGTGCTCGGTAGCCTGCAGGGCGGCTCCGCCGTCGTCCTGGGCCTGGTCATCGGCGTTATGACCGCCTTCGATATGGGTGGCCCCATCAACAAGACCGCTTCGACCTTTACCATGGCCGTCATGGCCTCCGGCATCTATGGCCCCAACGGCATGTTCCGCGTCGCCGTCGCCATTCCCCCGATCGCTTGCGGCCTTGCCGCGCTCATCGCCAAGAACAAGTTCGATGACGCCGACCGCCAGATGGGTATCTCCGCACTGTTCATGGGCTGCATCGGTATTACCGAGGGCGCTATTCCCTTCGCGGTCAAGGACCTTGGCCACACCCTGCCCGGCATCTGCATCGGCTCTGCCGTGGGCGCCGCTCTCGCCGCCTTCCAGGGTATCGACTGCTACGTTCCGCACGGTGGCTTTATCGTCGCCCTGGCCACGAACAATGTCGCGCTGTTCTGCCTGGACATCGTGATCGGCTCCGTGGTCGCCGCTGCGATCCTGATCGCCATGAAGCCCAAGCTCGAAAAGCAGGCTAAGTAAACCTTAAAGGACTCCGGTTGCGCGGAGGGCTGGATTTGACTCCGCGCAACCGCCCCTAAACAACAAAATCCATCCGCACTGAAAGGGCTCGAACCCGGGCCCCAGGGAACTTTTGTCAAAAATCCTTAGGAGAAGGAGAACAAAATGTCCAACCTCACCATCCGCCAGGCCGTTCAGGGCATGCTCAAGCTGCAGGACAGCGGCGACCACGCAACCATGGTCGGCATTGGCCCCATGAGCCCCAGTCTGATCCAAGCCGTGTTCGAGCTTGCCCGCGACGAGGACTTCCCGCCCATGTTCATCGCCAGCCGCAACCAGGTCGATATGGACGAGATGGGCGCCGGCTACGTGAACGGTTGGGACCAGACGCGCTTTGCCGCCGACATCAAGAAGGTCGCCGACGAGGTTGGCTACACCGGTCCGTACTACCTGTGCCGCGACCACGGCGGTCCGTGGCAGCGCGACGAGGAGCGCAACGCCCATCTGCCCGAGGACGAGGCCATGGAGCTCGCTCGCAAGTCCTTTGTCGCCGACATGGAGGCCGGCTTCGACCTGCTGATGGTTGACCCGACCAAGGATCCCTATCAGATCGGTAAGGTCATCCCGCTCGACGTGGTGCTTCGCCGCACGATCGATCTTATCGACTATCTTGAGCAGTATCGCCGCGAGCACAATCTGCCTGAGGTTGCATATGAGGTCGGCACTGAGGAGACTAACGGCGGTCTGACTTCCACCGACAAGTACGAGGAGTTCATCTCCCAGCTGCAGCCCGAGCTCGAGAAGCGCGGATGCCCCATGCCCACCTTCATCGTCGGTCAGACCGGCACCCTTACCCGTTGGACGGAGCAGGTTGGCCACTACAACTTTAAGAACGCTCGCGAGCTTGCCGATATGGCCAAGCGCTACGGTGTGGGCCTGAAGGAGCATAACGCCGACTACCTGGACGACGCGACGCTGCTCGAGCACATCCCGGCTCACGTGACCGCCTCCAACGTCGCTCCGCAGTATGGCACCGAAGAGACCCGCGCCTACCTCAAGCTTTGCGCTACCGAGCAGATCCTGGTCGATAACGGCCTGTGCGATGATCCTTCCGACCTGTATCACACCCTGCTGGTCAAGGCCATCAAGACCGAGCGCTGGCGTAAGTGGATGACTGGCGACGACGTTAACCTGCAGGTCGATGACATCCTTGCCGACGATGAGCTTAGCCTGAAGATTCTGGATGTCTCCGGTCACTATGCGTTCAACGACCCCGAGGTCAAGGAGCAGATCGAGAAGCTCTTCCGCAACCTTGCTGCTCAGGACATCGACGGCAAGCGCTTCGTAATCGAGCATATCAAGCGCCCGATCAAGCAGTATGTCGTGGGCCTGAACCTTAAGGGCGTCACGACCCGCATCGAGAAGGCTCTCGAGGACTAAGTAGCTTTTCCTACACGACGCCGGGCCCGGGGCATGTCCCAGCCGCAGGCCCGGCACATGGGACAAAGGGACGGTCCCTTTGTCCCATTTTTGACTTTTAGATTCCTTTGAAGGGGTTCACCATGAAGTTCTTTATCGATACCGCCAACCTGGACGAGATCGCCGAGGCCAAGAGCTGGGGTTGCCTGGCCGGTGTTACCACCAACCCGTCTCTGTACGCCAAGACCGGCGGCAAGCTTGCCGACTTTGAGCCGCATATGCTCAAGATCGCCGAGCTCTGCGAGGGCCTGCCCGTCTCCGCCGAGTCTACCGCTACCACGGCCGAGGGCATGATCGAGGAGGGCAAGCGCCTTGCCGCCCTCGCCCCCAACATCGTGGTCAAGCTTCCCGTGTGCGAGGCCGGCCTCGCCGCCTGCCGTGCACTGGCCGATGCCGGTGTGCGCGTCAACATGACGCTCGTCTTCTCGCCCACGCAGGCCCTTATGGCCGCTAACGCCGGCGCTCGCTACATCAGCCCGTTCGTCGGTCGTTTCGACGACATCGCCGAGGACGGTATCTCGCAGCTCGACAACGTCGTGACCTGCATTAAGAACTACGACTGGACGGGCAAGAATGTCGACGACACCGTCGAGATCATCACCGCTTCGGTCCGCACGCCCAATCACGTGACCCAGGCCGCGCTGCTCGGTGCCGACATCGCGACCGTGCCCATGGCAGCCCTTAAGAAGTGCCTGCACCATCCGCTGACCGATCAGGGCCTTGCGAGCTTTGAGGCCGACTGGCAGAAGGTCGTCGCTCAGGCTTAACGAGTGGATTGCCCCGGCATCGCGTCATCCGGTGCCGGGGTTGTTCTCAAGAGAGGAATTCGTATGACCAACCAGGAGCTGGCGAAGGTCGCCAATGAGGTCAGGAAGGGTGTCGCGACTGCGGTTCATGCGGCCAAGTCGGGACACCCGGGCGGATCGCTCGGCGCTGCCGACATTATGACCTATCTGTACTTTGCAGAGATGGATGTCGACCCAGCGGATCCGCATCGCGCCGACCGCGATCGCTTCGTGCTTTCTAAGGGCCACTGCGCCCCCGCCCTCTACGCCGTGCTTGCCGAGCGCGGGTTCTTTGGCAAGGAGGAGCTCGAGACGCTCCGCCATATCGGTAGCCGCCTGCAGGGCCATCCCAACATGAACGACACCCCGGGTGTTGACATGTCCACCGGATCGCTCGGCCAGGGCATTTCCGCTGCGGTTGGAATGGCCCTTGCCGCTAAGCACTGGGGCGACAGCTATCGTGTCTACACGCTGCTGGGCGACGGCGAGTGCGAGGAGGGACAGGTGTGGGAGGCGGCCATGTTCGCCGGCAACCATGCGCTCGACAACCTTGTGGCGGTCGTCGACCACAACGGCTTGCAGATCGATGGAACGATCGAAGAGGTTAACTCGGCGATGCCGCTCGCAGATAAGTTCCGTGCTTTTAAGTGGCATGTGATCGAGCTGGCCGATGGCAACGACATGGAGCAGGTGGCTGCTGCCTTTGCCGCGGCTCGCGAGGTGACCGGCGCGCCTGTCGCCATCATCGCCGAGACGGTGAAGGGCAAGGGCGTCTCCTTTATGGAGAACCAGGTGGGCTGGCATGGCAAGGCGCCCAACGACGAGCAGTTCGAGCAGGCTATGGCCGAGCTCACGGCAGCAGGGGAGGAGCTCTAATGGCAGAGGTCAAAAAAGTCGCCACGCGCGTAAGCTACGGCGAGGCGCTTGTCGAGCTGGGCAACGAGCACGATGGCTTCGTGGTTCTCGATGCCGATCTTGCCGCCGCCACGCAGACCGGCAAGTTTAAGGCCGCCCACCCCGATCGCTTCTATGATGCCGGTATCGCCGAGAGCAACCTGATGGGCCTTGCCGCCGGCATCGCGACTACGGGCCGCGTTGCCTTCGCGAGCACCTTTGCCATGTTTGCCGCCGGTCGCGCCTACGAACAGGTCCGCAACTCCATCGGCTACCCGCATCTCAACGTCAAGATCGGCGCTACCCACGCGGGTATTTCGGTGGGCGAAGACGGCGCCACGCACCAGTGCTGCGAGGATATTGCACTCATGCGCACGATTCCAGGCATGACGGTGATCGTTCCCGCCGACGATGTCGAGGCCCGCGCCTGCGTACGCGCCGCCTACGAGTTTGAGGGACCGGTCTACATGCGCTTTGGCCGCCTGGCGACGCCGGTCATCAACGACCACGATGACTATGAGTTCAAGATCGGTCGCGGCGTAGTTGTGCGCGAGGGGTCCGATGTGACGATCGTCGCCTGTGGCCTCATGGTCGCCGAGGCGCTCGCTGCTGCCGAGGCGCTCGCGGCCGATGGCATCGACGCCGAGGTCATCAATATGCACACGATCAAGCCGCTCGACGAGCGTCTGGTTGTCGCCAGCGCAAAGAAGACCGGTCGCGTGGTCACTGCCGAGGAGCATTCGACTATCGGCGGTCTTGGCGAGGCCGTTGCCTCGGTGCTTGCCGAGCAGCATCCGGTGCCGATGCGTCGTGTCGGAGTGCGCGATGTGTACGGCGAGTCTGGCCCCGCGGTCGATTTGCTGCACAAGTACGGTTTGGATGCCGACGGCATCGAGGCCGCAGTCAGGTCCGTGCTGTAAGGAGGGTTTTCCATGGGATTTGTATCTGCTAACCAAGTGACGATTGGCTACGCCGCCGCCTCGCGCGAGGACGCGTTGCATTATCTGTCCGAGCAGGCTGTTGAGCTTGGTTTTGCCGACGACGCATCTGCTGTAGAGGCGGCTTTTATTGCTCGCGAAAACGAGGCCGAGACTGGCCTCGTCGCCGGGTTTGCCGTTCCGCATGCCAAAAGCGACGCGATTCATACGCCGGGCGTGGCTGTGCTCAAGCTGGCCGAACCCGTTGAGTGGCCCAGCTTCGATGGCGTGCCCGTCGATGTGGCGCTTGCGCTGTACGTGCCCGCCGGCGAGGCTGGGACTACGCACCTACGCCTGCTTTCCAAGGCAGCCGTGATGCTGATGGATGCCGGCTTTCGCGACAAGGTGCGCGAAAGCACCGACCCCGTAGAGATTGCCGAGCTTATTAACGCCGGCCTCGAGGGCTAGAACGGGTTCTCCGTTCCATTAATCGATCCTTCTCCAAGGAAAAGGGCCGCGACGCTTCATGCCGTCGCGGCCCTGTTTGCATTCCCCCAGATAAAACCGACCAAAATAAACCTATAGGTTACGCCGTTTGTAAAACGGCGTAACTGCTTGGCGCTGCGCAGGTTCCGGGCACGGCAATCTGACGTTCAACTTCACGGGCGCGACCAAAAGGTCAGCGCCCGCTTGTTTCACGTCACCTTGCCGCATCCGGAGCCTGCTCGCTCACTTATGCTCAACCTGAATTAGCTAATTTGGGACGGGGCTAATTGGGGGAACTATTTCACCGCAAGTTATTGGGCGTTGCTTATTGATTCATGTTGCCGTGGATGTAAGGAGTGACCTCGGGGGAGATGTGGCCGCAGCCTAGGTTGCGTAGGGCGGATTCGATGGCGGCGGGCAGTGGGGTTTTGCCTTCGTCGTCGACTGAGGTGCCGCCGAGGGCGGCAATCTTGGCGACGTCGGACGGCGCGGCCTCGATATGCATGCAGCCGCCAACCAGGCGCGCGCGGACCTGCAAAAGGTCAAGGTCGTGCAGGTAATCCTCGCAGGCGCGAATCAGGTCGACCTTTTCGCGTGTAAGCTCCTCGCCCGTGGGGATGCGCGTGGCAAGGCAAGCGCCGGCGGGCAGATTCCAAACGGGATAGCCCCATGCGCGCAGCAGCTCGCGCTCCTCGTCCTTGGTAAAGCCGACCTCCATGAGGGGCGAGCGCACGCCGAGTTCCTGGGCAGCGCGCATGCCGGGGCGGTAGTCGCCGCGGTCGCTCGCGTTGCTGCCGTCGATAACGGTGGGAAATCCTAGCGACTTGGCGTGATTGACGATGGCGGTGAAGCCGGCACGCTTGCAGTGATAGCAGCGGTCGGCATCATTGCAGGCAACCTGGGGGAGCTGCAGCTGATCGACTGAAAGATTGAGTACGGGGAGCTTAAAATGCGGACCCCCATCGGCTTGTCCGTCAACAGACCGTTCGAACGAAGCCTGCTCGGGCGTGCCGATGAGCGGCGTGGTGAGGTGAACGAGAAGGGTGCTGGCGGGCATGATGCGGGAACAGACGGCAGCCAAAAAGCTGCTGTCGACGCCGCCAGAAAAGCCGATGGCGACGCGTCCGTATGCCAAAAGCAGCTGCTCGAGCGTTGCGAGTTTGTCCCGAAGCTCCTCTGCGGGTGCGGTGGTGTCTGAAAGCATGAAACGTTCCTTACAGTTAAAAGCTCGGACGAAACTATAATCCTACCAGCCCTCTTGCCATAAGACTTCTATCTATGTAACGAAAGTGCAATATGTATATACGTTATATACAAGTTTGTAAAGTGCGGTAGAGTAGCGGCAATGCAAGCCGATGAGGGGGAGCGAAATGATCAAGGCTGTTATTTTTGACATGGACGGAACGCTGGTCGATACCGAGCGTTTGGGCATTAAGGCCTGGAAGGCGGGCGCTGCTGAGCTGGGGCTCGCGATCGATGAGGCGCTGATTCATCAGTTCATCGGTCGTACGCTGGTCGACGTCATGGGTATTCTCGAGGAGCATTACGGCAGCCGCGAAACCGCCGATGCGATCTATGTCCGCCACAAGGAGATTCGCGACGAGATGGTCAAGACCGAGCTGGAGCTCAAGGCCGGCGCTGCCGAGTGCCTGGATGAGCTGTTGGCTGCGGGCTATCACGTGGGCCTTGCGACGTCTTCGCGCCATGTTACGGCCGAGCGCAACCTTAAGATGGTCGGCCTCTTTGACAAGTTTGAGACCGTGACCTGCGGTGAGGATGTTGTGCACGGCAAGCCCGATCCCGAGATGTATCTGCTCGCCTGCAAGCGCGCGGGTTTTGTTCCCGAGGAGTGCGCCGTGGTCGAGGACTCGCGCAATGGTTGTGTCTCGGGCATTACTGCCGGCTGCCATGTCTTTGCCGTGCCCGACATTGTGCCGCTTCCGCAGGATGTGGTGGATGGTTGCGATGCCGTGCTCGACACGCTGTTCGATCTGACGGCGGCGGTCAAGGCCGTGCGCTAACGTTTGTTCGCAAACCATTTCAATTGCATTTTTATTAGCGGTCGTTTGCGTTGTGCTAACGGCCGCTTTTCTGTTTGTTCCGCCGTTCTAACGAACGGTAGAGAAAAGGGCCCGACAAGTGCTTGCTTGTCGGGCCCTTTTTGTTTGGCGATGGATTGGGTTGTTGGGGAAAGGTGCTACAGGTAGGCACCGAGGTTGATGGCGGTGGCTTCGGCGTGGTTGCTTGCCTGGGTGCTGGCGCGCTCCAGCAAGAACGGGCGTACGAGTTCCTGGCGGTTGATGTCCTCGACGGCCGTGACCGCGGTGACGGTGCGTGCGGCGGAACCGATGCGGACGTGTTTGGTCTTTGCCGGGCCCTTATTTTCAATTTGCTCCATGAGCAGCTGGACACCCTTGCGGCCAATCTCGTAGCCCGGCGGCGCTACCGTAGTGAGCGGGACCGATCCACTCCAGGCAAGCGGATTGCCGTCGCAGCCAGCCACGCGGACCTGACCGGGGACGGATATACCCTTGTCGACCAGCGCCGAGATGACGCCCGAGGCCAACACGTCGGTCAGGCCGACCACGAAATCGGGACGTTCGTCAGCGGGGCGCTCGGCAATTTGGGCGCCGATGCCGTAGCCGTCGGCAGCGGTATTCCATTCGCCGGCGTCAATGACTTCAATCTTAATATCGGGATGCAGAGCAAGGGCCTTGTGAATGCCAAGCACGCGTAAGGTGAGCTGCATAAATGCCGCTCGGCCCACAACAACGATATGGTGAGCGCCACGGGCGATGGCGAGCTCGGCGATGATGCGGCCCTGGGCCTCGTTGTCGGCGGCCACGTAGTAGCCGGGCTCGGAGCAGTGGATGTCCAGATGGACGATGGGTACGGGCATCTTAGTCATAGCCGGGTGCCAGTCGGGGGATGCCATGGGCTGAACCATGACGCCCGACATCTGCGTGCCCATAAAGTAGCGCAGGTAATGATCCTCGAGAATATCGTCGTTATCGGCATTGGCGATAAGCAGGTCGTAGCCGTGCTTGCGGGCCTCGTTGTGGGCGCCGCTGGCAATCTGGAGCGAAAAGCCGTGATCGAGGCGGGGGAGGACCAGGCCAAAGGACTTGGTGGCGCCGCCTGCCAATTGCCGAGCGCTTTGGTTGGGCAGGTAGCCCAGGCGATTGATGGTCTCGTTGATGAGTTTAAGGGTCTCGGGGCGCAGCTTTTCGGGATGGTTGAGCGCGTTGGAAACCGTGCCCAACGAAACCCCGGCCTCGCGCGCGACGTCGCTGATTTTTACCTTTGCCATAGCGGCCCCTTTGATGCGTTTCAAGTACAAGCCAGATTGTAGCATCGCCCGCCCCCGGGGTGTCAAAACCTTCCAATTAGGGACAGGTTTATTTTGGCAGGTTTTATCTGGGGAAACACAGCTGCCAGTTCGACCACCACAATAGGGACAGGCACCTTTGTGGTGGTTTTTGCTGTTCCGGCCTTCAATTGTCTTGATCTGTAACATCTGGACGGTAAAACCGGCTCTACCTGTTACAGATCGAGACATAGTGCCGGGGCCGAACTGTAATGTCTCGATCTGTAACACTAAGCCGGTTTATTGCGGCCCAGATGTTACAGATCGAGATCTTTTGCCGGGACAGGCAGTCGGCGGACGTGTGTGTATCGAGTGGTATCCAAGTTGAGATACCACTTCTGGTATATCAGCTTGCGCTTGCGTGAGTACAATACTCGAACGTTATGCGTCTCAGCGCCCCTTGTGCGTGGACGTTTTGCAGTCTCGCGAACGAAGGGATTTATCCTATGTGCGGAATCGTCGGCTACACCGGCTCTGATATTGCAAAGAACATCCTGGTCACGGGTCTTAAGCGTATGGAGTATCGCGGCTATGACTCCTCGGGCGTTGCGCTCGAGGTGGGCGAGGGCGCTGCGGCGCACCTCGACGTCATTCGCCGCGTGGGTAAAGTTGCGGGTCTGGAGAGCGAGCTTTCCAACGTCGATAGCGACGCCACCTGCGGCATCGGCCACACTCGCTGGGCTACCCACGGCAAGCCCTCCGTCGCCAACGCCCATCCTCACACCAGCTGCGACGGTCGCATCGCCATCGTCCACAACGGCATCATCGAGAACTTCGCCGAGCTGCGCGAAGAGCTGGAGGGCCGCGGCCATCACTTTAAGAGCGAGACCGATACCGAGGTCTTCGCGCATCTGATCGAAGAGGCTTATGCCGAGACGCACGACCTGATGGCCTCCGTGCGCGAGGCCTGCACCCACGTGGTGGGCGCCTATGGTCTGGCCGCCGTGTGCGCTGACGAGCCCGGTGTAATCGCCGTTGCCCGTAAGGATTCCCCGATTGTGGTCGGCGTGGGCGAGACCGGCGCCTACGTCGCTTCCGATGTCATCGCGCTCATCGACGCCACCCGCGACGTCGTGGTGCTCGAGGACGGTCAGTTTGCCAAGCTTACGCCCGCGGGTGTCGAGTACACCGACGAGGCCGGCAACGTCATCGAGCCCAAGGTCACTCACATCGACTGGGATCTCGACATGGCCGAAAAGGGCGGCTACCCCGACTTTATGCTCAAGGAGATCCACGAGCAGCCTCGCGTCGTGCGCGATACGCTGGTCGGTCGCATGACGCCTGCCGGCGAGCTCGACATCGACGAGCTGGGCCTTTCGCTCGAGGAACTCAACGACATCGATCGCGTTTATGTGATCGCCTGCGGCACCAGCTACCATGCCGGCCTCATTGCTAAGAACCTTATTGAGGGTTGGGCTCGCATCCCGACCGAGGTTGAGGCGGCCAGCGAGTTCCGCTATCGTAACCCCATCATCACGCCGACGACGCTCGTCGTTGCCGTGTCCCAGTCGGGCGAGACCGCAGACACCCTCGCCGCCATCCGCGACGCGCGCATCAAGGGCGCCAAGGTCTTCGGCATCACCAACGTGGTGGGCAGCCCCGTGGCGCGCGAGAGCGACGGCGTCATCTACACCAAGGCCAACAAGGAGATCGCGGTCGCCTCGACCAAGAGCTTCATCGGCCAGGTTGTGAGCCTGACGCTGCTGGCTCTGCTGCTGGCACAGGTCAAGTATCGCCTGACCACCAAGCAGGCTCGTATGCTGTTCCGCGAGCTTTCCGATACCGCCGAGCAGATCCAGTGGATTCTGGATACGCAGACCGAGGCCGTGCACGAGGCCGCCCTGCTGTGCAGGGACGCGCAATCGGCGCTGTTCGTGGGCCGCGGCATGGGTGCAGCCATCTCCTACGAGGGCGCGCTTAAGCTCAAGGAGGTCAGCTATCTGCACGCTGAGGCATATGCCGCCGGCGAGATGAAGCATGGCCCCATCGCGCTGATCGACCCGGGCTTCCCCGTTATCGCCGTGGCCACCAAGAGCGCCACCTACGACAAGACCGTGTCGAACCTTATGGAGTGCAAGGCACGTGGCGCCAAGGTCATCGTTGTTGCCACCGAGGGCGACGAGGAGATCAACAAGATTGCCGACTGCATCATCCGCGTGCCGGCCGTCCGCGACGTCTTTAGCCCCATCACGGCGAGCGTCCCGCTGCAGCTGCTCGCCCGCGAGGTCGCCATCCTGCGCGGCTGCGATGTCGACCAGCCCCGCAACCTGGCGAAAAGCGTTACGGTTGAATAGTTCGTTCCGTCGTTCTAACGAACGACGGCCTTGCTGACGCTGCGCGGGCTGCATTCACGCCAATCTGACGTTCAATTTCGAGGGCGCGACCAAGAGGTCAGCGCCCTCTCATTTCACGCCACCTTGGCGCAAATGCAGCTCGCTCGCTGTTGGTGACTGGCATCGAGTTTTCCTTTGTTGGCACGTTCTAACGACCAAGGCCCGGCTCCGCATCAGACGGAGCCGGGCCTTTTTGTGCGGAGAAACCACCACAAAGGTGCCTGTCCCCTTTGTGGTGGTTTTGGTAGGTTAGCGGAGCTTGCTGGTCTCGAAGTACTCGGGGAACTGGTCAAGGACCTCGGTTTGGTTGCGGAACATCATATGCAGGTGCTTGCTCACCAAAAAGCTCGCCTCGATGGGATCGCGACCGGCGATGGCGCGGCGGATCTGCTTGTGCTCATTCACGATATCCTGATTGTCCAGAACCTGAGTGGCGGCGCGCAGCCAGCGGAAACGCTCCAGGTCGGCGTTGGTCGCCTCGAGCCACGACCACACGGTGCTGCGGCATGCAATGCTAAAAATCATGTGATGCATGAGGTTGTCGCTCAAAAAGAAGCCGATGCGATCCTCTTCGGCCATGGCCTTTTCCTGCAGCGCGATGGCGCGGTCGAGCTGTTCGATGCCGGCTGACGTAGCGCGGGCGCAGCACTCCACAATCACCTGCTTTTCCAAGTGCTCGCGAATGTAGCAAGCACTTTCGGCAAGGGTGAGGTTGATGGGCGAGACGTAGGTGCCGCTCTGGGGCACGGTACGCACCAAGCCCTCCTGTGCCAGGCGCACCAAGGCCTCGCGCACGGGCGTGCGCCCCATGTCCAAGTCGTCGCAAAGTTGCTTGACGCCCAGCTTTTCGCCCGGCTTGTAATCCAGGTAGACGATTTTGCGTCGAATGGTGTGATAGGACTGGTCCTGTAGGCTTGTTTCCTGCTCGCCGACGTGCATCGAATCTTCCATAGCGCCTCGCAACCGTTCTTTCACACTCATATGTCAGTTGTTTATTATGCCGCGAATCAGCCCTCTGTGGGGGTAATTCAATTACCCGATGGGAACTTTTGCAGCGCTGTGCCCCGCTCGTTGCCGTATCATAAGCCGTCGCGAACACGAAACCGAAAGAAGGAATCCCCTATGCAATTGGCTGATGCCGCACGCGAGCGCTGGAAAGGCGTCCTGTTCTGTCTGATTGTCGCCATCCCCGCAACATTGCTCGGCAAGCAGGTCGAGGTGGTCGGCGGGCCGGTATTTGCCATCCTCATCGGCATGGTTCTGGCGCTTGCCTTTCCCAAGGATCGTCGCGAACCGCTCGCTGCCGGCGTCACCTATACATCTAAAAAGATCTTGCAGTATGCGGTCATCCTGCTTGGCTTTGGCATGAACCTCTCGCAGATTCTGTCAAAGGGCGCCCAGTCGCTGCCGATTATCGTGGCGACGATCTCGACCTCGCTTGTCATCGCTTTTGTGCTCTGCCGCGTCATGAAGGTTCCGAGCAAGATTGCGACGCTCGTGGGCGTGGGTTCGTCGATTTGCGGCGGTTCCGCCATTGCTGCGACCGCGCCCGTCATCGATGCCGACGATCGCGAAATCGCCCAGGCCATCTCGGTCATCTTTTTGTTTAACGTTATCGCGGCGCTCGTGTTTCCGACGCTCGGCGGTATGCTCGGCCTGACCAACGAAGGCTTTGGCCTGTTTGCCGGTACCGCCATCAACGACACCTCGTCCGTAACGGCTGCGGCGAGCGCTTGGGACAGCATGCATCCCGGCGCCAATGTGCTTGAGAGCGCCACGGTGGTTAAGCTCACCAGGACGCTGGCCATCATTCCCATCACGCTGGCGCTTGCTTGCTGGCAGATGCGTCTGGCGCGCAAGGCCGGCGGCAACGCCAAAAACACGTTTTCGTTTAAGCGGGCTTTTCCGATGTTTGTCCTGTTCTTTGTGCTGGCGAGCGTGGTCACTACGGTGTTTCAGCTTCCCGCGTCCATCACGGCGCCCATCAAGGAGCTGTCGAAGTTCTTTATCGTGATGGCCATGGCGGCTATTGGCTTTAATACCGATATCGTCGAGCTGGTCAAAAAGGGCGGCAAGCCCATTGCGCTGGGCTTTTGCTGCTGGATTGGCATTGCGTGTATGAGCTTGGGAATGCAGCACGTGCTGGGAATCTGGTAGGCAAGGCAGGCGATTTGCATGCCGCACGCCGGTGGTCGCGCGCCGACGGTGGAGCGATAGGAGCTCTTGCGGGTATGGCTTGTCCGCAGGTTTGTAGGTCCCGAAGAGCTCTTATCGCCCCGCCAGGATGGCGATGCGGGGCAACTCATATACTCGCAGGACAGTGCCTTCTGCCCTATAGTGTTTGGTGAGCAATATCGTTCAATTTTGAAACACATGGCAGAACGGGCGCAAGGCGGCGTGCCGCGTCCGCGGATATGGGGCAAAACATGGATAGCGATGCCAAGTTGAACATCTTGACCGAGGCCCTGGCTGCTGCCGGGGCATCAGCGTTAGCGATCGATGAGCACGGGGACATCGCGATCTCGACCATGGATGACGCCCAGCTCGAGCAGGACGTTGCGGCATTTGTCGCCGAGCGACTGGGGCGCGTGGGCGACGGCGCGCGCTTGGTGATGGGGCATGCGGGGGCGCGCTTGAGTCTCACCGTGCGTCCGGTCGCCAAGGAATACGGCGAGCTCTGGGTGGTCGTGGTCCGTGAGGTGCGCGGCGCCGTGGCACATGCGGGCATCGAGTGGCTTAACGTCGACGAAGTCGAGGCACGCTACGAGTCGAGTGCATATGGCATTGTCGAGGGCGCTGCTGTGGTCGCCGACCCTGTCCGCGAAAGCTATGCGCGCGGCGTCCCTCTTATGCTGGAGGGCGAGCTGGGCGCCGGCCAGTCCGAGATTGCAAAACGCCTCTATCTGGATGGGCCTTTCGCTGACGGGCCCTTTGTGTCCGTGGCTCTCGACGAGCTCACGGACCGCGGCTGGCGCCATTTGCTCAAGAGCTCGGAATCGCCGTTGTTTCAAACGGGGCTGACGCTTTGTATTGGCGGCTGGCACGCCGTTGAGCCTCAGCGCTTGCGCGAGCTTGTGTCCACGATGACCGACACGGCGCTGGCCGCGCGCTGCCATGTGATGCTGACGGCAAACGATATGCCGGGCGGCGGCGAAAGCGATCAAGCTGCTTTTGTGACTGAGCGTTTGGCGTGCGCGGTAAGTGTTGCGCCGGCACTCGCCGAGCAGGGCAGCGTGTCGGAAAAGGTTGCGCGCTACCTGGGGTATCTGGCAGATATGTTTGAGACAGCGGTGCCTGCCCTGTCGTCTGCGGCAGCCAAAACGCTCGATGCCTATCGATGGCCTCGCAACTATCTACAGCTGCGCGAGGTTTCGGAACGACTTTATATATTGGTGGGGTCGGGCACGGCGGAGCGAACGGTGGCGGAGGAGGTACTCGCCCAGGAGGACGTTATCAAGACCGCGACCTTTGGTGCCCCGACGCTCGAGAGCGATCTGTATATCCTGCGCCCGCTGGCCGATACCGAGCGCGATGTCGCACGGCTGGTCGTAGGCCACCTTCACGGCAACAGGACCCGCGCTGCCGAAGTGCTGGACATAAGCCGTACGACCCTGTGGCGCCTGCTGAAGGACGACGACCGTTAAGCGAGGTGCCCGTGACCGCGTGTGGAACGTGTGCTACAGTCCAAAGCAGCATTGTTTCGATTCTGTTACGGCGTGCGGGGGCGTATGGCTGAGACTTCAAAAACAAATCGGGCTCGAAAGCCCGCAGCGCCGGTCAACCGTCGCACGACGTCTCGGACGTGGGGAAAAAGCGCTTCGGGGTTTGATGGCTCGTTCAGGCGCACGAAATACGGCTATCCTTCGGCAAGCGCTCGCTTGGCCATGCAGGCCGAATCGTCGCTGTGGGGCCGTAAGCGCGTGGTGGGGTCAAAGCTCAAGCACGATGGAACGCTCGGCTACATTAGTCGTGGCGCTGCTCGGCGAAGTGGGCTCAACCCCGCCGGGTGGCATCGCTATGTTCCGATCGCGGTCGTTGTTGCGGTGATTGTCATCGCGCTTGCCGCGCTTGGCTACGCCGGCGGCGGGGCCAATCTGGGCGCAATGTTTAAGTCGCCCGAACTCGCGCATGCGGGCGCGGATGTTGTCGAGGGCGCCCAGGCCCAGATGGGCATAGCACCCCAGCGCGGCATCGTCGCAGCGGCCGCCACCATCGCCGATGCTCAAAAGGACGAGGACGAGCGGGGCGACGACGCCGAAACGACCCAGACGAGCGAAGCGGCAACAACTCAATCGTCAAGATAAGTTGCGGTGGGGCAGCTAATTTGGGACGGGGCCTTTTTGGCTACCCAAGTGTCGAATGCCAACAGTGGCTCATTCGATGTCAGTCGCCAACAGCGAGCGGGCCGCGCAGCGTCAACGGGTCCGCCGTTCGGTAGAACGGCGGAACACAACTACTTGACGTAGACGACGTTGTCGCGGCGGGGTTTGGCCTCGGGAAGCGTGTCCTCGGCATAGCCCAAGATGCAGTTGCCCACACCGCGCAGGCTGCCGTCGGCGGGCAGACCCCACTTGGCCAGTAGTTCCAGTCCCTCGGGTGAGTCAAAGACCTCGTGCGCGCGGTGGATCCAGCACGAATCGACACCCAGGGCATACGCCGCGTTGAGCAGGTTGCCCATGGCGAGCGAGCCGTCTTCCAGGTGCGTGGGCACGCTGCGGTCGACGAGCACCACCACAACGGTCTTGGCTCCGTAGAACGGATCGCCCTCGCTGCCCATAACTTGGGCGTTAAGCTGCGAGAGGCGCTCGACGGTCGCGGGGTCGGTGACGGCGACAAAGGTCACCGGCTGGCGCCCCATGCCGCTCGGCGCGTATTGGCCCGCCTCGATAATGCGGGCGAGCTTTTCGGCCTCGACGGGGCGATCGCTGTATTTGCGGCAGCTGCGGCGGTGGATGAGCGCTTCGATGGTCTCCATGGATCCTCCTGACGTTGGTTTCGTTGCATCGTTCTTACCCGCCGAACCAAAACCGTAATCGCACCGGAAATGTGGAAAAATGCGCTCAGTCAATCGGAATAGTAGGTTTGCATAAAACCGCAGTCAGAATGTGACAAACCGGTGGGGTGGTTAAACGTTTTATCCCGTCTACCCTGCGGTTTTTTACCACTTGCCTAAATGATGCACGCATAAGCTCTGATAAAGGTTTTACTAAAGGAGTGCCAACGTTTATCAACGCGCCATGGTGGCGCCGGGCCAGGAGGTAACATCATGTTCCAGGCTGGAGATGTCGTCGAGACCGACTTCGAAGGATTTCTGAAGCTGCTGCGTTCCAAGACGCGCGCTTTCGTGACGATTAACGATCACGAGTACTACATCACGCACACCGATGGCTATTGGCGTGTTCAGGATTGCGAGGCCCTC
The DNA here is from genome assembly GCA_934655755.1 of uncultured Collinsella sp. Classification (GTDB taxonomy): domain Bacteria; phylum Actinomycetota; class Coriobacteriia; order Coriobacteriales; family Coriobacteriaceae; genus Collinsella. The sequence goes on from CAKUHA010000005.1 coordinate 30,893, forward strand.
AACGATAAGGGCCACTTTACTGACTGCTCCGAGCTGGTCAACACGGTCTGCGAGGTCGTCGAGCTGCCGTGGATCTGCGGCAAGAGCCTGCATGACAGCTTCTCGGGCGCCACGGTCTACGAGGCCGTTGCCGCCTAGTAGGAAACAATCGATTTTCTCTCGTGACCGCCGGCGCTGCCCCCGCGCCGGCGGTCTTTTTTGTCGATATGTTGTATAGCTCGCATGCTGCGAACGAAGCGCTTGACGTTAGTCAAAACTCGGACTAATCTGAAACATCAATTAGTCAAAATTCGGACTATCGAATGGTGGGAGAGATGGATTGCGCGGTTACGTCGGTCGATTTTGACCGGATGCTCAACGGGCTCGACCGTATTTATTCAGAGTTCGCGCGTGCCTGCGGCCTTTCGGATTGCGCCTACTGGATGCTCGTCGACACCAGCGCGGCGGGCGGCAGCGTTGCCGTGAGCCGCCTGACGAGCGAGTGGTTCTATAGCAAGCAGACCATTAACTCCGCAATTAAAACGTTGACGGCGCGTGGGCTTGCAACGTTGGAGTTTGCCGAAGGCAGCCGTAAGAATAAGGTCGTTTGTCTGACCGATGAGGGCCGGCGGTTCGCCGAGCACTATGCGTTGCCAGCGGTTAAGGCCGAGCAGCGTGCCTTTGGCGCGCTCGAGCCTTGGGAACAGCGTGAGATTATGCGCCTGGTCGGCAAGTTCTCCCATGTCCTCAACGAGGAGTGCGAGGCATTTAAGCAGCAGATGGCCGCGGAGTCCGAGGCGAACGATAAGGTCGAGGGGGAGACATGCGACTCTTAATGAGGTTTATGAAGCCGTACCGCAGACTGATTGCGGTGACACTGCTGGTGCTGCTGATAGACAACGTTGGCACGCTGCTGGTGCCCACGATGCTGGCGAACATGGTCAACACGGGCATCACGACGGGCGATGTCGACTACATCCTGCGCAACGGCCTGTACATGCTCATCGCGACCGGCATGGCCAGCGGTGGCGCGGTGCTGGGCTGCTATCTTTCGGCTCGCCTGGCGGCCAACGTGGCCTGCGACATCCGCAATGCCGTCTACGACAAGTCGCTCGAACTGTCTGCCAGCGACTTTGAGCGCTTTGGTACCGGCTCGATGATCACGCGCTCGCTCAACGACATCAACGTGATCCAGCAGGCAATTCTGCAGACGATTCAGCTGGTGCTGCCCGTGCCGTTTTTGGCTGTGGCGGGCATCATCTTTGCCTGGTTTATCGATCCCACCATGGGTACGCTGCTGGGCGTGGTCGTCGCGATCGTGCTGGTGGCGGCAGTCTTTACCGTTGCCAACGCCGCGCCGATCTTTATGCGCCTACAGAGCTTTATCGACCGCATGAACGTGGTGTTGCGCGAGAACATCGTGGGCGTGCGCGTCATCCGTGCGTTTAACAAGGAGCGCCACGAGGAGCAGCGCCTGGACGAGGTATTTAGCGATTACGCGGCCAATGCCATCAAGGTCAACCACCTGTTTGTGGGCCTTGACAGCTCCAGCTTCTTTTTGATGAACATCGCCGAGGTGGCGGTGCTGTGGGTGGGTGGCAACCGCGTGGGTGTCCATGCCATGCAAATCGGCAGCATCTCGGCCGTGCTGGAGTATGCGCTTCTGATCCTGTTCTTTGTGATGATGGCGCAGATGGTGGTACTGACGCTCCCGCGCGCCGCGGCGTGTCTCAACCGCGCGCAACAGGTGCTCGAAATTGAGCCGAGCATCGTGGACGGCGGGCGTACGCTGGGCGACGGGGTGCCTGAGTCTGTTGACGGTGCCGACGCGGTGGCCGTGTTCGACCACATGTCGTTTCGTTTTGACGATGCCGACGAGGACACGCTGTGCGACCTGAGCTTTGCCTGCCGGCGCGGCCAGACAACGGCGATCGTGGGCTCGACGGGCTCGGGCAAATCGACGGTGGCAAAGTTGCTGCTGCGCTTCCACGATGCCACGAAGGGTGCTGTTCGTCTGAACGGCGTCGATCTGCGCGACCTTTCGCAAGGCGACATCCGCGGTCGCATAGCCTACGTGCCGCAGAAGGCATGGCTGTTCTCGGGCACCGTGGCGAGCAACCTGCGCTTTGGCAACGAGGGTGCAACTGAGGCCGACATGCTCCATGCACTGGAGGTCGCCCAGAGCACCTTTGTGCTCGATCAGCCGCAGGGGCTCGACACGCCGGTGGCCCAGGGCGGCACGAACTTTTCGGGCGGCCAGCGCCAGCGCCTGGCGATCGCCCGCGCGCTCATGAAACGCGCCGACCTGTATATCTTCGACGACAGTTTTTCGGCCCTGGACTTTAAGACCGATGCGGCCCTGCGCCATGCACTGCAGGACGAGACGCGCGATGCCGCGGTGCTCATCATCGCACAGCGCATCTCGACGATTCTGCATGCCGATCAGATTGCGGTGCTCAAAGACGGCGAGGTCGTGGGCCTGGGCACGCACGACGAGCTGATGGAAACCTGCGAGGTGTACCGCGCCATCGCGGAATCGCAAATGAAGGGAGGTGAGTAGCATGACCGAGGAGCTTAAGAAGCAGGGCATCGTTGATGGCGCCGCGGTTGCAGAGACAATCGAGGGGACGGGCGCCACGCCCGACTTGGACGCCGCCGCCAAGGCGGCTGAGCGCGAGGCTCGCCGCCAAGCGCTCTACGAGGAAAACGAGCGTGCCGAGGACGAGCGTGCCCGCGCCGAGGCGGAGCGCATGCGCGACGTGGACGATGAGGACGAGGACGAGACGCCCCGCGACACCTGGGCGACGGTGCGCCGCCTGTGGAGCGAGGCCGCCGGCGACCACTGGCGTTTCTATATTGTGTTTGCGAGTATCGTCTTCTATGTCATCTTTAACACCGCGGCGCCGGCGTACAGCGCCCGCGTGATCGATGAGCTGTGGGGACACATGAAGCTGGCGTTTGCCAACAACACCACCTTCAGCATCACTTGGGAAAACTGCGGCAGGACCATCTTCATCTACTTTATGATCTGGACGGCCGCTGCCTCGTTCTATGCGCTCCAGAGCTTTTTGATGTCGAGCGTTGCCGAGCGCCTCAACCTGCGCCTGCGTAACCGCATCGCACAAAAGCTCAATCGTCTGCCGCTCGCCTACTTTGACGCGCATCGCCCCGGCGAGGTGGTCAGCCGTGCGACCAACGACCTGGACAAGATGTCCGAGAGCATGCAGCGCGGCCTGCTGCAGCTGCTGGTATCGATCGGCACGGTTGTGGGCGCCGTGAGCGTGATGTTCGTGTTCAGCGTGCAGCTCACGCTCGTCTTTTTGTTCTTTACGGCGTTGTCGCTGCTGGTGACGAAGGTCGTGTCGCGCCGCACGCACGATGTGACGGGCGAGCGCCAGGAGTGGGTGTCCAAGATTACGAGCGCGGTCGAGGAAGGCTACTCGGGCCGTCTGGTGATTCGCGCGTTTAACCGCGAGCGCCAGAGCTCCGTTGAGGTGCACGAGGCCTCAAAGGAGCTGGCGCGCGTGAGCACCAAGGCCGACTTTATGATCAATGCCGTCGGACCCGCGGTACGCTTTATCGGCCGTTTGGCGCAAATCGTGATTGCGCTCGTGGGCTGCAGCATGTTGGTCGCCGGCCACATGACTGTCGGCGTGTTCCAAGCGTTCTTCCAGTTTATCTACGAAGCGTCCGAGCCCATGACGCAGCTGTCGTTTACCTTTAACTCGCTGCAGAGTGCGTTGGCGAGCGCGGAGCGTGTGTTCGATCTGCTCGACGAGCCCGAGATGGAAGCCGACCCGCTGCCGGCCGATGCCGCCAAGCTGCCGGGCAAGGTGGAGGGCCGTGTCTCCTTTGAGCATGTACGCTTTGGCTATGCGCCCGACAAGCCGCTCATGCGCGACGTGTCGTTTACCGCTGAGCCGGGCCAGAAGATCGCGGTGGTGGGAACCACGGGCGCGGGCAAGACCACGCTCATCAACCTGCTCATGCGCTTCTACGAGATCGACGGCGGACGCATTACCCTCGACGGCGTGGACACGAGCCGCATGGACCGCGGTGAGCTGCGCCAGCAGTTTGGCATGGTGTTGCAGGACGCCTGGCTGTTCGATGGCACCATCGCCGAGAACATCGCCTACGGCTGCCCCGAGGCGACGCGCGATGAGATTGTGGCGGCCGCACGCGCAGCACAGGTCGACTTCTTTGTGCGCACCATGCCGCAGGGCTACGACACGCGTGTGGCCAACGATGCCGAAAGCATCAGCCAGGGCCAGCGTCAGCTGCTGACCATCGCGCGCGTACTGCTCAACAACCCGGCAATCCTCATCCTGGACGAGGCGACGTCGAGTGTGGATACGCGCACCGAGCTTGCCATCGGCCGCGCCATGGACGCGCTCATGCGCGGGCGCACGAGCTTTGTGATTGCGCACCGTCTGTCGACGATCGTCGATGCCGACCTGATTCTGGTCATGGACCACGGCAACATCATCGAGCAGGGCACGCACAAGGAGCTGCTGGCTGCCGAGGGCGCTTACGCCGACCTCTATCTGAGCCAGTTCGCATAATCGCGTGAGAATGTGACAAAGGGACCGTCCCGCATGTCACATCGAAAAGAAGGCGCGCCGGGGATGGATTCCCTGGCGCGCCTTTTGTGTTGGCGTTTATGCTGTGGCGGTTGCCCTTGCGGCCCTAGCGCTCGTCCACGAGCTTGGCGACGAGCGCCTTGAGCTCGGCCACCTCCTGCTCGAGTTCCTTGACGCGACGGGCGTTCTCGGTGATGCCTTGACGGTTGAGGGCACTCTGCTCGGCAGCGTCGTCGGGCATGTACTCGCGATGCTGTTTGGCGTCGAAGCTCTCCTCGAACACGCGGCAGCCATTGCGCTTGATGATGCGTCCGGGCACGCCCACGACGGTGCAGTTGTCGGGCACGTCCTTGACGACGACCGAGTTGCCACCGATCTTGACGTTGTTGCCGATGCGGATGTTGCCGAGCACTTTAGCGCCCGTGCCCACGGTGACGTTATCGCCCAGGGTGGGGTGACGCTTGCCGGTCTCGTTGCCGGTGCCGCCGAGCGTAACGCCCTGGTAGAGCACGCAGTTGTCGCCCACGATGGTGGTTTCGCCAATGACGACCCCCATGGCGTGGTCGATAAAGAAGTGCTTGCCGATCTGCGCGGCGGGGTGAATCTCAACACCGGTGATATGGCGGGTTAGCTGCGAGAGTACGCGGGCGAGCGAGCGATGACCGTGCTCCCAGAGCCAGTGCTCGGGCACATGGTTCCACTTGGCGTGCAGGCCGGGGTAAGACAAGAAGATGACCAGGCCGTTTTGCGCAGCGGGGTCCTGCGCCTGGACGGTCTTGATGTCCTCGCGAATGGTATTGATAAAGCTCACCGGCCGCCCTCCCTTAGCGCCGCGACAATGCAATTCAATAAAGTATAGCGATTCGCTAGGGATTAGGAAGGGCAATCTTGCTTTGCTTTACATGACAGGTGTCAGTTATGCAAACTTGCTGGTAATGAAGTAAGACTTTTGAGGGGTTTGGCCCGCACCCGCGCTGCAACCGTATACTGGTCAACTTGGACGTGTCCGCGCCCGCAACTGAGAGGTTTTACTTCATGGGTTTCATCAATTTTATCGCCGAGTTGCTCAAGGATCCGCGCACCGCGATCGCCAGCTGGATTGCCGCCGGTCCGCTTATGGCCTACGGCTGCGTGTTCCTGATCATCTTTATCGAGACGGGCGTCGTGTTCTTCCCGTTCCTTCCCGGCGACTCGCTGCTGTTCGCCTCGGGCTTCTTCGCCCACAACGGTGGCTTTAACATCGTGGCGCTTTTGGCCACTGCGTGGGCCGCTGCTATCCTGGGCGACCAGTGCAACTTTATGATCGGCCACTTCTTCGGCCGCAAGATCATCGCCTCGGGCAAGGTGAAGGCCATGACGCCCGAGCGCATTAAAAAGTCCGAGGACTTCTTGGACAAGTGGGGCCACCTGGCCATCTTCCTCGGCCGCTTCTTCCCGTTCATCCGTACCTTTGTGCCCTTTATCGCCGGCATGGGCGGCATGCACTGGCGCAACTTTGTCGTCTTTAACGTGCTGGGCGGTATCACCTGGTCGACGGTCTTTACGCTGCTGGGCTACTTCTTTGGTGGCATCCCCTTTGTGCAGGAGCACTTTGAGCTGCTGATCATCGGCATCGTCGCCGTGTCGATCATCCCGACCGTGGTTGGCCTGGTCAAGTCCAAGTTTGGCAAAAAGAACGCCTAGCCTGCGCTTGCTTTTGAGCGCTGATTCTGAGGCCCGTCACCAATTGCGGTGTCGGGCCTTTTTATGTTGAAGGCAAATGAAAATACTTTACTTAGTTAAAGAAAAGCGTTTTATCCGCGGCGCGCGGGGAGTACAATTTCCTGCATGCGAATCGACGCGCCATCGGCTTTGATGTTGCCCGCGTGTCCTGCCCGGCTCTACGCTCCGGGTCTGCGACGTTGCGACGCGGCCGGCTTCGGTCCTTGCGTGCGGGTTCGCGAGTATGCAACCGTGTGTGTAAGGAGCGACATATGACTGTCGAGAAGAAGGATATCGATTGGGGTAGCCTCGGCTTTGGCTACATGAAGACCGATTACAGCTACGAGGCTCATTGGAAGGATGGCGAGTGGGACGAGGGCGGCCTGACCACCGACCACACCCTGCATGTCTCCGAGTGCGGTGGCATCTTCCATTACTGCCAGGAGGTTTTTGAGGGCCTGAAGGCCTACACCGCCGAGGACGGCAGCATCGTCTGCTTCCGTCCCGACATGAACGCTGAGCGTATGTACGACTCCGCCCAGCGCCTCGAGATGCCCCCGTTCCCCAAGGACAAGTTCGTCGAGGCCGTCAAGCAGGTTGTTTCTGCCAACGCCGCGTGGGTTCCGCCCTTCGGCTCCGGTGCGACCCTGTACGTGCGCCCGTTTATGATCGGCTCCGGTGACGTGATCGGCGTGGCTCCCGCTCCTGAGTACACGTTCCGCATTCTCGTGACCCCGGTCGGTCCGTACTTTAAGGGTGGCCTCAAGCCCGTCAAGCTGCGCGTTTCCGAGTACGACCGCGCTGCACCGCACGGCACCGGCAACATCAAGGCCGGCCTCAACTACGCCATGTCCCTTAAGCCCACGATGGAGGCTCACCGCGAGGGTTATGCCGAGAACCTGTATCTCGACTCCGAGTCGCGCACCTATGTCGAGGAGACCGGTGGCGCCAACGTCCTGTTTGTGAAGGAGGACGGCACGCTCGTCGTTCCTCAGTCGCACACCGACTCCATCCTGCCCTCCATCACCCGTCGCTCGCTCGTTCAGGTTGCTCAGGACCTGGGTATGACCGTTGACCAGCGCCCCGTCGAGTGGGCCGAGGTCAAGGCCGGCACCTTTGTCGAGTGCGGCCTGTGTGGCACCGCTGCCGTCATCTCCCCGGTTGGCGAGATCGACAACAAGGTCTACGGTGCCGACGAGACTGTGACCTTCCCGGCTGGCTACACCGAGATCGGCCCTGTGATGAAGAAGCTCCGCGAGACCCTGACCGGCATTCAGTCTGGTGCCGTTGAGGACAAGCACGACTGGGTTTACACCGTGGCGTAATTTGTCTTACCTATCCGGGCGGAGAGCAAGTTCCCTCCCGGCGCGTCCTCGGACATGCAAGAAGCCCTCGCTGCGCACTTCGTGCGGCGAGGGCTTCTTGCGTCCTGCGGAGTGCGCCGGGAGGGAACTTGCTCTCCGCCCTGCGGGTTCGGCGCTGACGCAGCAGATCAATAATTAATCTGATAAAAAGATGGTGCGCGGCCTTTCGGCCGCGCACGTGTCTGCTAGAACTTGACGGTCGGGGCCTGGCGGGCGGCCTCGGCGGCCTCGAAGCCCTGGCGCTCCTTAAACTGGAAGATGCCGGCAAAGATGACGGCCGGGAACGTCTGGATGGCGTTGTTGTAGCTGAGCACGCAGTCGTTGTAGCTTTGGCGTGCATAGCTAATCTTGTTCTCGGTATCTTCGAGCGATGCCTGGAGCTGCGTAAAGTTGGTGTTCGCCTTAAGATCGGGGTAGGCCTCGGCCACGGCGAAGAGCTGGCGCAGCGCACCGGTCAGCACGTTGTCGGCTTCCATCTTGGCCTCGGGCGTGGTCGCCTTGACGGCGGTGTTGCGCGCGCTGATCACGGCGGCGAGCGTCTCCTGCTCGTGCTTGGCGTAGCCCTTGACGGTCTCGACCAGGTTGGGGATCAGATCGTTGCGGCGCTGCAGTTGCGTGTCGATGTTCTGCCAGGCGTTATCGATGCGATTGCGCTTGGTGACCATGTTGTTGTAGATGCCGGCGATGGCGCAGACAATCACAACGACAACAACGATACCGATGATGATGGTAGCCATGATGTCTCCGTTTCGAATGGCCGCGGCGGCATGCGCCAGCTGCCGTTGGTGTAACGCTTCTAGTATACCCGCAACCGCTGACGGTGCCGAACTTTCCGGTAAGCGTTATGTTTCCACCAAGGTAGGACGACCGTGCGGAGAATGGGCAGTACAGGTGTAAGATATGCGACAGATTGATGGGTGTTGTCTTTTCCTTGAGGAGGGCGATGCAGATGGACCTTCGCATTAAGAAAACCTATCGGGCCCTGTTCTCAGCTTTTACCGAGCTTTTGGAAGAACATCGTTTTGAGGACCTGACGGTTGCCATGCTGTGCGACCGCGCTATGATACGCCGCACGACGTTCTACAAGCACTTTCGCGACAAAAATGATTACTTTGCCTTCTATATCGATGAGCTCATGTCGGGCCTGCCGCAAAAGCGGGCTGCCGAGGGCGGCACGGTGTCGGCCGACGACGTGCGCGGGCTTCGCCACGAGGTGTTCACCGACGCCATGGACATGATTCTGGCGCACGAGCAGCTCATGGACAACATTTTGGCGAGCAGCATGTCGGGTATGTTGACCAGCATGATTTGCGACCGCATCGCGCGGTCCATTCGCGAGCGTGTGATGAGCGCGCTTGACGAGGATGCGCTTGCGCCCGTGTCGCTCGAGACGACGTCCGAGTTTATCGCCGGCGGCATCATTCGTCTATTTACCATGTGGTGGGAATCGGGCCATGACCTTGAACGTCAACCCGAGATGGCCGACGTGGTCGATGCCCTGTTCGAGCGGACCATGACGCCGGTAAAGCACTAAAAGTGGCGGAGAGAGGGGGATTCGAACCCCCGGAACGCTCTCGCGCTCAACGGTTTTCAAGACCGCCGCATTCAACCGCTCTGCCATCTCTCCGTGAGTCGTAATGATAGCATCGTTTTGAATTTACAACAGGGAAGGCGAACGATGACGAGCACCGGAATCGACGAGAAGTTCATGCGCGAGGCGTTAGCGGAGGCGCGAGCCGCCGCGGAAGTGGGCGAGGTGCCCATCGGAGCCGTGGTGGTGCGTGCGGGCGAGATTGTCGCGCGGGCGCATAATCGTCGCGAACTCGATCAGAACCCTTCGGCGCATGCCGAGTTTGCGGCTGTGTGTGCCGCTGCCCAGGCGCTCGGCCGTTGGCGCCTTTCCGATTGCACGGTCTATGTGACGCTGGAGCCCTGCTGTATGTGCGCGGGGCTTATGGTCAACGCGCGCGTGGGGCGCTGTGTGTATGGTGCGGCCGATGCCAAGGCGGGCGCGCTGGGATCCCTGTACGATTTGAATGCCGATTCGCGTCTGAATCATCGGTTTAACGTGGCGGCCGGGGTGCTGGCGGATGAGTGTCGCGAGCTGCTGAGTAGCTATTTTGGCGGTCTACGCGGAGCGGACGGCGCTGCTTGCGGCTGTGGGTCCGATCTTGACGCGCATGCTGCTCACGCCGCGGCACTTGCTGATGCCGGAGATGTTGCCGTTGAGACGGTCGACTTTGGCGCCGCGCAGCGCCGGCCTCGCCGCGTGCTGTTGGCGATTGACTCCTTTAAGGGCAGCGTTTCGAGCACGCAGGCAGAAGAGGCAGTTGCCGAGGGCGTGTGCCGCGCGTGGCCCGATGCCGAGGTGTGCGCATTGCCGCTGGCAGATGGTGGCGAGGGAACGCTCGACGCTGTCGCTGCATGCGGCGGCGAGGTCGTGACCTGTGAGGTGGCAGGCCCCTTGAACGAGCGCGTGTCTGCCCGGATGCTGGTGGATGCTGGGCGCGAGTCCGCGGTTATTGAGATGGCCGAGGCGGCAGGGATTGGTTATTCACCCTGTACGGAGTCGGCGGCGCTGGTGGCCTCGACCTATGGCGTGGGCGAGCTTATGATCCGTGCGGTTCGTGCGGGCGCAAAGACTATCTATATTGGTTTGGGTGGTAGCGCCACCAACGATGGCGGCGCCGGCATGCTTCAGGCGCTCGGTGCGCGTCTGCTTGATGAGCACGGTTGCGATGTTGCGCCGGGGCTCGCGGGTCTTGAGCGTGTGGCCGGTGTTGACCTGACGCCCGCGATGCAGGCGCTGGATGGCGCTCGTATCGTTGTGCTTTCCGATGTCGAGAATCCGCTTGTGGGACGTCGTGGCGCACTGGCGGTGTTCGGCGGACAGAAGGGTCTGCCGACGGGGGACGTCGCAGCGCTGAGCAGGTACGACGGCTGGATGGTCGGCTATGGTCGCCTGCTCGACGCTGCGATTGCCGAGGCTCGGGCGCAGGGGTTGCTGCGCGTGCCCGAAGGGGCGCGGACGTTCGGTTCGGTTCTCGGCGTGCCAGGCGCGGGCGCTGCCGGTGGGCTGGGGGCTGCCTTGCTGACGCTCGGTGCGGAGCTGCGCTCGGGCGTGGAAACGGTGCTCGACCTTGTGGGGTTTGACGAGCGCGTGCGCGATGTCGATCTGGTCATAACGGGCGAGGGCAATATGGATGAGCAGTCCGCCGCCGGTAAGGCGCCGGTGGGCGTGGCACGTCGCGCCAAGCGCTATGGCAAGCCGGTGGTTGCCGTCGTGGGCGGTCGTGCTGACAACCTGGATGCAGTGTATGAGCAGGGCATCGACCTAGTGCTGCCCATCTGCCGCAAGCCCATGTCCCTCGACCAAGCGCTCGATGTGCAGGAAGCCACAACCAACCTCATCTGCGCCGGCGAAGCCGCTGCCCAAGCCTACGACCTCGCCCGCCTCTAAAATCCATCCCCCAATAAGTTGCGGTGGAATAGTTCTTGTTTGGCGGCTCAGGCAGCAAAAACAGGAACTATTCCACCGCAACTTCGAGGACGGCCTTCCGAGGCTGGTCGCCTTGGGTCTTGGGTCGGGAGCCCGGTTTGGCCGGGTAGTCAAAATAGCCCCGTCCCAAATTAGCTACTTTGCTACTGGGGTATGTCGATGGCGCGAGTGGTTCGATTTTGGGCCTGAGTGGCAACCCGAGGCGAAATTTCGGGTCACACAAATTGCTACAATTTTAAGCATATAGCGATGTCCCGCCTTGCGTTTCTGCGCGGGGGGGGGCGTATATTTGCATCGATGAGGACGACGACACACATATAGCGAGCCACTGCTTGCCGTCCTCATGGATTGGGGAGGGCCTTCATGAATCGCGTATGTGCGAGAGCTCAAGAAAAGCTGGAGCTTTTTGGCGAAAAAACCAATACAGTCAAGCGCGCTCTAAGGGTTTTGACCGTTCCGCTGGCGGCGTGCGCTCTCTTGTTTGGTGCGACGAGTGCGTCGGCTGCCGTGAGTGACCACACCGTGCAGACGGTGAATCCTACCGGTACCACGGTCAATCTGTTCGACTACTGGGTTGTCGATGGCGATAACGATAGCTCGAAGAACGTAAACAACGACAACAGTAATAACAACACCGGCATCAATAAAGACCATCAGCTCAAGTTCAATGGTGGCGCCGGCTCGGGCATTAACAGGTGGACGGGCAAAAGCGCCATCAATGGCTATGGACGCCTTTCGTTTGTGAAGAACACGCTGGTAAATGGTTATCCAGCGATTGATGCCGGTACCTACACCTCCTATAACACGAGTGGTACGTACACCGATGAGTCGCTGGCTTATCTCTTTAACAATGCCAGTCAGGCAAATGGTAGGCAGAACGGCAAAGCCGTCTACAACAACGTGAAAGGCCTCTTCCAGCTCAAGGATGGTTACTACGTCTACGACTCGTACGGCTCTAACGGCTCTAGCGGCAACTACGCTGTGTATAACTCCACGACCAATTCCTTTGACGTCTACGATAAAGCGGGCGTATATAAAGGCGATGCGAGCAAAGAAACCAATCTGGGCCAGTTCTTCCCCTTTGACTCTGCAAGCAAGGTTTTTGATGAGAACGGCAACAACCTCTCCCCTAAAAAGATCGTTGATGGAAGCACGGATCTCAACCACCACTTTGGCATGTCCATGACCACGGAGTTTGTCCAGCCTGCACGCGGCAAGACCACCAAAAACGAGGACATGGTCTTTGAATTCTCGGGCGACGATGATGTCTGGGTGTATATCGACGGTGTGCTCGTGGGTGACTTGGGCGGCATTCACGAGAAGGCGACGCTCAAGATCAACTTTGCTACGGGCGCGGTGCATGTCGGCCATGTCGACAACGCAAATGACCCCGAAAAGACAATTCAGAACACGACCATCAAGGAGATGTTCAAAGCTGCCGGTGCGGATACCACCAACTTCTCCGGCAGCACCTTCCGCGACAGCACCAAGCACACGCTGAGCTTCTTCTATCTGGAGCGCGGCGCGGGCGCATCGAACATGTCGCTCAAGTTCAACCTTACCACCCTGCCGTCGTCCGAGGTCGAGAAGGTCGACCAGAACGGCCAGGCAGTCCAAGGTGCCAAGTTTGCTCTGTATCAGTCCGATGAAAAATGGACCGTGCCAAGCGGGGCCGAGCCTATCGCCCAAGGCACGACGGACGCCAAGGGCCAACTGGTACTTCTGATGAAGAAGGACGGCTCCGTGCTCTCGTTCGATGGCCAGCATTCCGAGGGCCACGATTACTTTGTACTCAAAGAAGTTAGCCTACCCGCAGGATACCGCTCGAGCCTGACTTCATCGACTACCGCAACGCCTGGTGAGCTGCATCTGCAGTACAAGCCAGCTGCGGCGAGTGGTTCGGGTGGCGTGGTCGTTGCACCGCAAACGACGGTCACCATGGCCGACGGTACAACGCAATGGACGGGCAGCCGCATGTGGCTGAACGGCGGCTATCTGGCCGCCAAGGAGACCATCTCCCTGTCCAAAGACATAAAAGACAACAAGAACAATCCCATTAACTCGGGCACGACCTTTGCCGTCGTGCTCAAGCTCACCGGTGCGGGCGAGGACCACACAAGCGAAAACGCATGGACGCCGGTCACGGGCAACCCGCTCGATGGCTATAAGCTGTGCTCCAAACACAGCATTGAGGGCGCGGTCGAGGCTGCTAAATCGGCGGACACGAGTGTCTTTGCCGTCAACACCAAGGGCGACTACGAGGTAACGGTTAGGTCGCTGCCCGGAGATATCGAAAAGTACGCCGCCATGATGACGGATGAGTCGAAGGCGGAATATACCGTGGCGGTGTATCACACCACGGCATCGTCTTTGGCAGGGGCAACCACGGAGAACACCTCCATGGTTCAATACCAGTCGATAAACAGGCAGTTCTCTACGGTGATCCACCTCACGAACGTCCAGAACCGTCTGTTTGTGCAAAAGGTCGACGATCTGGGCGAGCCCGTGAACGGCGCGACGTTTGAGCTGTACCAGGCCAAGGACGTTACCGGCGATAGTCCTAAAACCTATGCCATAAAAGCGGGTGCCGAGCCGTATGACACCGTGCAGGCAAATGGCATGACCTATCCGTATGACATTGAGGGTGCTGCATGCTTCCCGCTCGATTCGACAAAGCATGCGCCCCTTATCAAGGGTACGTACTACCTGCGTGAGTCTAAAAGCCCGGATGGTTATGAGATTAATTCCACCATTACCAAGGTGATCGTGGACGATTCGGGCGTGTACGTGGATGCCGGTAAGGTGAACGACGGCGTGCGTAGCATGAGCGGCCCGGGTTCGCTGATTGCCTCGTTGGCGCAGTTTGGCTCTCCCGACTCGATCGATAATACGCTGACGCACATCAAGGGCAAGCTGCAGAGCGCGACCGTTGACGCCAGCGGAAGCCTGACGTGGGGCCAGGAGTGCACCGCCGAGGGTGTAACGCCTTCTCTGGCGAACGACCTGATGCACATGCGCTATGACAAGACGGAACAGGGCACCAAGACCGTCTTGCGCTATGTTGAGGACGGTGGCGAGCGCAACGGTCAGCTGGCGACGATCTTTGCCGACACAGGTATCAACCGCATGGCTCTTTATCAAGAAGACGATTCAGCATATATAGACGATGCCTCCAAGACTCGTACTAACCTGGGCACGCTCCAGCTCAATCATCTCTTTACCACCGCAACTGCCGTGCAGTATACCGACCGTCGTGTGGCGCGTCTGCAGGTGACCAAGACCGTGACGGCAGACGATGACCTTACCGCGCCTACCAAGGATGCGAACAACAACGATCTGACGTTTACGTTTAAGTTCACCCTGCCGGAGTCCGAGAAGGGCTACGAGGCACACGTATTCGATGCGAATGGCAATGCCGTGGGCGATTCCTTTACGCTCATGAACGGCAGCACCCATTCCATCAAGGCCGGCGAGACCATTCGCGTATACGACCTTAAGAAGGGCGACAGATATAGCGTGAGCGAGCTCACCACCAAGGGCGAGGAGTCCAGCGGCAATGTGCTGGCGAGCATCGTTAACACCGTGACCGGCTCTGCCGATGAGTCGGTGCTTCCGGCTGGCTTTAGGCTCGTGAGCCGCAGGGCCGGCGGCGAGGAGCAGTCCGGAACCGGCAACACCATCGAGGGCACGATCGCGGCGCTCGTGGGCGGAAACATTCCCGCGAGCAACAAGCTCGAGTTCACCAACAACTACAGCGCCAGCTCGGTAACGCTCGATGCCCAGAGTGGCCTGAGCGTCAAGAAGGTGCTCGAGGGCCGCAATTGGGCCGATGGCGATACCTTTACCGCGCAGCTTACGGCCGAGGACGGCGTCCCCATGCCCAACGGTGCCAAGAGCAAGGTGTCGACGGTCGAGCTTACCAAGAATGCCCAGACGGCAACGTTTGGCGACATCACCTATACCAAGCCGGGCACGTACGCCTATACCATCAAGGAAATTGTCCCCGGTTCCGATGCCGGGGCAGATGGCATAAGCTACTCCGCCGCCTCCTATACTGCGACGGTTGTGGTGGAGGACAACCATGCCGGTGCTCTGGTTGTTGCGAGCGTGAAAGTGATGCAGGTGCGTGACGACGCAGGCGCCGAGACTAAGAAGGAAGTTACCGAGAAGGTAGCGACCTTCACCAATCACTACGACGAGCACGAGAAGGACATCATCATCCATGCTCAAAAGAACCTGACCGACAAGGCCGGGACCTTCCCGCTTGCCCAGAACACCTTTGGCTTTACGCTCGAAGGCATGGGCGGCTATGCGAATGCCAACGCAGCGTTCAGCCCCAATACGGTCGACGCGAGCATCAAAGCCCCCATGCCCCAGGGCGCCGAGGGCAACATTGCGACCGTGGGCAACAACGCCGACGGTACGGTGACGTGGCCGGCGATCTCCTATACCGCCAAGCCGGACGCGGGACGCGCCTACGTGTACAAGTTCGCTGAGAATTCCGGCAGTGTCGCGGGCATGACCTATGACGGGTCGGTCTATTACGCTGTGGTGCGCAACGCCAAAAAGGGTGCCGGCATCGAAACCTCGATCGAGTACTACAAGACCGCGGCAAACGGCTCGGTAGAGCAGCTGAAAACGAACGTCACGCCTTCCTTTACCAATAAATATAGTGTGGAGCCCACGAGCGTGACCCTGCAGGGCCAAAAGACCGTGAGCGGTCGCGACTGGAGCCAGGGCGAGAGCTACACCTTTAACCTCACCGCCGCTACGGACGACGCCAGCGTGACTGGCCTGGACAAGACCACTGCGCAGGCGGTGGCAGATGGAGCTGTCGCTATTAACGCCACCCAGGCAGTCGCCAGCGCGCCCGAGTCGGGACGCGTGGCCTCGTTTGCCTTTGGCACCGAAGCCGCTCCGGCCGTGACGTTCAAGCGCGCGGGCACCTTCAGCTTCAATATCACCGAGAACGCCGCGCAAGATGGCCAGGCGGGCATGTCCATGGACAAGCACACCGCGCGCGCGACCGTCGTGGTGACCGATCTGGACGAGTCGGGCGAGCACACGGGCAAGCTGCACGTGTCGAGCGTGACCTACGCCAACACCGGTGCCTCCGACGCGGACAAGATCGTAACCGACAAGGCTGCCTTTACCAACGCATACCACGCGTCGGGCACCTTTGGTGGCGTGACGGTGAGCAAGACCCTTCAGGGCCGCGCCTCCACGGCGGACCAGTTTACCTTTGCCGTGACGGGCCTTTGGTACAACGGCGTCCAGACGTCGGTCGACGGTGCCGAGGGCAACCTGTCCAACAAGGCGGCAGGGGCCGGCGTGTCCGGCGCTGTGGTGAGCGCAAGCGGGGAAGAGAAGCTCTTTGCCCGTACGCTCACCGAGCAGGACCTTGGCCATACGTTTGCCTATCGCATCCGCGAGAACCAGCCTGCTGCTGCCGGCTACACCTATGACACCAGCTATACCGGCGATGCCATCGTGCTCGTCAAGGTTCTTGCACGCAAGGACGACCCCGCCAAGCTCTACACCGTGACGACCGTGCTCAAGGGCGCGGGTGTGACGGAGCTGCTGGGCGATGGCACCGATGCGAGCGCGTTGACGGACGAAAAGATTACCGAGCTCAAGCAGGATCCGAATACCTACGTGCAGCAGTACGATGCAAGCGAGGCCGGCGCCACGACGCCTACCGTCTCGTTTGTGAACCGTTATGCGGCAAGTCTCGACTATGGTGCCGCTGGCGGCCTGCAGATCGAGAAGACACTGACGTACCCCAAGGACGCGACGGTGTTCGGCTCGCCCAAGAGCACGTTCCGCTATATCGTCAAGCCTGCCGATGAGGCCTCTGCCAGCAAGGTCGGCATTTCCACGGACGGCAAGGTCTTTGAGACCACAAATGTCGAGGCCGACGCCCCCAAGACCGTGAGTCTGGTACCTGCGGGTGGACTGATCTTCACTCAGAATGATGCCGGCAAGACGTTCACCTATACGGTGAGCGAGATTGACGACAAGGCGACGGGCTATACGTACGACAACACGGTCCATACGGTTAGGGCCGTCGTAGCGGATAACGGCGACGGCACGCTCAGGGTCACGACATCGGTAAGCAAGCCGGGTGACAATGGCGACGAGCTCGAGGGTCAGTGGATTTATCCGTCGGGTACAACGTCCACCGGTGTCGCGACGGTCAAGTTTAAGAACACCTATACAGTCACCGAGGCGGCAACCTACACTCCGTCCGTGACGAAGGTTGTTGTCGGCGCCAATGCCCCGGACAAGTTCACCTTTACCATGACCGCAGCTGACGACGCCACCAAGGCTGCCATCGACAGCAAGCTCATCACCGGCTCTTCGATGAGCAAGGGCAACGGCTATACCGAGCAGAAGCAGACGAGGGAAGACCTTGCCGACGGCGAGCACGATAAGATTGACTTCTCAACGCTCACCTTCAACAAGCCGGGCGCGTATAAGTTCGCTATTAACGAACAGGTTCCGAATGGTCTTGGCGAGTGGAAGTATGATACGCACACCTATACCCTGACCATTACCGTAACCGATGAGGGCGGCAAGCTTGTGGCCCGCGATGACGGCACGACCGGCTCGGAAGGCTTCATCTTTACCAATAGCTACCAAACTTCGACGAGCTACGAGCTCCAGGGCGGTCTGGAGATCGTCAAGACGCTCGAGGGCAAGGATTTGCATGCCGGCATGTTTGGCTTTACGGTGAAGGGCAAAGACAATGCCTCAACCGAAAAGCTCAAGGCGCTGCTGCGCGCGGACAAGGATCAGGGCGAGCTCACCGTTACCAACGATGAGCCGCAAGCCAATGGCGCGTCCCATACCGGTATTTTGGGCGGCCTGACCTTTACGACGAACGATGCGGACAAGACGTTCACCTACGAGGTGGTCGAGAACAGGGACGACAAGGGTGGCTACACCTACGATACGTCCTATTGGACGGTGGCGATTACGGTTAACAAGCGCACCGATGGTTCGCTCTATACCGTGACTACGGTCAAGCGCTATGGCGCCAAGAACGTCGAGCTTTCTAAGGATAAAAAGACCTATAGCTCCGTGGACGGTACCGCCAAGGCCCAGGTGTCCTTTACCAACAGCTACGTCGCGACCGGAACCTTTGAGGGCCTTGCTGCCGAGAAGGTAATGGACTCCCGCGACAAGATCGAGGCGGGCCAGTATACGTTTGACCTGTATGCCGAGAAGGAGGCCGATGGCTCGCTCGTAAAGATGGATGAGGGCACGACCCAGGCGAGCGATAACGGTAAAGCGACGGTCGACTTCGGCAAGGTTTACTTTAAGCTTGGCAACGCTACCGGCGAATCCCATGAGCAGACGATCGACCTTGCCGGCGCCGTCAACGATGGCATTGCCATCAAGCGTCACAATGCCGACCACACCACTACCTACAGCTTTAACCTGGTGGCAAAGGAGCGCTTGGCCAACCTGCCCGAGGGCGTGCGCCCCGTGGACACATCCGCGACGTGTCGCGTGCTGCTCGAGGTGACCGACAACAACAACGGCAAACTTACGTCCAAGGTGACCTATCGCGATGGTACCAAGGACGGCAAGATCGTCTTCCACAATACGCGTGATAAGGTCAAGACGATCGGCACGGTCGCAAAGCCCAGTGTGGATATCGACGGGCAGCTGCTCTCCGTGGGCGACTCCTATGTCTACACCATCAACTGGGTTAACACCGAGGCCGATGCCAAAGACAATCTGGTTCCGGCCGATGTGACCGTGACCGACAAGCTGCCCACGGGCGTTGTGTTCGAGGCCTTTGAGGGCGAGAACGCCGATAAGGGCGCCGCGGACGGCCAGTTGCTCACGTGGAGCCTGGGCAAGCAGCCTGCGGGCAGCCACGGTTCGGTGCGCGTGCGCGTCAAGATTACCGAGGACGCCGTGAATGGTGACCAGGGTGCGGTCGGTACCGTCAACAACACTGCCAGCGTTAAGGTCGGTGGCAGGAGTTATGCCGGCACCACGACTAACTACGTGCCCAAGAAGTCCGAGAGCGATGCTCAGGATACGACGGGCTCGGGTGTGGCGCTGGGCGATGAGCTCACCTATACCATCGGCTACAAGAACACCGAGAACAAGCAGGCTACGGTGACGGTCTCCGATGCCGTTCCCGCGGGGACCAAGTTCGTGGAGTTCGCGGGCGACCATGCGGATGTCGCATCCAAGGACAACGACGGCAACCTCACCTGGACGTTGACGGATGTTCCCGCCGGCAAGGAGGGCACGGTCCAGTTTAAGGTCCGCGTGACCGAGGATGCATTTAAGAGCGGCGGCGCATCGGGTGACATTTCCAACCAGGCGTCGGTGAAGATCGGCAACAACCCTGCCGTCAAGACCAACACCACCACCGATGAGGTCTCTGACGGTCGCTTGACGTTGAGCAAGACGGTCACGGCTGCCGAAGGCATCACCGCGCCCAACAAGGCATTTACCTTTAAGGTCCTGCTCTATCAGGCCGATGGCACAACGCCTCTTGCCGGTACCTTTGCGTACACCGGTCGCCCCAGCGGCGCCAACGGCACCTATGTAAGCGGACAGATCAAGAGCGGGGACACCATCGTGCTCAAGGCCGGAGGCTCCGTGACGGTTACCGTGCCCACGGGCGCGCACTACGAGGTGCAGGAGCTCGACTCCAAGGGCAACCTCATGACGAGCGAGGACGGCTTTACGGTTGCCGATAAGGCGAACTCCAAGACGGGCACCGTCGGAAAGGAGACGCAGGTCGGCTTCACCAACGTCTACAGCGTGGAGTCCACGAAGCTGGAAAACGCCTTCAAGGTCCAAAAGAAGATCTCCGGTCGCAACTGGACTAAGGCGGATGTCTTTACTATGACGCTGACTGCCGAGGGCGAGGCGCCCATGCCCGATGGCGCCAAGGATGGCTTGGCGACGATTGCGCTGAAGAAGGACGTTCAGGTCGGCAACTTCGGCACCATCGAGTACACCAAGCCCGGTACCTATACCTATGTGATTGCCGAGCAGGCGGGTGGCGAGACGGCGCTCACGTTCTCGAAGGCCACCTATCGCGCCACCGTCACGGTGACCGACGACGGCACCGGTAAGCTGTCTGCCAAGACTAAGATTGAGAAGCTGACCGACGATGCCGGTAATGCTGCCGAGAGCACGGTCGAGGCGGCGGTCTTTACCAACACCGCCAAGACCGGCGCCCTCACCGTCAAGAAGACGGTCGTCGACGGCGACAGCCAGCGCGAGTTCGGCTTCACCGTCATGCTAGCCGACGAGGACGGCGAGCCCGTCTCCGGCACCTTCGGCAAGGGCGACGGCGCCATGACGTTCACGGACGGCAAGGCGACCTTCACGCTCAAGGACGGCGGGGAGAAGACCATCGTCGGCCTGCCCGTGGGCGCGCGCTACACCGTGACCGAGGATGCCGCCGAGGGCTACACGACCACGACCGACGGGGCCGAGGGCACCGTGACCGAGGACGGTGCGACCGCGGCGTTCACCAACACGTACGGTGCAGCCACCGAGGGCAGGGACGTCTCCACCGCGGGGCTCTTCACCAAGACGCTCAAGGGCCGCGACTGGGCGGAGGGCGACAGCTTCCAGTTCACGCTCACGGGCGAGGACGGCGCACCCATGCCCGAGGGCTCGATCGACGGCTCCAAGACCGTCAGCGTGACGGCAGCCGCCGGCACCAAGGCGGGCGACAAGGTCGCCTTCGACTTCGGCTCCATCCACTACACGCTCGACAGCCTTAAGGGTGCCGAGTTCGCCGAAGTCGGCGGCAAGCGGGTGCGCGCCAAGACCTTCACCTACACGGTGCACGAGGTCGCCCCCGTTGACGGCGCAGCCATCGTCGGCGTGGACTACGACAGCCACTTCGCCACGATGACGGTGACCGTGACCGACGACGGCTCGGGCAACCTTACGGCCTCGACGCCCGCGATCGCGCAGGCGAGCGGCGGCGACTTCGTGAACACCTACACGACCGAGCTCGACTACTCGGCCCGCGCGGGCGTGCGCCTGTCCAAGACGCTTACCGGCCGCGCCATGGAGGCGGGACAGTTCGCCTTCACCGTGACCGCCGACGACGAGACGGCCGAAAAGCTCAGCCTTGAGACCGGCAAGGACACCTACACGGTGACCGCGGCCGGTGACGGGCAGGCCGACTTCATCCACCTCATCGGCGGGGCCGCGGGCGGCGACGTGAAGTTCACCGACGCCGACGCGGGCAAGACCTACAGCTTCACCGTCACCGAGACCAAGCTCGGCGGCGTCGGCTACACCAACGACACCGCGCCGCGCACGGTGACCATCGCGCCCAGCTACGATGCCGCGACGGGCAAGCTCACGGTCACGACCACGGTCGCCAAGGACGGCGTCGAGGTCGCCCGCAGCGAGGTCTCGACGGCCGACGACACTACGGCGCCACCCGCGCCCGTGACGGTCGCGTTCAAGAACTCCTACGAGGCCACCGGCACGCTCGGAGGCGAGGGCGATGTGGCCATCAACGCCACCAAGACGCTGACGGGCCGCCCCGCGGCGGCGGGCGAGTTCTCGTTCTCCGTCCGCGATGCCCACGGTAACGTGGTCGCGACCGCATCCAACCGGGCCTCCGGCGATGGCGAGGCCGCTGAGCTCACGTTCTCGCGCATCGACTACACCACCGACGCGCTCGAGCAGATGGTGGCGGACGGCACCGCCACCAGGATCGACGACGGCTTCTGGTCCATCTCCTATACCGTTTCCGAGGACACGGCGGCACTGCCCAAGGGCGTGACGGCGACCGCGTCGAGCTTCGACATCACGGTCCAGGCGACCGATAACGGCAAGGGCGGGCTGGACGCTGCCGTGGTCTACCCCGAGGGCTCCGACGGCACGCTGTCGTTCGTGAACGGCTACGGTACCAACGAGGCGACGGTCGACCTCGCGGGCACCAAGACGCTGGCACTCAGCCAGGCCGGACTCGGCCTCACGCAGGCCGACATCGCGGGCAAGTACACCTTCAAGATTGAGCCGCTGGACGGCGCGACCGCACCGGTCGACGCCTCCGGCAAGACGGTGACCGAGGCGACCAATGACGCCGCCGGCAACGTCGAGCTTGGCAGTGTCACGTTCAAGCAGCCGAGCGACCTCGATGACGTCGAGATCGACGGCGACGGCATGCGCACCAAGACGTTCGCCTACCGGGTGAGCGAGTCCGGCTCGGTCGACGGTGTGGTCAACGATGCGGCAGCGACCAGGACCTTCACGGTCAAGGTGGTCGAGAATACCGCCGCGGGCACGCTCAAAGCGGAGGTCCTGCCCGCCGAGGGCACGCCCGAGGGCAAGGGCGCGTTCGAGTTCACCAACACCTACGGCGTCGGCCCCGCCCCGAGCTTCGTCACCGATCAGATCAAGGTGAACAAGAAGCTCAAGGGCCGCGACCTGGCCGAGGGCGAGTTCGAGTTCCAGCTGGTCGAGATTGCCGCCGACGGCAGCGAGAGCGTCGCGGCGACAGGTAAGAACGCCGCCGACGGCACGGTCGCGCTCAGCTTCATCCCCTACACCGCGCCCGGCTCGCACAGCTACGAGCTGCGCGAGGTCACCGGCACGGCGGGCGGCGTGACCTACGACAGGGCGATCCACCGCGTGCACACGACGGTCACCGATGCCGGCAACGGCACACTCGCCGTCAAGCACGAGCTTGTGGACGCCGAGGGCAATCCCACGGGCGACACCTCGGTGACGTTCACCAACGGCTACGAGGCCGCGCCCGTCACCCTCAAGCTGGGTGCCGCCAAGGTGCTCAAGGGCGCCGAGCTCAAGGCGGGCCAGTTTAGCTTTGAGCTCAAGGGCCGGGACGGCAAGGTCATGTCGACCGCCAAGAACGCCGCGGACGGCAGCGTCACGTTCGACGCCCTGACCTTCAAGCAGGCCGGCACCTACACCTTCACGGTGAGCGAGGTCGACGACGGCCAGGCGCACGTGACCTACGACAAGGCCGTGCACAAGATCGTCGTCACGGTGAGCGACGAGGGCGCCGACGGCACCAAGACAGGCTACCTGTCGGCGAAGGTCTCCTACGAGGACGACGCCAGCCTGCCGCCGGTCTTCACCAACAGCTACGCCGAGGATTCCGGCACCCCCGGCACGCCCGAGAACCCCGGCACGCCGGGCGGCGGTTCCGATGGCGGTTCCGGCGGCAGCTCCGGCGGCGACGGATCCAAGGGCGGCATGCCCGATACCGGCGACCGCAGCTTGCCGGTCGAGGCGCTCGCTGCCATGGCCGGCATCGGCGCGCTGACCGCAGCGGGCGGCGCGGTCCTGTACCGTAGGCGCCGTTAGCGATATGCACGAGTGGGGCGAATCCATCCGATGGGTTCGCCCCACTTGCCCTGCTGGGCGGGAGCGGGTAAGATATACCGAGCGCCTAGCGCGCTCGATGGGTTCGGATGACGACATGTTCCGAATCTGGTCAGGTCCGGAAGGAAGCAGCCATAAGGAGCCTCTGTCGGGCATCCGAATCCATCGAGCGCGCTATTCTTGCGCGGTTTTACCAAACCGCGCAATGCTCGACGCTGCGCGCCACCCAGGGCGACAATTTGTCATTCAAAAGGCAGGGCATGACCAGAAGGTCAATGCCCTGCCTTTTTCATGCCAACTTGTTCGCCCTGGATGTCGCTCGCTGGCTGCGCCAAAACATCGGCGATTCCGTGGTCCAGACGTTTCTCGCTGGTCCTCGGCTGCGCCTGCGGAATCGCTCGACTACCAAATACCTCGCCGCCAACCGGGCCCCGTCGTCCAAAAATCACCCGTAGATGGCGCATTAATCTGAACAATTCATTCCCGCGCGTTATGCTGCTCGCTGGCGTTGCCAAAACATTGGCGTCATCTTTGGCCGGTTGTTTACTCGTCTTTTGAGTTCTTCGTACTATCATGGTTCGAATTGAGTGTGAATGATGATAGGGAGCGCCTTTTTATGATTGAGTTGCTTAGGCGTTTTGGCGGTAAGTTTCGCCGGTATATGGTGATTGGCCCTGCGTGCAAGTTGATCGAAGTGATCTTTGACCTGCTGACGCCGCTGGTGATTGCGCAGATGATCGACAAGGGCATTGGCGCGCACGACGTGAATGCCGTCGTCCACTACGGTATGCTGCTTGGCGCCATGGCCGTGATCGGCATCTCATTTACGCTCGTCTGCCAAAAGATGGCGGCGCTGACCTCGCAGGGCATGGGCACCGATATTCGCGGCGCACTCTATGGGCACATCAATAAGCTGAGCTATGCCGAGCTCGATCGCTTTGGCACGCCGTCGCTCATCACGCGCATCACCAACGACGTCAACCAGGTGCAGCTGGCCGTGGCGTTGGGCGTGCGCATGCTTATCCGCTGGCCCTTCCTGGCGGTGGGCTCCATGGTCGCGGCCCTCGCCATCGACCTTAAGCTTGGCATCATCTTTTTAATCTGCACGCCCGCCATCGGCCTGGTGTTTTGGTTTGTCATGGCGCGCTGCATTCCGTACTACAAACAGTTGCAGGCAAAGCTCGACCGCATCGCGCTTATCTGCCGCGAGGGCCTTTCGGGCGCCCGCGTGGTTCGCGCCTTCGTGCGCGAGGACCACGAGCGTGAGCGTTTTGCCCAGGCTGCCGATGACCAGGCGCATGTCGCCATCGCGGTGGGCAGGCTCTCGTCGGTCCTCAACCCCGTCACGTTTTTGGTGATGAACCTGGGCGTGTGCGCCATCCTGTGGGTGGGCGGCATCCAGGTCAACGTGGGCGAGCTCACGCAGGGCCAGGTCATGGCGTTCGTCAACTACATGACACAGACCCTCACCTCCATCGTCTACGTGGCCAACCTGGTTGTGGTCTTTACCAAGGCGAGCGCCAGCGCGTCGCGTATCAACGAGGTGCTTAACTGCGTGCCGAGCATTACCGACGAGGGCAATGGGCCGATCGCCCTGCCCGAGCCGAGTGCGGCGGACGCCGCCGCTCCGGTCCCCGCGCTGAGCTTGAGCCATGCGAGCTTCTCCTTTGGCGCGGGCGCGGCCAACGCCGTCAACGATGTGACTCTGGAGCTGCCGCTGGGCAAAACGCTCGGCATTATCGGCGGCACGGGCAGTGGTAAGTCGACGCTCGTCTCGCTCATCCCGCGCCTGTACGACGCGGGCGTCGGCTGCGTGAGTGTGATGGGTACCGACGTGCGCGCCTGGCCGCTCGACCAACTGCGCCATGTGGTCGCGACCGTTCCGCAGCGCGCGTCGCTGGTGAGTGGCACCATCCGCAGCAACCTGACCTGGCGCGACGAGTCCGCGACCGACGAGGAGCTGTGGGCGGCGCTTGATATGGCGCAGGCCAGCGAGTTCGTGCGCAACAAGCCGCAGGGCTTGGATGCCCCGGTCGAGGCGGGCGGCAAGAACTTTAGCGGTGGCCAGCGCCAGCGCCTGACCATTGCGCGCGCTCTGGTGGGCTCGCCGCAGATTCTGATCATGGACGACTCCGCCTCGGCGCTCGACTTTAAGACTGACGCGGCGCTTCGCCACGCTATCCGCGAGCGCAGTGTGCGCGGCGCCGCCGAGGGCGGACTGCCGCTGACGACGGTCATCGTGAGCCAGCGCGTCTCGACCGTGCGCGATGCCGACATGATCTGCGTCCTCGATCACGGCTCGGTTGCGGGTCTGGGTACGCACGACGAGCTGTACGAGGGGTGCCAACTGTACCGCGAGATCTGCCAGTCGCAGCTTCGCCGCGAGGAGCTCGAGGGCCAGCAGGGGAGCGCGGCGCCCGCTTCGGACTCCGCCCCCACGTCCGTCTGCGCAAAGGAGGGCTGCTAAATGAATCCGTATACTTCTTCCGGTTCGGTCGCCACGATGACGGCCAATGTGTCCGGCAACGATAACCTTAGCGACCTGGGCGACGGCCCGCGCCAGCCCGGCGATCCCGAGCGCTATCCCGTGGGCGCGGTGACCCGTCGCCTGATGGGCTACGTGCGTCCGCATCGCATTTCGTTTGCGGCGTCGTTTGTGAGCGCCGCCATCTCGGTGATCCTGCAGCTCTACACGCCCATCCTCATCGGCGAGGGCATCGACCTCATCGTTGCCGCCGGACAGGTGGACTTTGGCGCGCTGCTGCCGCTTGTCACCAAGCTCGCGATTGTCGTGGTGGGCGCCGCGGCCTTCCAGTGGCTGCAGGGCTATTGCGTCAACCGCCTGTCCTACGAGACGGTGCGTGACATGCGCGTGGAGGCGAGCGACAAGCTCAGCCGCATGCCGCTCAGCTTTATCGACAGCCATGCCCACGGCGACCTTATGAGCCGCGTGGTCAACGATGTCGACCAGGTGGGCGACGGCCTGCTGCAGGGCTTTACCCAGCTCTTTACCGGCGTCATTACCATCGTGGGCACGCTCGCGTTTATGCTCTCCATCAACCTGACCATGACGCTCGTGGTGGTGCTCGTCACGCCGCTTTCCATCTTTGCGGCCGGCGCCATCGCCAAGCTCTCCAACAAGAGCTTCACCGCTCAGCAGCGCATTCAGGGTCAGCTCGGCGGCCATATCGAGGAGTATGTGGGCGAGCAAAAGCTTGTGGATGCGTTTGCCTACGGACCAAATGCGCAGCAGCGCTTCGATGCCCTCAACGCCGAGCTCTACACGGCAGGCGAGCGCGCGCAGTTTATGGGTTCGCTCTCTAACCCCGGCACGCGCTTTATCAACAACATCATCTACGCTGTGGTCGCCGTGATCGGCTGTGTGGGCGTGATCACGGGCGTGCCCGCGGCGCTCACGGTGGGCGGCGTGCAGATCTTCCTGTCCTACGCCAACCAGTACACCAAGCCGTTCAACGAGGTCACCAACGTCATTACGCAGATTCAGACCGCGTACGCCTCGGCGCGCCGCATGTTTGCGCTGCTCGATGCCCGTGAGCAGGAGCCCGACGCCGCAGATGCCGTTGAGCTCACTGCGCCGCAGGGCGAGGTAATTTTTGAGCATGTGGACTTTAGCTACGTGCCCGATCGCAAGCTGCTGCAGGACATTTGCATTGACGCCAAGCCCGGCATGCGCTTTGCCCTGGTCGGCCCCACGGGCTGCGGCAAGACGACGCTCATCAACCTGCTGCTGCGCTTTTACGATATCGATGCCGGCTGCATCATGGTCGACGGCCGCTCTTCGCGCGACTACACGCGCGCAAGCCTGCGCTGCGCCTTTGGCATGGTGCTGCAGGATACGTGGCTGTTCGAGGGCACGGTGGCAGAAAACATCGCCTACGGTTGTCCCGACGCCACGCGCGAACAGGTCATCGAGGCGGCCAAGCGCGCGCATGCGCACAAGTTTATCGTGCAGCTGCCGAAAGGCTACGACACGGTGATCGGCGAGGACGGCGGCACGTTTAGCCAGGGCCAAAAGCAGCTGCTGTGCATCGCGCGCGTCATGCTCACCGACCCGGCGATCCTGCTGCTGGACGAGGCGACCTCGAGCATCGATACCCGCACCGAGCTGCAGGTGCAGGCGGCATTCGACGAGCTCATGGCCGGCCGCACGAGCTTTGTCGTGGCGCATCGCCTGAGCACGATTCGCAACGCCGATTGCATCCTGGTCATGCGAGACGGCGAGATTATCGAGCGCGGCACGCACGACGAGCTGCTAGCGGCAGGCGGCTTCTACGCCGAACTCTACCGCAGCCAATTCGCCCAGTAAGCAGGTGCGTGGGACAAATTAATCAGGTTAGTTTGTCCCATAGAGCCATCTTGTTATATAGCGTTCTACCAGCGCGTGAAACATTTTGACGATATTCCGTGACACAATTTGACGGTATTTCGTGAAACACTCTGCGGCGACATTAATCCAAGTACGTACTGTCCGAAATCTGTCCAAAGATGTCGTCTGCGTCGCCAATCGGCAGACGGTGGTTTACATCTGTCACGTTAGTACTAAGATATTCATCTAATAAATTGCATTAGTGGCTTTAGTTTTGGGGGAAACGAGGCAACGTGACTATGACATGCTCTTTGGTGGTTAACAGCAAGAGCGGTAATACCAGGATGGTTTCGGGCGCGATCAAGCGTGCCCTGCAGGCTGCGGGCGTTGAGTTTATTCATGCCGCGGCGTTGAGCGACGACGCGGATGCCGAGCAGGTCGCGCGCGAGGCGCAAGGAGCTTGTGCGGCCGACACCGTACTCGTCGGTTTTTGGTGTGACAAGGGCGCCTGCACGCCTTCGGTCGCGGCGTTGCTCTCCGCCCTACACGGCAAGCGCGTCTTCCTGTTTGGTACCTGCGGCTTTGGCGCCGACCAGAGCTACTACCAGCAGATTATCGATCGCGTGACCTCCAATTTGGCTGGGGATGCCGAGCTTGCGGGTTGGGTCATGTGCCAGGGCAAGATGGGCCCCGCGGTCAAGCAGCGCTACGAGGCCATGCTCGAGCAAGATCCCGACAATGCCCGCGCTAAGTTGCTGCTCGACAACTGGGTCGCCGCAAAGGATCACCCCACCAAGGAGGATTTGGACAACATGGCTGCAGCCGCCAAAAAGGCCGTGCTGGGGGAGTAGCTCCCATCGCTGACGGCGGTTGGTCCATCTTTCTAAATATAACGTCCTCCCGGGCGTCGGGGCACGAAGGTCCCTGCTCTACAGTCCTGCGCAAGACGAAGGCCACATTAAGTGGCCTTCTTTGCGTGCGAAACTCGCGATGAACTTCGTGCCCCGTCGTCCGGGAGGGCGCCTCTTTATTGATGGAAGGCCTGATAGGTCGATGGTTCCGTGCCCGGATGCGTCCAAAGTGGGACGGCTTTCCGGATGGGCAGGCTTTCGGAAAATGCGTCCCCCGTTTCCCAATGAGGCTCAAGCGGAAAATGCATCCCGGAATTTGTGCTCAAAGTGGGATGCGGTTTCCGGTTGAGGGTCTAAGGGGAAAGTGCGTCCCACGCTTGAAATGGGATGCAGGTTTCCCGATGAGGCACTCGACGGAAAATACATCCCAGAAATGGCCTTTGAGCTGGGATAAGATTTCCGCGGCATCTCGGATTCTCAAAAATGAGACACGCCGTTGGCGGAAATGAGACACGTGGGACCGGGCATCGGACGTACTATTCGTGGAAATGAGTCCACTTCACTTGAGTAAAGCGAGGCCCCCATGTACGTTCCACACCCCCACATTCGTCGGTTGTCGAAAATCCCGCTTGTTGGGACGGCGGCGCTTGCTGCGTTGATTGCAACGAGTGTCGCCTGTTTCACGGCGGCTCCCAACGTCGCCCAGGCGGCCGACGCGCCTGAGATCACCGATATGACCGAGCAGGACTATAGCGATCTGGGCCTGGGCACGAGCGAGGACATTCCGGCCGATACCGTTGGCCCCTATTCCACCGATACCCCCACGACGTTTGCCACGCGCAGCGAGGTCTATATGGCAGCTAACGGCAGCCATGGCAATCGCTACACTCTGCGCGACAAGCTCGAGAACGTCGAGCGCGGCGATATTGGCGGCAGCAGCAAACTCACCGATGGCTATGGAAGTGTGTGGGGCGCCGCAAAGTTCTGGCAAAACGTCAACAATTTCGATACGAACAGCGACCTCTACAAGCATAGCGACTACGGTGGCGGCACCTGGTCGTATCTGAGCAACAATGAGTCCTCGACGGTACTTGCCAACGACAACAACGGCTTCTCGGGCATTCACGCCACAAGCGTTGAGTTCTGCAGCGATGCCAAAACGGGCAAAAAGAGCCGCGTTGCCGAGCTTCGCGCCTATGGTGACAGCTCGTCCACGACGATCGACGGCAAGTCGTACGCCGGAAAGGTTGAGCTGGTCCTCTATTCGTTTAGCAACGGGCGCACGCGCAGCCTTGATACGCGCCTGCCGGTGACGGTCAACACCAATATGATGGACGGAGGCCGTTTTAAGTATCTGAACGCCGGCTACCTGCAAGAGCACGACGCCGTCTTTGATGTCGAGGCGGGCGATGTCGATGGCGACGGTGTCGATGAGCTTTTTGTCTACGCGGGCTGCTATGTCGATGAGGACGGCGTGCGCAAGGCCGTAGTCGACATGTACGACCTGGAGGGCGGCAACTGGAAGCAGAACGTCGTCAAGATCGATGCCGGTAGCGCCTCCGACTACACCACGTCCAACAAGGGCGGGAACAGCTCGTGGACGCAGCTCCAGTCAGCTCCCGTCGTTTCGCTCGCCGCAGGCGATCTCGATCGCGATTTTTGCGATGACCTCGCCATCGTGGTCTCGGCACCCTACGGCAAAAAGAATATTGATAAGTCGACGCATTGCGAGCTGTTCTCGTGGGATGCATCCAAGGGTGCGCTCGTCCATGTCGATGCTCTGGGTGACGCGGGCGCAATCTCCCTCTCCGCGAACGGCAAGACCATGGTCGCTGCGAATGCGACGTTCGGCACGTTTGCCGCCTACGATGAAGAAGGAAAGAAGACGGGTGAAACCGTCACGGGCCTTATTCTTGCGGGCTATGACTGGCAACGCAGCGCTTTTGATTACGACGCTTATGACGGCAGCAAGGAGCTGTACGGCGCGCTGTACCGCTACGCGTATTTTGACTCGGAGTCTGGCGAGTTCAAACTTTCCGATTGCAAGGAATACAGAGACGGGCTCCTCGCCTCCTATGGACTGATGCATGTGCCCAACAGCGCATGGAAGGATAGCGCTCAGGATAAGCGCTATCCGTGCACCTTGGCGCCTATTGCCCTTGCCACTGCCAACCTTGACGGCCTGTCCGAGCAGCCGGCGGTCGACGAGGTGCTCGTGGGCGGCGATGTGTTCCGCGACTTTGCCTGCAACACGGCGCAGAGCGGTGCCCAGGGCTTGGGGTCCATGGTCGGAACCATGAGCATGAGCGGTCAGCAATACAACAGCAGCAACAAGCATGACCACAAGGGTATAGAGCAGGTGTGGATCAGCGACGTTAAGTCGGGCAGCGTCTCGGGTTCGGATCGCTACAACGAGAGTTTTATCGCCGTGGTCGGAAAGCATCGAGACGAGGACCTGCGTAAAGATGACGATTACTATTGGATGACCGCCTCGCAGCTTTCGCTCGACGAGAGCGGAAGGGTGCGCCGCGGCGAGGAGCAGGTGATTAGCGAGAGCAACCGTCGCGGCACTACCTACGGCACATTTATCTCGCTCGCGCTGCCCGATGTCGACAATGACAGCGTCAAGATCACGTACAAGGACCGCTACAAGGTCTATACCAACCCGCGCGTGCTCGCCGTGCTGCAGGATGCTCCCTATGTTGAGGATCTGGAGCAGGCATACGGCTATCTGGTGTTGGGCGGCACGTCATACGGCGAGGGAAAGAGCACGGGGACATCCCAGGGCTATACCATTGGCGCCGAGTTGGGCGTTGCCGTCGAGGTGCAGACCGGTCCGCCCCTGGTCGCGATGAATGCTTCAGTCGATTTTGCCGCCGAGGGATGCTATGACTACCGGAGCGAGCGTACAGTGAGCGCCAGCGTAAGTTATGAGTCGCATGCCGGCGAAGGCGACAAGGCCGTGCTCTACACGATTCCGATGGTCTATTACGAGTATGAGATCGAAAATGAGGAAACTGGTGGCAAGGGCGTGATGGCGGCGCCCGTGTCGCTCGGCGCGCAGACCTCGGTCGTTAATGTCGAGGCCTATGACCGCATTGCCAAACAGCACAATATGACGCCGCTCAGCTACTTTTTGACCAACCGGTCGGGAGAGCCCGGAACCTATCAAACGACGCTCAACGGCGAGACTCCCGTTGGGGATTCCTTTGGCCTGGGCAAGCCTGGCGTGACGCGCGCCTACACGCACGATGGGTTTAACGGCGCCGTCGCGCAGTCGGGAGCGAGCATTGAGCAGACCATCGAAGTCGAGGAGGGCGAGGAACAGGAGTTTGAGTACGGCTTTACGCTGAACGGCAGCGTTGTCATGGGCGCGAAGCTCGCAAAGCACGAGTTGTTTGGCGGCCTGTGCTTTGGTGCCAACGCCGGCTTTACTACGGGTAACTCCTCGAGTGAATCGACCGAATACGGTGGTACCGTCGACAACCTGCCCGAAGCCGCGCAGAACAAGTACGGTTTTGTGTGGCGTCTGGGCGTCAACGCGGTAGACGTCGACAAGTTCGAGGCCGACTCGGGTGACAAGCTCGGCACCAAGGACACCGATCAGTTCTGGATTGTGGGATATGACGTCAAGGACGTCCAAGTGCCCGAGGCACCGGCCGTGACGGGCTTTACGGCAAACGCAGTCGATTCGACAAGTGTTACGTTTAGCTGGGACGATGTACTTTCAAAGAAGAGTGGCTTTAGCTACGGTGTGGGCATGCTGCAGAGCAATGCGGCGGACGCCGTCGTGAACAGCTGGAAGATTGCCGATAACACGCAGACGTCGCTTACCTGGGACGGGTTGCAGCCCAATTCGGAGTATCGATTCGCCATCGCCGCTGTAAAGAACGGCTCAACGACAGAAACGGGCATTCGCTCGGCAATCATCACGGTCAAGACGATGCCCGACGGCATGACGATGACCGTGAGCGGACCTGCGGCGGATACAACGGAGAGGTCGGCCCTCGAGTATGACTCTTCGGTTGAGTGCGCGGAGGGAGACAAGCTGACGCTCTCGGCGATTGGCCATGTGACGCAGCGCAATGCCGACGGCAGTGAAACGGAGCTGGCGCCGTCATATATCTGGTACCGTAAGGGCCGTGGCGAGACCGCGTTCCAGCGCGTGGGTGCCGATGGCAACCTCCCAGCTGGAACGGCCTCAACGCTTGAGCTTGACTTGACTACAAACGATGACGGCGCGCAGTACTACTGCCACGTGGGATACAACAACGTGGGCCTCGATACCGGCATCACGCTGGTGAACATCGCGGCCGAAGAGACGGCGCCCACAACGGTGAACGCCGCCCCGATCCGCACACGCCGCCTGTTCTCACAGGCAAGTGCGGGTGCCAAGAAGTTCCTGGACCATACGCTGGTAAACACCGCCGGCCCAACCGATTCCGAAGGCTCAAAGGACCCCGAGACTCCTGAGACCCCGACGAACCCGGACAAGCCCAAGTCCGACAACGGAGCTAAGACCGACACCAAGGTCAAGACTACGACCACAGCGAAGAACCTCGCAAACACCGGCGATAAGACGTTCGCCATAGTAGCCACCGCAGCGGCAGCGGGAGCCATCCTCGTAGCAATAGCCCTCGTCATGCTGATCAAACGCCGCAAGAATCACTAGCCATCAGTCGAACATATCGACAACCCAAAAACCCGGGCAGCCAAATAACCTGGCTACCCGGGTTTTCTCAACTGAAGTCTCCGCAACCGGAAAGTCCATCCCACAATCGGCGCGCCCAGAGTGGGACACAGTTTTCGCGATACGCATGACAGGCCACGCTTCTACTGTGAGGCGAGCGCAGTTTCTCATCAGCCCACTCAACCCGCAACGGGTGAGGGGCGGCGGCAGGCGGAGGCACGGGAAAGGTCTGTCGCGAGTTCCGCACGCAAAGGGGGCCACTTAATGTGGCCCCCGTCTTGCGCAGGACTGTTTGAGCAGCAGACCTTTCCCGTGCCTCCGCCTGCCGCCGATTCGGGCCCCCGACCCCCCGTTACTTGATCCCTGCTACTTGATCTTGGTCGTACCCGGCGCTAGGTTGGGGTCGGTCTCGTTTGCCTCGGTCTGGAAGTGCTCGGTGTACACGTTCTTGCCGTCGCGGAACATCTCGTAGTACTGCATCTTGGCGTAATCCTCGCGCGCCTTGGTGGCAGCGGCGGCAACGGCGTCATCGCCGGTGACGTTGGAGGAGAGCGCCCAGCGCAGGCTGGCGTCCTCGTAGCCCACCGAGTTGATGGCGGGCAGCGATTCGCGCAGCGTCATGTGCGCCTTCTGGTAGTCGGTGAGCGGGGCGCCGATCAGCTGCATGAGCTGGGCGGACAGGTAGTTGGTGGACAGGTCGTCGGTCTCGCTCGTCTGGTCGCAACCGGCAACGTCGTAGTTAGCCCAGATGATGTAGTCGGTCTGCCACAGGCGCTCCTGGTGGGTGGCGTCGTCCTCGTCGGTAAACCACTTGTCATTGAACTTGGACGGGAAGAACGGCTGATGGTCGCCCCAGAACACCACGACCACCTTGCGGTCGAGCTTGCTCAGGGCGTTGAGGAAGTAGCGCAGCGCCTGGTCGGACTGCTCGATGCACGAGACATACTCGTCGACATCGGACAGCGTGCCGTCCTCGACGGTCTTGGTGTCCAGGTCGGTCGTGTCGATGTTCAGATGCATCTGCTTGTCGACCGGCAGCAGGCCCGTGTCGTAGCCTGAGTGGTTCTGCATGGTCACGTCGAAGATGAACTGCGGGTCGGCGTTCTGGTCGAGCAGCTCAAGAATCTTGTCGTAGGTCGCCTGGTCGGTCACCATGCCGCGCAGGGTATCGGCGCCCTGGAAATCG
Organism: uncultured Collinsella sp.; assembly: GCA_934655755.1. GTDB lineage: Bacteria > Actinomycetota > Coriobacteriia > Coriobacteriales > Coriobacteriaceae > Collinsella. The sequence continues at coordinate 65,427 of CAKUHA010000005.1, forward strand.
TTGATGGACAGGAACTGGTCAAAGCCAAAGTCCTTGTACACGTTCTCGCGGTTCCAGTTGGTCGCGTGGTTGGGGTGCATAGCCGTGGTGGCGTAGCCGAGCGACTTAAACTGCTCGGCCAGATTCTCGGTCGTCTCCATGTTGTAGATGGTGTAGGGGTACACGCCCGAACCCAGGTTGGTCATGGAGTTTCCGGTCAGGAACTCAAACTCGGTATTGGCGGTACCACCACCATAGGCGCTCACGTAGAGCTTGCCGCGGCTGAGGCAGTTGGACAGGCTCTTAAAGTACTGCGGGCCCTCGTAGCCGGCACGCATGTTCTGGTAGATCGAAAGGTCCGAGAACGTCTCGTTCATGATGGCGATGACCGTGGGCTTCTCGCTATCGAACTGCTCCTTAGCGGCAGCGCGCTCGTCGCCCTTGGCGGCATCGGACTTGTCGTAGGCCTTGGCGTACTTTTTGAGCGTGGCCTTGGCGTCGTCGACGGAGTAGTCGGCGGGTTTGGGCGGCTTGATGGACTGCGCCGCACTAATAAAGGCGGGCAGGTAGCCCTCGCGCCAGTAGCTCTCGAGCGGGCGCCAGGTGTAGACGGTGATACCGAGGGTGTTGTAGTAGTCGATGAGCGTGACATGTGCGGTCACGCCGCCCAGGCACAGCACGGCAACGAGCAGGTTGGTGAGCAGCATGCGCTTGGCGTTGGCGGCGCCCTTCTGGCGGTGCGGCGCCACGATGCCGGCGTACTCGCACAGCAGCATCGAGATGGCGGCAAAGCCCATCGACAGCACGCAGAACAGCGAAATCGAGAAGGTGTAGCCGTTTCCGGCGACCGCGGCGGCGGTGGAGATGGCCGAAAGGTCGCCCGGCTGGATGGGCATGGATTTAAACGTGATGACGAAGAACTCGGCAATGCCCAGGACAAAGAGGGCGAAGGCCAGGACGGCGGGAGCTGCGCCGTGGCGCTGGAACAGGAAAAACAGACCGGCCATGAGCACGGTGATGATGGCCCACTCGAGCAGGATGCACAGGGGATAGACCCAGGTAAAGTCGTGGTTGGACGAGACCTCCATGCCCAGCAGCGCAAAGACGCCGGCGAGCAGCAGGCACAGGACGGCCGCGACGAGCGGGCGGCCCACAAAGGCGCCGCGCAGGCGAGCGAGTTTGCCGGTGGGGGCGGGGGCGTCGGCGGAGGCGAACGCAAAGACGCGCGGGACGATGCGGTCGCGGGCGATGCTGGCCCAAGCGCAGCCGGTGAGGATGGCATTGGTCAGGATGAGCATCACAAAGGCGAGCGGCTCGTTTTGCGCCACGAGGCCAATAGCGCCCCAGACGGTCAAAAAGAGCTGGAACAGACCGAAGACGACGCTCCAGGCGAAGGCGCCCTTGGCAACGGTGCCCGACTGAGCGCGAATGGCCTTGGCCTCGTGCAAGACAAGGTAGACGGTCGCCGCAAGACCGACGAGCGAGATGGCGGCAGCGAACATGCTGAGACTCCTCACAAACTAAAACCTACGAAAGCGGGGATTTACCCGATTGTTACCTAGATATGCGCTGCATCTGAGGGCTGCGCACAACAATCAGCCATATTAACGCGCACGTGTGGCGGTGTTGCGCAATGGAGTGCCCACCTGCGCGATAATGGACGGGAATTACACGGAAACGTAAAGGCTTCTTAAAGAATTGGCGAGGGCAGAGCGATGAGCGAGCAGGTTTGTACGACGAGTGTGGGCGACGGCGCGGCTACGGGCGTGGACGCAGGCGGCTATCCGCTGGAGTCCGCGGGCAACGCGGTGCTCGATGTTTTGGAGCATCGCTCTTCCACGCGTGCCTTTGCGCGCGATGATGACGACCGCCCCGTGGCGGTAACCGACGAGCAGCGTGCGGCGATCCTGCATGCGGCGAGCCGCGCTCCGTCGGCGGGCGCCATGATGATGTATTCCATCGTGAGCATTCGTGAGCAGGCCACGCTCGACCGCTTGGCCGACCTGTGCGACCACCAGCCCATGATCGCCAAGGCTCCGTGGGCACTCATATTTGTGGTCGACTATGCCAAGTGGATCGATCTGTTCGACCACGTGGGCTGCTTTGAGCCCAAGTTCGTCGAGCGCACGGGCAAGGAGCCGCGCCGCGCGCCCGGCCTAGGCGACTTTGCCATTGCCGCGCAGGACGCCGTGATCGCGGCCCAAAACGCCGTGGTCGCCGCCGAGTCCCTGGGGCTGGGGAGCTGCTACATTGGCGATATCGTCGAGAATGCCGAAGAAGTGGCCGCGCTGCTGAATCTGCCGCCCTACACGATGCCGCTGTCGATGCTCATCATCGGCACGCCCCGCAAAGAGCGTCCGGCGATCGCGCATCCCGTGGTGAACCTGGTGCACGAGGAGCGCTACTGCCGCGCCGACGCCGCGACCATGGACGCGCAGGTGGCCGAGATGGACGCGATGTTCCGCCCGCATGCCCGTGAGGTGGGCGAGCGCGTGGTGGACATCTACACCCGCAAGCACACGAGCCCCTTTATGGCCGAGATGAGCCGATCCATGGAGTGGTGGTTCAAAAACTGGCTCGGCAAGTAACGGATGTGACGGATGTGACGGATGTGACAAAGGGGCTGCCCCTTTGTCACATTGCATATCGTGGCGGTGGCATAAAGGCCGCATAAATGTTTATCTAGCTGGGTAAATGGCGTCTGGTCAACAGGTCCCAAGCACCTATAATCCCTCCGAACATTAAAGTTGGGAGGAAACCGGCTTATGGAACAAAAGGCCAAAGAGGCAGCTTCGCACGCTGCGATTCCTGTGAGCATCTCGGCGATGCTCGTCACGCTGGGCGTGGTGTACGGCGATATCGGCACCAGCCCCATGTATGTAACCAAGGCGCTCGTTGCCGGCAACGGCGGCATCGGCAGCGTCACGCAGGAGTTCGTGCTCGGCGCGCTCTCGCTCGTCGTATGGACGGTCACGCTGCTGACGACCGTCAAGTACGTGCTCATCTCGCTGCGCGCCGATAACCATGGCGAGGGTGGCATCTTTGCTCTGTACAGCTTGGTTAAGCGCTGCGGCAAATGGCTCATCATTCCCGCCATGCTGGGCGGCGCGGCACTGCTCGCCGATGGTATCCTCACGCCTGCCGTTACCGTGACCACGGCTATCGAGGGCCTGCGCACCATTCCGGCAGTCCATGCTGTGTTGGGCGACGATCAGGGCCGCGTCGTGGCCATCACGCTTGCCATCATCATCGTGCTCTTTTTGGTGCAGCGCATCGGCACGGCCAAGATCGGCCGCGCCTTCGGCCCCATCATGACGCTGTGGTTCCTGTTCCTGGGCGGCACGGGCCTGTTCTTTGTCTTCCAGCATCCCGCTGTGTTGCTGTGCCTCAACCCGCTGCGCGGCATTAGCTTTTTGCTGAGCCCCAACAACCACGCCGGCATCATGATCTTGGGCAGCTGCTTCCTCGCCACCACCGGCGCCGAGGCACTCTACTCCGACATGGGCCATGTGGGCCGCGGCAACATCTACGCCACCTGGCCGTTTGTTAAGTGCTGCCTGCTGCTGTCCTACATGGGCCAGGGCGCTTGGCTTATCAACAATGCTGCCAACCCGGAGCTCATGGGCATTGCCGACCTCAACCCGTTCTACCAGATGCTCGCCCCGGGTCTGCGTCCGTTCGCCGTCGGCCTTTCCACCATCGCGGCCATCATCGCCTCGCAGGCACTCATTACCGGCGCGTTCTCGCTGGTGTCCGAGGCCAGCCGTCTGGACCTGATGCCGCACATGCAGGTCTTTTACCCTGCCGAGACCAAGGGCCAGCTCTACATTCCCATGGTCAACAACGTCATGCTCGTGGGCTGCGTCATCGTGGTGCTGCTGTTCCAGAACTCGGCACACATGGAGGCCGCCTACGGTCTGGCCATCACCCTCACCATGATGTGCACCACGCTGCTGCTCTTCTTCTACCTGCACGAGGAGCGCAAGCTCAAGGTCGTGCCGTGGATTTTCGCCGCCTTCTTCCTTATGCTCGAGGGCTTCTTCTTTGTGAGCTCGCTCACCAAGTTCTTCCACGGCGGCTACTTCACCATTCTTATGGCTGCGCTCATCATGAGCATCATGGTGTGCTGGTACAACGGCACGGCGGTCGAGCAGCGCCAGTTTACGCTGCTGCCGCTGCGCAGCTACCTGCCGCAGCTCAAGCGCCTGCGCGAAGACGACCACTACGAGCGCATGAGCGACAACATCGTGTACCTGACCAAGGACACCCATACCGACTACATCGACCGCGATATTGTCTACTCGATCCTGGACAAGCATCCCAAGCGTGCCCGCGCCTGGTGGTTTGTGAACGTCGAGACCATGGACGAGCCGTACACGTTTGCCTATTCGGTCGAGACGTTCGACACCGATTACGTGTTCCGTGTGCATCTGTACCTGGGCTATAAGGTCAACCAGCGTGTCAACGCCTACCTGCGTCAGGTCGTTCAGGATCTTGCCGCCAGCGGCGAGCTGCCCGCGCAAAAGCACGACTACTCGGTCTACAAGGACCCGGGCAACATTGGCACGTTCAAGTTCGTTATGATCCGCAAGCTCCTGGCGCCCGAAAGCGACGTGGAGCCCAGCGAGCGCACGGCCATCACGCTCAAGTACATCATCCGCCGCGCCGCTGGCACGCCCGCGCGCTGGTACGGCCTGGAGAACTCCAACGTGAGCTTTGAGTATGTGCCGCTGTTCACCAAGTTCAAGGCCGTAAACAAGATGCAGCGCCTCGCCCCCGGCGAGCGTCCGTAGCGCCTGTTGAGTTTTGGCTGCGAAAGATAAGTTGGAATGACAGGGCTTAAGGCCCGGGAGGAAACCATGGACGCAAAAGCGCTCGACGGCCGCGAGATTGCGACGGAGCTTATGCACGAGGCGGGCATTGACGCCGCCGAGGATCGGTTCTTTACGAATCGCGCCAACATGGACATGACCGATCGCGTGATTTCGGTTATTGCGCTGGTGTTTGCCGCGGCGTGTGTGTGCGCCCTGCTCGCGCACGTGCTGTTTGTCTAGCGACAGCAGGTTGCAAAAGGTTTTACACTAAGAACCACCACGAGGGAAAACCACCACAAAGGTGCCTGTCCCCTTCGTGGTGGTTTTTGTTTTGAGGGAGGGCGCGGTGCTTGTGGACGCTCATGTTGATGGCGATCTTGCCGAGAACTTTTGGTGGCGGCGCATGACCCTAACACGCCGCGGTCCTCTGTATGACACTTGCGTGTCGATGGGGCTTTTGGCGGCGGCGACGGTCGTGGGCGCGCTACTCGACCGACCCGGTCTTGCCCCCAGCGTCATGATCGTGTACGTGCTCGCCGTGCAGCTGTGTGCGTTTTTCACCTGGAGCCGCCTGTACTGTCTGTTGAGCTCCGTTGCCGCCGTGGCGCTCTATAACTTTTTGTTTATCGAGCCGCGTTACTCGCTGACGTTTATCGATCGCATCCATCCCGGCATGTTCTTCATCATGTTCGTGGTCTCGCTCGTGTCGAGCTCCATCGCCTTGGCGCTGCGTCGCGCGCTGGCCCAAGCAGCTGCCAGCGACCGCCGCACGCAGATGGTGCTCGAGACTAACCGTATGCTGCAGCGCTGTGCCGATCAGCAGCAGATCGTGCATGCCATGGCAACGCAGCTGGCGCGGCTTTCGGGCTGTCCGTGCGTATGGTACAGCGCCGATGCTGACGACGATGACCTGCTGCCGCGCGCGACGTATACGGCGGTGGGCGATGCCGCTCCGGTGCATCAGCTGGCGCCCCAGATGCCGCCGCTGCTCTCGGCCTCGGCCTACGTGGGCACGCCGCTCGACGCCACCTATGGCGGTTCGGCGTTTTACGGTATTTACCTCACGGTGCGCTCGGGCGAGAGCATCGTGCGTTCGGGCGGCCCTGCCTCGGTGGTGGGCGTGCTCGCTATGGTTACCGAGGCCGATGCGCTCACGCACGAAGAGCGGATGCTGGCCGATGCCATTGTGAGCGAAGGCGAGCTGGCGATCGACCGCGCCCGTGCCATGAAGGCCCGCGAGGAGGCGGCGGTGCTCGCCAAAAACGAGCAGCTGCGTGCCAACCTGCTGCGCTCCATCTCGCACGATCTCCGTACGCCGCTCACGAGTATCTCGGGCAATGCCGACGTGCTGCTCGACCAAGGCTCGACCGGCACGGCCGTGCTCGACGCCCAGACGCGCCGTGGCATGCTGCTGTCCATTCGCTCGGATGCACTGTGGCTCAACGCCACCGTCGAGAACCTGCTCGCCACCACCAAGCTCGAAGGCGGCGGCATGCGCCTGTCGACTACGCTCGAGCTGATGGACGATATTGTCGAGGAGGCGCTGCGCCACGTGAGCCCGGCCGTGCGCGAGCACGACCTTAAGGTGGTGGCGGGCGATGAGCCGGCACTCGTCAACGTCGATGCGCGCCTGATGGTGCAGCTTGTGGTGAACCTGGTGAACAACGCCATCACGTATACGCCGGCGGGCTCGCATATCGTGATCTCGATTGGCGTGAACGACGGGCGTGTAACGTGCTCGGTGGCCGACGACGGGCCGGGCATTGCGCCCGAGGACCGCGAGCGCATCTTTGAGTCGTTCTACACCGCCAACCACGGTTTGGCCGATAGTCATCGCAGCGTGGGCCTGGGACTTTCGCTCTGCCGCTCCATTGCGCTGGCGCATGGCGGTAGCATAGAAGTTGCCGCGGCGGATCCGCACGGCTCGGTCTTTACGATCGAGCTTCCCGCTGCCGACGTTTCGTTTGATAAGGAGTAGCGCTGTGCCGAACTCTGCCGTGAAACCGCTCATCTTGGTCGTTGAGGACGATCCCGCCGTTCGCAACCTCATCGTTGCCGCGCTCGAGGCGCACGGCCTGCGCCATATGGCTGTGGAGACCGCCCATGCCGCTATCGCCGCTGCCTCGTCGCAGGCGCCGAGCATCGTGCTGCTCGATCTGGGCCTGCCCGATATGGATGGCGTCAAGGTGGTGGAGTCGGTGCGCACATGGTCGGGCATGCCGATCATTGTGGTCTCGGCGCGCAGCGAGGACGCGGACAAGATCCGGGCGCTCGATGCCGGTGCCGACGACTACCTGACCAAGCCGTTTTCGGTCGAGGAGCTGCTGGCGCGCATTCGCACGACGCTCAGGCGTCTTTCGTATGCACAGACGGGCGGCGTTGCCTCCGAGGGCTCGTTCGATACCGGTGAGCTGCATATCGATTTTGATGCCGGCATCGCCACGATGGATGGCGAGGAGCTGCACCTGACGCCGATCGAGTACAAGTTGCTCTGCTTGCTGGCGCACAACGCCGACAAGGTGCTGACGCACCAGTTTATCCTGCACGAGATTTGGGGCACGGCGACCAAGAGCGACCTCGCGAGTCTGCGCGTCTTTATGGGCACGCTGCGCAAAAAGATCGAGTCCGACCCCGCGCATCCGCGCTACATCCAAACCCACGTGGGCATCGGCTACCGCCTAGTCACCCAAGGCTAAGCTGCCCCGTCCCAAATTAGCTACCCGATCAGTGAGTTGCGGTGAAATACGGTCTAAAACTGCCTAATTCCTGGCAAAACAGTCCGTATTCCACCGCAACTTTGTTATTTGCCCTTGGGCTTGCTGGCGTAGAACTTCTTCTTTTTGGGTTTACCGGCGGGGGAGGGCTTGCCGCTGCTATGCGGCTTGCTGTCGCCGGCAGGTGCTGTCGCACGGGGCTTGCGGGCCTCGGGGTTGCGCAGCTCCTCGACGCGCTCGGCAATTTCCTCGGCGCTAAAGCCGACCTCGGCCATGGCGTCCTCGATGGGCAGACGGCGCACGATGTAACAGTGGTGCACCTTCTGGTTGCGCGCGAAGTCCTCGGGAATGGTCTGCGCCGTGATGTCCTCTAATACCACGCCCACACGTGCGAGCTTGCGCGTTTCGGGGCGGAAACCGCGCAGGTTGCAGCTAAAGATGGCATGGCCGCCCTGCGTGAGCAGGCGCGAAACGCCGGCCAACAGCTCAACGTGGTCGCGCTGGACATCCCAGGTGCGACGGCCCATCTTGGACGAGTTCGAGAACGTGGGCGGGTCGACAAAGATTAAGTCCCAGCGGTTGCGCGTCTGGCGCTGGTCGCGAATCCAGGCGAGCACGTCGTCGCGCACAAAATGATGCTGCGGGCCCACAAAGCCGTTCTGGCGCATATTCCGCTCGGCCCAGTCCAGGTAGGTGTTCGAGAGGTCGACCGTCACGGTCTCCTCGACGCCGCCATCGGCCGCGTAGCAGGTGGCGGTGCCGGTGTAGGCGAACAGGTTGAGGAAACGGCGCGCCTGTTTGGCGTGCTCGCGAACCAGGCTGCGGGTGACACGGTGATCCAGGAAGATGCCGACGTCCAGGTAGTCGTCAAAGTTGACGGCAAAGGTAAGGCCGCCCTCCTCGATGAGCGGCAGACGGCGGCGCGCGATATTGGCACGCTCGCCCGAGCCGCCCTTGCCGGCGCCTTGCTTGCCGTATTGCGAGCCGCCGCGCGAGCGCATGCGGGCCTTGGCGTGCACGTGCTCGGCGGGGACATCCAAGATGCGCGGCGCGATGGCCAAGATGTCGAGCATGCGGGCCTGAGCCAGTGCGGGATCGATGGTCTTGGGCGCGGCGTATTCGGCAATAACGAGCCAGCGTCCCGGTGTCTGCGGGCAGCCCTCGTACAGGTCGATGGCGGCGGAGTAATTGGGCAGGTCGGCATCGTAGACGCGGTAGCAGCTCACGCCCTCGCGCTTGGCCCACTTGCGGCGCAGACGGGCATTCTTGCGCAGGCGGTTGGCGAACTGCTCGGACTCGGGGATGAGTACGGGCAGCGGCTTGCCGTCGCCCAGGTCGAGCGTGGCGGCGGGCTCGGGCATGGGGGCGGCGCTGCTCGTATCATCGGCATCGCCGGCATCCGCAGCCTCGCCCTCGGCATCCGCGCCGGTCGCGGCTTCAAACGCCGCGGCGGCATGGTCGAGCGAGGGCCAAACCTCGATAGCGGCCTCCTCGTTATTGGGCATAACGGCGATGGAGCGCTCGGGCTCGGCGTGGAGCGCGCGGGCCATAAGGCCGTCGCGGGTGAGCGCGGCGACCGGTGCCGAAGTAAGCTCGGGCGCACGGCGAAGCTCGCCGATGAGCGTCATGGCGTCGTGCATGAGCGACAGCTGCGTCTCGGTGGTGTCCGCGACGATGGCGGCGCCGGCGACAGCGCCCGCGTGATCCAGCACGGTGGCAGACTTGGCGGCGCAAAAATCGACAAAGCGCTTGTAGCCGGCGCACTTGACCATGCGCTCGGCGGTCTTGCGGGCGGCGGGGTCAATGTCCACGGCGACGATGCGCGCCTGGCGCTCGCGGGCTGCGGCCTCGCGCTCGCGCGCCTCGGCAAGCAGCTGCTCCCACAGGGCGGCATCGTGTAGCTGCCAGCCCTCAAAACCCCAGTGCTCGCGGGCGGCGCCCGGGGCGCGGTCGGTCAGAATATTCACAGCCTCCAGCAGCAGACCACCGCCGGCGCACGAGGCGTCAATCAACGTGGGCAGGGCCTCGTTCTCGTAATCGTCGGCCGTCAGCTCGCGCTCGCACAGCTCAGTCCAGTCGACCTGCGCCAACACCAGCGCGGCGTAGTCGGGGCGCAGCACGTGCGTTCCCTCGCCGGCGCGGGTCGCGGCGGGCGGCAGACGCTTGAACAGTGGATCGCCCGAAAGGTCCAGACTGATGCTCGCGCGGCGCTGACGCAGCGAAAGGAGCAGGTGAACGTCGGGGTCGGCGGCGTCGACATTGGCGCGACGGCCCGTGGCCTCGGCCAGGCGGTCGCACAGCGCGTCTTTGGCGCGCAGGGCGGAGAAGCGTGTGTTGCGCAGCTGCTCGGTCACGCCGCGGGCGGTGATGGCGATGGTGGCACCGGGCCGAACGATGTTCTCCCAGGCAATGTCGTACACGCCGTCGTACAGCTCATCGGCATCCTGCGCCTCAAAGCGCCCGAGCACCACGAACACGCGGCTGGCCAGGCGCGACCACAGGCATGCTCGATAGCCTTCTTCGAGCTCGTCCTCAAACGTAGCGCGGCCCTTTAGGCGGCGGACATGCGAAAGCCCGAGCCGTTTAAGCTCGTCGGCGAGTGCGGACTCAAAGCCCTCGGGGCAGCTTGCATAAAATTCCATGGGTGACCTCTCTGGTTGCGTCGCTCCATTATATGATGGATGCTCCGTTTGCCCTCGCCCTCGAAAGGAACCCATATGATTGATGCGTGCCCCGATTCCGCCGTGCTCTTTTTTGACGTGGACGGCACGCTGACGTCGTTCGATCCCGACGATATGACCGATAAGGATTTTACGGCGGTCCGTCCTTCGCAGGCGGTCATCGAGGCATTCCATCGTCTGCGCGATGCGGGGCACAAGGCGTTTATCTGCACCGGCCGTCCCCTGTGGCTCATCGCCGACAGTTTGCGTGCGCTCGACCCCGCGGGCATCGTTGCCATGGCGGGTGCCACGCTCGAGGTCGAGGGGCGCGTGGTGCACGAGGATTGCTTTGCCGAGGATGTAGCCGAGGAGCTTGCACGTCGCGTTGCGGACGCCGGCATCGAGGCCCTTTTCGAGGCCAACGCTGCAACCTTTTCGATGGAGCCTGCGGGCGTTGAGCGGCCGTTTTTGATTGGCACGCATGTGGTGCATAGCGTCGAGGAAATGCGCGTCGACGGTCGTCTGCGCGTGGGCAAGATGTGCCTGAATGCACCTAACTTGGCACGCGTGGCCAACGACGATGGCTTTATCGAGCGCAACTTTGAGCTTTGCAACACCGGCGGGGAAAACCGCGAACTGAGCCCCAAGGGTATCGACAAGGGCGTGGGCGTGGCGCGGGCGCTGGAGTATCTGGGCCGCAGCGGCAACACGCGCACCTTTGGCTTTGGCGATTCGGGCAACGACCTGGGCATGCTCGCCGCCGTGGAGACGGCTGTAGCCATGGGTAACGCCATGCCCGAGGTCAAGGCAGTGGCCGACTACGTGACCGACGACGTCGCACACGACGGTACCGTCACGGCCATGCGCCACTTCGGCCTAATTTAGCGCTGCGCGCGTCCCAGGCACCGCATCTCGCCGCTCAAACCGTCGCTCGCGTACCAAAGTACGCGTCGCTCCTCTTTCGCGGCGACCTGCGGCACCTGGAACACGCTCGCTCGACCTGCGGTTTATTGGATTTACATGCTCAATCGATTTATCAAACCAAACGCTAACGTGTTTATACCGTTCGCCGAGAAGGTAAAAACCCGCAGGTTACGCCTTGATAAACATAGGTAAAGTGTTTAGCAGTTTACCGGCCTTATGCAAACGGAAGGAATCAGGCAGATGGCAATCAAGGTGTTTGCTGACGGTGCAAACCTCGAGGGCATGCTCGACATGTACGAGAACGGCAACGTTCAGGGTTTCACGACCAACCCGTCCCTTATGAAGAAGGGCGGCGTGACGGATTACCGCGCGTTTGCCAAGGGGGTCCTGACGCACATCACCGATGTGTCCGTCTCGTTTGAGGTCTTTGCCGACGACGTCGAGACCATGGAGGTCGAGGCGCGCGAAATCGCTACCTGGGCAGATAACGTCTACGTCAAGATTCCGTGCGTGACCATCAAGGGCGAGTCCACCGCCGAGCTGGTCCGCAAGCTTTCGGCCGACGGCATCAAGGTCAACGTCACCACCGTCTTTACTCCCGAGCAGGTCGACGAGATGGTCGAGGCCGTTGACGCCGAGACGCCGTCCATCATCTCGCTCTTTGCCGGCCGTATCGCCGATACCGGCGTCGATCCCATTCCGTTTATGACGGAGTCGGTCAAGAAGGCCGCCGCCAAGCCCAACTGCGAGGTCCTGTGGGCGTCCACGCGCGAGCTCATCAATATTTACCAGGCCGAGGCCTGCGGTTGCCAGATCATCACGGTGCCCAACAGCATCCTGGCCAAGCGCAAGAACATCGGCCGCGACCCGTATGAGGTCTCGCTCGACACCGTCCGCGGCTTTGCCAAGGATATCGCCTCGCTCGGCTTCCATATCCTGCCGTAGGGCGAACACTAGCTGCGCCGCGGGTTTTCCGCCCCGGCCTTTCCTTTCCCTATCGCTCACGCGCTTCGCGAGGGTCGCGCTAGGCAAAGGAAAGGCCGGGACTGCCGACACGAGCTTGTCGGCAAGTTGGCACTCGGGTTCCATATCCTGCTGTAGGCAAAGGTACCCCCGCCCGCGCCGTGCAAAATCGAGAGTATTCTGCAGGGTAAAGGCGTTTACCAGCTAGTTGAAGCACAGAACAGCCCCCGTTTTGGCTCTGATGACGCTAAAACGGGGGCTGTTTTTGACTTTATTGCCTCTGAGGGGCGTCCGGAACGGCAGAAATTGCAGAATACTCTCGATTTTGCACATCGCGACCGGGGGGACCCTTGCTTTAGGCGGTTTCCTCGCTCCGTGCGAGACTTGGTTGGCGCTGCTCTTTTGATGGGGTGGCGTCTTTTTGTTGTCGCCGGGAAAGGGGCGCGACGCTCACACGGATATTTTCGCCTTCGGGACATGTTGCGCAACAAGTTTGGTTGCCTTGGGCCTAGCCTTAACGTGTGAAAGAAAAGCGAAAGGAAGGAGACCCCATGTTCTGTCCCAAATGCGGTACCAAGAACATTGACGAGGCCAGATTCTGTGTGGCTTGCGGCAATCCACTCCCCGCGGTAGCTGCCGAAACCGCCCCCCCCTCAGGCGAAACCGGTAATCCGGCTGTAGCCCCAGACATGGTGCCTAGCGTCGCACCCATTCAGCAAAGCGTCGCGCCCGAGTCCGCTAAAATACCTAGCGCCAAGAAAAAGACTCCAATTTTTGTTGGTGTTGCAGTCGTCATCGTCGCGTTCGTGCTGAACGTTGTCTTCTTTGTCATGCCTGTGCTTAAGGGGGTGCAGGTGGGCGATGTGATCAAGTTTGGCTCTTATGAGCAGGACGGCGATATCTTAAACGGCAAGGAACCCATCGAGTGGCGTGTCCTGGAGGTCGAAGGCGACCGTGCCTATGTTGTGAGCCAAAAGGCCCTCGATGCCCGTGCCTTCAATGAAGATGCGGATGACGGCAACGACTGGGACTCCTCCGACCTCAAGGCGTGGCTTGAAGAGGACTTTGCTTCCCAGGCGTTTACGGACGATGAGATGAATGAGATCGATGGAGCTTCCACGCTGCTTTCCGCCGATGAGGCATGGGACTATTTTGGAGTCTACGGTATATGCAAGCCGACTCAGCAGGCCGTGATTAACGGCGCATATAGGGACGAGGATAGCGGCGCATGCGTCTGGTGGCTTCGTTCGTCGGGTGACGACTCGGACTTCGCGGCCCTCGTCGACGCTGACGGCTACGTGGACTCCGACGGCTACTACGTGGACTGCTCAGACGTCGCTGTTCGCCCCGCTTTATGGATCAATCTGTAATCTAATAATCTTCTAATCTCTATCTATCAAGTATCCAAAACGATCTAGCTCCGAGTTTGCGGTCATCGTCAAAGAAAAAGCCGTTCCTCGATAAATATCGCCCCGGCTCTCAATCGTGAGAGCCGGGGCGTTTCGCTATTGCGGGACCGTCAGACTTGCAAGTTTTTGTCATCACGTGAGAAGAACTTGCAAAGTTTGCAAGTTCTTTCCATCGAGTGAGAAAACTTGCAGGCTGAGCGACGGATGCGGCGGTTCGCCCTTTGCCGTTACTTGCCCTGCACCATGGTGAGGGAGATCTTTTTGCGGTCGCGGTCGACCTTTTCCACCCATACCTTGACCGTGTCACCGACGCGCACCACGTCGCTCGGGTGCTTGACGAAGCGGTTGGCCAGCTTGGAGATGTGCACGAGGCCGTCCTGGTGCACGCCCACGTCGACGAAGGCGCCAAAGTCGACGACGTTGCGCACGGTGCCCTTGAGTTCCATGCCGGGCTTCAGGTCGTCGATCGAAAGCGCCGAGCGGCTAAAGACCACCTCGGGCGCGTCGTCGCGTGGGTCGCGGCCGGGCTTTTTGAGCTCGTTGACAATATCGATGAGCGTCAGGGTGCCACAGTCCAGGTCGCTTGCCAGCGCCGAGATGCTGCCCAAGCGGCGCTCGATATCGGGCACGCCGCCGCGGCTGAGCTCGCTGGCCGCCACGCCGGCGCGCTCCAGGACGGACGTGGCCACCTCGTAGCTCTCGGGGTGGACGCTCGTTGCGTCGAGCGGGTTCTTGCCGCCGCTGATGCGCAGGAAGCCCGCGGCGTTGAGATATGCCTTGGGTCCCAGCTTGGGGACCTTCTTGAGCTGGCGGCGATCGGTAAAGGCGCCGTTTTCCTCGCGGTAGGCCACGATGTTCTTGGCCACGCTCGGCGTGATGCCCGACACATATCCCAGCAGGCTCGCGCTTGCGGTATTCACGTCGACGCCTACGCGGTTGACGACGTCCTCCACCACGTGACCTAGCGTGCGCGAAAGCTCGGCCTGGTCAAGATCGTGCTGGTACTGGCCCACGCCGATGGACTGGGGCGGGATCTTGACGAGCTCGGCCAGCGGGTCTTGCAGACGGCGGCCCAGGCTCATGGCGCCGCGCACGGTGACGTCCAGGTCGGGGTATTCCTGGCTTGCGAGCTCGGAGGCGGAGTACACCGACGCGCCGGCCTCGTTAACGATGGTGTAGCGAAGGCTGGGCGCCTGCTCGGCGATGAACTCCGAGACGACTTCCTCGGTCTCGCGGCTGGCGGTGCCGTTGCCGATGACGATGGTGTTGACGCCGTCCTTCTTGACGAGGCGGGCGAGCTCGCGCTTGGTGCCGGCGACGTCGTGGCGCGGCTTGGTGGGGTAGACCACGCCGTGGTCGAGCAGCTTGCCGGTCTCGTCCATGACAGCGACTTTGCAGCCGGTGCGGTAGCCCGGGTCGAGCGCGAGCACGCGGGCGCCGCGGACGGGGCGGGCCGAGAGCAGGCCCTCGAGATTCTTGGCAAAGACGTTGATGGCCTCGGTCTGGGCGCGGACGGTGAGCTTGGCACGGGCCTCGCGCTCCAGCGAGGGAGCCATGAGGCGCTTGTAGCCGTCGGCGATGGCGGCGTCGAAGACGGGCGCAAAGACGCCCTGGCGGCGGGGCCAGCGGCTGCCGAGGCGCGCCGTGGCGGCAGCACCGTCGACGTTCACGCGCACGTGGAGCTTGCCCTCGCGCTCGCCGCGGTCGATGGCCAGCACGCGGTGGTTGGGGATACGGCGCAGCGGCTCGTCAAAGTTGTAGTAGGGCTCGTAGGGAGTCTTCTCGGCGGGGTCGGTGGCCTCGACGACGATATCGGCGGTGCTTTGCGTAAAGGCGCGCAGGTCGGCGACGTTCTCGGGGTCCTCGGCCACCGTTTCGGCCACGATGTCGGCGGCACCGGCGAGTGCCTTCTCGGGCGTGTCGAAGCCGGCGTCCTCGTTGACATAGGCCGCGGCGGCGTCGAGCGCGCTGCCCTTGGCCGAGGCCTGCATGATGATCATGTTGGCGAGCGGCTCCAGGCCTGCCTCGCGGGCCTTCTGCGCGCGGGTCATGCGCTTTTTGCGGTAGGGCTTGTAGAGGTCTTCGACGCGCTGGAGCTGCGTGGCCTCGCGAATCTGTTGCTCGAGCTCGGGCGTGAGCTTGCCCTGGGCATCGATAAGCAGGATGACATCGTCTTTACGCTGCTCAAGGTTGCGCAGGTAGGACAGGCGCTCATCGAGTGCGCGCAGGGCGACGTCGTCCATGCCGCCCGTGGCCTCCTTGCGGTAGCGCGAGATAAAGGGGATGGTGTTGCCCTCGTCGATGAGCTTGACGGCCGCCTCGACATTGACGGCCTTAAGGTTGAGCTCGCGGGCGAGCTGGGCGATAAGATCCATGGAACTCCTTGCGTTTAAGGTGCGTTTGCAGCACAGAGCTACCAAGGATACCATCCGCGACTACCCTGCAGCAAAAAGCCCCGCGGGCAGGAGGCTGCTCGCGGGGCGAAGAAGAGGGGCTTATTTGTGACGGGCCAAGGGGTTCGGCATAGGGGTTTGCCGCAGCCCGCTCGGAGCTTACAGCTCGACGAGGTTGCCGGTCTCGGCGGCCTCCTTGATGGCGTTAAGAAGCGTGAGCGTCTTGACGTTGTCGGCGGGGGTCACGACGGGCTCGACCTCGCGGCGGACAACCTTCACAAAGTGCTTGAGCTGCATCTTGTGCGGCAGTGCCGGGTCCACGGCCGGAATCTCCATCTGCAGCGGCTTGTGCCAGTTGGAGGCGCCGTCGTAGGAGAACTGGTGCAGGCGGGGCAGCGACAGGGCGCCCTTTGTGCCGCCGATAAAGTAGGCGTCGGCGTCGAAGGGGCGGTACTGCGGATCTTCGCGAGCGGTTGCCTCCCAGTTCCAGGGGCTGGCGGTGGCGTCGGAGATGGTCATGCTTGCGAGCGCGCCATCGGCAAAACGGACGTTGACCACAGCGGAGTCCTCGGTCTCAAAACCGCGGGCGGCGCTGGACTGCATACCCTGGACGGCAACGGGCTCGCCCAGCAGGTAGCGGAGCAGGTCGACGTCGTGCACCAGGTTGACCAGGATCGGGCCGGCGCCCTTCTTGCGGCGCCACTCGACGTCGAAGTACTCGTCATTCTTATAGATCATGTAGTGGAAGCTCGACACGGTGAGCTTACCCAGCTCGCCGGACTCGATGATCTCCTTGGCCTTGTTGACGAAGGGGTTGTGGCGACGGTGCTGACCCACGAGCACGGGCACGCCGGCGGTCTCGGCCTCGGTGGCGAAGGCCTGGGCATCCTCGAGGTCGTTGGAGATCGGCTTTTCGACCAGCGGCACGATGTTGCGCTTGACGGCCTCGCGGGCAACGCCCAGGTGCAGGTCGTTGGGCGTGGCGATGATGACGGCCTCGGGCTTGACCTCGTCCATCATCTGGGCGGGATCGGTGAAGAACGGCACGCCGGCGGCCTCGGCCGTGGCGCGGGCGCCCTCAAAGGCGTCGGCGATGGCGACGAGCTCGGCCTCGGGCTCCTCGGTGACAAAGCGGATGTGGTTGCGGCCCATGGCGCCGGCGCCGATGACGGCAATGCGGACGGGGTTGAGCTCAGACATTTCGACTCCTTAATGCTGATGGCGGTGGAATGCGGCAAGGGGACAGAAAGGGACAGTCCCTTTGTCACATCGGCAATTGTTAAGCGGACTTCTTCTTGCTGTCGGAGACCATCATGTAGACGGTGAGCACGACGGCGATGGCGGCGATCACGATGGCGCCGTAGAAGGACTGCTGGTAGGCGGCGCTGCCGGCCTCGGCGTGATACAGCACGGCGGTGATGGGCTGGCTGATCCAGGTGGAAGCGGCGTAGCCCAGGAACATGATGCCGTAGTTGACGCCGATGTTGCTGGTGCCGAAGGCGCCACCGGTGAGCGGCGGGTAGATGACGAGCAGGGCGCCAAAGCTAAAGCCGAGCAGGGCGAGCGCCACGAAGAACATGCTCTGCGTAAAGCTCATCGACATGATGACGAGCGCGACGATGGTGACGACAAGGCTGATGAGCAGCGACTTGTAGGCACCGATCTTGTCGATGATCTGGCCAAAGGACAGGCGACCGACCAGGTTGGCGCAGGTGTTGACGGAGACGACCACACCGCCGAGGGCGACGGCAGCGGCGCTCGTGGGGTCGGCGAAGAGCTGGACGGCGGCGATGGAGGCAACCTTGCCGACGAGCAGGGTGCCGGCGGTGGCGGCAAAGGCGAAGGTGATGATAAGGACCCAGAAGCGCGGGGTCTTGACCATCTCGCCCGGGGTGAGGTCGCCGAAGGTGCCAGCGTGGGCGCCGCCCTTGGGGGCCTCGAAGCCCTCGGGCAGCCAACCGGCCTCGGGGGCCTTCAGGAACAGGGCGGAGACGGCGATCATCACAAAGAAGATGACGCCGAGTGTCTTCAACGCGCCAAAGATGCCAAGGCTTGGGATGAGCAGCGAGGCGAGCACCGGGGACAGCACGGCGGGGCCGGCGGTCGAGGCGGCCAGGGTGATGCCGGAGGCAAGGCCCTTCTTGTCGATGAACCACTTCTGACCCGTGGTGAGTGCCGGGTTGTAGCCCAGGCCGTTGCCGACGGCAGCGACGAGCGAGAACCACAGGTAGAACTGCCACGGCTCGGTGACGGTGCCGGACATGAACCAGCCCACGCCGTAGCACACGGCGGCGGCGATCACGACGTTGCGGGGGCCGATTTTATCGGAGATGCGGCCGGCGAAGATGCCCGTCACGGCCATGATGGTCTGGAAGACGGGGAAGGCCCAGGTAAGGGCGTTGGACCACTCGGGGTAGACGGCGAGCAGGTTCTTGCTCACGACGGAATACAGCGCGATGGAGCTGATGAAGAACATGGTGACGCACGCGGCGGAAAGCACGACGGCGCGACCCTTATTGGAGTTGGTGGAAGCCATTGGACTCTTTCTAATCGATGCGGGGAGGGGAGGGGTTTGCCCCATGCCCCTCTCTACCGGGTTGGTTTACTGGTCGGTCGGCTTAGCGACGCCGGACTCGTCGGACCAGAGCTCGACACCCTTGTTCTTAAGGTAGTTGTCGGCGTATGCGCGACGGCCGCCGGGCTTGGCGGTGAGGTCGCCCATCATGTTGGAGAAACCGCCGTCGACCTTGATGGCGTCGCCGGTGGTAAAGTCCGAGCGCTTGGACGCCAGGAACATGACGGCGTTGGCGATATCGCTGACCTCGCCGATGCGGCGCGTGGCGATCAGGCGGCTGCGGCTCTTCTCGACCTCGGGGTCGGCGTAGAAGTTGGCCGACATGGGGGTCTTGACGAAGCAGGGCTCGACGCAGTTGGAGCGAACGCCATACGGGCCCCACTCGGCGGCAAGCATCTTGGACATCATGTTGACGCCGGCCTTGGTGGAGCTGTACACGCCCGAGAACGTCTCGGGGGAGTGGCTGGCGACGGTGGAGATGTGCACCAGACGGCCCTGGCCGGCCTTGATCATTTCGCGACCAAAGCGCTGCGAGGTGATGAAATAGCCGGTGAGGTTGACGTTGAGCACCTGCTCCCAGTCGCTCAGCGGCAGGTCCTCCATAGCGGCGAAGCGCAGGATGCCGGCGGTGTTGACGAGGACGTCGACGCGGCCGAAGTTGGCGATGGTGGCGTCGACGGCGGCCTGAACCTCGGTCTCGTCGGTGGCGTTCATCTTGTAGCCCTCGGCGTGGATGCCAAACTCGGCAGCGAGGTCGGCGGCAGCGGCCTTGACCTTCTCCTCGTCCAGGTCGAGCATGACGACGTTGGCGCCATTGCGGGCGAACTCGCGGCAGATCTCGGCGCCCATACCGCCGAGCGCACCAGTTACGGCGCAGACGTCGCCCTCGAGCTTAAGCCAATTGCTCATAGGAACTTCCCTTCTTGTGCCTCCCGGTGGGCCGTTCCCATTTACCGACCCACGTGGTTTTCGCTGGTTATCGTATGCTTTGCGTTTGCGCAGGTGAATTGCATATTTGTTAGAATGGCGTTAACCGTAGGTTTACACCGTGTGCCGCAGTTTGCCTGTGTTGAGCGTGTGACCTGCGAAAACGACCCCCTGCGGCAGCGTGTGGCCGTACGTGCGAAAACGGAGAGATGACGTGTACGATCGACGACTTGAGGCTATTTCGGCCGCCGCGGAGCTGGGAAGTTTCTCGCGTGCCGCGGCAAAGCTGCGCGTGTCGACGCCGGCGCTCGTCAAACAGGTGTCGGGGTTCGAGGCCGAGTTCGGTATTACGCTGTTCGAGCGCTCGCATTCGGGCGTCAAGGTGACGCCGGCGGGCGCTTTGCTGGTGGACGATGCGCGCTCGATCATGCGCCAGTCCGAGGATGCCCTGCGCCGTGCCCGACGCGCGGCGGGCGATGGCGGCGCGGTGCGCCTAGGCGTGTCGATGATGTGCCCGGGGCGTCAGACGCTTTCGATGTGGACGGGCGTGCACGAGCTGGAGCCGTCGCTGCGCTTTGAGATTGTGCCGGTGAGCGACCTCTACGACGAGCGCGAGACCGTCATGCGCAGCTTGGGCCGCGAGGTCGACGTGGTGCAGTCGAGTTTTTCGACCCCGCGCTGGGGCGATGCGTGCCAAAAGCTCCTCATCGTCAACGTGCCGTTTTATATCGATGTGCCGCGCACGAGCCCGCTTGCGCGCAAGAGCCGTATCACGGTTGCCGACCTGGAGGGCATGCGCCTGCGCGTGCTGCGCCACGGCAACGACGCCATGGACAGTCTGCGCATCGACCTTTTGGCCGACGGCGGCGTAGACGTGATTGACGTGGACAGCTTCGACTTCGCGCTCTTTAACGAGGCCGAGGAAAAAGGCGACGCGGTGCTCACCTGCGGCGCGTGGTCGGGCGTACATCCAGCCTTTGTGGGTGTGCCGTTCCTCTGCGGCCGCGAGGTACCGGTCTACCTGCACTACCCGCTCGAGCCCACCTTACAAGTGCAAAAATTCGTCAACGCCATTGCCCAACTCCTCAAGTAGCTAATTTGTGTGACAAAGGGACAGTCCCTTTGTCACACAAAACGAGGCCCTGGCCAAACGGCCAGGGCCTCGCAAACTTTTATTCCGTTTTAAATGACGGGCTGATCGCCCTCCGTCAGTAACCGGTCCTACTCCAGCTCAAACGCTCCGGTATAGAGCTGATAGTAGTAGCCGCGCTCGGCGATCAGCTCGTCGTGGTTGCCGCGCTCGATGATGCGGCCGTGGTCCAGGCAGATGATTGCGTCGGAGTTGCGCACGGTGCTCAGGCGGTGTGCGATGACAAACGTCGTGCGGCCCTCCATGAGCTTGTCCATGCCGGCCTGCACGATAGCCTCGGTGCGCGTGTCGATGGAGCTCGTGGCTTCGTCCAGGATCATCGCCGGAGGATCGGCGACGGCGGCGCGCGCGATCGAGATCAGCTGGCGCTGGCCCTGCGACAGCTGTGCGCCGTTGCCGGTGAGCATGGTGCCGTAGCCGTCGGGCAGGCGGGTGATAAAGTCGTCCGCTCCCGCGAGCTTGGCCGCCTTGATGCACTCCTCGTCGGTGGCGTCCAGGTTGCCGTAGCGGATGTTGTCCATCACGGTGCCGGTGAACAGGTTCACGTCCTGCAGCACCACGCCGAGCGAGCGACGCAGATCGGACTTGCGAATCTTGTTGACGTTGATGCCGTCGTAGCGGATCTTGCCGTCGGCAATGTCGTAGAAGCGGTTGATGAGGTTGGTGATGGTCGTCTTACCGGCACCGGTGGCACCGACAAACGCGACCTTCTGGCCCGGCTTGGCGTATACGGACACGCCGTGCAGCACCTCGTGGTCGGGCGTGTAGCCAAAGTCCACGTTATCCATGACCAGGTCACCACGCAGCGGCACGTACTCGATCTCGCCGGTCGCGCGGTGCGGGTGCTTCCATGCCCACATGCCGGTGCGGTGGTCGGCTTCCTCGAGCTGCCAGGTCTCAGGGTTCACCTGTGCGTTGACAAGCGTCACGTAGCCCTCGTCGGCCTCGGGCTCCTCGTCGAGTAGCTCAAAGATACGCTCGGCGCCGGCAAGGCCCAT
>CAKUHA010000006.1 GCA_934655755.1 uncultured Collinsella sp.
CCGTGATGCGCGACCGGGTGCCCTACCGGGAGTAGCCCCGGCGGTTGACAAAACTATAGGAACACCCAATGACTAGTCGTTTAAGAACGTCCCCAATGACTACTAAAACAAAAGGTGGCCACTCGCGCCTTGGCGCCAATGACCACCCTGACTACTCGGCTAAATTGTACTGTGCGATGCTAGCCGCGAGGCGCATCAATTGCGACCTTGCCGCTCTCCAGCACGTGAACGCGACCGTCGGCGAGCATCTGCACGACTTCGGGATACAGCACATGCTCAATCGCGTGGATGTGCTCCTCGAGCGTGTCGACATCCCAACCCTCCTCAACAGCCAGTGCACGCTGGGCGATGATGGGGCCGTTGTCGTAGATCTCGTTGGCAAAGTGCACGGTCACGCCGGTCACCTTGACGCCGCGAGCAAACGCGTCGCCAATCGCGTGGGCACCGGTAAAGCTCGGTAGCAGCGCCGGGTGCAGGTTGACCACGCGATTGGGGAACGCGGCCAGCAGCGGCGTGTGCACCATGCGCATGTAACCGGCCATGACCACGTACTCGCAGCCGCGCTCGAGCAGCTCGTGCGCGATGATCTCGTCGGCGGCGATGGGGTCGGCATAGACATCCTTGGACAGCGTGAGCGTCTGGATGCCCGCGCGCTCGGCACGCTGCAAGCCCTTGGCCGAAGGACGGCTCGACACCACAAGCTCAATCGAGGCGTTGAGCTTGCCGGCGGCGATCAGGTCGATCAGCGCCTGCAGGTTGGTGCCCGAACCGCTGATGAGCACGCCAATCTTGAGCGGCTCAGCCGTATCGGTGCCGGTCGGGCGGGTGTAGGGCACAAAGCCCAGGCCCTCGGCAGCAGTCGTCTGCTCGTTAGCGCTCATCGGAGTACACGACCTTACCGGAGCCCTCGACGCACTCGCCCACGCGGAACGGCTTCTCGCCCAGCGCGACTAGAGCCTCGGTCACAGCTGCCTCGTCCTCGGGGGCGACGATCAGGCACAGGCCAACGCCCATGTTGAAGGTCTTGCATGCCTCGTTGGGCGCGAGCTCGGCCTGGCGCGACACATAGGTGATGACGGGCGGAACGTCCCAGCCCATCTCGGCACCGTTGCGGGTGACCACGGCGTCGACGTCGTCGGCGAGCGCGCGGTTGAGGTTCTCGGTGATGCCGCCGCCGGTGATGTGGGCAATCGCGTGAACGTTGGCGCCGCCACGCAGCAGCTCCAGAATCGGCTTCACATAGATGCGCGTGGGAGCCAGTAGAGCGTCGGCGAGCGATACGCCACCGAGCTCCTCGAGCGGGCGGCTCAGCTCCTCGGCCTTAGCGGCGGCCTCGGGCGTACCCGGCTTGATGCCGTCGACGCCGATGACCTTGCGCACGAGCGAATAGCCGTTGGAGTGCACGCCGGTGGAAGGCAGACCCAGAATCACGTCGCCGGGACGTACGTTCGCGGGATCGAGCATCTTGGGGCGATCGACGACGCCCACGGTAAAGCCGGCGAGGTCGTAATCGGCAGGAGCCATGACACCCGGGTGCTCGGCCATCTCGCCGCCCACGAGCGCGCAGCCCGCGAGCTTGCAGCCGTCGGCCACGCCCTTGATGATCTTTGCCATGTGCTCGGCCTCGATATGGCCGATGGCAACGTAATCCAGGAAGAACAGCGGCTCGGCGCCCGAAGCCAGAATGTCGTTGACGCACATGGCGACCAGGTCCTGGCCCACCGTCTCGTGGCGGTCCATGATCTGGGCGAGCACGAGCTTGGTGCCCACGCCGTCGGTACCGCTGATCAGGATCGGGTCTTCCATATCCTTAAGCGCGGCGGCCGAGAACAGGCCACCGAAGCCACCGATGCCGCCGATAACCTCGGGACGATTGGTGTCCTTGACCATCTGCTTGATCGCGTCGACGGCGCGGCCGCCCTCGGCGGTATCGACGCCGGCGTCCTCATACGTCACATGCTTGCTGTCGCTCATCTGAGCCTTCCTCTCCCACTACCGTTCGCCACACGTGCGTCAAACGGTGCTCATAGTTGCGTTTGATTCGGCGCGCGTCATAACAACACGCGCCGTCATATCAACAAAACAGCAGGTAAAACCTACCAAAATAAACCTGTCCCTTTTTGGCAGGTTTTAGGCCTCGCCGTGCTCCTCTTCCCAGCTGCGGTCGACGTATTTCTCGACCACGGCGTCGTCATCAAAGTGCAGCGGCTTGTCCAGGTTGCGGGGCTTAAAGCCCTCCATAAACTTGTCGCGGCCAAAGCTCTCGGGAATCGCCACGGGATAGCGGCCGGTAAAGCACGCATCGCAGTAGCCGCCCTTGGGCATGACCTTCAGTAGGCCCTCGACCGAAAGGAAGGCCAGCGAGTCGGCGCCGATATACTCGCAAATCTCTTCGACCGTCTTATTGGCGCTGATGAGCTGCGACTGCACGTCGGTATCGATACCGTAGAAGCACGGCCAGATGACCTCGGGCGAGTTGATGCGAATGTGAATCTCTTTGGCACCGGCGTTACGCAGCATCTTGACGAGCTGCACCATGGTGGTGCCGCGCACGATGGAGTCGTCGATGACGACCAAGCGCTTGCCCTCGATGTTGTCACGCAGCGGATTGAGCTTCATGCGCACGCCCATGGCGCGTAGCTCCTGCGTAGGCTCGATAAACGTGCGGCCCACGTAGCGGTTCTTGATGAGGCCCTCGCCAAAGGGAATGCCGCTCTCGTGCGAATAACCCTCCGCGGGCGGCAGGCCGGAGTCGGGCACGCCGATGACCAGGTCGGCCTCGACGGGCTCCTCGTGTGCCAGCTGGCGACCCATGTCGTAGCGGCAGGCGTAGACGCTCTTGCCGTTCATGATGGAGTCGGGGCGAGCGAAGTAGACCTGCTCAAAGATGCAGTTGGCGGGCTCTTCGGCAGCAGGTACGCCCTGCTCGGACACGAGGCCCTCGGCGCTGATGCGCAAGATCTCGCCGGGGCGGACGTCGCGGACGTACTCGGCGCCCACGATATCGAGTGCGCAGGTCTCGGAGGCGACGACCCAGCCGCCGGCGCGCGTGACATGGACGGCGGCGTCGACCGTCGCGGCGCCGTCCTGCGACGGCAGCTGCGAAACGGATGCGGCATCGGCCTGGTCCAGGCCCTCGTCTACGAGCTTGCCCAGCACGAGCGGGCGAATGCCGTGCGGATCGCGGAAGGCGTAGAGCGCCTGCTCGTTGATGAGCGTCATGGCGTAGCCGCCGCGCACGAGCTCCATGGTCTTGCGAATGCCCTCGCGCAGGTGGCCCGTACGCTGGGTAAAGTAGCCGATGAGCTTGGTCGCAACCTCGGAATCCGAGTTGGAGAGGAACGGCACGCCCAGCTCGATCAGCTGGCGGCGCAGCTCGTCGGTGTTGACGAGGGTGCCGTTGTGCGCGAGCGCGATGATCACGCTATTGATGGTCGAGAGGTGCGGCTGAGAGGCTTCCCAGCTCTTGGCGCCGGCGGTGCCGTAACGCACATGGCCCACGGCCAGCTGGCCGGAGAGCGTCGACAGGTCGGCGTTTGAGAACACGCGGTCGAGCAGGCCCAGATCTTTACGGACCATAACCGTGCCGCCGTCACCCACGGCGATTCCCGCCGATTCCTGGCCGCGGTGCTGCAGCGCACGCAGGCCAAAGTACGTCAGTCGAGCCACGTCGCGATCGGGCGCCCAGACACCAAAAATGCCGCATTCCTCATGCAGCTGGTCGGAGTCCGGATCATACGTCGACATGGTGTTCACCTGTCCCGCGGCACGCTCGGCCGCGCGGATGGTTTCTTGAGACATGGCATCCCCTCAGAGCCTCGTATTTTGGCGTTACCCGCCTTATTATACGCACGGTGCGACGCGCTCCCATGTGCATGAGCAGCGCTTTTTAAAAGCCCACCGAGCTAATAATCCGTTTTGTGCCCAAACATTTATTTGGCTACACGATACGGACGGTAACTCCGCTCCACTCCGCGCCACGGAAACTCTCGCCCACCGTTAGGGGTTACATTGTTGCAATTGGGACGTTCGTCCTGTCTTTTGGCTGGTCGGCAGCGTATCCTTATAGCTTGCAACAAAGCGAGAAAGGTTATGTATGGATCGAAACGAACTCGACCCCAGCGTCCCCAGCGCCACAGAGGTCAAGAAGATCCCCCTCATCATTAAGGTATATGCTGTCCTGTGCATCCTGTCCGGCGTGAGTACACTTCCGTCGGTCGGCGCCTTTATGTGGCAGGTCATCACGGCGCTCCTCAACGGCAACGCCGCCGAAAAGCTCGGCGACAATATGCTGGTCGCGGTCGGACTCATCGTCGCCGGCATCATGCTCTCTGCGGCAAGTGCCGTCATCCTGATTATCTTTGGCCTGGACCTCATCAAAAACCAGCGCCGCAACGCCGCCCGTCTGTCCTACATCCTTATTGCATTCACCGTCGTCGAGCTTTTGGTCGACGTGATGCTCCAGGGCATCGGCCTCTTCCTGCTGCGCCCCGCCATCCAGCTCGTGATTCTCGTCGCCCTTTCGTCCACCATCGACCCCACGCTGCGTCAGGAGCGCGAACTACAGCGCCGCCTGCAGGAGATGCTCGACCGCGACGCCGCCGCGGCGGGCATGCTCGGCCGCGACGAGACCGGCGAGGGCTATATCAAGCTCAACTACTTCAACCTGTTCTGGGTATTTTTCGTCTGCTGCATTCTCGGTCTTATCTTTGAGGACATCTGGCACATGACAGTCGACGATCCGGGTGTCTACCAGAATCGCGCCGGTATGCTGTTTGGCCCCTTCAGCCCCATCTACGGCTTTGGCGCCGTGCTCATGACCATGGTGCTCAACCGCTTCTATAAAAAGAACCCCGTCATCATTTTCCTGGTGAGTGCCTTGCTTGGCGCCAGCTTCGAGGTGTTCGTGGGCTGGTTTATGCAGACCTCGTTTGGTGTGGTTTCGTGGAGCTATTCGCACATCACGCTGTTCGGCATGTCCGATCCGCTCGTCGCCCTTACGGGCGGACGCACCTGCACGGAGTTTGCCTGTCTATGGGGCCTGGGCGGCCTTATCTGGATCAAGCTGCTGCTGCCGAGACTGCTCAAGCTCATCAACATGATCCCGTGGAAGAGTCGCTACTCGGCCACCGTCATCTTTACCGTCATCATGCTGGTCGACGGCGTTATGACGCTGCAGTCGCTCGACTACTGGTACCAGCGCGTAAACGGTACGGTTCAGGATATCCCCGTTGCGCAGTTCTATGGCGAGTACTTCGACAACGAGTACATGGAGAACCGCTTCCAGAGCATGACCATGAGCCCCAAGGACGCCACCCGCGTATAGCGCCCAATACCGGCTCAAATCATCCACCCACGCACACGAAGCCCGCCGGCAGTTCAGAAGCTGCCGGCGGGCTTTTGTTCTCTATTGAGGGCGCGCGGTGGACCGAGCCTTACGCCTCGCGCTCGACCTCGCTCACGCATTCATTTTTAATGGTGCCGACAAGCGCCTGCAGCGCGTCGACCACGTGCGGGCGAATGTCCCCGCCAATGAGCACGAGCATGATATCGTCACCCACGGCAAGCTCGCCGCTCGCCAGCCACACGCGCACGTAGCCGATGCCCGGCATCGCACGCGTCGCCTTGATCGCGGCCTGTACCTTGTCGGCGTCGTAGCCAAACACCATGCCGCCCACCTTGTGTCCAGGCGCCACGCCATCGGTCTCAACCCCGCGCACCTCGGACTTGGGCGTCGAGCGTACCACGCCGTTATGCGTCAGGTACATACCGCAGCCAGCTGCCGAAGCATCAGCCTTGGCTTCACGAAGCCAAACATCGACCGAAGGCATCGATTTGCCACTCTCAAGCATTATTTCTCCCTCTGATTTTCCACTTCCTGTCCCAGATAATTTATTCTTCGACCGGCGTGAGCACCATAACGGCGCGCGTGTTGCTCAGCGACAGCGAACGGCAGGTCACGAGCGTTACGACCTTGGTTGCCGAAGCAGCACGATCGGTGGCGTCGCTTGCCACGGCAGAGGCACCTTCGAGCATCTCGGACAGGTAATTCTTCAGCCCGTCATCGCCCTCAAAATTGGGCGTGCGCGCCTTGGCATACGTGTCCTCGACCACCTTGGTCGCCAGCGGGCGCAGCTTATACGTCGCGTCGCGCGTGATGTAGTACACGTATTCCATGCTGTCGAACGTCGCCTGATCGGTCGTATCCGAAATCACGTTGAACATCGAACCGTCGTTCATGTGGTGGCCGTAAATCGTGGTTTGCTGGTCCACCATGCCCGGTGCGGTATCGTCGCTATCCAAAAAGATGGCGCCCGACGCATTGGCCGTACCGTCAAACAGCGTGTTGAGGTACTTGGAGTTGTTGTTAGTCTGCACCACGGGATAGTTGATATTGGTTCCGGGCGCGTAAATCCAGCCCACAACCTCGGGATTTGTCTGAGCAAGCGCGTTGAAGTCGATGATTGGCACACCGCTGGCGTCCTTGTCGCTCACATATTGCTTTTCGATCTTTTGATACGACTCGCTTGCCTGCTTGTAACCAATCTGCGCATTGATAAAGATGGCGGCGGCGGCAACGATCAGGCCGATGCCGATGATGATGAGCAGGATGGGGATGACGGAGCGGCGCTTCTTGCGCGGCGGCTCGACATGGCTCGATGGCGCGGCGTGCGACGAAGAGCGGGGCGGTTTCTTGGCCGTGCTGTATGACGAGGGTCGATACGCAGCCGGCGTATCCTGGCGGCAATGCTTTGCCGGCGTCACGGGGCGCGGCGCACGTGGCTGCTGAGGAGAGGATGTCCGGCCCTGCTGCGGCGCATGGCCGACTCCCGACTTGGATGGATCGGGAATCTGAGAAGCCGAAAAACGTTTTCCCTGATAGTCGGACATGGCTCTCCTTATGCTGCAAATGGGACGGCAGGGCGCCTAGGCGTCAGCCATCTCCTGCTTCATCTTCTCGATAACCTTGCGATACTCGGGGTCGCAGGCGCCCAGAATCTGCGTGGCGTAGATAGCGGCATTCTTGGCACCGTTAATGGCGACGCAGGCAACGGGCACGCCGGAGGGCATCTGCACCATCGACAGCAGCGAATCCATACCGCCCAGGTCACTCGTCTTCATGGGCACGCCGATAACCGGCAACGGGGTAAACGCAGCCACGACACCGCCAAGGTGAGCAGCCTTGCCAGCGGCGGCAATGATCACCTTGATGCCGCGGTCGGCAGCAGTCGAGGCCCACTCGTGGACCTTCGCCGGCGTACGGTGAGCGCTCGCGATCACGAGCTCATAGGGCACACCCAGCGCCTCGAGCTCGGCGGTGCAACCTTCCATAACGCCCAGATCGGACTTGGAGCCCATGATGATCCCGACAACCGGCTTCTGATCTGCCATAAACAAAGACCTCCTGTTGAGAGCGGTGACGCAGCGAATCCGCGACCCTTAACTACTGAGAGTAGTATAGCTGCTCCCGTCCCTGCGGTCCCCGGGTGCCCGCGGCGCGCCGGGTTTTTATCTTCGCTCCCCTTGCTTCGCAAAGTCGCTCAGATAATAAACCCGGCGCGCCGCGGGGCACCCGGGGACCTACCGGGGATTGCCATGACGTACGTTGGCTGATTTGGTTTGGGATGAGAGGCTGGCGGAGGGTTGTGGACAGTTAGTTCAGATTCGTATATTTTTGGCCGCACTTTTAGATGCGTAGACAACGATTCGAAGCCGTCTTGGAGCCAAGAATGGGCTTTTCTATCCCTTGTCCAAGCGTCTTTATCGGCTTAGGCCACCGAAAACTGTTCAATTGAGCTCAAAACGGCCTCCGCAGGGCCCCTGAAAAATACGTATTTGAACTAACTGTCCAAGGACATGTCTCGGCCCTGGCAAAAGGTCTCCTGGCGAATGAAGATTCGCCAGGAGACCCCATCCAAAACGCGGGCTCTGTCGTTCGAATGAACGACAGAGCCCGCGCGCACCATATTCTTCAGCCCAAGTCATCGCGCAAAGCCCCTTCGGCAGCACACGGTGCGACCAAGTCACCGCAGGCCGGGGCGGGAGGCGGACCTTTCTCTCGGAAAACTTCGCGAAGCCCAGTTTCCGAGAGAAAGCGTCCGATCCCGCCCCGGGCGACGGGATGAGTCTTACACCGTGTACTGCGGCAGGTCCTGCAGGGCGATGACGTCCATGCCCATGTCGTTGGCACTGCCGTGGCCCTGCTGGTCCTCGCGCACGGCCTCGATGGCACTCACATACGTGTTGGCCGCGGACATCGCGGTCACGCAGGTAACGCCGCGGCGCACGGCCTCGGTACGCAGCAGGTAGCCGTCGCCGCGCGAGCCCGGGCCGTACGGCGTGTTGACGATCACCGCGATCTTGCCGTCGGCGATCAGGTCGCCGATGTTGGGACGCTCGCCGTCGTGCGGACCGCTGATCTTCTCCACGACCTCACAGGTCACGTTGCCGCCACGCAGCACGCGCGCCGTGCCCTCGGTGGAGCAGATGTCAAAGCCCAGGTAGCGCAGGATACGCGCGACCGAAAGGATGTGGCGCTTGTCGCGGTCGCACACGCTGATGAACACCTTGCCGCTGCTGGGATCGGGCAGCTTGTAATCGATCGCCAGCTGCGTCTTGGCGTATGCCTCGGGATAGCTCTTGGCGATACCCATGACCTCGCCCGTCGACTTCATCTCGGGCCCCAGGATAACGTCGGCGCCCGGGAAACGGCCCCAGGGCATAACGGCTTCCTTCATGCAGAACCAATCGAGCTGGCGCTCGTCGCTCGGCAGGCCCAAGCTTGCGATGGAGTCACCGGCCATGATGCGCGCCGCGCACTTGGCCAGCGGCACGCCGGTGGCCTTGGAGATAAACGGCACGGTACGGCTGGCACGCGGGTTGGCCTCGATCACGTAGACGGTCTCGCCCTTAATGGCGTACTGCACGTTAACCAGACCACGGACACCCAGCGCCATCGCGATGCGGCGCGTGGTCTCGCGAAGCTTTGCCTGCAGGCTCTCGCTAAAGCTGAACGGCGGGATGCAGGTCGCAGAGTCGCCGGAGTGGATGCCGGCCTCCTCGATATGCTCCAGAATGCCGCCGATATAGACCTCTTCGCCGTCGCACAGGGCGTCGACATCGGACTCGATCGCGCCCTCCAGGAAGCGGTCCAGATACACCGGATAGTCAGGGCTGATGCGTGCAGCCTCGGCCATGTAATCGCGCAGATGCTCGGCATCGTAGGCGATCATCATGCCGCGACCGCCCAGCACGTAGCTCGGACGCACCAGCAGCGGGTAGCCGATGTGCGCGGCGACGGCTTCGGCCTCCTCAAACGAGGTCGCCTGACCCGCCGGCGGGTACATGATGCCCAGTTTGTCGAGCAGGGCGGCAAAACGCTCGCGGTCCTCGGCAAAGTCGATGGCATCGGGCTTGGTGCCCATAATGTTCACGCCACTCTCCTCGAGCATACGCGCCAGCTTAAGCGGGGTCTGGCCGCCGAGCGTCACCACGACGCCGTCGGGGCGCTCGACATCGATGACATCCATGACGTCCTCGTAGGTGAGCGGCTCAAAGTACAGGCGGTCGGAGGTGTCGTAGTCGGTCGAGACGGTCTCGGGGTTGCAGTTGACCATGATGGTCTCAAAGCCGCGGGCGGCCAGCGCGTAGCTCGCATGCACGCAGCAGTAGTCGAACTCGATACCCTGGCCAATGCGGTTGGGGCCGGCGCCCAGGATCATGGCCTTGGGCTTGTCCGCCGGCGTGGTCTCGTCGGGGGCCACGCACTTCTTGGCATCCGGGCTCGTGCGGTAGATGTTCTCGTAGGTCTTGTAGTGGTACTCCGTGGCGCTCGAGAACTCGGCGGCGCAGGTGTCGACCGTCTTCATGCTGGGAACCACGCCCAGACCCTTGCGGTAGGCACGCACAAAGCGCTCGTCAGAGCCGGTCAGCGCGGCAATCTCGGCGTCGCTCGTGCCGTACTGCTTGAGCAGGCGCATCGCGTCGGCGTCGATATCCTCCACGCGCAGGCCGCGAATGCTCTCCTGGACCTGCACCATGTCGTTGATACGGTTGAGGTACCACGGGTCGATACCGCAGATGGCGTGGATGCGCGCGACATCCCAGCCGCGGCGCAGAGCCTCGACCACAAAGAAGATGCGGTGCTCGGTCGGGGTAGCCACGGCCTGAGCGAGCTCGTCGTCGCTCAGCTTGTCGGCACCCTCCTTGCCACCGGCGCAAATGCCCTGGTGGCCATCCTCCAGCGAGCGCATGGCCTTGCCGAAGGCTTCCTCAAAGGTGCGACCGATCGCCATGATCTCGCCCACGGCCTTCATGCGCGTGGTAAGCGTGGGATCGGTGCCCTTAAACTTCTCGAAGGCAAAGCGCGGCACCTTGACGACGCAGTAGTCGATCGTGGGCTCAAAGCAGGCGGGCGTGGCCTTGGTGATGTCGTTGACGATCTCGTCGAGCGTGTAGCCCACGGCCAGGCGCGCGGCGGCCTTGGCGATGGGAAAACCCGTGGCCTTGGAGGCAAGCGCGGACGAACGGCTCACGCGCGGGTTCATCTCGATGACGATCAGGCGACCGGTGTTGGGGTTCACGGCAAACTGCACGTTGGAGCCGCCGGTCTCGACGCCGATCTTCTCCAGAATGGCGAGCGAAGCCACACGCATGCGCTGATACTCAAGGTCGGAGAGCGTCTGCGCCGGCGCCACGGTGATGGAGTCGCCGGTGTGCACGCCCATGGGGTCGAGGTTCTCGATGGAGCACACGATGATGCCGTTGCCAGCGTGGTCGCGCATGACCTCCATCTCGTACTCTTTCCAGCCCTCGATGGACTCCTCGACCAGCACCTCGTGGGCAGGCGAAAGTTCCAGGCCCTGGCTCACGATGGAGACGAGCTCCTCGTGGGTGTGCGCGATGCCGCCGCCGGCGCCGCCGAGGGTAAAGCTCGGGCGCAGCACGCAGGGGTAGCCCACGCGCTCGGCGATGGCCTCGGCATCTTCCACGCTGTAGGCATAGCCCGAGCGCGCGACCTCCAGGCCAATCTCGGCCATGGCTTCGTTAAAGAGCTTGCGGTCCTCGCCACGCTCGATAGCGGCAAGGTCGCAGCCGATCATCTCGACGCCGTACTTGTCCAGCGTGCCGTCCTTTGCCAGCTCAACAGCGGCGTTGAGGCCGGTCTGGCCGCCCAGCGTGGGCAGCAGCGCGTCCGGATGCTCTTTCTTGATCACGCGCTCGATAAACTCGGCGGTGATGGGCTCGACATAGGTACGGTCGGCAAGACCCGGGTCGGTCATGATGGTCGCCGGGTTGGAGTTGACCAGGATGACCTCAAAGCCATCCTCCTTGAGCACCTTGCAGGCCTGGGCACCGGAGTAGTCGAACTCGCAGGCCTGACCAATGACGATGGGACCCGAACCAATAACGAGGATACGCTTGATGTCGGTACGTTTAGGCATGTTAGTTCTCCTCGGTCTCAGTCTCGGCGAAATTCCAGCCCTGCAGGCGGTCCTTCGCGGTGTCGATGTCCAGGTAGTTCTCCTCGCCGTCCATGAGTCGCGTAAAGGCGGTAAAGAGATAGTGGGCATCGGTGGGGCCGGGCGAGGCCTCAGGGTGGTACTGGACCGAGAAGCACGGTGCGTCGAGCAGCTGGATGCCCTCGGCGGTGCCGTCGTTGAGGTTCACGTGCGTCAGGCGAATGCGGCCGAAGCGCTCGTTCATCACGACCGGCGCGATGCCGCGGCGCACCCAGGCGCGCAGGTCGCCATCGGCCGCATGCTCGGTCTCGCCGCCGGAGAGTTCGGGGATTAGCTTGCCCAAGCTGGGGAACAGCAGGCCAAAGCCGTGGTTTTGCGCGGTGATCTCCACGCGACGGCTCACCAGGTTCATAACCGGCTGGTTGCCACCGCGGTGGCCGAACTTAAGCTTTTCCATCTGAGCGCCGCAGGCCAGGCTGATCATCTGGTGACCCAGGCAAATGCCAAAGACCGGCACCTTGCCGATCAGCTGCTGCACCTGCTCGTAGGTCTCCACCACGGCATCCGGGTCGCCGGGGCCGTTGGACAAAAAGACGCCGTCGGGGTTCATGTCGAGAACCTCACTCGCAGGCGTGTCCCACGGCACGACGGTAAGGTCGCAGCCGGCGCGGACGAGGCCCTCCAGAATGCCGCGCTTCACGCCGCAGTCGTAGGCAACCACCTTGTGGCGGGCAGGAGCGGCTTCCGCGAGCGCAAAGTCATGCGTGGCGGGCAGGTCGGCGGCTGCGAACTCGTGAGGCTCGGGGCAGCTCACGGTCTTGACCAGGTTCTCGCCCACCAGCGTGGGCGCTGCCGCCAGACGCTCAGCAAGCTCGTCGACATCGAAGATCTCGGTCGAGATAATACCCATCTTGGAACCGTTGTCGCGCAGGTGGCGCACCAGGGCGCGGGCATCGACGCCCTCGATGGCGACGATGCCGTGAGCACGCAGATACTCCGGCACGCTGACAGCCGAGCGCCAGTTAGAAGGCGTGGCACACATGTCGCGAACGATCATGCCGCGCATGGCAGGAGCGCTCGCGGGACGAGCAGCGTCACCAGGGAAAGCCGATTGGACGTCGGTCTCGTCGATTCCGTAGTTACCGATCTGCGGATAGGTCATGGTTACGATTTGGCCGGCATAGCTCGGGTCAGTCATGACTTCAAAGTAGCCCTCGAGCGAGGTGTTGAAGCAGACTTCGCCGGTCGCGGTGCCCTCGGCGCCGCATGCACGTCCATAAAAAATGGTCCCATCCTCAAGGTACAGGATGCAGGGACCGCAAGTGCCCTTGCTGGTTTTGGCCAGCATACGCTGGCAAAGCTCGCTGGGCGCGAAGGTGCGGGCAGCAGTGCCCGCAGTATGGTTGTTCGCCATAATTCTCCTTCCCGGTCTCTCTGGACCGGCTTAAAGGTTGGTAGTTAGGCCTCGCGGTATTGTAACCGCAAGTATGTGCCATGGCGTTAATTTCATCGAAATGTTTACGAAATGATAATTATGACTTTCTATGCATATTGGTTTTTAGGGTAGCTAATTTGGGACGGGGCTCTTTTAGCTACCCCGGCAGATAACGCAAATGGCTTGGTCGATTGACGGCCGGGCAGCTAATAGAGCCCCGTCCCAAATTAGCTACCCTCTATCCAGAAAAATCATCCCGCGTGGGCACTCAGCTCACGCGGGATGATGGCTTCTTATTTATCCTGCTCCAGCAAATCGGACGGCGTGCGGTCGGGCTTGCCGCCGCGGAAGATCTCGCGGCCGTGCAGGCGATGCTCCAGATCGCGCTCGGCCTTCTCTTCCGTGATCTTGGTCTGGCTCACCGCCGGGTCCTCGATCAGCGACGACACCGAGTTCACCTGTTTTTGAATGCGCTCGGCAATCGTATCGTCCATGCTCACGATACGCATCTTCCAGTCGATGCTCGTGGCGTTCGACGAGCTCTTGGTCCACACAAACGTCAGAATGGCGCTCTGGTGACCCTGCGCGGGAAACATGCCGAAGAAGGAATCGTGCTGAATGTTGCTGTCCTCATCGATATAAGCGTGCACGTTGTACACCACGCGATCGATTTTATCGTTGAGCAGCGCGTTGGTCGCAAGCGCTGCCGCCTGGATCTGCCCGTTGGACAACAGCTCGAGCTCGTTGGCAGACGACGTATCCAGCACCGTCACCTCAACCGTGCCCGTTCGCTCGTCCGCCTCGTCCACGGTAAAGTCAAGCGGGAACTGCGTAAAGCCGTTGCCCCACTCAAGGCCGCCCTTCAGCGCCGTGGAAACGGTATCCACCGAAACGCTCTCGGACAGGTTTGCGGTGTTCAAACGGCGCATCACGCCGTAGCCAATCTGCATGCCAACAATCAGCACCAGGATGGTAATGACCACAGCCATGGCGGTCTTCGTAATGGTATGGCTCACCTGCGAACCCGAAGGGTCATCCTCGGACAACGGGTCGATATGCTTGGCCTGACTCGCGCGGTCCTCGCTGCGCAGCTGTGCCAGCGCCGCCTTGTCACCGCGCTTGACCGCGGCTTCCTTCTCGCGCATGCGCTCGGTACGCTTTTTGGCGAGCGTAGGATCCAAAACGCCGGATGCGTCGATTTCGGAGAATAACTCCGTCACTTCTTCCGGAGTCAAAGGGTTCTTGTCAGCCATAAACTTCCTGTCATATCAATTAATCGAGCTCATGCGCACGCGCACCTTCGAACTGCATTCGATAGTAACGGGCATAGGTGCCGCCGCGGGCGAGAAGCTGCTCGTGCGTGCCACGTTCCACAACGCGACCATGCTCGACGGTCGCAATCTCGTCGGCATGTTTAATGGTCGAGAGGCGATGGGCGATGATAATCGTGGTGCGGCCGCGCGCCAGGCGCTCAAGCGACTCCTGCACCGCCTCCTCGCTCTCGTTATCCAAAGCACTCGTCGCCTCATCCAAGATAAGGATCTTGGGATTCTTAAGGAACACGCGCGCGATGGCGACACGCTGCTTCTGCCCGCCCGAAAGGCGGCTGCCGCGCTCGCCCACCACGGTGTCGTAACCCTGCGGCAGCGACTCGATAAAGGCGTCGATGTTGGCGCGGCGGGCGGCCTCGGCGATCTCTTCTGCCGTGGCACCCGGCTTGCCATAGGCGATGTTTTCGCCAATCGTGCCGTCGAACAGGTAGACATCCTGCTGCACCAGACCGATGGCGCGGCGCAGGCTCTGCTGTGTCACGTCACGCACGTCCTGGCCGTCGATGCTGATGGATCCGGCAGCAACGTCATAAAAGCGCGGCAGCAGCGAGCACGTCGTGGACTTGCCGCCGCCCGAGGGGCCAACCAGCG
The DNA here is from genome assembly GCA_934655755.1 of uncultured Collinsella sp. Classification (GTDB taxonomy): domain Bacteria; phylum Actinomycetota; class Coriobacteriia; order Coriobacteriales; family Coriobacteriaceae; genus Collinsella. The sequence goes on from CAKUHA010000006.1 coordinate 14,820, forward strand.
CAATGGTCTGCCCGGGCTTGATGGACAGATCCATGTGGTCGATCACGGGACGAGCCTCATCGCCGCCGCCCAGCTCAACATCCTCGTAGCTAAAGCACACGTCGCGATACTCCACCGCGCCGGCGGTCACCTGCAGGTCCGTAGCGCCCGGCTTGTCCTGGATATCCGGGGCAGTCGAGAGCACCTCGTCCATGCGTTTAAAGCCGGCGATGGCCTTCTGATACATCTCGGCCGAGTTCACAAGCGTCTCGAGCGGGGTGCAGAACAGCGAAATGTAAAGTGCGAAGGTCGCCATATCGACCGCCTGCAGCTGGCCCTGGGCGACCAACCAACCGCCGAGCAGTACCACGATCACGTAGAGCACGCCCGAGAGCAGGCCATACGTCGCGGTATAGACGCCCATGGCGTGGTACATGTTCTCTTTGGAGGAAAGGTAGCGATTGTTGGAGGCGCGGAACTTGGAGCGCTCGGTCTCCTCATTCGCGAAGCTCTTGACCACGCGCATGCCCGCCAGCGAGTCCTGCAGCTGCGCATTGATGCCGCTGATCTTTTTGCGGTTGTCGCTAAAAACCTCGCGCATGCGCATGTTCTGCCAAAACATGATGACCGCAAATGCCGCCGTCACCACGGCCATGGCAAGCGCCAGTATCGGCGCGATGGTAAAGAGAATCACGAACGAGCCGACAATCTCGATGCCGCAGATGATGATCCACTCGGGCACGTGATGCGCCGCCTCGCAGATATCGAACAGGTCGTTGACCACGCGGCTCATCATGTCGCCCGAGCTGTTGCGATCGAAATACGCAAAGCTAAAGCGCTCATACTGATCGAACAGGTCCTCGCGCATCTTGGACTCCATGCGCGCGCCCATCACATGACCCCAATAGCTTACAAAGTAGCGACAGGCGCAACGGATGGCATACATCAGTGCCAGGCCCACCGCAATCATGCCGAGCGCCTGCATAATGGCAGCCTGGCCTTGGGTGAAGAGCCCGCCGGTCAGATTGCGCAGAATGATAGGGAACGCCAGGTCAATGGCAGCAAGCACCAGAGCGCAAACAGTATCGGCAACAAAAAGCCCCATCTGGGGCTTGTAGTAAGACAAAAACCTCTTCAGCATAATCACCTTACGCGGCTTTACCAAACCGCGTTTCATCTCGACGCTGCAAGTGCTCCATTTGGACAATCTGGCCTTCAATCGTCGGTCGCGTATATCCATACGCTTCCCTCCTCTTTCAGGCCACCTTGCCTCAAATGGAGCACTTTCGCTGACTTATACAAACCTGCGAGGTCGCCCCCGCTTGCTAAAGCTCAGCCCCGCCTAGCCTGTGCGCGATGCTGTCGCAGGCCAAGGCGCCCACGACGGTCTTGGCATCCTCGATCTTGCCGTCGAGCACGGCGTCGATCAGCTCGTGCAGCGGCACCAGGTCAACGTTGACGAACTCATCGTCGTCGGGGTTGGGCGCGTCGAACTCGAGCATCGTAGCCAAGTAGATGTGAATGATCTCGTCGCAGAAGCCGCAGGTCGTGACAATCGACGTCAAAAAGCGAATGCGGCCGGCCCTAAAGCCCGTCTCCTCGTGCAGCTCACGCTTGGCGCAATCGAGCGGATCCTCACCCGGATCGAGCTTGCCGGCGGGAATCTCGACCGTCACGCGGTCAATGGCGGTGCGGTACTGACGCACCAGCACGATCTTGCCGCTCTCGGTCAGCGCCACGACGGCCGCCGCGCCCGGATGGCGAATGATGTCGCGGGCGCTACGGTGACCGTTGGGCAGCTCAACCTCAAGACGGTGGACGTCGAGGATCTTGCCTTTCCAGGCGCACTCCTCCGAAAGAATCTTCTCGTGCAGCTCGGCATCGTGCGGGTCATCGTCACCCAGCACCAGTACCGGCTCATCGACGACCTCGCCACCGGGCTCGCCCTCGGCGTGCCCATACGTGCGGCCGTCCTGCTCGACGATCTGCGCGTCCACGAGCTCTTCGTTCTTCTCGTCCATCCGTCTCATCCCTCTCGGACTTTAGGCATCCCAAGCGTCGCGGCCACGCAGTGCGCGCAGGCCGATGTCGTGGCGCAGGGTCTTGCCCTCAAAATCAATCTTCTCGCAGGCCTCGTAGGCAAGGTTGCGGGCGTTCTCGAACGTGTCGCCCAGCGCGGTCACGGCAAGTACGCGGCCGCCGTTGGTCACGAGCTGGCCATCCACCACAGCAGTGCCGGCGTGATACACGGTTACGTTCTCCATAGCCTCGGCGTCGGCGATACCGGTGATGACCTTGCCCTTCTCGTAGCTGCCGGGGTAACCAGCGCTCGTCAGGACGACAGCCACGGCCCACTCGTCGCGCCAGTCGAGCTCAATCTGATCGAGTTCGCAGTTAGCGCAGGCCAGCATGACCTCGACCAAGTCGTTCTTAAGGCGCGGCAGCACGACCTGCGTCTCGGGGTCGCCAAAGCGAGCATTGAACTCCAGCACCTTGGGGCCGGCAGGCGTGAGCATAAAGCCGCCATACAGGCAGCCGCGGTAGTCGATACCCTCGGCGGCGAGCTCGGCCACAGTCTGCTCCATGACCGCCACCATGGTGGCGTGCTCCTCGTCGGTCACGATGGGCACCGGGCTGTAGACGCCCATGCCGCCGGTGTTGGGGCCCTTGTCGCCCTCAAGCGCACGCTTGTGGTCCTGCGAGGTAGCCATGGGGCGCACGGTCTTGCCGTCGGTAAAGGCCAGCAGCGAACACTCGGGGCCAACCAGCATCTCCTCAATGACCACGGTGTTGCCGGCGTCACCGAAAGTGCCGCCAAAGCACTCGCGCACGGCCTCCTCGGCCTGCGAGAGCTCGGTTGCCACGATAACGCCCTTGCCTGCAGCAAGACCGTCGGCCTTCACGACCAGCGGTGCGCCCTGCTCGCGCACATAGGCAAGAGCCGAGGCCTCATCGGTAAACGAGCCATAGGCGGCCGTCGGGATACCGGCGCGCTCCATGAGCTGCTTGGAGAACAGCTTGGAGCCCTCCATCTGGGCGCCCTCGGCGCCCGGGCCAAAGCACGGGATGCCTGCCGCGCGCACGGCATCGGCTACGCCCGCCACGAGCGGGGCCTCGGGGCCAATCACCACGAGTCCGCATCCGTGGCTCTGCGCAAATGCCGCCACGGCTGCAGGATCGCAATCGTCGAGAACAACGTTCTCGCCACAGCTCGCGGTACCGCCGTTACCCGGCGCGATGTAGAGCTTGCCGGCGCGCGGTGATGCTGCGAGCTTTGCTGCCAAAGCGTGCTCGCGGCCGCCGCTGCCCAACAACAGGATGTCGATGGTTTGAGTGTCCGCCTTCAAGGGTGCCTCCTCTATGGATGAACGGCCCGCCAACCATACGGGCCCATTACAAGCAAATATACCCCTCGGCCGCCCTCTTGGGCTGCGAAGGGGTATATCGCAATAACCGAATAGTGCCGATTACTTCCAGAATCGGTTGATGATCTGCTCGCGGCCAGCGCCGACGCCGACAAACGTCACGCGGGTGTGTGCCAGATCCTCGACAAACGCCACGTAGTCCTGAGCCTCCTGCGGCAGCTCGTCAAAACTGCGGCAACCGGTGATGTCGCACTTCCAGCCAGGGAGCTCCTCGTAGATGGGCTTGGCGTGCTCAAAGCGCACCTGATGCTCGGGCACGCTGGTGTAGCGCTCGCCGTCGACGTCATAGGCCACGCACACCTTGATGGTGTCGAAAGCCGAAAGCACGTCGAGCTTGGTCAGGGCAATGTCGGTCAGGCCGTTGACGCGCGAGGCGTAGTTGGCGATGGGGCCATCGAACCAACCGCAGCGACGACGGCGACCGGTGGTCACGCCGTACTCATAGCCCTCCTCGGTCAGCGTGTGGCCGGCCTCGGACTCGTAGGAGAGCTCGGTGGGCATGGGGCCCGCGCCAACACGGGTGATATAGGCCTTCATGACGCCCAGCACGCGGTCGACGTTCTTCATACCGACGCCGGAGCCGGTGATGGCGCCGCCGGCGGTGCAGTTGGAAGACGTCACGAACGGATAGGTGCCGTGGTCGATATCGAGCAGCGTTGCCTGAGCACCCTCAAAGAGCAGGGTCTTGCCCTCGTCGATCATGTTGTTGAGCAGAAGGCTCGTCTCGGTGATGTAGGGGCGCAGACGCTCGGCCATGGGCAGGTACTCGTCGCAAATCTGGTCCACAGTGTAGGTGGGCAGGCCGTAGAGCAGCTCGAGCTCGGGGTTCACGCGGGCAAGGGCGGTCTCCAGCTTGTCGCGGAACAGCTCCTCGTCCAGCATGTCCTGCATGCGCAGGCCAATACGGGCCATCTTGTCCTGATAGCACGGGCCGATGCCACGCTTGGTGGTGCCGATGCTCTTCTTGCCGAGCTTCTGCTCAAAAGCGCCATCCAGATCGATGTGATACGGCATGATGACGTGCGCGTTGCCACTGATCTTGAGGTTCTTGGTGGTAATGCCGTCGGCCTCGAACATGTCGATTTCCTCAAGGACAACCTTGGGATTGACGACGCAGCCGTTACCGATCACCGACACGTGGTCGGAATACATGATGCCGGAGGGCACCTGGTGCAGGCCGTACTTCTTGCCGTTGACGACGATGGTGTGGCCGGCGTTGTTGCCGCCCGAATAGCGCACGACGGCATCGAAGTCGCCGGCGACCAGGTCGCAAATCTTACCCTTGCCCTCATCGCCCCACTGGGCACCGACCAAAACGGTTGACGGCATGTTTACTCCTTACATTCATGGACTGTCTACGCGTCACAAGCGCGCAGAAGCACAAAACATTCCCAGTATACCCGTGCAACGGGCGCCTGTCCTACTCCTCGGTATGCGCCCCATCAAGCTCATAGAACTTGGTGGATGCCGGCAGGAACATCAGGTCGACGTCACCGATCGGGCCCGAACGGTTCTTGGCCACGACGATACGTGTGACGCCCTCGTCGGGTCGATCGTCGCGCGAGGCCTCGGCCTCATCGGCGGAGCGGTCCAGGAACATAACGATATCGGCGTCCTGCTCGATGGAGCCCGATTCACGCAGGTCGGACAGCTGCGGGCGCTTGCCGGTACGGGATTCGACCTGACGCGACAGCTGCGACAGCGCTATGAGCGGGATCTTGAGCTCCTTGGCCATGATCTTCAGTCCACGCGACATCTCCGAAACCTCGACGGTACGGCTCTCGGAACGGCGTCCTGGCGGCGGACTCACCAGCTGCAGGTAGTCAAGAATGATGATGGCTTTCTCCTTGTTATGGAGCATGCGGCGGCTCTTGGCGCGGATCTCGGTCACCGTGGTGCCGGGCGTGTCGTCGATCAGAATATCGAGCTTGGACAAGGTCTGCGTGGCCTCGTTGATGTTGGCCCACTGCTCGGGACTAATGCGACCCATGCGGAAGTCACTGATCGAGATCATGGCATAGGCGCAAATCAGGCGCTGGGCAATTTCTTTGCCCGACATCTCCAGCGAGAAGAAGCCGACGGTATAGCCCGCAGCGGCGGCGTTGAGCGCCAAGTTGAGAGCGAACGAGGTCTTACCCACGGCAGGGCGGGCGCCGATGATGATGAGCTGGCCCTCGCGGAAACCCATGAGCATGCGGTCGAGCGACGGGAAGCCCGTGGGCACGCCCGCGGCCTGGCCGCCCGCCTGGCACACTTCCTCGGCCTCGTTATACGCCTCGACCATAAACTCGGTCAGCGTCTTATAGCTCGACTTGACCTCGCGCGCCGTGACCTTGAGCAGCTTGCTCTCGGCCAGCTCCACGACTTCCTTGGTGTCGGTGGGGGCGTTATAGGCCAGCGCGTTGATTTCGTTGGTGGCGCCGATCAGCTCGCGCAGCATCGAGTCGCGGCGAACGATGGCGGCGTGGTGTTGCCAGTTCACGAGCGACAGGGTCTGGCCCATCAGCTCCAAAATGTACGCCTCGCCGCCCACGGCATCGAGCTTGTTGATGCTGCGCAGGTAATCGATCAGCGAGATGGAGTCGATGGGAATGCGGCTGTTGTACATATCGACCATCGCGGTATAGATGGTCTTATGAATGGGCCGGTAGAAGTCATCGGGCTGCAGCTCGACCTGGGCCTCCTCGACCACCTCGGGCGATAGCAGCATAGCGGCCAGTACGTTGGCCTCTGCATCTTGGTTTTGGGGAAGACCCAACTTGGAGCCGCGGTCCTCAACCGTCAGCCCGGTCTCCCTATCGTCATATGCCATGAGCATCCTCATTCATATCGCTTGCGAGCATCCATAGTATCAGCCACAGTCCGAAAACGGACCGCGCCCCGGCAATCATCACCGAACGAAACGGATGAACGGTCCCACAAATAGACCTCACCGCATCGTCTTCTATGGCACTTGCAGAGCGCTAAAAAGCAAAAGGGCGCCCTGGTCTCCCAGAGCGCCCTTCTTAGAACAAGATTGTTGCGTTGCAGCAAATGCTACTCGGCAGCAGCCTCAGTCTCGACCTCGGCGGTCTCGGCCTCGGCGACCTCAGCGGCCTCCTCGACCTCAGCCTCGGCAGCGAGCTCCTCGGCGGTAACGCCGACGAGAACGACAACCTCGGCCTTGATCTCGCGGTACAGCGAGATGGCAACGGTGTGGGCACCGGCAACCTTGATGGGCTTACCGAGCTCGACGCGCTTGCGGTCGATGTCCATACCGAGCTGAGCCTTGATGGCGTCAGCGATCATAGCGGCGGTAACGGAGCCAAACAGGATGCCCTCGTCGCCGACCTTGACGTCAACGGTGACCGTCTTGCCCTCGAAGGCAGCCTTGGTCTCGTTGGCGGTAGCCAGACGGACGGCCTCGCGCTTGGCGATGTTGTTGCGACGCTCGTCAAGCTGCTTGAGGTTGCCCTTGGTGGCGGCAACAGCGAGCTTCTTGGGGAACAGGAAGTTCTCAGCGTAACCCTGAGTGACCTCTACGACGTCACCCTCGCCGCCCTTGCCCTTGATCTCATCGAGAAGAATAACCTTCATGATGCGTCTCCCTTCTTAGCCGCGGTCGCGGTTGCCACGAGAGGAAACCACGGGGACGGTGTACGGCAGGAGAGCCATCTCGCGGGCGCGCTTGATGGCGTTGGCGATGTCATGCTGATGCTGCGTGCAAGCGCCAGTGACGCGACGGGGCTTGATCTTGCCACGGTCGGTCATGTACTTACGGAGAAGCTGAGTGTCCTTATAGTCGATGAACTCAGTGTTCTCCTTGCAGAACTGGCAGTACTTACGACGCGGCTGACGTGCAGAATAATCATTAGCCATGTCAAAATACCTTTCATTTGGCAACTTCGGCGAACCGAAGCCGCCTCTCACTCAAAAATAGGTGAACAACCCTTAAAACGGGATGTCCTCATCGTAGACGTCGACCGCGGGCGGCGTAGCCACCGGTGCGGCAGGACGCGGTGCGGGCGCTGCAGGGGCTGCGGGGGCGTAACCGCCCTGATCGTAGCCACCCTGGCCACCACGGGAGCTCATAAACTCGATCTCATCAACGATGACCTCAAGCTTGCTCCGGCGCTGGCCGTCGCGCTCCCAAGAGCTGTAGCGCAGCTTGCCCTCGATCGCGACCTTGTTTCCCTTTGCCAGGAAACGGCTCACGGCCTCGGCGCGGGTGCCGAACATGGTGCAGTCGACAAAGTTGGGATAGTCCTCCCACTCGCCGGTCTGCGGGTTGCGGCGACGATCGTTCACGGCGACGCCAAAGGACAGAACCTGGGTTCCGCCGGCGGTGGCGCGCAGCTCGGGATCACGCGTGAGGTTACCGGTGATGTTCACTCGATTGATGCTCATAACTCACTACTTCCTCTTGGGGCACAAGCCCAGTCCAAAACGACAGTCTTACTCCTGGTCGTCGCGACGGACGATCATGTGGCGGACCACAGCGTCGGTGATGCGCAGGACGCGATCAAGCTCGGCGATCTGGGTAGGATCTGCGTGGAAGTTGATGAGGGTGTAGTCACCATCGGTGAGGTCGTTGATCTCGTAGGCGAGCTTGCGCTTGCCCCACTCGTCAACGGAGTCGACCTTGCCAGCGCCCTCAGCGATCGTGGTATCGATACGCTTCATAACAGCGAGACGAGTCTCGGGGTCGAGCGACGGGTCAACAAAGAACAGCAGTTCATAAGCCTTCATATTGTCACCTCCTCTGGGCAAATGTGGCTTCAGGTCGTGAAGGTGCGCCTGAAGCAGGAAAAGACTTGGTAATAATATCTTTCAACCTCCCGAGCCGCAAGAATATGCAGCTACAACCTCATGACCTCCACATATGTCCATACTTACACGGCACCTCATGCGTGTTCTAACCAAATGCCGACCAAGAGCTTGACGGATTTGTGGACAAGATACGATGCCGGGCGGACATGTCGAGATAAATCGCAGGCCAGCGGGCGCATGGTTGTGGTCGCGAAATGCATACCAGTGGTTCACCCGGCTGGCTAGATATTTTCAAATTCGTTGCCGCGGCGTTTATAACTACCTCTTTTGAACATTTCGCCGGACGCGATCCGGCTGGTCAAGGGCCATTTTGAAGCCCAGGGCTCGACGATCGGAACCAAATAGCGCCCACGCGTTTTAAAAAATGCCAACTTTTCTGTTTGCACTTTGCGATTCCTCGTGTATACTGACTTTCGCATTTAACGGAGAGTTGTCCGAGTGGCCGAAGGAGCACGATTGGAAATCGTGTAGGCGTCAAAAGCGTCTCCAGGGTTCAAATCCCTGACTCTCCGCCAGTTAATTCCAAAGCAGGCCTTCGAGCCTGCTTTGTTTTTACCCCACGCGGAGGGGTGGCAGAGTGGTTGAATGCGGCGGTCTCGAAAACCGTTTGGCCTGTATAAGGTCACGAGGGTTCGAATCCCTCCTCCTCCGCCATTAGATGGTACAAGCCCCAGCAATGGGGCTTTTTTCTTTTTTGAGCACAGCCCAATAACGCGCAGGAGGAGGGATTCGAACCCGCAGGGCGCGGAGCGTTCAGAAAACGCGCCAGTAGCGCGTTTTTAGCGCAGCGCGGTCGGCGTAAGCCGACCGGATAAATTTTGAGCTCCGCTCAAAATTTGGACATCCCTCCTATTCAACCCGCACCCTCGCCGCTTTCAATCTCGACCGGAATCCAAAACGTGTACGTCACCCTCCAAAGATGTCAAATAATGTCGTTTTTGGAGGGTGACGTACATGTTTTGGACCCTAAGCCAGCATCCGCTGCCGACCGTTTGCCGAGGAATGGGGTCATGACACCCGACAACCATGTACTATGTACGGGCATTGCCTAAACCAACAACTCAAAGGACCCCATCTTGCCCGTCGTCGCCGCTATGACCGTTACCGCACATGCCTCGGATGCCATGGTCGCCATCCCGTTTTGGCTCGAGATGTTCGCCGTCGTCGCGGCTTCGATCTCGGGCGTGCTGGTCGCACGCGAGCACAAGCTCGACCTGGTGGGCGCGGTCGCACTCGCCGTCGTCTGCGGCCTCGGCGGCGGCCTTCTGCGCGACATGACACTCCAGGTGGGCAACGTCTATATTCTCAACCAGCCCATGGCCCTGCCGCTCTCCATTTCCACGGCGGCCATCATCTACATCTTCCCCGCAATCGTCGATAAGCCCGAAAAGCTCATTCCGCTGCTCGACATCATCTCGGTCGGCATCTACGCTGCCACCGGAGCGGACAAGGCCCTGGTCTACGGATTTGCGCCGGCGGTTTGTATCATGATGGGCTTTTTCACCGCAGTGGGCGGCGGCATGCTGCGCGATAGCTTTATGGGCGTGGTGCCGGGTATTTTCCAGCGCACAAATTTCTACGCCATCGCGGCCATCGCCGGGTCGGCGAGCTATGTATGCCTCGTTATGAGCGGCCTCGTCAGCAACATCACCGCGCTGATCGTGTGCGTCGCGGTAACCATGGGGTTGCGCTGGCTGTCACTGCGCTTTGACATCAAAAGCCCTACCGAGGAAGACATCGCGCGCTTTATGCATCGTAAAAAGTAGTTGGCGCTGCCCCGCTCCCGAAATGCAACCGAGAGGTTCTTTTAGAGCGCCCGTGCGTTGGGTACCCTGTTAGGTACATGTCGAGCACCTAACGAAGGATTCACCATGCCTTGCAATCAATTCCCGCCGACGCGCCGTCATAAAGCACGGAGCCACCTCTTTGTCGCCCTCGCCCTCATCGCGCTGACACTTGCCGTCCTTCCCGCCGCAGCTTTTGCCGGCACGGATACCGCAGGCAATGTTCTTGCGACCGACAATGACTCCAATCCGTCCGGCGTCGAAGGCGACCTGTACTGGGCGGGCCAAAACCTCGACCTCGATGACGCCTCCATCGACCGCGACATTATCGCTGCGGGCGATTCGCTTTCGATTCGCGACTGCACCGTGGGCGGCGCCGTTCGCCTAGCAGCACGCACCATCGATATCGCCAAGACCACGATTGACGGCAGCGTGACCGTTGCGGGCCAGCACGTCGTTCTCAACGCCGACAGCACCGCCAGCTGCTTCTACGCGATGGGCGAGACGGTTGCCCTGCGCGGTTCCGTCAAGTCGGCAGCGCTCGCGGGCGACACCGTGACCATCGATGGCACGGTCGATGGCGATGTTGAGGTTTGGGCCGATAAGCTCGTCCTGGGCAAGAATGCCCGCATCACCGGCACCGTAAACGCGCACGTTTCCGAGGACCCCGAGCGCGCAGCAGGGTCCGAGGTCGGTGCACTCAAGATCGACCGCACCGAGAACGAAGACACCTCCACCGTCAACGACATCATCGGCGGCATCGTCGCCGCGGCGCTTTCCACCTGCTTTGTAGCCTTGCTGCTCGAGCTCGTCTTTCCGCGCGCAACCGCCAGCGCTGCCGGAATGCTCCATCAGCGCCCCACGCCCCTGTGGGTGAGCGGTCTTCTGGGCACAGTCGCTATCGTCCCTGCCGTCCTGCTGCTGATTATCTCGATCGCCGGGCTGTCACTCGCCGGAACCCTTTTGTGCGCCGTGATTGGCATCGCGCTGGTCTCCACCGCCTTCGCGGGCTGCGCCGTTGCGCGTATGGTTGGACACAACCAGAACCGCTACGCCATGGCAGCCGTCGGCGGCATAATCGCGGGCGTGCTCACGGCAATCCCTCTCGTGGGCGACTTCATCAGCGGCGTAGCCTTCGTCTTCACGCTCGGCTACGTTATCCAGATCACCTGGCGCAACGCCCACCTCAAGCCGCAGCAGCCCGCCAACATGCCGGGACTCCCCACCGCTTAAGCTGGCCAAACCACCACAATGGGGACAGGCACCTTTGTGGTGGTGCAAAGGGGTCAGGTTACTTTGCACCAACAAACGAAGCGGGGCACCCGATCACATTCGACCGGGTGCCCCGCTTTTTCATGTCTCGTGTTGACGGTCGAGACGAACGGTTACTCCTCAGAGCCCTCGTCGCGCTTACGGCTACGAATAAGGTGCGCCACGCCAATGCACAGCACCGCGCCGCCAGCGATCCAAGTGAACGTCACGCCATTAAGACCGGTGAGCGGGAGGTTGATCCGCTTGGTATTGCCGACAGTGATGTTGAGGGAGCCGTCCTCGTTGGTGAGAGTGCCTTCTTTGAAATCAAGCTTATTATCTCCAACCTTTCCGTCACTTGTATCGTTGAGACCAGCAATAAGCTTGTCAGATTCGATCATAGAAAGCGCTAGATTCTCGAGCTTAGTCCCATCCTCTGACATGGTCGGAACAATCTTAAAATCGAACGGTGAGATATCGGCATAACCATCGAGATGCTTCTCCGTCACGGTATATGTACCGGCATCGAGACCTGTCACTGTAAAAGTGCCGTCGTTCTCGGTCTTGAATACATGTTCATTGGTAGAGAGGGTACCGTCGCCTTGGACAAACTTACCATTCGAAGCCTCGTCGTCTGCTTCCTTCACCCGAATGGTAAACTCAGCACCGTTCAGAGCCCGCTCCGTACCCAAGTCAACCTTGTTGATCTTAAGACCGTAGGTGTAGTCCTTGACCGTATCGGGTGCCGAGGTGCCAGTGCCTTCGACCATGGGGTTGTTAGAATACTCGAGCGTAACGGTGTTAGGGTTACCATTCAAATGGTTATTTGCTCCCGCAATAATTGCGCTTGCGTTGAGCTTCGCCTTGTAGAAGACAACGATTTTAGTGTCGGCATCGATCCTAAGCGCTCCGCCATTTTTCGCGGTGGCCGACTTCAGCCCATTTTCACCCTTACTAAAATCGACTACCAGGTCACGGCTAGAACCGGAAGGTTTAGTCACATTGTAGCTAGTCGAATCAATCTCGGTATATGCATCACCGTTCAGCGCATAAACGCTAAGTGAGTTATCGACGTAGTCAAGACCCTTCTCCAGCGTATCCTTAAACTTATAGGAATAAGAGTCGTAGCTGTCATAGTTGTCTGCAATCGAACCGGTAAGCTTATAGTTCACTTCCTGGCCAACCTGCGAGTCGGCAGCGTCCACCCATTCGGTCTCACCAGTAACGGTACCGCCCTTCACCTTAGAGTCATCGAGAATCTTTTTCACAACCGTGGGGATGCTGGTCTTCTCGGCTACATTCACAGCAGCATCGCCTACGACGACAAAAATCGGGGATGTACCGGTGTTCGGCTTAGTCGGATCAAGATCGCTTGTCACGAAGAGCCAGTAGCCGTGTGCGAGATCGGACGCCACGCGGTTGATTGTAGTTTTGTCCGCAATAAGATCGTCTACAGCAGCGGCAATCTTATAAGCAATGGAATTAGATTCCACACGGGTTGTCTTATCGGTATCCGTTACCTTATTCGCAATCCAGTCTGCGGCATCCTGAGCGGTTTTGCCAGCGTAACTCGAATCGCTATCGTGAATGACCTTCTCGACGGCCTTCTTCACGTCGTCGTTTGCCCAGGTGATATTGCTCGCGACCGTCTTACCTTCGACTGTCGTAACATCAGCCTTAAAAATCTGATAGCCCTTGAACTCAGTCGCGTTGTCCTTGACGTTCTCAATGGTCACCGAGCCATCCGCTGCATCCGCTGCAAATGCCATGGTCACCGGGGCCATCACCCCACCGAAGCTCAGCGCTGCCGTGAGCCCTGCCGTTACTGCTAGGCGGGCGATGTTCTTGGTTGTCTTCATGTTTGGTCCTCTTTCTTGGAGGGTTCTCTAGTAACTTCGTCAAAACCAATGATCATCAGGTCGATAGACCTGTGCGTCGCCCACTACGGAGGCAGTACGCCACTGAGCAAGGGGGGGGGACAATTATTTATCACGGCGACCTCCTCCCCGCTTGATGACGAGCGCGGCGACAATAGCTGCCACTCCTATGGCAGCCAAAGCCGCCACCAGCACCAACGTCCTATCTCCCGTCGAGGGCATAAAGCCTCGACTTGCTTCTTTGCTTGGGGTGTTGAGCACCGACAGCTCGATCGAACCCGTCCCGGCATCGGCAGCATCAACCCGCAGAGGGCTTTCGGCCGATACGGTTACCTTGGGCTTCGCGGCGGCCACTTGCTTGACGTCCAAGCCATCAGCCGCAATCGTCACCGTTCGCTTGCCCTCAAAGGCGGTGTAACCCTTGGGCGCCGCGACCTCCTCGACGGTGCAGACGCCCGCGTCCACGCCGTTCAGCTCCACGCGACCGTCCTCGCCAGACATGACATACGTGTCGTCACCCGTCGTCCACGTACCGTCGGACGCCAGCGTGCGGCCGCGGTCATCAGTGATACGTAGCTTGGCGCCCGCAAGGGGCTTGTCATCGGAGCTTGAACGCTTGATAAGGCTGAGCCCCCAGGTGTAGGCCGTCGCGTCATCGCTCGGCGTGCAGGTGAAGCCGGCGTCGCCGGACTGGTCGGCGAAGGGAGAGCGCGGGTAGCGCAGGTAGACCTCGTTGGGGTTGCCCCTGGAAGCGCCTCGGTTGCAGTTGGCCCCCAAGGGTGCGCTGTAGACCGCGACCACACGGGCGCCCGCGGCGAAGGCGTCGGCCCCGCCGAGCGCGGCGATGAGGTCGCCGGTGCGCACGGTGAAGGAGCTCCCCTCGACCGAGACCGCGCACTGGGCCGTGATGTCGGTCCAGCCCTGCGCGGGCTCGGTGCCGGCGCGTCCGTCCTTGCCGGTCGGGACGGCGTCGAAGCCGCCGTCCGCGCCCGCCGCCACGTACACGCGCATGCTCGAGGCGACCTTGGAGGGGTCGAGCCCCGCGCTCATGGTGTCGACGAACTGCACCGCGTAGGTGTCATAGGCGATAAGACCCGCCGGGACCGTGGCCGAGAGGCGCCAGTACAGGTCGTCGCCGACCGTTGCGTCGGCGGCCTTCTGCCAGGCGGCCGTGCTGTCCTCCAGCACGTGCTTGGCCACCTTAGGCGTCGAGGCCTTGGGCTTGACAGTGACGGGGCTGCCGCCGACCAGCACCATGATCGGCGCGGTGCCCGCCTCGTTCTGGGCGATGGCGCCGTCGTCGGCGACGATGAGCCAGTATCCGCTGGTCAGCTCGGCCGCTGTGCCCGCGTTAAGGGGCACGAACACAGCGCCCGCTTTGACAATCGCGCAGGCAAGCTTTGCCGTCAGCGCAGTCGTCATATGCCCGTCAGCATTCATCCATTCGGCGGCCGCTTGTGCCGTCGATGCCGAGCCATCGAGCCCCGCATCATGGAGCACAGGGAGAACAGCTTGGCGAACGGCGTCGTTCGCCCACGTTATGTCAGTTGCGACCTTTTGGTCGGCATCGGCGTCGTCGATAACGGTCGCCGAAAAGAGCTGGTGCGCGTCATACCGCGTCGCAACCGTACCGTCCACTGTAACGGCTCCGGTGTCGGCGGCGTGGGCCGTCCCAGGGGCAATCGCGAAAGAGAGGATAGTGACCATGACCATCACCATGACGGCCAACACGTGACGGAGCGGCTTACTCATGACGACCACCTCGATCCAGATCGCGGTGACGGCGAGCATGCATCCATGTCGCGGCAAAGCACAGCAACGAAGCGCCAGCCAGATACGTCATAGTCAAGCCAGCCCCGCCCGCCTCGGGAAGCGTGGTCGAATACTTGTTGGTAAAGGTCGGTGGCGTCGGAGAGTCGTTATCGTAGGTGACGGTGACATCGAGCTTTCCGTCGCCATTGGCCACGACAACCTTGACCTTGTGCTTGATCGCATCATAGATTATGTGATCCTTGACGTTGTTCTCAGCGTCCTTGGGGACGACCTCAGAGATGGTGTAAGTGTAGGTGCCGGCTTTGTTGTACTCAACGCTAAAGGAAATGCTACCGTCGGCACCGTTCGTTACAGTCTGGAGCACCCTACCCTTGTCATCCTTAAGTTCAAACGAGAACTGTCCTTTTTGCAGCGTCGAGCCTTGGAGCAGCTTAGTTGCAGAAATCGTAGCCTGACCGCTATAGGGCGCATCGTAAACCGTTATGTTGGTACTCGGCGTTGGGCTGTCAATGTCGGCGCCCTTTGCCCTCAGCTCTTCTGCCTTAGCAAGGGCCTTCTGATAGTCGTCCTCATTGTTGCCTTTGAGCATAATCCACACCGGTTTATCGATAACGTTATAGCCTTCGGGGGCGTGGGTCTCCTCAAGGCAATACAGCGTGTAGGCTTTCATCCTGTGGTCGGCAGTTCCAAATATCACCGTACCGTTATCACCCGTCGGAGCATCCTTTTCGAACACCGTTTTCACCGCATCGACGCCGTCATTTAAGGCACGGTCCATATTGACCTCATAGAGCGTAAACGTAGCGCCGGAAAGTTTCTTTGCGATATCGCTCTCATCGACCTTGGTCACCGTAACGCCGTAACCGTTACCAACAGCCGAACCGGACACCCTTTGAATTTCCCAATTCTTTTCATGCTTCGCATTGCCGTCAAAAACGCCTGTAAGCGAGGCTTTATTAGACAGAGAGACCGTATCTCCTGCGTTGCCGGCAGGAATAACCTCATACTCAACTTTGAGATACTTCTCATCGGGAACGCGGAGCGTCATCTTTGTACACGCAGCTCCATTTCCATCCCTGACGGTCTCAGCACTGGTGGTGTATTTGTCCGAACCCAGCAAACTCCAGTCTGCCCCATCGTATTGATACACCTTGACTTTATCCGTCACCAGCGTGCATTTGGCATCCATGATGTCGACGAGCTCGAGATAGTCGCTGTCACTCTTAAGGTCAACCGCCGATTCATTAACCCTGATGGTGTACTTGATGCGGTTACTGTTAGCGACTTGCTCGCCTGTCTTTTTCAGCACGTTGTTCTTGATGGTGACGGTCCCGCTACCGGCCTCAAACTTTTTATCACCCGACTCAGCATGCGCAGAGTTGGTTAATTTCGTTTCATTTTTGGATGTGTCGAGCGCACCGCGTTTGACTGCCGTCCGATACACCAGCTTGGCATAGCCGGCGTAGCTTCCGAGCGCCCCGGTGGGAACGGTAAAGGTAACCGTGTCGCCGCCGCACTTCACCCCGTCGTCACCCAGCTTAACGCCATCCGCCACCGTCTCGCTTTTGTCCCCACCGTAATAGCCTGAGTGCTTTTCGTAGGGATTTTGAAACAAGGAATATGTCGCAGAACCAGGCACATAGGTCATGCCGTCGGGCAGCTTGTCGACTATCATCAGTGGCTGTTCGTTAAGCCTACCAGCTCCATAGCAGTCGCCCCCGGGAGTCTTCACGCGGTTGGCGTAAACCGTCCAGTCGACAATCCACGCGCCCTTTTCGGATGTGCCGTCCACGGCATTCCAGTCAAAGCCCCCGTCCCAGGAGACGGTAGCTTCGTTTTCCGGCTTCTCAACCGAAGGAGTCGCCTCTCGATTGACGACATACACGACGGCTTCGGTGTATTTGCGTTGAGAGCCAACGCCGTTGACATCAACTGACGCAAAGTTTGAATACCATCCCGGCAATGCATCGGAATTTGTCTTATAGACAATGGTGGCATTTCCATCCTTTTCGAGGGCTTTCTTCACGTTCTCGGTGATGTTGATATCTAGATTGAAGTTTTTCTTTGTCCCATACGCCATGGAATCGCTGCCCTGCGTAAAACACCAATCAACCCCCCGCTGCAGCACAGTGTCGCCTATTTTGATGGTCATAGAATTTGAATCAACACCGATGTTCTGCGACCATGCCGTCTGGAAGGTATCATTTACCCTCACTGCCTTCGGGTGAATCGCATCAACGATTGTTTTTAGCGCAACGGTAGTCTCCCATACCGCATTTCCAGTCGTCGAAGCCTCCTCGTCGCTCACAAGTCTCTTTGCAATGAGCGCACCCACTAGTTGCGGCGTAAACTTGCCTTCGGCTGTTCCCGAAACGCGGCCTTCATGCTCGATAGTCGCATCGTTGTGCACGGTGTCATAGGAGTTCGTATCGTTCATCCTGGTGTGATAAACGATGCAGTAGGTGGCATACTTATCGTCTAGGTCGTCCCGGAACGTATAGGAAAAGGAACCTTTCGACGAATCAAGGGCACCCTCGCCGATCTTGGCTCCATCCGATTCCGACGTACCCTTGTAAACCGTGTAACTCCCCGTATACACCTGCTTGTCGTCCAGCTTATCGGTGAACTTGTAGCCACTCATGTCGGCTTTGAGCTCGCCTTGGTTAAGCGTGACTGTCCATGTGATGTCGGACGGACTGCCCTTGCTCGTCTTCTGAATCATGTCATAGCGAAATTTCTCAGGCCAAGCCTCAGCCTTATGCTCGACATCGCTGCTTGCGCCAGTCCAGTCCCACGTTATCGTGTTTTTTGATGCGTCTTGTTCATTGATAAAGTTGCCGTTTTCTACGGAGACGCCACTCTTCAGCAGCGTTTCATATGTGATCTCGTGTTCGCCGACGGAAAGCTTGTCGAGACTATCGAGAGTTGCAGTTTGATTGGCAATCGTCGGCTGAGGGTCGAGCTTTTTGCCATCGAGCGTAAAGCTGTCCTCCACAAATTCGAAGTTATCACCCAGTGTGTCGCTGAGCTTGATATTTGTGGCACACGATTCAACTTTGAGTTTAACAGTCCAGGTAACTTTGGATGCCCCGTTGGCATCTTGGAAAAACTTGCCTTCTTTCGTTCCCGTCACATCGCCGTCTTTAGTCATAACGTCGATTCCGGCCGTTCCAGGAAATTCGATTTTCGTTGTATTGCCGGAGCCAACATCCTGGTTCGACAGCTTGAATGAAAAATCAGCGGCAACATGAATATCGGATGGATTCAATTTAATCCATGCCCCATCAAAGGTGAATATCAGCTTATTGTTTTCGCATCTCCAGCTACCGGCCTCTTGATTGGAATCATCCGTAAGGCGGCCACTGGTATTCTCAAATGCCTTAATGCTGTCCGGAAGAGAGTACTCCGCAACGTTTCGCTCCGCACTCGGGCCACGATTTCCCTCGAACCTCGCGCTAAACGAACCGTAGAGCGTGTCGGTCGAAAGCACGGCAGTATTACCTAAAGGCGTTTTACGATCCTTATCGGTAAACAGCCCAACCGTAACGTCCGCCGTATTCCCATCGATCACAATCGGCGTTGGCGTTGCCGCATCCTCGGCGCGCACGGGGGCTGCGCCGTGAAAAACTGCGGCGGTGAGGCTAATCAAAATGAAAACCAGGGCCGCCATACCCAGCGACCGTGAGCAGTGTGCGTTCATAGTTGTCCCCTAATTCCTACAACACAGTGTGGAATACGGCGAATCGTCGAATCGAACACAAACCCCAACATCAACAAGAACCTACCTAGCGCATTGCAAGAACCCATTGGGAGGCAACTTCTAAGACGGTTCGTCTATGCCACAATGCATAAAATACAATATAGATACCAGTCATGTAAACCGCAGGTAAAGAGGTCTTTTAATTTAATACCAGTTGATATTTACCAGTTAACAGTTTTGTATCAAATCGGTCATATTTCGATGATTCCTGTATATGTTTAAACAACCTAGCTATGAACGGAAAGATCTCGAGAAGGACCACCGTCTCCGCTGTGGTGCAAACCAACCTGTCCCCCTTGCACCAAAAAAGGCGCCGACCATTGCGGTCGACGCCCTTTCTTATTGGCGACTATAAACCCCAGCGCTTATTTGTTGATCTGGCCGGCGCGAACGGCAGCCTTCTTACGGTCGGTGGCGTTGAGCAGACGCTTGCGCAGGCGAATGTTCTTGGGAGTGATCTCGACCAGCTCGTCGTCGGCGATGTACTCCAGCGCCTCCTCCAGCGAGAAGGTGCGGGGCGGCACCAGCTGCACGGAGATATCAGAGGTCGAGGAACGCTGGTTGCCCAGGTTCTTGGTACGGGCGATGTTGACGACCATGTCGCCGGCCTTGCTGCGCTCGCCCACAATCATGCCCTCGTAGCACTCGGTGCCCGGCTCAACAAACAGCTGGCCGCGCTCCTGCAGCGTGCCCAGAGCGTAGGCAACGGCCTTCTCGGTGGTCATGGAGATCATGGCGCCGTTCTGACGGTTGCCGATCTCGCCGGCGTAGGGGCCGTACTCCAGGAAGGTGTGGTAGAACACGCCCTCGCCGTGGGTGACGTTCATGATGCGGTTCTTAAGACCCATGATGCCGCGCGTCGGGATCTTGAACTCAAGGTGGGTCACAATACCCGAGGTGTCCATGCTCGTCATGATGCCGCCGGAGGTACCGAAGACCTCGACGACCTTGCCCGAGTACTCGTCCGGGCACTCGACGACGGCCTGCTCGACGGGCTCCATCTTGTTGCCGTTCTCGTCCTTCTTAAACAGAACGCGGGGACGGCCGACCTGGAACTCAAAGCCCTCGCGGCGCATGGACTCCATCAGGACGGACAGGTGCAGAATGCCGCGGCCCGAGACCTCGACGCCGCTCTTGTCCTCGAGCTCCTCGATCTTCATGGTCACGTTGTTCTCGGCCTCGTTGAACAGGCGCTCCTTGAGCTGACGGGCACCCACGATGTCGCCATCGCGGCCGACGAGCGGGGAGGTCGAGGCCTCAAAGACGATGGACAGGGTCGGCGGGTCGATCTCGATGGGCTCGAGCTCGACGGGGTTCTCGGGATCGGTGTAGACATCGCCAATATCGGTGCGGTCGATACCCACGACGGCGGCAATGTCGCCGGCGCCGACTTCCTGGCACTCGGTGCGGCCCAGGTAGTCGAAGGTAAAGAGCTGCTTGACGGTAGCGGTGGCGCTGGAGCCGTCGTTCTTCACGACCAGGATCTGGTCACCCTGGTGGATGGTGCCGGAGTACACGCGGCCGATGCCGATGCGGCCGACAAAGTTGGAGTGGTCGATGGTCACGCACTGCATGGCCAGCGGGGCGTTCTCGTCAACCTCGGGCGCGGGCATGTCGTCGATGATCATGTCGAGCAGCGGGTACATGTCCATGTTGCCGTCCTCGGGATCGAGGCGGGCAAAACCGTTCATGGCGCTGGCGTAGACGACGTGCTCCATGGCGAACTCAAGCTGGTCGTCGGTAGCACCCAGGTCGGCCATGAGGTCGAGGCAGTCGTTGTATGCCTTCTCGGGGTTGGCGCCCGGACGGTCGATCTTGTTGATGACGATCATGATCTTGAGGCCGGTGTCGATAGCGTGACGCAGCACGAAGCGGGTCTGGGGCATGGGACCCTCAAAAGCGTCGACCAGCAGCAGGGCGCCGTCGGCCATACGCAGCACGCGCTCGACCTCGCCGCCAAAGTCGGCGTGGCCCGGGGTGTCGATGACGTTGATCTTAACGTCCTTGTACTCGATAGAGATGTTCTTGGCGAGAATCGTGATGCCGCGCTCGCGCTCCTGGTCGTTAGAGTCCAGGACGCGGTCCTCGACCTGCTGGTTGGCACGGAAGGCGTCCGTGGCACGCAGGAGCTTGTCGACCATCGTCGTCTTGCCGTGGTCGACGTGAGCGATGATGGCGATGTTCCTCAGATTGTCTACGCGCATGTAGTTCCCCTATCTTCTATCCATATACAAACGGCACGCGTATGCGGCCCGCCCGGCGATATAACGCTCGGCGGGAATATTGAGCCTTTTACCGAAAACTCGTTTATTTTAGCGATTTTAGATAAGAGGGGTTTCCTCACCTGCAGGTTCAGGGTCGCTCCACATAAAACCATCGCCGGCGCCCATGCCCTCATACAGCACATATGCCGAAAAGCCGCTCTCGAGCGTGGTCTCGAAGAAGCTCACGAGCAGGGCATCGTGATAGCCGCCGTCAATTTCGACGCAGCCGGTATAGCCGATGGCATAGCGAACGATACGGCCCAGGCCCTCGTCCTTAAGGCCCATCTTATGCTCAGAGATAAAGTTGGTGGCAGCCTCGAGGCACGCCTCTTCGCCATCCTCGTCGAGCGCCGCCAGATAGCGGTTGGAAGCAGCGTCCTCAATTGCCACGACCACGCCCGGGTTCTCGCCCGCGGCCAGGTCGTCCAAGAAGGCGCCAATCAGATCGCACACCATGGCGTCGAGCTCGGCGGAGACGTTACCGGCGTCCTGCATATCCTGTGCCATCTTTAGACCTTCCCATCGAGTCCGGCGTCGTTACAGTTCTTGTGCCTCGGCGGCGATCTTGGCGGCAGCGTCGCGGGCGCGCATCATGTCCGCCGCGCGCTTGTCGAGCACCTTGATCTGGCTGGTCAGCATTACCGCATCGACCACGCCCCAGATCACCAGGCCCGTGGAGATCGAAAACCCAAGCGCACCAACTGTACCACGAAGGCGCGAACAGATTGCCGCGACAAGGGCGGAGATGACAACCATCTTGATAAACGAGCCGCGGCGCTCACGTAATGTGCGGGCCTGTGTCACATAGGCGATGCGAGCCGCCTCGGATGCCTCCGAGCGCATCTGTGCTTCGCGCGCGATGGCGGCAGCTTCGGCCGATACGCGGGTGCCCATCAGCAACCGCCCCGCTCGCTTGCCAGACATTTAGAAATCATCGGGGGAGAGCGTATGGACGAACTCGTCGAACTTCTCGAACTCCTGCTCGTCGTCGACTTCCTCGGCGTGGGTAGAAACGGTGCCCAGACGATTCATGATATCGTCCTCCACAAACATGGGGGCATTGCTGCGCACGGCGAGGGCAATGGCGTCGCTGGGGCGAGCGTCAATCTTGCGCTCGCCACCATCGGCCAGCACGACAATCGTCGCGTAGAACACCGGCGGCTCGGCGCGCACGATCTCGATGCGCTCGAGCTTGGCACCCAGGGCGTCGACGGTATCGAGCAACAGGTCATGAGTGATCGGGCGCTCGGCGCGGCCGCTGTCGATGCCGCGGCTGATGGCCGCGGCCTCAAACGATCCGGTCTGAATGGAAAGCGAGCGCAGCGGCGCCGTCGAATCCGACTTGCTGCAGCGCTCGCGGAGCACGATAAGCGACGGCACGGGACCGGCGGCCATGACGATGGTCTCTATGTCGACACGAACCATGGAACACCTCCGGTACGTAGCGGTTAACGCGCGGCGGGGTCGCCGCATTGAATAGCTATACTACCCAATCTTTCGCCCAGCACACAAAATCAAACGAGTTAATTTGGGACGGGGCTCTTTTAGCTACTTTGCTGTCGGCCCAGCTGGTTCACGGCGGCGTGAGGGCAAAGTAGCTAAAATAGCCCCGTCCCAAATTAGCTACTCTCTCGGGAAAAGAAAAAGCCCCGAGGCAATGCCCCGAGGCTCTTCACATTTTTGATGGTGGACCTGACAAGATTCGAACTTGTGACCTCCCGGTTATCAGCCGGACGCTCTAACCAACTGAGCTACAGGTCCATCATGGTGGAGGTTAGGGGGATCGAACCCCTGACCTCAGGCTTGCAAAGCCCGCGCTCTCCCAGCTGAGCTAAACCCCCACGGAGACAGTAATAAACACCCCAGCGGCGACTCGGCTCTCGCTGGGGTGTTTATTGCGAAAGAAAGTGGTGGACCTGACAAGATTCGAACTTGTGACCTCCCGGTTATCAGCCGGACGCTCTAACCAACTGAGCTACAGGTCCATCGCGCAAGGGATATATTAGACGAGTCGTTACGCGCGCGTCAACAACTTTTTTGAAAATCTTTGAGGGGGTGTTCGCCCCGGCCGCACGACGGCATGTGAAGTCGCCTGCTCGGACAGTCCTGACTCGCACGGAGAGCACATTAAGCGCTCTCCGGCTCGTGCGGAACTCGCGATCGACTTCACATGCCGCCGTGCGGCCGGGGCGAACGCGGGTCCCAAAGGTTTTCAAAAAAGCGGTCGGCGCGCAGTGCGCCGACCGCCGATATATGGGGTCTGATGTTTTTGATCAGAGAGGGCTACTTACTCGTCTAGAAGATCCTCTGGTATGTCGTTGCCGTCGCCTAGGTCGACGGGGGCTTCCTCGGTGCTAGTTGCAGCTGCATCCTCCGCACCTTCGCCTTCGGGCTTTTCCTGGGGAGCTGTCATGCGGGCTACGGCGCAGATGCGGTCGTTGTCGTCGACGGTCATCATCTTGACGCCCTGGGTAGCGCGGCCAGTCTGGCTAATCTCATCGGTCTTGACGCGAATGACCGTCGCGCCCTCCGTCACGATGAACAGCTCGTGCTGCGGGCCCACCGTCTTCATGGCCGCGAGGTTGCCCTTACGCTCGGTCATTTGGATGGTGTAGACGCCCTGGCCGCCGCGATTCTGCTCCGGGTAGTCCGCAACCGGCGTGCGCTTGCCGTAGCCGCGCTCGGTGATGACGAATAGATCGCCGTTGCCGTTAGTGACTTCCATGCCCAGAACGCTCACGCCGTCCTTCATACCGATACCGCGAACGCCGCTGGTATCGCGGCCGGTGGCGCGCACCTGCTCCTCGGAGAACATGATCGCCTTGCCCGCGGTGGTGGCCAGGATAATCTTGTCGCCCTCGCGCACGCGGCGCACGTTCAGCAGCGCGTCGTCGTCACGCAGGTTGATAGCGATCAGGCCGTCGCGACGGCTGCGGTCATATGCGCTCATCACGGTCTTCTTGACCATGCCGCTCTTGGTGGCAAACATCAAGTACTCGTCGGCGGGGAACTCGCGGCAGCTGATGACACTCGCGATCTTCTCGCCTTCCTCGAAGGGCAGCAGGTTGACGATCGCGGTGCCGCGCGCCTGGCGCGTGCCCACCGGCAGCTCGTGCACCTTCAGGCGGTAGACCTTGCCCTTGCTCGAGAAGAACAGCACGTACTCGTGCGTGGACGCGATGAACATCTCGTCGATAACGTCGTCCTCTTTGAGGTTGACGCCCGACACGCCCTTGCCGCCGCGCTTCTGGGCGCGGTAGGCGGCCACCGGAATGCGCTTCACATAGCCGGTATGGGTAATGGTCACGACCATGTCCTCGTCGGCGATGAGATCCTCCACATCCAGGTCCTTCTCGACTTGGCTGATCTCGGTGCGGCGCTTGTCGCCAAACTTCTTGGAGATCTCGCGCATCTCCTCCTTGATGACGCCCAGAATCTTCTCCTCGTGCGCCAGCAAGTCCTCGTAGTAGGCAATGGCGCGGCGCAGGCCGTCCAGCTCTTCCTGAATCTTGTCGCGCTCCAGGCCGGTCAGGCGGCGCAGCTTCATCTCGAGGATGGCCGTGGTCTGCTCGGGCGAAAAGCCAAAGCGCTCGATCAGGCGGCTGCTGGCCTCGGAGTCGGTCTGCGAGGAGCGGATAATGCTGATGACCTCGTCGATATGGTCGAGAGCCATCAGGTAGCCCTCGAGGATATGCGCGCGGGCCTGGGCCTTCTTAAGGTCGAAGCGGGTGCGGCGGGTGACGACGTCGACCTGGTGATCGATGTAGTGCTGCAGCATCTCGCGCAGGCTCAGGCATTTGGGAACGCCGTTGACAAGCGCCAGGTTGTTGGCGCCGAAGGTCGTCTGCAGCGAGGTGTACTTGTACAGGTTGTTGAGCACGACCTGCGGAATGACACCCTTCTTGAGCTCGATGACCAGACGGATGCCCTTCTGGTTGGACTCATCGCGCATGTCCGAGATGCCCTCGATGCGCTTGTCGTTGACGAGCTGGGCGATCTTCTCCTGCAGGGTGCCTTTGTTGACCATGTAGGGGATCTCGGTAAAGACCAGGCGGTTGCGGCCGGTCTTGGTGGATTCCACGTGGGCCTTGGCGCGCACGGTAATGGAGCCGCGGCCGGTCTCGTAGCTCTGCTTAATGCCGGCGCTGCCCATGATGATGGCGCCGGTGGGGAAGTCCGGACCGGGCATGATCTGCATGAGCTCGTCGACAGTGGCGTCGGGATTATCGATCAGGTAGCAGGTGGCCTCGATCGCCTCGGTGAGGTTATGCGGGGCGATGTTGGTGGCCATGCCGACGGCGATGCCCTGGCTGCCGTTGACCAGCAGGTTGGGGAAGCGCGCGGGCAGCGCCTGGGGCTCGGCGAGCGATTCGTCATAGTTGGGCTGCCAGTCGACGGTATCCTTCTGCAAGTCACGCAGCAGTTCCATGGCGGGCTTTGCCAGGCGGCTCTCGGTGTAACGCATGGCCGCCGCGCCGTCGCCGTCGATGTTACCGAAGTTGCCGTGACCGTCGATGAGCGGCGTGCGCATGGAGAACCACTGCGCCAGGCGGACCATGGCCTCGTAGACCGCGGAATCGCCGTGCGGGTGATACTTACCGATAACTTCGCCGACCGTCCAGGCCGACTTCTTGTGCGGGCGGTTGGGGTAGATGCCGCTCTCGTTCATCGCGTACAGGATGCGGCGGTGCACCGGCTTTAGGCCGTCGCGCACGTCCGGCAGGGCGCGCGCCGTGATGACCGACATCGAATACTCGATAAACGACTGCTTCATCTCGCGACCGAACTCCGAAATCTGGAGCTGGCCACCATTGATATCCTCGCCGGCCGAGGCGCCACGGTCGACTTCGCCAAAGCTCTCCTCGAGCTCACCGTCGTCGTCCTCTTCCTCGTCATCATCGGCATCGGGGTTATAGGCGTCCGGATCGCCGTCCTCGCCCTGCTCAGCACGGGCAAGCAGGCGCTTCAGATCGTCGGGCATACCGGCGTCGCCGGCCTCGCCCATACCCTCGTTATTGTTGATATCGTCTGCCACGTTACCTCCTCATGGTTTGCGTGGTCCATTAGTTCCCTGCCACGGAGACGGCTTTTCCAGGTGCCGCAGATTCGCTCGAAAGAGGAGGGAAGCGTACTTGGGTACGCGACCGACGATTGAGGGCGAAGGTGCGGTGGCTGGGAAAGCCGAACAGGTTAGGCGTCTAAGAAGCGCGCGTCGTGCGCGTGTTTTTCAATGTACTCACGGCGATAGCCGACCTCGGAACCCATCAGCTCGCGCACGGCGCGGTCTGCCACCACGGCGTCCTCGATCGACACGCGCTGCAGGATGCGGGTCCTGGGGTCCATCGTCGTCGAGGCAAGCTGCTTGGGGTCCATCTCGCCCAGGCCCTTGTAGCGCTGGACGGTATAGCCCTTGCGCTTCTTGGTGATCTTGCCGTCCTTGGCCTTGCCGTCTTCGTCGTTATCGTCGGGGTTCAGGCCCAGACTCTGGATGGTGTCGCGCAGGATCTCGTCTTCGGGCTGGCGGCCGTTGGGATACACGTAGTGGATCTTGTTGCGCACCTTAATGCCAAAGATGGGCGGGCAGGCAACATAGACGTAGCCGGCATCGATCAGCGGACGCATGTACTTGTAGAAGAACGTCAGCAGCAGGATGCGGATATGCGCACCGTCGACGTCTGCATCGGTCATGATGATGATCTTGTGGTAGCGCGCCTTGGTGATATCGAAGTCGCCGCCGTCGCCGGCACTCGTCGTGACACCGCAGCCGATCGCGGTAATCAGCGACTGGATGGTGTCGCTCGAGAACGCGCGATGGTCACCAACGCGTTCGACGTTCAAAATCTTGCCGCGCAGGGGCAAAATCGCCTGGATGTCTCGGCGACGGCCGTCCTTGGCCGAACCGCCTGCCGAGTCGCCCTCTACGATGAAGAGCTCGGTCAGCTCGGCATCGCGCACCGAGCAGTCAGCGAGCTTGCCGGGCAGGGACGCCGTCTCGAGCAGGCTCTTGCGGCGGGTCGCCTCGCGCGCCTTGCGGGCGGCATTGCGCGCCTTGCAGGCCTGTTGCGCCTTCTTGACGATCTCGCGGGCGGGCTTGGGATGCTCCTCCAAGTAATCGGCAAGGCCGTCGGTCACGATCTTGAGCGTCAGCGCGCGCATATAAGAGCTGCCGAGCTTGGCCTTGGTCTGGCCCTCAAACTGCGGATCGGGCAGCTTGACCGAGATAACGGCCGAAAGGCCCTCGCGCACATCGTCGCCGGTCAGATTGGCGTCTTTTTCCTTGAGCAGGTTCTGCTTGCGCGCGTAGTCGTTGATCACGCGGGTGAGCGCGGTGCGGAAGCCCTCAAGGTGCATGCCGCCCTCGGGAGTGTAGATGTCGTTGGCAAACGACATGACGTTCTCGCCGTAGCCGCTATTCCACTGCAGGGAAACCTCGACCTCGCCCATCTTGGCCACGGGCGCATCCGGGTCCGATTTGCCCTCGATGTAGATGGGCTCCTTAAAGGCCTCGGGGACGTCCTTGCCCTCGTTGAGGAACTTGACGAAGTCGATGATGCCGCCCTCGTAGCAAAACTCCTCCACGTGGGGAGCCGTCTCGCGCTCGTCGGTCAGCACGATTCTGAGGTTCTTATTGAGGAACGCCGTCTCCTGCAGACGGTTGTGCAGCGTATCGAAATCGTAGATGCAGGTCTCGAAGATCTCGTCGTCGGGCCAGAAGGTGACGGTGGTGCCCGTCGAATCCGAGGTGCCCACGACCTCCATCTTCTTGACGGTCTTGCCGCGCGAGAACTCCATCTCGTAGGTGTTGCCATCGCGACGAACTTGAACGACCACGCGCTTGGACAGCGCGTTGACGACGGAGATGCCCACGCCGTGCAGGCCGCCCGAGACCTTGTAGGCCGAGTTATCGAACTTACCACCGGCGTGCAGAATCGTCATAACGACTTCGAGCGTCGGGATCTTTTTGATAGGATGCTCGTCGACGGGGATGCCGCGCCCGTTGTCGACGACCGTGATGGAGTTGTCGGCGTGGACCGTCACCTGAATCTCGGTGCAGAAACCGGCCATGGCCTCGTCGACGGAGTTGTCAACGATCTCCCACACCAGGTGATGCAGACCGCTGGCGCTCGTCGAGCCGATGTACATGCCCGGGCGCTTACGAACGGCCTCGAGACCTTCGAGAATCTTAATCTCGCCGCCATCGTAATCGTTTTCGTTTGCCACACGTCCTCCTTCAGTTAAGAAAATGTGTACAGCCTTACTAGTTTATCGTAAAAAAATACCCTCGGGGACGAGGGTATTTGGCTCTACAAGGCCACCAGATGCGATTTAAGGCTCTTTTTTGCTTTGTGCGCCCTTGGCCCACTCGGCACTGGCCCTCATGGCGTTCTCGAGGGCCTCGCGCAGTTTTTGGTCTTCGATGGGTGCCACTTGGCGCTCAATTTCCTCACGCTCGGACGCACTCAGGTCGGCGTGCGGGGCCGGCGGGCGCTCGGGCAGCGCCGGGCGCAGGCGCTCCTTGGCGGCGGGAGGCGTATGCCCCGGAGCCGTCGTCTTAAACACCAGGCCGTCCACATGAGCCCCGGCACGCTCCATGCGTGCGCGGATGATCTCGCGCAGCAGCGTCATCTCCTGCGTCCACGAGGGCGAATCGAGATATACCAGCAGCTCATTGGACTCGGGCAGATAGCGCAGGCCCGTCACATGGCGTCCCTCGCGCGTGCCCGAACACACCGTGTTCCAGGCACGATAGATTGCGCGCGACTGCTCGGCGGCCTTCATCTGCGCGCGGCGCTCGGGCGTCGCCGCGGCCATAATGCGTTGGCGCTCGGCATCCAAAAAGCCGCCAAAGGCAACCGTGCCGTTTTCGCGCTCGTAATTAGCACGTCTCACCCATGCTCACCACCTTGGCTCGATCAAGCAGGTCATCGGTAAAATACCCCAGATTGGTGGTAGTTATGACCGTTTGGATATCATCGCCGATCAGCTGCAGAAAAGCGCCCCGGCGCTCGCCGTCGAGCTCGCTCATCACGTCGTCCAAAAGCAGCAGCGGGGCGGTGCCCAAGATATCGCGGGCAACGGCCACCTCCGCCACTTTCCAGGCCAACACCAGTGTACGCTGCTGCCCCTGACTGGCAAACGAACGGGCAGATCGCCCTGCGACGGAGAACTCAATCTCGTCGCGATGCGGCCCCACAAGCGTCATGCCGCGGCGCATCTCCTCGTCGGCGCGCTCATCGAGCGCCGAGAGCATATGCTCATATGCCCAGCCCCTCAGCTCGTCGCGGGCCTGGGTATGGGGCAAGTCACCGAGCGTGGACACATAGGACACGCCGGCGAGCTCGCCAGATGCCACCCGACCGTAGGCATCGCGCACGCACCCGGCCAAGCGCTCGAGCAGGGCCAGGCGGTGTACGAGCAGGGACGAACCGGCGCGGGCGATGGACTCGTTCCAGGCGCCGAGCATCTCGCGGCAGCACCAGGCCTCCTTGAGCAGGGCATTGCGCTGCGTCACGCAACGGCCGTAGGTACTCGACAAATCGGCATAGCGCGCGCTCAGCTGCACGCCAAAGTCGTCGAGCGCCGCACGGCGCACGCTGGCACCGCGCTTGACCATATCCAGGTGGTCCGGGCAAAACAAAACGCTCGGCAACACCCCTCGAACACCGGACGCCGCACAGCGCTTGCCGTTGCGGCTAAACGAACGCTTGCCGTCCTCCACGCTCAGCCCCATGTCCAGCACGCGCCCATCGCCCTCGAGCCTCAGCTCGACCTTGCACGGGCCTGCGCCGTCGTGCACAAGCTCGGCGGCGGTCGGATGTCTAAACGAAGCGCCGCTCGTCAGCAGTTGCAGCGCCTCTATGAGATTAGTCTTTCCCGCCGCGTTGGGGCCCGCGAGCACCGTCACGCCGTCGCTCAGGGCCAGACGGTAACGGTCGAAGCTACGGTAGTGCGCGACGGAAAGCTCGCGGGCGAACATAGTCATCGATATACGCTAGATGCGCACCGGCATGACCAGGTACAGGTAGTTGATCTTGTCGTAGGACTTGAAGATGCCCGCCTGCGAGTAGCTCTTGAGCTCCAGCGTGATCTCCCTCTCCTTGGACAGGGCATTCAGGCAGCCGAAGATGTAGTGGTAGTTAAAGGCGATGGTGCCCGACTCGCCCTCGGCCTCAACGTCGATCGTCTCCTGTGCCAGATCCTGATCGTTGGAGATGGATGACAGACCCATCTGGCCGTTCTCGACGTCAATCTCAAACTTGACGGCCGGGTTAGCGCTGGCGATGACGGCCACGCGCTTGAGGGCCGCGTTGAAGGCGGCCACATCGATCTTGACGCTCGTCACGCACGAATCGGGAATAAGCTGCTTGTAGTTGGGATAGACGCCCTCGATACGGCGCGACACGTAGGTGGTGTTGCCGGCCTCAAAGACGACCTGGGTGTCAGTGGCACCGATCATGATCGTGGCCTGGCTCGCCATGATGCTCAGTGCATCGTTAAAGGCATCGGCCGGCACGTTGAGCTCAAAGGACCCCTCGAGCGTCGAGGTCTCGACCTGCGTGTCGCACACGGCAAGACGGAAGGAGTCGGTTGCCACCAGGCGCACGGTGTTGTTCTCGACCTTCATGTGCACGCCGCCCAGGATGGGACGGGCCTTGTCGGTCGAGGTGACGCGCCACACGCGGCCGACCATCTCGGACAAAATGTCGGTCGGAAGCTCGACGGCGCTTTCGATGGCATAGGCCGGAAACTCCGGGAAGTCGTTGGCGTCGAGCGTGTTAAGACGGAACGAGCTCTTCTCGCAGCCAATCAGCACCTGGCGCTCGGAGAGCTCAAAGGTGACCGGGGCGTCGGGCAGGGTCTTGGTGATGTTGGAGAGCATCTTGCAGGGAATGACCATCTCGCCCTCCTCCTCGACATGAGCCGCGATGCGGTGGCGAATCGAGATGGTGTAGTTTGAAGTCTGGAATTCCAATATACCGTCTTGCGCCTTGACAAGCACGCCCGACAGGATGGGAAGGGTAGATGCCGAAGCGACGCCTTTCATGACGACGCCGATGGCTTGCGTAAGCGAGCTTTGGCTGACGGTGAACTTCATCTTTTAATACCTTTCTATAGATATAAATATCTTAATAATAGTAATAGTACTGACGAAACTGTTGATTACTCCCAAAAGCGCTGGTCAGAGCCAAAAAGAGAATCGACAGAAACCTGTGTGCAACCGGCCTCGTTTTCAACGTTCAAAACCTGCTCAAAACTTTTCATCGCCGGCCGGTTGGTTTTAGACATCTTATGCTCTGGGTTTCGACAAGTTATCAACAGGTGTGGTTATTTTCCTACGAGCGCAGGGTGATTTTGTCACGCAGCGATTTGAGGTCCTCGGTCACGGTTCGGTCTTCCTGGATCATCTTCTGAACCTTTTTATAGCTCGTGCTGACCGTCGAGTGGTTGCGGTTGCCGAATTCGGCGCCCACGGCCGTGGTTGTCATCTCGCACATCTCAATCGCCAGATAGATGGCGATATGGCGCGCTTTGGCGATGTTGGCGTTGCGCCGCGGGCCTATGAGCTCCTCGTGCGTCACCCCGTACTGTTCCTCGATGACAGATTGAACCGTCTGCACGTTGATTTTCTTGGCTGACGTGTCGAAGTACTGACTCGCGATGGTGTCGATATCGTCAAAAGTGAGTTCCCCACCCTCGCGTTCGCGGTCGCCTGCCTCGCCGGCGCAGCGCTCGCAAAAGCTCTCGAGCTCGCGGATGTTGGTGCCCGAGACCTCGGCCATGTGCTTAAAGTGCTCGTCGGTCAGATGCCCGCAGTCGCTGCCGTAGGCCGCCAACAGCGAGTCATCGTCCGCGTCGGGCGCCGCCGCAATCGTGTTCTCGTAGTAGCGCTGCAAGATCTTGTATTTCATCTCGTAGCTGGGCTCTGCCACCAAGCAGAGCATGCCGGCATTAAAGCGGCTGGTCAGGCGCTCGTCCATGTTGAGGTCTTTGGGCGCGCGGTCGGCGGCGATCACGACTTTTTTGTTGTTGCGGATGAACTCGTCCATCAGCTGAAAGAAATAATCCACGCTCGCGCGCTTGCCGATAATGTTTTGGATGTCGTCGATGATGAGCACGTCGACGCCATGGTATGCCTGCATGATGGGGGCGTTGCTCTTCTTTTGTCGGTCGAACTCCGTCATCAGGTCATCGAGGTATGCCTGGGAATTGGCATATTTCACCTTGATCTCGGGTGATTTTTCGGCGAGCTCGTTTTTGATGGCGAGCAGCAGGTGGGTCTTGCCCAGCCCCGATTTGCCGTAGATGAACAGCGACGTGCAGGTGCCGCGCTCGTCCGCCAGGGCGGCAAACTTGAGCGCCGAGCGGTAGGCATGGCTGTTTTCGGGGCCGTAGACAAAGTTCTCAAAGGTGAATTTCGAGTTGGCGGCGAGGGGTGCGCCATCGGCGTTTTGCTCGGTTGCGGCTGCGGGCGCCGGGGCCGTCGTGGTCGACACCGTGGCACGAGGTGAGCTCTTCGCCGGCGTGCCGCCCTTCATCTGGTTCATCATGCGGCGGAAATCATCGGCCGAAAGTGTGTTTTTGATTGCGATGCCCGATTCCTCGCCCGGCGTCGCGTCGTGCGCGATGGGCATGTGCGTGGCGGTCGGCATGCTCGCGATCGAAGCCTGTGCCATGCCGGCCATGGTTTCACGGGAAACATCGCCGATTTTGGGCTCGGGAGTCGACGCGACAGACGCGGTGGGCGCAGCTGCGGGCGCCGCCGGGGGAGCGGCGGGCGCAGCCGGCGCGGCGCCGTCCGTCGCGCTACCTTGGGGCGCCACGATATTGAGCGCGATCGGCGCAAAGGCGATTTCTTCCAGGTACGCCTCGATGGTCGGCTGGTGCTTTTTGAGCTGAGCGATGGCAAAGCGCGAGGGGGCCTCGATCGTCAAAGTGTCTTCGGTGAGGCTGACGGCGCGCGATTGCCCCAGCATGTTGATGAGGCGCGCATCTTGGCCGTCGCGCTGGCAAAAGGCGATGGCGTCTTCCAAGATGATGCTTGCTTCCTCGTCCACTGTCTCTCCCGTTCCTTAACCCTGCGTCTGTACGCGATCTCTGCCAAGCTCGGTCAGATGGTATTTCTGACCGTGTTTAATCACCAAGCCAACTTGCGCCAGGTCGTTGAGCGTGCGCGACCAGGTGGGCGCCGAGCTTCCAAGGGCCCGCGCCAAGTCGGTGGCTCCACATGCTTCGTTTTGAGCTAAATAGCCCAGCGCTTGCTTGCCGCGCTCGCTCACATATGTGTCCGCCGACGGCTGTGAATAATGTTGAGCCGCATTAGGATACATCATTTGAGCTGCCGGTTGTTGAGAACTCGGCATCGTCGGCATCTGCTGTTGAAAACTTTGCGGCCACGGTTGATAGGGCTGCTGCGGCATCTGCTGGGGCCAGGGGCTGTACTGCGCCTGGGGAATCTGTTGATACGGCTGCGGATATCCCTGCAGGTACTGCTGCGGATACGGCTGGGCGTACCCCTGCTGCGGCATGTACTGGGCGGGATACCCCTGAGGGTACGGTTGATAACCCATTTGTTGGATGTTCGGCGCCCCTGCTGTTTGCTGCACGATGTTCGGGTCCTGGTCCGCCGCCGGCATTGGCTGCGGCATGCTTTGCGTCATCGGACCCGACGGCTCCGCGGCCGCCTGTGCGGCGAATGCTCCCGGCTGCTGCATGTATGCTGCAGGCTGTTGCATCTGTTGCGTCGCCATCGGCTGCTGCGCAAAGGTGCTGGGCTGGGGGTATGCCTGCTGCTCTGTCTCGGGGCGAACGGCGGCTCCGCGACCGCCGGCGCGCTCGATCTCCTGCACGCGTTTGGGATTGAGGCTTACGGTCACCACGGTGCCGTTGCCCATATTGTCCTCGATGGAAACCGCGCCACCGGCGTTCTCCAGGTATTCCTGCACCATGGGGAAACCGGCTCCGGTGCCGCGGATATATCGTTTCATGCTGCTGTTTGCGCTGGTCACGCCAAAGTCGAAAGCGCGTTCCTTGTCGTCGATTCCCGGCCCCTGATCGGCAAATCGGATGGTGTCGCCCCCGTCTAGGATGGAGATGATGGGCTCTGCGAAGTGCGCGTGGATGAAGTTTTCCACAATCTCGCGGATCACCATCAGCGAGATGTGGCCGCCCTGCTCCTTCATGCACTGGTAGACGGTGTTGGTCGTCTCCTCCAGGTAGGTGCGGACGTCCTGCGGCTCGATGACGATCACGCGCGGGGTCGACAGCATGTCATCGTAGACGGCGATACGCGCCGCATACATGGCGCCTGCTGCTTTTTTGACGGGCACGTCGCCCTCGTCGCGCTCTTCGCGCACGCCGGTGATGTGCTCGTTGTCGGGCGCCG
Organism: uncultured Collinsella sp.; assembly: GCA_934655755.1. Lineage (GTDB taxonomy): Bacteria > Actinomycetota > Coriobacteriia > Coriobacteriales > Coriobacteriaceae > Collinsella. The sequence goes on from CAKUHA010000006.1 coordinate 49,126, forward strand.
GGTCCCCCGAATCAACCATGGTGTAGAAGTCGTCTGACATGCTGCTCGCAATCGTTCAAAAGGTTTCGAACAAATAGTAGCTCAGCTCGCAATGTTTCTCATCTTTCGACAACTTTTCAAAACCTGTTGAAAACTTTGGAAATCGGGCGAAAAGTTCTCAACATTGCCAACATGACCTGTTGAAAACTCGATGAAATATCGTGAAAAGTGTTTCATGCACTCCGGATGCTCGCGGGCTTATGGGGGAACCGTGTACACTTTGCAACCTTTTACCTTTGATTTCTTGACATTTGAACATTGATTTCCCTACAATCTTCAAGCTCACGTGTCTATATCTGCGTCCGCGCCCCCGCGGACACTCGAAATGCAGCAGGAGGAACTTAAGATGAAGCGTACGTATCAGCCTAATAAGCGTAAGCGTGCCAAGACCCATGGCTTCCGTGCCCGTATGGCCACTAAGGGTGGTCGTGCCGTGCTCGCCCGTCGTCGCGCCAAGGGCCGCAAGCGTCTCACTGTCTAGCAGCGATACACACATCTCGCATGAAGACTATTAAGTCTCGGCAAGATTTCGAGCATGTGTTCAGTCAGGGGCGTCGTTTCAATCACCCTCTGATTCGAATGACCATATGTGAATCGGTTGGCGAAGGCGACTCCGGAAGGGTCGCCTTCGTTGGTGCTAAACGGCTCGGTTGTGCGGTCGTGCGCAACCGTTCTAAGCGTGTGATGCGCGAGGCCGCCCGCAGCTGCGGATTTCCCGTTGCGGGTTATGACATCATCTTGTTCGCGACTCCTAAGACGAGGGTTTCCTCGCCGCAGGAGATGGACAAGGCGTTGCGTTCGCTTATGAAACGCGCCGGCGTTGCCGGGGAGGAGCGATGAGCAATCACGTTTTGCGACGTGTTGCCATCGCTCCTATTCGCATATATCAACAGGTTATTTCGCCCTTGCTGCCTGACGCCTGCATTTATTACCCAACGTGTTCCCAATATGCCGTCCAGGCGATTGAGAAATACGGTGTTTTAAGAGGCTGCTGGCTTGCCGTGAGGCGCATCGCGCGCTGCAATCCCCTGCACGTCGGCGGTTATGACCCCGTGCCCTAGCCGGGCACTCGCTATCGGAGGAAAACTTACATGTGGGATTGGATCGTTAACATCCTTTTCGAGCTGCTCAAGCTCATCCAGACCTTTGCGGTCGACTGGGGCCTGTCCATCATCATCCTGGTGGTCATCATCCGTCTGCTGCTGACGCCGCTTATGCTCAAGTCGACCAAGTCGACGGCCCGCATGCAGGTGCTGCAGCCTAAGATGCTCGAGATTCAGGAGCGCTATGCCGATGACCCCCAGCGTCAGGCCGAGGAGATGCAGAAGTTCTACAGCGAGAACAAGTTCAACCCCATGGCTGGTTGCTTGCCGCTGTTGATTCAGATGCCCATCCTGTGCGCTCTGTTCACGCTGCTGCGCAACCTTCCGAATTATTTCAACGAGGGCACCTTCTCGTTCTACAACATCCTTCCCGACCTGACCACCACGCCGAGCGCCTCCTTTGCCAATGGCTTTATGGTTGCCATGCCGGCACTGGTCTGCCTGATCCTGTTTGCCGTCCTGACCCTGATCCCGCAGCTCTATATGTCGCGCAATCAGACCGGTCAGCAGGCCCAGAGTATGCGCATGATGGCCGTCGTCATGACCGTCATGATGCTTTGGATGGGTTGGAGCCTCCCCGTCGGTGTTTTGCTGTATTACGATGTGTCCTCTGCCTGGCAGGTTATTCAGCAGATCTTCGTGACACAGAAGGTTATCGACAAGGCCAAGGCCGAAGAGGAGGAGCGCATCAAGAACGCTCCGCTTCAGGTCGAGGTTACCCGCCGCGAGAAGAAGCCGCGCCCGCACAAGAAGAAGTAGCGGGATATCATTCTTATTTAGGTACCTAACTTTTGGAGTACGTTATGTCTGAAGAGATCGTCGAGGATATGCTTGAGGAGGTTGCCCCGCAGGTTGCGGGCGATTATCCCGAGATTGCACAGCGCTACAAGGCCGGTGAAGAGCTGACCGATGAGGAGCTCGACACCATTGCCGATGTTGCGATTTCCATTCTGCGTTCCATCCTTTCGCACTTCGATGCCGCCAACTCTCCTATCGATGAGTATGAGGGCGACGAAGGCGAACTGATTCTTGATGTAACCGCTCCCGATCTTGCCGTCCTCATTGGTCGTCATGGTCGCACCCTTGATGCTCTCCAGGTTATGTTCTCTTTGCTGGTGAGCCGTAAGCTGGGCTTTAGGTATCCGGTCGTCGTTGACGTTGAGGGCTATAAGAGCCGCCGTCAGGACAAGGTGACGTCGATGGCTCAGTCTGCTGCCGAGCGTGCTGTTCGCACTCACAAGAGTGTTTCGTTGCCGCCCATGAATGCCTATGAGCGCCGATTGGTTCATATTGCCCTTCGTGGCAATGATGCGGTCGATACTCATTCCGAGGGTTCTGACCCTGATCGCCATGTGGTGATTGTTGCTCGATAATTCACTCGAGCTTATGCTAAGGGGACGTGGTTTCCACGTCCCCTTTTTTTGTCAAAAGTTCTCGATACACTGATTTTTGTCAGAAAGGAGCTTCTGTTGTTTGTGCTTACCGATCAGCAGGCTGAGCAAATGCTTGACCGTCTTGCTTTCTATTGCAGGGAATATTCTTTGAAGGTATCTGAAGAAGAGCTTAGGGCCTGCATTCAGCATTTAGATTTGGTTCTCGAAACAAATAAGACTACTAATCTCACTCGCATCCTTAATGTTGAAGACGCGGCTGTTCTTCATATTTTGGACTCACTTGTCTTGCTTCCTTATATTGGTAAAGCCCCCGATGGGGCTTTGCTCGATATGGGGACGGGCGCTGGCTTTCCTGGCATACCGTTAACCATCGTAACTCGTCGTAACGCAACCTATATCGATTCAGTTGGAAAGAAAGTTGACGCTGTTAATTCGTTTATTAGAGATCTGGGGCTTAAGCATGCCCGTGCGGTACATGATCGACTTGAAGAGTACGCCCGTGGGCATAAGAAACAGTATTCAGTCGTCACCGCTCGTGCTCTTGCGCCTTTGCCGGTGTTGGTTGAATACGCTTCGCCCTATCTTAAAGATGGAGGTCTCTTTGTTATTACTAAGGGAAATCCATCTGATGAAGAGCTTGATGCTGGAATGAGTGCTGCTAGAATCTGTGGATTTACGACGCTTCTGACCGATGCTATCGATCTCCCTGATGGTCTGGGGCATCGAGAGTTTATCGTCTTAAAGAAGACTCATCCTGCATCCGTATCTCTTCCTCGTGCAAATGGCATGGCAAAGAAGAATCCGCTTGCCTAGATGTTTCACGTGAAACATAATGGATGGTATCGACTGCAATGTTTCACGTGAAACACTCTGTCGGTTTCAAATTGGAATGTTTCACGTGAAACATCCTCCGTTTGACAGCTTTAACACACACCAGGAGGGACCGTGGGATTTCGCGACGTTAAACGCTCCAAGAGCGCAAAAGATACGCGTGTAATTGCAATCATCAATCAAAAGGGTGGTGTCGGTAAGTCGACTACAGCAGTGAACCTTGCTGCGGCTCTAGGCGAGCAGGGTCGAAAGACGCTGATTGTTGATTTTGACCCGCAGGGTAACAGCACAAGTGGATTCGGAATCGAGAAAGAAGAACTAGATCACTGCATTTACGATGCATTGTTGAATGATGTGCCGGCCGAATCACTTGTTCAGGATACGAACTGCAAGAAGGTGTTCGTAATTCCGGCCACAATTCAGCTTGCAGGCGCAGAAATTGAGCTTGTAAGCGCGATTGCACGCGAAACTCGCTTGAAAGACCTGCTTGAGCCAATTCAGGACGAGTTTGATTTTATTTTTATCGATTGTCCGCCTTCCCTAGGACTATTAACTATCAATGCTCTTACGGCTGCAGACAGTGTCTTGATTCCTATTCAGTGCGAGTATTACGCCTTGGAAGGAGTTACCAAACTGCTTGAGTCAATGAAGATGGTCAAATCACGTTTGAATAAGAGTCTTGATACCTATGGTGTATTGATGACGATGTATGACTCGCGCACTTCGCTTTCAAATCAGGTAGTCGAAGAGGTCCAATCGTACTTTGGCGATAAGGCGTTTAAGACCTTGATTCCGCGTACCGTCAAGATCTCTGAAGCTCCTTCTTTTGGAGAGCCTGTAATTACCTATGCTCCGCAAAACAAGGGTGCAAAAGCATATATGAATCTTGCAAAAGAGGTGATCAAGCGTGCCTAGCCCGAAAAAACGCAGTGGATTGGGTCGCGGACTGAGTGCACTGGTTTCCGAAGCAGAATACGAAACCGGTGGGTCATCTTCTGCAACGACATCCGAAACTAAACTGCCTATCGAAGATATCGTTCCAAATCCGAATCAGCCCAGAATCCACTTTAATGAGACTGAACTTCGTGAACTAAGCGAGTCTATTCAAGAGCATGGTGTTTTACAGCCACTGTTGGTTCGTAAGCATGGGAACGGCTATGAAATCATTGCTGGCGAGCGCCGTTATCAGGCGTCAAAACTTGCTGGCCTTGAGGAGCTGCCCGTCATCATCAAAGAGGTTAACGATGAAGAGATGCTTGCGCTCGCACTGATTGAGAATCTTCAGCGTTCTGACCTTAACCCTGTTGAAGAGGCAAAGGGCTATCGTCAGCTTATCGATGCAAGCGGAATGACGCAGGAGGCCTTATCGAAGGCCGTCAGTAAATCTCGCTCAGCAATCACAAATTCACTACGCCTTCTGGATCTCCCAGAGGTCGTTCAGCAGATGATATTTGAAGGTAAGCTTACTGCTGGCCATGCAAGGGCAATTCTGGCCGTTCCCTATGAAGATGCTCGAATCAGGCTTGCTGAGAAGGTAGTTACAGAAGGTCTTTCGGTGCGTGCGACAGAAAATCTTGCTCCATTGTTTTCTGCCGGAGAGACGCCGAAAGCACCCAGACCCGCAACACCTCAGTCGTTTAAGAAGGCAGCTCGCGTTCTTCGTCAGGTATTCAATACCAACGTGCGAGTGAAGAGCTCCCGCGGTAAGAATAAGATTGAAATTGAGTTCAAAGACGAAGAGGAGCTCTCCCGTATCCTTGGCGAAATGATTCAATTTGGTCAGGAGGATCAAGATGAAGAATAAGCTTCTCGCTGCCATTGCTTTGGCAACTACTGTCGCCGCAGGTGCCTTTGCCGGATATAAGATCGCGACAGATGATGAGCTGCGTGGCCGCCTGCTTCGTGGTGCTCAGGATATCGTCGACACATCTAAAAAGAAAATGGATGTTATGACGGAAGATGTCGCCATGCGAACGGCTCAGGTAACTAAGAACCCTAAGATTAATCAAGAGTGGGTTAATCATCAATGGGAGAACGTAGGCTTTTAGGTACCTAACAATTACTAGCCTATTATTTAAGGGTCCTTGTCTGGTTAAGGAGACAAGGACCCTATATTTTGGCTTTGGATGTGCCAGAAATTTCCGTCCAAACGGATGAATAGATAAAATGAAATGCCCCCGGTCGCATTATCTGCAACCGGGGGCATTCGATGTTTCACATGAAACGTTTGGGAGTGTGGCTCCCCTATGCGTTCTTTTGAACTTTGAAGCGCTGCTTCAACTGACCGCAGGCGGCATCGATGTCGTTGCCACGGGAATTGCGGATCGTGGTCTCGATGCCGCGGGACTCAAGACGGCGCTGGAGATCTTCGACCTTGTGAATCGGCGACGGCTTGAGCGGACTGCCCTCGATATCGTTAAGCTGAATCAAGTTGACATGGCACAGCGTGCCCTCGCAGAAGTCGCAAAGCGCCTGCATCTCGGGGTTTGTGTCATTAACGCCGTCAATCATGGCGTACTCATAGGTCGGGCGACGACCGGTTTTCTCGGTATAGAGCTGAAGGGCCTCGTGAAGGCGAAGCAGTGTATATTTTTTAACGCCAGGCATGATCTTGTTGCGCGTCGATTGAATAGCCGAGTGCAGCGAAACGGCGAGGGTGAATTGCTCGGGGATGTCAGCGAACTTGCGAATGCCAGGAATAACGCCGCTGGTGGAGACCGTGAGGTGGCGTGCGCCGATGCCGATGCCGTCGGGGTCGTTGAGAATGCGCAGCGCCTTGAGGACTTCTTCGTAGTTGGCAAAGGGTTCGCCTTGGCCCATGAAGACGACGCTGGTGGCGCGCTCGCCAAAATCGCCTGAGACGTGCAGCACCTGGTCGACGATCTCCTGAGCGGTCAGCGAGCGCTTAAGGCCGTTGAGGCCGGTGGCGCAGAAAGCACAGCCCATGCCACAGCCCGCCTGGGTGGAGACGCAGACAGAGAGCTTGTTGCGACGGGGCATGCCGACGGTCTCGACGGAAATACCGTCATGGTACTCGAGCAGATACTTGCGAGAGCCATCCTTGGAAACCTGCTTGGTGAGCTCTGTCGGCGTATCGAAGGCAAAAGCCTCTTTAAGCTGCTCACGGAAAGCTTTGGGAAGGTTGGTCATATCATCAAACGAACAGACGTTCTTCTCAAAAACCCACTCGATAAGCTGCTTGGCACGGAAAGCGGGTTGGCCGAGCTCGGCGACGAGCTCACGGATATCATTTTGGCTCAAGTCGCGAATGTCCTGAGATTTAGTCCTGGGATTCATGGAAGCCTTTCGATTTTGGGGAAACGTAGACGGTATCGCTACAATATGGTATCAGCTGCAGAAATTATAGAGGAGGAGTCTGCCCATGCCGGGTAAAAGCCTAGAGAACATGCACGTAGCGGTCTTGGCGGGCGGTCATTCCGCCGAGCGCGAGATCTCGTTGAATTCGGGTAAGAACGTTGTGGCGGCGCTGAAGGAAGCCGGATACACGTCGGTGGAGTTGCTCGATACGGCTGCCGATAATTTTATGGTCACTATGGCGACTGGCGGATTTGATGTGGCGTTTATCGCTATGCACGGCGCCGGTGGCGAGGATGGTGCCATGCAAGGTGCCATGGAGACCCTGGGTATCCCCTATACGGCCTCGGGCGTCCTTGCCAGCGCTTGCGGTGCGGACAAAGAGGTGTCCAAGCTCCTGTACGCCAAGGCAGGTATCCCCATTGCCCCCGGTCTGGCACTCGAGACGGGTGACAAGGTCGATATCGATCACATCGTCGAGGTTTGTGGCGAGCGCTGCTTTGTAAAGCCCGCTGTCAATGGCTCGAGCTACGGCATTTCGCTGGTACATGAGCCCTCCGAGCTACCTGCCGCCATCAAGAAGGCGTTCGAGTATGGTGACAAGATTCTCGTTGAGAAGTGCATCGAGGGAACCGAGATCACGGTGGGCGTTTACGGCGAGGACGACGTGCGCGCCCTGCCGATCGTCGAGATTCGCAAGCCCGAGGACTGCGAGTTCTACGATCTGGATGTGAAGTATGTTGACCCTACGGACATCCATCGCATTCCGGCCCAGATTTCTCCCGAGAACTACGCTCGCGCGCAGGAGCTTGCCTGCGCCGCCCATAAGGCGCTCGGCTGCCTGGGCGTTTCGCGCAGTGACTTTATCGTCAGCGAGGACGGCCCTGTCATCCTCGAGACCAATACGATTCCTGGCATGACTGATACGTCGCTGTATCCTGACGAGATTCGCCATACCGACGACATGACGTTCCCGCAGGTCTGCGACAGCCTGATTCGTATGGGTCTTCGTCGAGCGGGCGTTGCATGCTAATCGAGGACGCCGTATCTCCTGGAACGCCGCAATTTGTCATAGATTCCTATGCCACACTTGCCGAGCGCGCCAAGACGCAGTCGTTCGGTCTTATCGAGGAAGACGTCATTGTCCTCGATACCGAGACCACGGGCCTGTCGGTGCAGGACAACGAGCTTATCGAGATCTCGGCGGCCCGCCTTTCGGGCCGCGAGGTCGTGGAGCGCTTCGACACCTTTGTACATCCCACGCAGCTGATTCCTGGCGAGATTACCGAGCTCACGAGCATCACGAATGCCGACGTGGCCGATGCCCCGTCGGCTGTCGATGCCGTCGCGGCCCTTGCCGACTTTGTGGGCGGTTGCCCGGTCATCGCGCATAACGCCACCTTCGACCGCTCGTTTATCGAGTCGGTTAAGGGCGGCGTCAACGTCAGTGATATTTGGATTGATTCGCTGGCGCTGTCTCGCGTCGCGCTGCCGCGCCTGGCGTCGCACAAGCTGTCCTTTATGGCCGACCTGTTCGGATGCGATTCGGTGTCGCACCGCGCCAATGCCGACGTCGATGCCCTGTGCGGCGTATGGCGCGTGCTGTTGGTGGCACTCACCGATTTGCCCCAGGGCCTCATGGCTCGTTTGGCCGATATGCACGCGGACGTGCCTTGGTCATACCGTCCCATCTTTTCGTTTTTGGCGGGGCAGAACCCGGGTTCCATCTTCTCTCTCAGTGCCGCACGCGCCGATGTGCTTAAAGCAGATCGTGCGGACGACCGCGTGGATGCGGACGAGCTGCCGGTCCTTAAGATGCCGAGCCGTGAGGAAATTGAGTCCGACTACGCCCCGGGCGGTCTGGTCAATCGCATGTATCCCACCTACGAGCCGCGCGATGAGCAGATCGCGATGGCGCTTGAGGTGCGGGATGCGCTCGTTACGGGCACCCATCGCGTCATCGAGGCGGGTACGGGTGTCGGCAAGTCGATGGCGTATCTGGTGCCCTTTGCCGAGGCTGCGCGCCGTAACAACATCACCGTGGGCATCGCGACCAAATCGAATAACCTCGCCGATCAGCTTATGTACCATGAGCTGCCAAAACTTGCCGAGCAGCTGGACGGTGGCCTCTCGTTTTGCGCGCTCAAGGGCTACGACCACTATCCGTGTCTGCGCAAGCTTGAGCGAATGAGCCGCAGCCAAGTCGAAATCACGACCAAGCGCGATCCGGCCGACACGCTTACGGCGGTCGCCGTGATCATGGCCTACGTGTGCCAGTCGGCTGACGGCGATCTTGATTCGCTCGGCATTCGCTGGCGCAGTGTCAACCGTCCCGACTTTACGACGGCATCGCGCGAGTGTGCCCGTCGCCTATGCCCATTCTTCCCTGACAAATGCCTGGTCCACGGCGCGCGTCGTCGTGCGGCTCATGCCGATGTGGTCGTTACAAACCACTCCCTGCTGTTCCGCAATGTCGCTGCCGAGGGTAGGATTTTACCCCCGATTCGCCACTGGGTAATCGACGAGGCTCATTCCATCGAACGCGAGGCGCGTCGCCAGTGGGCGCGCGTGGTGTCGGCGGATGAGTCACGCGTTCTGTTTGAGCGCCTGGGCGGTTCGAGCGCCGGCGCGCTGAGTCAGGTTTCCCGCGATTTGGCGACATCTGAGGGTTCTACGCTCTACCTGGGACTTACTGCCAAGGCGACGTCCACCGTCGCGCGTGCGAGCATGGCGATCGCCGATGTGTTTGACGGCGTCCGCGAGCTTGGCCGTCGTGCTCGCGGTGGTTACGACAACGCGAACCTGTGGATTGGTCCGGAGCTGCGCGAGTCGGACGACTGGCATGACTTTTTGCAGTCGGCCCGCGCCGCCATCGATGCCCTGGAGCAAGCGGACAAGAGCGTCGATGGCCTGGTGCAGGCCGTCGCCGGCGATAAGCCCGAGGTCGTTGTCGACTTGGGTGATATCTCACGCCGTCTGCACGAGCTGTCCGAGAACCTCAAGCTTATTATCGAGGGCACCGACGAGCATTATGTGTACTCGCTTCAGGTCAACCGCCGGCTGCGTGCCGGCGGCGAATCAATGACCGCCGAGCGCATCGATATCGGCGAGGCCCTGGCGACCGAGTGGCTGCCCGAGGTCCATACGGCCATCTTTGCCTCGGCGACCATGACGGTATCGAAGAGCTTTGATCACTTTAACCATGCCGTCGGCCTCGATCGCATCGGCGCCGCGACATCATCGTCGCTTCATTTGGATTCGAGCTATGACTTCGATTCGAACATGGCTGTGGTCGTTGCCGGGGATATCCCCGATCCGCGCGACCGCGAGGCATATCTGGCGTCCCTCGAACACGTGCTGGTCGACGCGCACCTCGCCATGGGCGGCTCGGTGCTCACACTGTTCACCAACCGGCGTGACATGGAGGACCTGTACGCGCGCGTAGAGCCCAAATTCGCCCGAGCGGGGTTGGAGCTTAACTGCCAGCAGCGTAACTCGTCCCCGCGGCGTCTGCGCGACCGCTTTATCAACGAGCCGACCTCGTCACTTTTCGCCCTCAAGGCTTTTTGGGAGGGCTTTGACGCCAGTGGCGAGACGCTGCGCTGCGTCATCATTCCCAAACTGCCGTTCTCCAGCCCCACCGACCCGCTCTCCTGCGAGCGTAACCTGCGCGAGGACCGCGCTTGGGCACGCTATTCGCTACCCGAGGCGGTACTTGAGGTCAAGCAGGCCGCGGGGCGTTTGATACGCTCGTCGACCGATAGCGGTGTGCTGATCCTGGCGGATCCTCGCCTGGTGACGAAGGGGTACGGCAAGAAGTTTTTGACGTCGCTGCCCACTACCTCATACCAGCGTATCGAATCGGCCCAGATCGGCCACTACCTGCAGCTGTGGCGACAGGCGCATGACCGACGACGCTAGAGCTGGCAGATAAGCGTCTCCGCATAGTCGCACAGGCGTTTTGACAGGGCGGGGTCATCCGTGATGCGGATGGCTCCGTCCTTTGCCAGCACTTGGGAAAAAAGCCATGTTTCGGACGTGTAGCGAACGGTTACGATTGCCGTGTCATCGTCGGTCTGGTTGACCGATGTGATGCCCGCCCAGCCCAGGCGGCCGGCAAGATCGAGCGGCATCGCGAGCTTTGCCTCGCGCCCTGCCTTCGCAAGTGAGTCTTGAAGGGTTGTGATCTTCGAGTGGTGCCGTTCGACCGAGTCGTCAGTCAGGACAATTTCCTCGATTTTATCGAGGCGATAGCGCCGTTGCGCGTCCTGCTCGGTATCCCAGGCTACCAGGTACATACTGTCGCCGTTCGTTACGATGCACAAGGGGTCGACGGTGCGCTCCCGCGCGCGCTCGTCGCCAAGCGAGCGATATGCGATGCGGCAGCGAACACCGTCCTGGATGGCGCAATTCAGCTGCTGCCAATGGGAGCCGCGCGCAACGGTGTCGATAACGCGCTGGTTGTATCCCAGCTCCTCGGGCAGGAGCGCACGGCGGATGCGCGCCGCCGTCTCCGACTCGATGCCCAGTGACTCGAGTTCGTGGTTGAGCACGGCGCCCTCGGCCGCACTGAGGCGCAGCGGCAGTACACGGCCCGCCTCGCCCGTTAGAATGACGCGCTCGTCACGGCATTCGCAGATGACGCGCGCCCCCGATTCTCGGTCGGCCAGGGTCGAAACGATGCCGATGATCTCGTCGAGCGAAGCTCCGGTGATGTCGAAGCGGCTGCAGATTTCGCCGCGATCCATGCCCTTCTCGCCGGCGGCGTAGAGGGCTTCCATGATGTCGATGGCGCGCGAGAGTCTTTGCTCGCTCGTGAGTTTACGCGCGGCCATGGGCGTTCACCGTCCTTTCGATGAGGTGATTCCAAGCCTGTTTGAGTGCATCGGGCGCCACGGGTCTCATGCCGTCGACGCTGTGCTCCATGCAAAAAGAGGCGGCAGCATCTAGGTCGCGCACGCCAACGGTCCACATCCATCCCTCGGCGGCATGGTCGAGGCTTCCACGGCCCCGCGTAAGGGCGTGGACCATGTCCGCCGGCGTGTCGGCGGCAAACGAGAATGTGGCGGCGATGGGGTTGCAGCCGGAAAAATCAAACTCAAAGAACAGCTGGTCATTAAGGTTGAAGTCGCTGGGGATGGTGTAGGAGCCAGAGGGTCTCCAAGCGCGGACGATGCGGTCGCAGCGAAATGTCCTCACCGTGCCGGAGGCATCATCTAGGCCGCAGAAATACGAAATGCCCTCGCGTTCGAACATGCCGTAGATGCGAACGGTGCGCTGACGCTGCTCCCCGCGTCCGTTTTGATACAGGAAACGCAGCGCGCAGCGCTCGGCAAAAGCGCTCCATACGGCATCGACCATGGGGGAGCGGTGAGCCGGCATCTCCGGCTCATCCGTCTCGCCGGTCAGGTATGCGATTTTGGACCGGATGTCGGCGAGCGGTGTCGAAAAAGTCGACGATCCGACGGCGAGCGTCTGGTCTATGGCGTCCATGAGGATGTCCGCGTCGTCGGCGGTAATCAGGCCACCGGCGGCAAACGTGTGGTCGCGGTCGACTGTCCAGGCACTTTCTTCGGTTTCCTGGGCGCCGGGCGCGCGTACCTCCTTAATCACGATGCCGCGCTCGTGCAGCTTTTCGCGGTCACGCCGAAACTTGCGTTTATCCGACTCAACATTGCCCGATCCGTAGCCCAGATCGGAGTCTAGAACGATCTGCTCGGTGGTCAGCGGCTCGGCCGAGCTGTTGAGCACAAAGAAGAGATTGAGGATACGCTGGGCGGTTTTATCGTAGCCCGGCTCTGCCGAACCCTTTTTATTTGCCGCAGTCGTTGTACTTGCCGTCATAGAATCCTCGCATGAGAAGGTTGTTTGATGCCATGATTTTAGTCCGATATGGAGATTAGGCTATATCCATGTCCGTATGAGGCGTTAACGTAACCGGAATTCAGCCGTTTGCGTCCGCTCGGGGTATACTTTCGACTATATACGGTTCTAATGTGCAAGCATTGGGCCTATTTGTCGGATTATGGATGTGGAGCGCACATGGCGAACACCCAGAATTATATTAACCACTTGCTGCAGAACACCGGCATCACGCCTGCGTGCAGCGAAGAGGAGCGTTTGGCTGCCGAGGATATCGCTCAGATTTTCCGCAACCACGGTTTTGATCCCGAGGTGCAGGAGTTTAATGCCCCCGCGCCCAGCAGGCTGGCGTTCGCCGTAACGGGTATTTTGGCTTTTGCGGGTGCCTTGCTCATGGGCATCGGCGGCGGCGTTGGCCTGGTCGGTACCCTGCTGGCGATTGTCGGTGCGGTGCTGTATGTGCTCGAGCGCACGGGTCGTCCTGTCATCTCGCGCCTGGGCAAAACGGGTGTGAGCCAAAATGTCATCGCCTATCACAAGGCTTCGGGTCCGCTCGCGTCTCCGCGCAACCGTCCCGTGGTCGTGGTGGCCCACTATGATTCCCCCCGTGCCGAGTTGTTTGCCCGCGAGCCCTACGCCCCCTATCGCGCACTAATCGCAAAGCTGTTGCCGCCGGCGACGGTCGTTCCCGCCGCTGTCGCCGTTTTGCGCATCCTGCCGCTCCCCGGCGCGCTCAAGGTCCTGCTGTGGATCGTTGCGATTCTCGCTTCGCTCGTGGCGCTCGCCAACGCGGCAAATATCATCGCCAACCGCTTTGTGCTTCCCTACACGTCCGGCTCGGTGTGTAACAAGTCTTCCGTTGCCGCCCTGCTTGGTGTTATGGACAACGTCGCCCCCTATCAGGGCGCGAACGAGTTTCCCGATGACGTTCCGTTCGATACGTATTTTGGCGAGCAAAAGCGCCGTGCCGAGGAAATGGCGCGTGCTGCGGCCGAGTATGCGGCGGCGCAGCAGCAAAACGACTATGGCAACACGATCGAATATGATGAGCCCAGCTATACCGAGGACGAGTTTGGCCAGCCGCTTGCCGCCGAGCCCGAGCAGGGTGAGACGTTCGACGAGCAGATCGATGGTTTCGAGGGCGCCTCTGCCGACGCGACGCTGATCGGCGCTATCGCGCCTGAGGCTCAGCCCGAGGAGCAGGGCCAGACCGTGCAGACCGAAGAGGGTATCGAGGAGGCGCTTGCCGCCGAGCCGGCGGAGGAGACCGCAGCGGTCGAGCCGGTCGAGCCCGAGCCCAAGCTCTATCGCAATGCCGCCGGCAACATCCGCTTTGGTTCGGATGCCATCCGTGCGCTCGGCATGCTGCCCGAGTCTTGCACGCTCGATTACGATGAGGGCGAGGAGCCGACGTTTGAGCCCGAGCCTGCCCCCGCAGCGCAGGAACCCATGCCCGCTACGGCGGCTGCGTTCGTCGAGCCTGTCTCCGCTCCTTCTATCGATGCCGAGCCCGAGGTAGCGCCCGTGACCGATCCCGCGGCAGGCCTCGATGTTCTTGCCCCCGCTGCCCCGGCTCAGGTTGAGGACGATGCCTCCGACGACGATTACGATGAGTACCCGCAGCGCGTGTCCTACGAGAGCGATACCGATTTTTCGGCAGAGCTTCCCTCGACGACGCCTCATGCCGATATCGCCTCTGCGTTCTCTTCGATTGGCGCCAGCGCCTCCAGCTTCTTTAAGGGTGCCTTTGCAAAGGGCAAGAAGCTCGTTGACGACTTTGAGGAAAAGCGCGCCGCCGCCCGCGAAGCCGCCGAGCAGGAGGCTATCGCCCAGCAGCTGGCTGCCGAGGCCGAGCGCGAGCGCGCGGCACAGGAGTTCGAGCAGCAGGAGCAAGAGCAGGCGCCGTCCGCCGAAGTGGCCGACGCCACGACTTCTTTCGAGGCCCCGCAGCCGCCTTCCGCTGACGTTGCCGAGGCAACGACGTCTTTCGAGGCGCAGCAGCCGGTCGATAGCACCATGTCCTTCGACGCCACTATGACGTTCGAGAAGCAGGGTACTGCGATCGCCGAGCCCCTTTCCGCCTCCGATGAGACCCAGGACGCCGCCGTTGCCGATGACGTGGCTGACGATACGGTCGATTCCGTTGAGGACGATGTACCCGAGCAGGTCGAGACGCCTACCGTGGAGCCGGAGCCTCAACCTGAGGCCGACGAGACCCCCAAGGTCGACGAATCCAGGCCGTACTCTACGCAGATCTTTACCATGCCCGCGCCGAGCGATCCCGGTGCCACGGTGTCCAACGCCGCCCCCACGCAGGACGAGACGGTCGATTCCCTTATGGCGCAGATTTCGTCTCGCGTGCCGGCACGCCCGCAGATGAATGTCCCCGATCCGGCCTCTGCGCCGGCGTCCATGCCTTCATCGTCGCCGCTGGCCTCCGTCCCCGATCCGTCGCTGCCTTCCATGCAGCAGGCCAACGTCGCGTCTCGCACATCGCTGTTTGACCTGCCCGATCCTTCGGCGCAGGCCGACGACCCCTTTGCAACGGCTCAGGGCTCCGAACCCACATCGGCGCCGGTAGTGCCTTCCATGCCCGTTGTATCTGATGTGCAGCCGCTCGAGACCATCTCGGCTCCCGTGACGACCTCGAAGCCCCAGAAGCGCGGCCTCGGTGGCCTGTTCGGTCGCAAGAAAAAGGCAGACCAGGACAGCATGAGCGATTGGCTCGGCGTCGATGATGACTATGATGCCAAGAAGTCTGGCCGCGGTATCGGCTCGTGGGACAACTTCGAAGACGATGATGACGGCTGGAAGGGCGGCGCCACGTCTTCCGATGGCGCATCGAGCGAGGATATGCTCGCGGCAGTTGCCTCTATGGGCGACGACGAACTGCTCGGCCATGATATTTGGTTCGTTGCAACGGGTGCTTCGGACTGCGACGGCGCCGGCATGAAGGCTTTCCTGGCCTCGCATCGCGATAAGCTTCGCGGCGTGTTCTTTATCAACCTCGAGTCGATTGGCGCCGGCAGGCTTTCGGTCGTGACGGTCGAGGGCGAACAGCAGCTGCTCAAGGGCGATCGCCGCATCATGAACCTGGTCAGCAAGGTCTGTAAATCGTTCCATGTCGACTGCGGAGCGTTCGAGATGCCTTACGCCAAGACGGATGCGTATGCCGCGCTCGAGGCAAGCCGTCGCGCCCTCACGATTGCCGGCGTGGACGGTCCTCGCTTGGCCTGCGCGCGTACCGAGGACGATCTGCCCTACAACGTCAACCCGACGAACATCGCTACGGTGTCCGAGGTCGTGACCGAGGTCATCCGTCGTTCGTAGGCGGTTCTAAGGAGTCAGCGTGTTTTCGTATATTAAACGCCATTGGCCCGTTTATCTGATTCTGACCCTGATTGCCGTCGCCTTGGGCTTCGGCGCTGCCTATATCGTGGGCGTTAAGGGGTCTACGCCCGAGTCTGCGATTAGCGAAGAGGTGCAACAGGAACAGTCCGTGGGCGCCGACGGTATCGACGCGGCCGACCAGGCAACCATCGATGGTGGTTCTTCTGCCGAGTAGGGACATGGTCTACTGCCAAAAATGCCCGTTTACGGGGCGAGCCGGGAGACTGGCTCGCCCCGTTTTTGACATCTAACGCCTTGCGGCCGTGGGCCTGGTTTTGGCGAGCCAGATGGCCGCGCCGCCCGCGGTCATAAGGGCAGTCATCAGCGCGGCAAGGGGAGCGGAGCCCGTTGATGGCAGGTCCTGGGGTAGCATGCAACGTTGGATGACGTGATCCTCGTCGTGGGACTCAAGCTTGCTGCCGCCTCCGTTGCGACAAAGATCGACGCGGGCGCCGTTGGCTATTGCCTTCTCGGGCATATAGGATGTCGTGGCGGCCATGTGAACCAGTGCTCCGCGTGTCTGCGGGTCGAGTGATGCTGCAGCGTCGTCCAGGTCATCGTGCTCATCCTTCAGGTCTTCGCGACTCCATGTCGAGGCGTCGGATCGCGTCGTAAATTCGGCAGATACGGAACCGTATTCGATGCGCAAGCCCGTCACCTGTGTATCCTTTGGCAAGTTGAGGTCTTTGACGGCCAGTGTGGTCGATTCACTTGTGGATATATCGGACTTCCAAAGATGCCAGCCGTCGTAGTCGACAAGTCTTGCATCTTCACCGAGAAGGTTTTTAACCTCATCCGTTTCGAGCCAAGGATTCTCGTGCCCGTCACCGAGCGTGGCGTTGGCCTGCTCGTCGCCGTTTTGTCCGAGTTCGGGGGACGTGCGATACCATACGTTGCATCGTCCGTCGTAGTCGCCCGCGGCGACGGGCGTTTCTATGCTCACGAGTCGAGCGGTTCCGGCGGCTGCGCACTCAAGATTATCGGTGATCGTAAACTCATCAACCCAGGTTTTTGATTCGTTGCAGGCGTCGATGGTGTAGGCGAACTCGCCCTGGGCATTGGATTGCGTTGAGGCGCGGTTCTTGCCGTCACCGTTGGCCGCCAGTCCGCTTGCGACTGGTTGAGAAATTTCCTGGCGCTTGTCGACCCTTCCTCTGATTTCAATGGGGGCGTCATTCATAACGACTTTCTGGACATCCCCGGTTTCTTTAACTTCAAACGTAACTTCTTCGGCCGCGTCGTAGGTGCGTGGTGACATCGTTTCGCGCAGCGTGTAGGAGCCGGGCGCAAGATGTTCAATGCGGTGCGGCGCCGCGGTCGAGGTCCAGGTTTCGATGGTCTCTCCGTTTACGTCCAGGAGGGTAAGCTGTGCGCCTTCAATCTCTGTCTGGTCGGTGGCATCGGTCTTGGAGATATCGATCTTGGTGTAATCGTTGGAAGCTTCGACCTGAGCGAAGATGACGGGTGTGTCCTGGTTTTCATAGGTGAGCTCAACGGCGTGGGGCGTCTGATCGAGTAGATATCCTTCGGGGGCGCTTACCTCAACGACCTCGTACTGTGCCGTGCCGGAACCAAGCGAAAGGCCATCGATGCTGGCTTTTCCCTGCTCGTCGGTCTCGACGGTTGCGACCGTCTCTCCTGCAAGGGCAACCATGCTGCCATCCGCACGGACGATATCATGCGCTGCGCGAATTTCAAAGACCGCTCCCGACAGGGCACTGCTGTCCACGGCATCGCTTTTAATGATTTCAATCTTGCCGGTTGCCGGCTGGTCATAGAACGAGGCGATGGCAACGGGCGTTAGGCTCATATCGGCGGGTATCGAAATCTCAAGATCCTCCCCTCTGAGATAGGGGACTGCGGCGTCCGCCTCGCGCACGTAGTAGGTGCCGGGACGGAGCGACTCGGGCAGCGTGACGGCACCGGTTTTGTCGGTCGTGAAGGTGTTCATGACGGAATGAGCCGGATACCAGCATGTTTGGGAAACAGGTTCATGATTGCTGTCGAGCAGTTGGAAGGTGAATCCTGCAAGTGGCACGGCACCCCCCGTTTGTGCGTCACGCTTTACGATTTGCAGGTGTGTCGATATGGCATGGTTATCCACGATGTATTGCAGCGCCGTCCCATCGGTAATCTGTTCGGCGGAAATGGACCATTCTCCCGCCTGCTTAAATCCATCGGGTACGGTTTCGCGCACCTCACGTATGGTGTAGCCTGCTCGGTCGTAGGGGATGGCGCCGTGGACGCCTTCGGGGCGAGTGCCGTCGCCAAACCATGTGTCGGGCTGGTCTTTGGTCGATGCGAAGCCGTAGACATTGGTGGTCAGCGCGCCGACAACCTGCTGCGAGCTATTGCTGATGACTTCAAAGACAACGCCTTCGGCCGGCTGTTCGATGCCGGACTCGTTGCTGTCGCCATGGTCTTTAAACTTTGAGATTTCGAGGTCGAAGGCGATGGGGGTGTCGGGAATGCGGCTCTCGAGCTCAATAACGCCGGTATCGCCGACCTGATCGGCGCCGACGGTGTAGCTCCACGTTTCACCGGATAGCAGATAGCCCTCGGGTGCTTTCGATTCATAGATGGTGAAGGTGCCCAAGGGGATGTCGCTCAGCGTTGCCAGGCCGGCGTCGTCGGTGGTGAGGGTGCGCGTCCAACCTGGAGTTGACTGCGAAACGCAGGTGAATTCGGCATCGGAGAGCGATGTCCCTGCTTGGGGGCCGGCGCCTGTCGCCTTGTCGAGCTTTACGATGCGCAGCGAAATGGTGCCGGGCGTCTCGTCGATGGAGACGTGCCCGCCATCGCCCGAGGTAGTGAACTCGATGCGGTCGCGACGTGGCATGTAGCCTGCCGGAGCCTTTGTTTCCAGCAGATAGTAGGCCGTGTTGGGTGAAAGCGTGGCCTGCGCCCGTCCGTCTTCATCCATCTGGATGGTTCCGACACGCGCGTCGCTTGCACGCTCAGAGATATCAAAGGTGGCACCATTTAGCTGGTATGTATCGTTTCCGCCGGTGATTGCAGTGTTTGCAGATTGCTTCTCGAAGGACGCGGTAACGGTGGGCAGAACATAGAGCATATCTTGGTGTCGCCCCTCGTCTGAGGTTGGGGCGTGGTAGCGCCTTGCGCGATGCGGTGCCGCCTTGATGTTTCCGTCTTTTGCGTTTTCATAGAGCCATCGTGCTGCAGCTACGATCTCTGCGTCCTGGCTGAACCGGCCGCTTCGGGGGATGCCGGCGTTGTTTGTATACGAAAAAGTGCCGTCGGGGTGCGTAGTCCCTTTAAGCATCCACACGGCAAGCTGGGTGGCGGCACGGGCGCGGTCGGGCGTTAGGCTGTGGCCGCCAAACGATGTGGCGGAGGGGTATCCATTGCAGACGACGGCGGCGAACTCGTCGTCGAGCCAAGTCCAGCCTTGGTCGTAGGCGCGCCACGGTCCTCCTGGCTTACTGGGGCCGGGGCAATCCTGGTTCATGCAGTATGAAACCGAGGTATCCTGTGCTTCGAATTTGCCAATGCCCAGCGGTCCGCACATTTCGCTTATGGTGCGGAAATTGAGCGCATCGCTGCCGTCGACGGCATGGGCGGTTCCCGGAACCAAGCAGCCGATCATTAAAAGGAGGAGCAGGAGCAGCGGACCTGTAACGATTGCGCTGTGGACAGAGTGCGTGGGTGCGTTGGACATGGCTGCTCCTTATCCCTCGTGCGCCGCGCGGGGAGATTGCGGCGCGTGGGATGAGGCTACCGCCGGAGTTCATGCGGGTAAGTACCGGAAGCTGACCAATAGCTTGACTGATTTCTGACAAATCAAGCCGGTATAAAAACAATGAAGCAAAAGAGCAGGTAAAAGATGGCGGGAAAGGAAAACCAAAGGTCCTCGTCTCCACAATTGGCTTAAAATCCAGACGATTCTCCACAGCTAAAACAACTATCGTCACCCTTGTATCGAACAAGACAACCGCGTTATACTAGCCAACACACAAGCGGGCATCGCCAAGTGGTAAGGCATCAGCTTCCCAAGCTGACACTCGCGGGTTCGAGTCCCGTTGCCCGCTCCAGTAAAAAGCACAAGCACGGCAGCGTTACGTTGCCGTGCTTTTTACTACCAAGCGCCGGGCTTGCATACCAAGGGCATGAGACGCCAAACACTCAATAGCCCTCTTAGGCGTCTGAGACAATCTCTCCGATGGTGATATCGACCTGCTCTTGCGCCAGCTTCGTCGCCTCATTTTCAAGTCGGTCAGCCTTTGCCGAGATACTCACACTCCTGTCCATAAGGTCGGCGATGGCGGATTCGACGTCTGCGCCGAGGCGAGGGACACGGATCTTCTTGATGTCGGTAGGGCAGAGTTCGGGTATCGAGGTCCCGAATGCCTGACGAACAACTGAAGGTCTACCAATTCTCGGATCATTGAGAAATGTCAGCAAATAACCCGCGCGTGCCTTGTTGTTGTCCGGGATGATTCTTGTTAGGTGGTCGCTTCCCATCATTCCGCGATGGTTTTCTGTGACCATGAGAACTCGCCCAAGGATGCCGTATTTTTGGCCAGATCGAGCAATTACGAGCGTTCCCGGTTCAAGCATGAACTTCTCCCAACCCTTTATTAGCTTCGGGTAGATGTGTTTCGTCGGAGTCGCATTGACATCAAATAACTCCGATATGCCAACGAAGGAAATGCCCGATTCGCCGTAGAAACGCTTGAAGCGGGTCGGCTCGATGACATTTTCGACAAGCTCGCCGAGATAATCCCATTCGCAGGAGGAGATGAAGCCGTCAACGGCTCCGATTGGACCGACATAACAATCAGCATCAAGTCGGCTTCTGTTCTGCAGAACGTCGCTTAGCCTAACTTCTCCGCTTCTTTCCAAGCGTGAAAAAAAGGCGTTGTCCTCCTGAAGCCCGACCTCCTTTTCCAACAGCTTAAACGCCTCGTCCCGCAGCTTCCAGGCCTCGCCGCGCAGGTGCACGGCCTCGGCAGCCTTGTCGCCTATGGCTTTGCGTGTGGCCGTGTCGGGCATGATGACCGGGAACTCGTTGGCGTGGGCCACCTCGATATGCTTGATCATGTGCCCATACTGAGCCGCCCGCGCGATCTGCTTGAAGAAGTCCGTCTTCATGTACGCGTAGAGCCAGCCGTACTCGTCCCGGTTTTTCGGCTCAATGCGCAGCAGGTCGTGTGTGATGACCTTGTTCAAGTGGTGCGGGTACACGGCGGTAACGTTGCCCACTGCACCAGAGCAGGAAAGCAACAGCCAGTCTTGCTTAACGTATCTGGAATCAACTTGCGGCACAAAGGGTGCCGCAAGCCACTTTCTCACGCGTGGAAAGTCCTCGAACACCTGGCCAGCGGTAAAGAAGGGCAGTCCCTTGCCTTCTGGCACGGTGTAGCCCGTCAACCTACTTGGCTGCCAGATGTCGGCGAGGTCGCCGAGCCTTTTGTGGTTGTCGCACTGGTTGGCAAGGCGTACGAAACCGTACCCGTCGCGCAGGTAAGTCGACGCCTCAAGTCTCATGTCGCCGCCCAACATCGTGGAAAGCCGGACGCTCTTCACCAAAGGCTCGTTTGTCATTGGTCGCGCCTCCATTCAAAGAAGGCGTCGGCGATCGCCATCGTTTCGTCGTCCACCACGCGCTCCTTCGAGGTGTGGCCGCTCTCCTTCTCGGACCCTACGTTGCCCGTCACCGCGGTGGTCTGCTCCTGCACGATGGGGTAGCCGTCATCGTCGCGTACATAGGTGGTCTGGCCACGCTTGTCGTGCCCTACATGGTCGCAAATGGCCATAAATATCTTGTAATCCTGGAAGGTACCGTCTTTGCAATATGCCTCTTCCTCGCTGTCCCAGCGGCGCAGCACGAGGACGGAGGTCTGCACGCCCACGTTGGGCTGGAAGGCGTCCGGGTGCATGTCCACCGAACCCAGAATCTGCGCGTGGCGCAAAATCCACTGGCGCACGTAGCCCAAGCCCGGGTTGCCCAGGATGCCGTTGGGAATGACGAGCGCCGCCACACCCACGCCGGGCTCAAGCAGGCGGATACACCGCTCGATGAAGAGGATCTCGGGCGGCTGGGATGAGAAGAGCTTGGGTTCCATGCTCCACTCGGCATCTTCCTCGGACCACGACCAGGTGTGTCCAAGGTCGAAGGATTCCAGAATCTCCGGGTCTTCGATAGGAATCTTGGAGCCAAAAGGCGGGTTGGTCATAATCGCCGTAACGCCGTGCCCCGGCTGCAGTGCCTTATTTGACGCAACGTCGGCGGCGTCTAGGCGCAGCGCCTTTTGCAGCTTGGGTTCAAAGCCCGAGAACGGCTCGAGTGAGTTGGCGTGGAACAGCTGCCCCGTGCCGTCGTTGTTCATAACCATGTTCATCTTGGAGGCACGCACTAGGATGGGATCAAAATCGATGCCCACGATATGCTTGGACAGGAACTCGCGCTTGCGCGCGATCAGGGCCTCTTGCTTGGCGGCCTTGCTGCGCCCGCTCACCTCGACGGAGTCTCCGATCTTCTCAAGTACGTAGTTCATGGCCGTGACCAAAAAGCCGCAGGTGCCCATGGCGGGGTCGAGGATGACGTCGTTTTCGGACGGGTCGACCATCCGCACCATCATGTGGCACATGTTGCGCGGCGTGAAGAACTGGCCCTTGTCGCCACGCAGGTTGGAGCCCACGATTGTCTCGTACGCGTGGCCCTTTACGTCCACGTCGCTCTCGAGTAGGGAATACATTTGCAGCTGCGCCACGATGTAGGCGAGCACATCGTCGGTTAATGCGATGCGCTCGTCGGCCTTGAAGATGGTCTCGTACGACTGCTTGACGTTTCCAAAGAGTGCCTCGATGCGCTTGCGGCACTTCTTCTTGCCCGCGGTGCCCTGGCGCTCGGTCGGCGTGATGTAGAACGTTGGCGTCTCGGAGTCGCGCTCGTCCTGGATTTTGCAGAAGATGATCTTGAGCAGTTCAAGGAATGCCTCGGCCTTTTGGATGCCTTGGTTTCCGGCGATGTAGTTGTGACAGCGGCGGAACGAGTACAGTAGCGAGTCACTGGCGGCGGGGCGCAACTGGTCGAAGCGTGGCGCGTCGTCGGGTACCTCGCCACCAGCATGTGGCAGATCGGGCACGGCCTCGGGACCGCGCTTGCCGGCATTGTCCACCACGTAACGGAAGGTAAGCAACTCGTCGCCGTTGGTCCACATGCCGTAGGTCGAGTTCATGCAGGCAGACGCATAGGAGTGCATTTGATCTACGCCGTCTTTTTTGCCTTTGGCCTTGGTCTTGGGGTCTTTGCACTCGACGATGATGTGGATGTTTTCCTGGGTGTGCGCTTTTCCCGGCTCCCAGATGGCGACGTCGACCGCTTTTCGGTTGCTGCCGAACTTGATCGACTCCTCGACCCCGATTTGCTCCTTCTTGTAACCGTACTCACGCACGAGGGACTTTAGGATTTCCTGGCGCACTCGCTCCTCGGGGGTGTCCCTGCGCTGCGTCATGCCGTCGATGAAGTCCAGTATGGTCTCCGGCTGGATGACCGAAGCCTTGCTCACTTGCGACATTACGATTCCGTCCTTCCAACCTTGGTGTTGCTACCAACGCGTGCGGGACCGCTCGATGCGACGCCCATCTCGCGGCTAATCAAATCTTTAAGAAACCCCTGCTTGTTTTCCTGCGCGGAGAGGAATGACCAAATGTCCTCTTCGGCGGGATAGAACCGCAGGCAGAACTGCTGGGTCTTGTCGTGCTTGTACTTACGATCGGCTCGCTTCTGAGCTTCTGACGGCATGGCACCTCCCAAGGACATGGCTTAGTCATAATAAGAATTAGTATAGGTCTATACCTAGATATAGACAAGCGAAATATCGCGAATCAGCAGGTAAAGGATGATTTCTAATTAAAGAAACAGAAGTAAACAAATGTAAAAACGGCCTCTAAGACGTTGGGCGTTTTTACGGTTGAGGAAGGTGGAACTTGAGAAATGGTCCGCCATGAGCGCTCCCTGCCGCTCATGCATGGAGCGGCAGGGAGCTATTTTGTTGTATGAGACTGCTGTCTTGCAAGGTTGCAATGCCCGATTGGGTGTCGACTTCAGTTGGATCAACCATATGCGCTGTTGCCTGACGCTATGCGATGCCAGGCGACGGAGGATGTGTCCTATCACGACTGGCAGTCGGGCACATTCTGGGCTAGTTGCGACTTGGCTTGGAATGTACTTGGTTGGCAGTATCGAAATCGCGAGCCATCTCACTCGGCTATGTGCCACTCGGCAGCCGAAGTGCTTCCGGCGTTGGTAATGCGACCGGCCTTCCGCAGGCTTTGAAGCAGGTAGCTTACATGGTCGCCTTTCTGTTTTGCCGTAAGGTCTGCCGGCAAGGCATGATCCAACCCTGCGATAATCTCCGCTCTTGAACATGGGCGCACGCGCAGAAGCTCCAAAATCAGTTCCTTGAAGACACTGTTGTCTACGCCCTTGTTTCGCACATACTCGCTGTGGGCACCGGTGGCTGCTGCCACTTCGGCTGAGACTGTCAGCTTGGGGTATCGACCTCTAACGAGGCCCTGTTCGTGAAGCAGGCGCGACTGTTCCTTTGTGACGGGTAGCCCCTTCTGAACGAGGTCCAACAGCAGCACTGTCGCCAAATCGAGATTTCGATTGCTTGCGAGAAGTCGAGAATAGTCCTCGTTGAGTACCGTACCGTACAGTGTTACGGCAACGCGCCCAACCTCAGATAGATCGTAGGTGGGCATTGGCAGCAGGCGGTTACGCTGAATATCGAAGACGTTGCGAATGCCTATGGCGTTGCGGTCCATCATGCCTGTCTTGTTCATGGCACTTGAAAGCAGGGGATTACGATAGTACGGCGGCTTGTAACCGCTCGCGAGCGCATTCTCTATCGTTCCGGGGATAAAAGCGCCCTCGTTCTTGAATACAAGCCTGTCTTCATATTCAAGAACGTTAATTTTTCCCGACATTCTAAAATCTTGGTGAGCTATGGCGTTGTGAAGAAGCTCTCGGATGACTTCGGGGCTGTAGCGATGCGCTTCGGTGGGAAATAGCGTCTCCTCACGGTCGAAGAACCGGTATTTTTCGTTTCTTATCTTTCCCAGAACACGATCGACCTGCAGAATGAACGGCGGTTCAAAATGTTCATAGGCCATAGTGGAGCCGTCGCTTGCGTAGAGTGTCCAAGTAATGCGTGGTTCGATGCCGCCCAGAAAGACACTCGACTCCGGTTTGCCCAGAAGGACAAGCGCCGCATTGCTCACATGGCCGTGGATCACAAGTGCCATTTTGCTGAGGATGGACGTTTTATCGAGGTCGCGAACTGCAGGCTGACTTTCTCCGTATTTTTCGATGAATTTGGAGCACGCGAAGCTTACTGCCTCTGGATCGAGGTCATCGATGTTTGCCTCATAGGCAATTTGACGCGACCAGTCTGGACGGCTCTGCCCGTAGATGGCGTCGAGTTTGAACTTGGGCATTTCCACGAGGGACTCATTTTCGCGAGACCAAGGGATTCCATGCCAAGTCGTTGGCGTTGCAAAGCTGCCGGCCGGAATCTGGAACGCAACGATGCGTTTGCCATCAACTTCAAACTCGTAGATCTCTTCGAAAGTCATGCCGTTGTTCGTGTGTTGGGCGATTTCATGTTTCAGACGTCGCAGACCAACGCTCGGCGTTTGGGATTCTTTGCGGTATGCAGTTCCCTTTATCTGACGGTTGTCTGAAATGCCGAAGAAAAGCCATCCGCACTCTGCTTTGCGTAGATTTGCCTCATTGCTAAGCGCGGAGAAATACTTTCCAATGTCCTCAAAATCATAGTTTTGCTTTGCCGCTTTGTATTCGACGACCTCGGTCTCGACGTCGGCGATGATGCGAAGGAGCAAGGAGGGCATTTCGCTTGTTTTCCGTATCATGGCGCTCCATATAATGTAATTCGATTAGCAACTAATGTAATTATATCTTTCATTACATTAGTCGTTGGCGCATAAGGACGTAAGTCGGTTGTGCGTCCCGACGTTTTAATACATTCAACGTCCTTGCTAGCTGTTGAATGCGCAAGGCAGCCGCCAGGGAAAACGACAAACAACACAGCTTCCTCTAATGTAATTACACGTGTAATTTTACATATAACGGATGAGATTACGTTAATTTGCGGGGCTTTCGTTGCCCGCTATAGTCGTGTCCACTGTTCACCTCTCTTGCCCGCTTCAATCCCAATCCCAAAATGTTAGGTTGATGCCCGTAGCTCATACGGGCACCTGTGCACGGTACAATAGTCGAGTTACGACCAACGTGCCAATAACCAAAAAGGAGCCGCTATGATCGATCGCTATACCCGCCCGGAGATGGGACACATCTTCTCCCTCGAGAACAAGTACGCCATTTGGCAGGAGATCGAGGTCCTGGCCTGCGAGGCCCAGGCGGAGCTCGGCAAGATCGGTATTTCCAAAGACGAGGCCCAGTGGATTCGCGACCACGCCAACTTTGAGAAGGCAAAGGTCGACGAGATCGAGGAGGTCACGCGCCACGACGTCATCGCCTTCCTGACCAACATGAAGGAGTATATCGACGCCGACGTTCCCGAGGGTGAGCCCAAGCCCAGCCGCTGGGTTCACTACGGTATGACTAGCTCCGACCTGGGCGATACGGCTCTGTGCTATCAGCTCACTCAGGCCTGCGACCTGATCATCGAGGACGTCAAGAAGCTCGGCGAGATCTGCAAGCGTCGTGCCTTCGAGGAGCGCAACACGCTCTGCGCCGGCCGTACTCATGGCATCCACGCCGAGCCGATGACCTTCGGCATGAAGTTTGGCTCCTGGGCCTGGGAGCTCAAGCGCGATCTGGACCGTCTTGAGGACGCCCGTAAGAACGTTGCCTTCGGTGCCATCTCTGGTGCCGTCGGCACCTACAGCTCCATCGAGCCGTTTGTCGAGGAGTATGTCTGCGAGCACCTGGGTCTGGTTCACGATCCGCTGTCCACGCAGGTCATCAGCCGCGACCACCACGCCTATCTTGCCGGTGTGCTCGCTACCACGGCAGCTACCTGCGAGCGCATTGCAACCGAGGTCCGCAACCTGCAGAAGACCGATACGCTCGAGGCTGAGGAGCCGTTCCGCAAGGGTCAAAAGGGCAGCTCCGCTATGCCGCACAAGCGCAACCCCATCACCATGGAGAAGGTCTGCGGCCTGTCGCGCGTCGTGAAGTCCAACGCCCAGGTCGCCTTCGACAACGTCGCCCTGTGGCACGAGCGCGACATTTCGCACTCTTCCGCCGAGCGCGTCGCCCAGGCCGATAGCTTTATCGCCCTTGACCACATGTTCCAGTGCCTCATCCGCGTTATCGATGGCCTGCAGCTGTATCCGGCACGCATGATGGCCAACCTCAACAAGACCCGCGGCCTTATCTTCTCTTCCAAGGTGCTGCTGGCCCTCGTCGACACGGGCATCACCCGCGAGGACGCCTACGCCATCGTTCAGGAGAACGCTATGGCAACCTGGCATGAGGTGCAGGATTGTGTCTCCGGCCCCACCTTTAAGGAGCGCCTCGAGGCCGATCCACGCTGCACCGTCAGCCAGGAGAAGCTCGACGAGATCTTTGACCCGTGGGACTTCCTCACCCGCATCGACACGGTCTTCGACCGTCTGGAGCAGCTGAGTTTCGAATAACGTCGGTGTAATTCGACCGCTTGCGGATGCATTTCAACCATCGGCGCCTTGCCCATCTTGGGTGAGGCGCTTTTTTCGTTGCTGCGGCAGCCCCGGTAATAAAATGAACCTCTACTGCCATTTCGATGAAAAGAGGCGCGTGCCTAGACGTATTAAACGAGTCGTCATCGTCTCGTTCGCGTTCATAGTTCTTGTTGCTGCTTGTACGGCCGTCCTGACGTATACCGATCGAAATAGTTCTTCCTCGCCGAGTACGGCTGACGAGGATCTCCCTGTGCTCAAAATTGGCGTTACGGATAACGACCCCTATGTATATGTCGATACCACAGGCGATTACGCCGGTATCGATATCGACATCGCCCGCGAGGCGTGTGAGCGTGCGGGGCTCAAGCCGCAGTTTGTCGATATTGACTGGAACGATCGCGACCGGCTGCTCAAAAATGGTGATATCGATTGCCTATGGTGCGATTATTCGCCCTGTTATCGCGAGGATAAGTATTACTGGACTGAGCCGTATCTAACCGTGAGGGTCTCGGTTGCCGCCAAGAAAGCGAGTGGTATCAAGTCCTTGGCACATCTCGATGGAAGTAGGACCATTGCGGTGATTGCGGGCTCGGTGAGTGAGCGCCGATTGCTTGCAGGGGATCTGGAAATCTCGCCGGACGTACACATCAAATCATATGGCTCTGCCGAACTCTGTAAAGCCGCTCTAGCCAAAGGATATGTGGACTGCTGGATGGCGGACGTACAACCGCTTGACCGACTCGTCGCCCAGTACCCCGGCCTCTATCGCGTGTTCGCTGACAACGTTATGACGGTTGACCTGGGCGTTGCGTTTAAGAACAGCTATGAGGGGCCGTATGTAAAGTCTCTCAACACCGTGCTGTTCGACATGGACCGAGATGGCACGATTGATCGCATTGTGAGCAATTACGCGGCAGGGGCGAAATCATGACAAATGACGAACGCCGCTTGCGTCGAAAGAACCTGGCCATCATAGCCGTCGGCGTTGCCGTTAGCCTTGCCTTGTTGGGCGTGCTGTATACCGTCGGCACGCATCGCTGCCTCGATAAAACGCTTGGATTCGGTCAAGAGACCATGGTGTTTTTGGAAAACGCCTGCGAAAAATATGACCGCTACGAACAGGGGAGAAAAACCGAGGCTACGCACGATTTGGATGCCGCGGTCGAATCGTTTGCGACGTTCCTGCCCCCTGATCGCGTTGAGGTTAACGACGATCTTGTCGAGCAATATGTCCATGCCGAGAACCTTTCGGGGCTGTTGATCATGGACTTCGACGGTCATATGACCGCCCACTACGACAGCGATGGCCGCGATCCGCTCATGCTGTGGCGAGAAGAGCTGGCTTGCTCGTCGGTCGCATCGATGTATCAAGGTTCCAAAGTGTCCTACTCAACTGTCGTTGAGCGCCGCGATGTCGTTTTTGCCGTCTGTGCTGCTCCGTATGGCGACGGCATTGCCCTGGCATACCGCTCATTCGTCCCCGATACGGCGGACGACTATTCATATGCCATAGCCGACGTGCTTGCAAACAGCACCTTCCACCAGGGCCCCACGGTGCTTGTTATGGAGGATGCGGAGATCGTCTCCTCTAATGATCCCGATGTCGACGTGTCGCTTGCCCGACTTCTCACGGACAGTGGAATTGATTGGAAAGATGAAGGCCTGACGCGTATCGAGTATCGGGAAGAAACATGGTATGCCGTGCGTGCGGCATATAAGGATTACCGACTGTTTGCGCTGTACCCCAAATCTGAAGTTATGTCTGACAGGATCACATTTGTCGCTGCCGGCGTCTTGATGGGCCTTGCATTTTGGGTCGTGGTGCTGTTGGCACGAAATATTGTTGACCATCGCAATTTGGCCGAAAAGGACAAACAGCTCGGCATCATCAATGCCATTAGCTCCGCCTACGACTCGACCTTCCTTTTGCATCTCGACACCCTCGAGATTGAGGGAATCAATATGTCGCCGGCGATAGCGAAGATATTTGCCGAACACAGCGAGGCATATGATTTTATGGACACGGTCTGCCGAGATATCGTGAGTCCCGAAAGCCGTGAAGCGGTTGTGGGACTTGTAGATATGAATACACTCCGGAATCACATGGAGGGCGTGCCGTACTTGGCCGCCGAGGTGCGAGATTGCCGGGGCGCTTGGTACTCGCTGCAGGTTGTCCCCCAGCATCGCGATGAGCAGGGTCGGCTGGAATCGGTCGTTGTGGCGACGCTCAACATCTCGATGGCCAAGCATGCCGAGGAGCTTTCTTTTCAGGACAAGCTGACGGGCCTTCACAATCGCAACTATCTCGAATCGCGCGGCGACAGCCTGGTGAACGAGGGGCTGCCGGTGAGCGTGATCATGATGGATTGCAATCATCTCAAGCGCACGAACGACCTTTGCGGGCACGAAATGGGCGATGAGCTGCTGCGGCGCACAGCGGCCGTATTGAAGCGGACGGCGGGCGAGAAGTTTGTGCCCATACGCGTTGGCGGCGACGAGTTTTTGCTGGTCTGCCCTCACGCCAATCGTGAGTCCGCACTTGAAGTGGCGCAAGAGCTTCGGTGCGGACTTGTAGCGGCAAGCGATGATACATTGACGGTCAGTGCGTCGATTGGCGTGGCGACCGTCGAGACGGCTGGAAATACGCTGGCCGATGTATATCGCGTTGCCGACCACAATATGTATCGTGAGAAGCGCATGGTCCACGCGCAGGGCACGGACTGCTAATCTTGTCCCCGCTCGTCCGCGCATCGTAGGATGTTGAATCGGTGCTTGTGACAATATGTCGGTCCGGGCGGGGATAATAGACTCCTGAAATTTCTTTCCGAGAGGGGATTGCAATGATTAGTTTTGACTACAAGCCGCAGGGCGTATGTGCTCGCAATATTCACCTCAATCTCTCTGACGACGGCAGTAAGGTGCTGGGCGTCGAGTTTACCGGCGGTTGCGATGGCAATCTCAAGGCCATCTCTAAGCTGGTCGAGGGTGCTCCTTCCGATCGCGTGATTGAGGTTCTCGCCGGCAACACCTGTGGCATGAAGAAGACTTCTTGCGCCGATCAGCTTACGCGCGCCATCGAGGCCGCCCGCGCCGAGAACGCCTAATGGGTATCGCTGATCGCTTTAAGAACGGAATAACGCGCCGAGGCTTTGTTTTGGGCGGCGCCGCCACGGGTGCCGCTACGCTGCTTGCGGGATGCTCGTCAAAACCTGGCACCAGCGACGACGCTGCAGGCGAGCCACAGGTCATCAAAGACGATTCCAAGATTGTCTCGATTACCGACGAGTATGAGGCCGTCGACATCGACCTAGAGCCTACGGCCTCGTGGACGCTGCCGCTTGGCACGTTGCTGTACTACTGCGACGGTGATCTGTCCGCGGCAATGATGGCGCCCGCCTCGGCGCAGCATGCCAATACGCTCGGTGTGCTCAGTCTGAGTGATGGTTCCCTGACGACGTTGGTCGAAGACCCCGTCGAGGGCACGGGCTATGCGTTTTATGATGTCCGTGCGACCGACAGTGTGTTTGCATGGATTGAGATGGACTATGCGAACTCCGCGTGGAAGCTCTACGCTCAGGGGCTTTCGGGGGTGTCGCTTACCGGTAATGCCGTCGAGCTCGATCGTGGCGGCAAGGATTACGACCCGCCGCTCTTTACCGCATATGGGTCATCGGTTATCTGGTACAAAATGCCTGCGTCGGGCGGCTCCAAGACAAGTAACGATTCGTTTTGCTATCGTCAGTCGGTCGACGAGTCCAAGTCCGAGGTAATTTGGAAATCGACGGGTCGTTTTGCATCTGCACCGCGTGTGAGCGACGGCATCTTGACCATTTCACCGCGCGTGCGTAACGACGAGGGCGTCTATTACGGCATGACGGCGATTGATTTGACCGACGGCAATAACACCAAGCGCGCTCAGTTGGTGCTTCCCTCGTCGGTATCTCCCTTCGAGGCCGTTTACATGGGCGATACCTTTGTGTTCTCCATTGAGGCAACCTATAACGGTGTCGGCAGCTTGGGTAACATGGGCACCTATATCGGTAACGAGGGCGGCCCCTATCTCTTTTTGTCGCGCGAGCCGCTTGCGTGTGCCGCGGGGAGAAAGAACAAGTACTTGGTTAAGGTTCAGGCGTCTCATTTTCTGATCAACACGTCGGCGAAGACCTATGGGTCGCTACTGTCTCCCGATCGTGCCCTCGAGTATGGCGATTATCCTGCTACAGCGGGTGAATCGGATACATTTTTGACGTACGCCACGGTTCGAAATAGCCAAGGCGTTCCCGAGACGGTCACGGCCCGTCTGTTCTCACTTTAGGTTACGTGGGGTTAAAAAGGCGCCGACGGGGGAATAAGCGCGTTGTAACTATGAGTACCGCCCGCCGAGCTGTCGCGTCCATGCGATACCCGGCGGGCTCAGGTGCGTTAAAATGGGCTTGTTCTTAGCTAATTGAGACAGGGGGGGCCGTGTTATGGCTTCAGATGCAAAAAAGATTCTGCTGGTCGAGGATGAGAAGGCAATCCGTGACGCCGTCGCAGCCTATCTCGAGCGTGAGGGATACTGGGTCGTGGGCGTTGGCGATGGCCAGTCTGCGATCGAGGAGTTCGAGAAGCACCAGTTCGATCTGGTCGTGCTCGACCTCATGCTCCCCAAGATTCCCGGCGAGCGCGTCTGCCGCACTATTCGCGATACCTCCGATGTGCCCATTATCATGCTTACGGCAAAGGGTGAGATCGAGGACCGCATTATCGGCCTTGAGTTGGGCGCCGATGACTACCTGATCAAGCCGTTCTCGCCGCGCGAGCTCGTCGCCCGCGTGCGCGCTCTGTTCCGTCGTGCCCATCAGGCCGACGAGCCGGCAGTCGAGGTGCTCGACTTCGGCGACCTGGTCATTGATATTTCGGGCCACAAGATTTTGGTCGAGAACAAGGAAGTCGATCTGACTGCTTCCGAGTTTAAGCTGCTCACCACGCTTGCCCGTCACCCCGGTCGCGTCTATAACCGTATGGAGCTGGTCGAGAAAGTGCTCGGCTATGACTTTGAGGGCTATGAGCGCACCATCGACAGCCACGTGAAGAACCTTCGCGCCAAGCTGGGCGACGATCCCAAGAAGCCCAAGTGGCTCTACACCGTCCACGGCGTTGGCTATCGCTTTGAGGCTCCTGCCAAGACTGACAAGTCGGACGAGAAATAGGGAAATCACATATGACACCTGCGCGCTTTGAAATTGGACAAAAGCACAAGCAGGAGAACGAGGCGGGTTCCAAGGCAAGTTGGAACACGCCTCGTTCCGATTCGCGGCCGACGATGAGCTATCCCTCTCGAATGGCCCTGGCTTTTGCATTGACGTCGCTTATGACGGTGCTGGTGTTGGTGGGCGTTGTCTCGGTCGTGTGGGGTACGGTGTTTTCTGATTACACGCGTTCCAACATCGTCGAGATTGCCAACTCCGCTGCCGAAAAACTGGCGACATCCTATGATGAAAACGGCAGCTGGACGGCCGAGGAACTGCGCACCGTTGCCACATCGAGCCTGGTGTCCGATGACCTGGGTATGCAGGTCGTCAATAAAAAGGGCGTGATCGTCTACGACGATTCCTGGCCTTCGGCAAGCGCCACTGCCGACGTACGCGAAAACCAGGCGACGACTGATGGGTCGACCGGCAAAAGGGCTTCGCATAGCCCCGTTTCGTCGGCTCCCACCGGATCGGACAGCGTTGCCAACGTCGAGATCGTAACGTCTTCCGGCGAGCATGTCGGACAAGTAAAGCTGTGGGCCATCGGCTCCGATGCCCTACTCACCAAGGCAGACTCCGCGTTTAGAGAGAAGACCTTTAACGCCATGGCACTTGCCGCGGTTGTGGCCGTTTGCATCTCGGTCGTTATCGGAGCGCTCATGTCGCGCATGCTCACCAAGCCGATTCATCGTATTACCAGTACCGCCAAACAGATTCGCGACGGAGACCTGTCCGCTCGCACGGGCCTGCGCGGTGACGACGAGATCGATCAGCTGGGTGAGACCTTCGATGAGATGGCCACGTCGCTCGAGAAGGATATGAAGCACGAGAAGCGCTTGACTTCGGACGTCGCGCACGAGCTGCGCACACCTTTGATGGCGATGCTCGCGACGGTCGAGGCCATGCAGGACGGGGTGTATCCCACCGACGACGAACATCTGGAGACGGTTGCCTCCGAGACACGCCGTCTGGCACGCCTGGTGCAGCAGATGCTCGATCTGTCGCGTATGGAAAATAGCACCGCGCCGCTCAACCTGGAGCCGGTGGATATGGTGCCGTTCGTGCGATCGATTGTGAATGGCCAAGAGCGCCTGTTTGCCGACCGCGACCTTCGTCTTCGCTTTGCAGATGAAACCCAGGGCCACGACGATGTCGTCGAGGCAGATCCCGACATGATCACGCAATGTGTCATCAACCTCATGAGTAACGCCATGCGCTATACCCCCGAGGGCGGCTGGGTCGTGGTGTCGGTGCTCAGCGATCGCAAGCATGTTAGTATCGCCGTTTCGGATACGGGCATCGGTATCGCCAAGGACGACCTGTCGCGCATCTTCGGCCGCTTTTGGCGTGCCGACGCCAGCCGTGCCCGCGAGGCGGGCGGCCTAGGTGTGGGCCTTGCCGTGACCAAGCAGATTGTCGAGCGCCATCATGGCTACATTTCCGTGGAGTCGGAGCTTGGAAAGGGTACGACTTTTACGATTCATCTGCCTCGCGAGCACACGGCGGACGCGGCATCTACTACAATGGAGCACTAGCTTTTCGCTACTCGGTGAAGGAGGGGTCTTGTCCCTGCCGCTCCGAGTTTGCGAAAGCGTGCGGGAAAAGCCCGCATTACTGTCGTATTTTGGTAAGGAGTGACTCACGTGACAACGATGGAGCGTCGTCCGGATTCCCGTGGCAAGGTTCGTGATATCTACGATGCCGGTGAAAACCTGCTGATGGTCGCCACCGACCGCATTTCTGCGTTCGACTTCATTCTTCCCGACGAGATTCCGTTTAAGGGAGAGGTGCTCAATCGCATCTCGGCATTCTGGTTCGATAAGTTTGCCGACATCGTTCCCAACCACCTTGTCTCCATCGATCCAGCCGATTTCCCCGAGGAGTTTGCTGAGTATCGTGATTATCTCGCCGGCCGCGCCATGCTGGTCAAGAAGGCCCAGACGATTCCTATCGAGTGCATCGTCCGCGGCTATCTGACCGGTTCGGGCAAAAAGACCTACGACGAGAACGGCACCGTCTGTGGCATTCAGCTGCCCGAGGGCCTGACCGAGGCTTCCAAGCTCCCCGAGCCGCTGTTCACGCCGTCCACGAAGGCCGAGATCGGCGACCACGACGAGAACATCTCGTTCGAGCGTTGCTGCGAGATCGTGGGCGAGGACATCGCCACCCAGATTCGTGACTTGTCTCTCAAGATCTATAAGGCCGCTGCCGAGTACGCCGCGACCCGTGGCATCATCATCGCCGACACCAAGTTCGAGTTTGGTGTCATCGATGGCAAGGTTACGCTGATCGACGAGTGCCTCACGCCCGACTCCAGCCGTTTTTGGCCTGCCGCCAGCTACGAGGAGGGCAAGATTCAGCCCAGCTACGACAAGCAATTCGTCCGCAATTGGCTCAAGGCCAACTGGGATATGACGGGGGAGACTCCGCACCTGCCCGCCGAGGTCATCGATGGCACGTCCGAGCGCTATCGCGAGGCTTTCCAGATCATCACGGGCTCCCAGTTCACAAGCATGAAGGAGAACGCATAAGTGAGTACCCGCAGCGCCACGAACAAGCGCACACAATCCCACGAGGTCGCCGGGGTTGCGCGCAAGTCCGCCGCATCCGCTAAGCCTGCCCGTCAGGCAGCGAGCTCTGTCCGCGTCGTGCCGGCTTCGTCTAAAGCCCGCCGTAAAGAGCTCGAGAAGGGTGAAAACCTGGAAGGCCTTTCCAAGGAGGAGAAGCGCGCCCGCAAGGCAAAGCAGCGTGCCAAGGAGGACCGCATCTACACGGTGTCGAACATCCTTCTTAAGCAGGATGAGGACTACACCAAGCGTCGCCGTATTTGGTGGGCTGTGCTCGCCATCGGCATGGTGCTCGTCGTGGCAATTTGGGCTTCGCTGTACTTCGCTCCCGGCGGCACGGTGTCCAGTCCCGTCCAGATGGTCGGCATCGTTTTGTCCTATGTCATCATTCTTGGCGATTTTATCTACGACTTTGCTCGTATTCGTCCCCTGCGCAATATGTACCGCACGCAGGCCGAGGGCATGTCCGACAACAAGCTCAACGCTCTTATCGAGCGCGCGGCTGCCGAGGAGGACAAGAAGGACTCCAAGAAGAAGTAGCGCTTGCATCCATACTTATCGCTAAGATATAAGGCGCGTCGTTTATTGCGGCGTGCCTTTTACTGTTCTATAGATAGATGGAGTGGCACATGATTCGAGCTGCCCTGACGGTCGAAGAGGCTCTGGAGGGTATGAAGGCCCTGCAGCCCAAGATCAAAAACTATGCGCGTCTGGTTGTCCGCAAGGGCGTAAACGTCAAGCCTGGCCAGGAGGTCGTTGTTCAGTCTCCGGTCGAGTGCGCGCCGTTTGCCCGCGTAGTGGTCGCGGAGGCCTATGCCGCCGACGCTGGCCACGTGACGGTCATTTGGGCTGATGATGCCGTGACGAGACTCACGTACGAGCATGTCGAGAAAAGCTATTTTGAGCAAACGCCCGAGTGGAAGCGCCTGCAGCTGGATTCCCTGGCCGAGGATGGCGCCTGCTTCATCTTTATCGAGGGCGCGGATCCTGCGGCCCTCAAGGGTATTGATCCGGCCAAGCCGGCTGCGGCATCCAAGGCAAGGAACACGCAGTGCAAAGTCTTCCGCCGTGGACTGGACTACAACATTAACCCGTGGTGTATCGCCGGTGCGCCGGTCGCAGCTTGGGCACGCGAAGTGTTCCCGGGCGATGCCGATGAGGTTGCGATCTATAAGCTGTGGAATGCGATTCTGCACACCGCGCGCGCCGATGGCCAGGACCCGGAAAGCGACTGGGAGCTCCATGACGCGGCGTTCGAAAAGAACCTGCGTTTCCTGAACGACAATCGTTTCGATTGCCTGCATTACACCGCGGCAAATGGAACCGATCTGACGATTGGCATGACGAAAGGTCACGAGTGGGCTGGTGGCAAGGGCAAAACGCCCGATGGGCACCCCTTCTTCCCCAACATCCCCACCGAGGAAGTCTTCACCTCGCCTGATCGGATGCGTGCCGACGGTATCGTGTACTCGGCCATGCCGCTTATCCACCACGGCAATAAGGTCGACGATTTTTGGATTAAGTTCGAGGGCGGCCGTGTGGTGGACTACGACGCGCGCGTCGGCAAGGCAACGCTTGCGAGCATCATTGACACCGATGAAGGCGCTGCTCACCTGGGCGAGGTCGCGCTTATTTCCAAGAACACGCCGATCCGCGAAAGCGGCGTTCTGTTCTACGACACACTCTATGACGAGAATGCCAGCTGCCACCTTGCGCTGGGTGTCGGATTCCCCGAGTGCATCGAGGGTGGGTACGACATGTCCAAAGAGGAGCTTCTGGAGCATGGCGTTAATGTTTCGAGTACGCATGTCGACTTTATGATCGGCACGGACGACATCGATATTACGGGCATTACACCTGATGGACGTGAAGTTGTGATTTTCCAGAACGGCCAATGGAGTTGGGAATAGTTCCAGACCGTGGTACAATGCCACCCGCGGGCCGTTAGCTCAGCTGGCAGAGCAGGGGACTTTTAATCCCAAGGTCCAGGGTTCGAACCCCTGACGGCCCACCATAGAAAAGAAAGCGATCGACTCCGGTTGGTCGCTTTTTTGTTGCCAAGGCATGGGTTCGAACCCGTCGGGGCGCGGAGCTGAGTAAACGCGCGAGCGTTTGCCAGCGCAGCGCGCAAGGCGCGAAGCGCCGCAGCGGCCGCCTGCGGAGCAGGCTGAACCCCTGACGGCCCACCATAGAAAAGAAAGCGATCGACTCCGGTTGGTCGCTTTTTTGTTGCCGCGGCACGGGTT
>CAKUHA010000007.1 GCA_934655755.1 uncultured Collinsella sp.
TTAAATGCGGGGCATGGACGGCCGGTCTGGGTTCAGCCCCGTAATCCGGCATGGTTTTGAAATGGCACCAGTTCGCTAACAGGCAAATGTGCTAGTTCAAATGCCTTACAGCCGGCTAATTTCCGATTTCTAACCAGTTGCACAAAACATTTGCTCGCAGTCGCGTCTCGGCGGACTTCATTGCTGCAGTTTTGGCTTTATAGCGAATCCCTAAACGGTCGCAGACACTTCTGACTATGGTGTCTAGCTGTTTTGAATCGTTGAGCATATCGTGAGTCACCAGGAACACATCGAATCCCATGCTCTGCAGCGCAGTCATGCGCTCCGCATCGTGGTCAAGTATTGCACCTGAGCCATGAATGACTTCACCTTGGATCTCGATAATTGCCCCTTTCATAAGAATCGGATTTGCGACTACGATATCGCCGTAGCAGACCTTTTGACCCGCAATGCTTTGCGCCGTTATGGAAAGAGGGGTCAAGTCGTTGGCGTAAACGTTCGTGAAGCCCGCGCCGCCAAGATGCCGCGGACGGTTCAGAAGCAAGATTCCTGCAACCTCGAGCGGAGACGCCGCAATGCCGATAACCTGCTGAGCTGC
The DNA here is from genome assembly GCA_934655755.1 of uncultured Collinsella sp. Lineage (GTDB taxonomy): Bacteria > Actinomycetota > Coriobacteriia > Coriobacteriales > Coriobacteriaceae > Collinsella. Next base: position 599 of record CAKUHA010000007.1, read on the forward strand.
ATCATAGAACTGCTTTCCCCACATTTGACTTTTGACCTTGTTAGCGAATTGATGCAAGTCGCTCAATTCGATGAGTGGCTTTCTCATCCAGAGAGAAGTTCCTTTAAGCGTCGTAACCTCTCTACTATCCCCACGCCTGCTCGATTGTCCTTCATTTTCCGAGGCCTTTACGGTTGCACGGGCATAAACGCGTTTCCATGGAGGCTCGTCTTCGCCTTCATTAAGTTCGAATAGATCTTACGTACTAGACTGGTGATCCTCTTTTGCCGCCATTTTCAATTGCATTTCGGCAACGGGAGTCGGCTCGAAAACAGAAAACCAACCGCATAGTTCGTACATAGCTAGGACAAGATCCATCTGGGGCACAAAGCGAGTCATGGTAAATAACGTGTTGAGCGGATTGGTGACGCTAAAACCTAAATGAGTGTCAATCGTGGTGCCGGCATCCGATCCCCCTTCCCAGCGAATAGTCGAGCGCAAACCCGAGTGGTGATTGCAGCAACCTGGCGAGGCAACAGCGATAATAGGCGTCTTAAGGACGTCGACTACGAAGGGTGACTGGGCTAGGGCTCGCCAGCCTTCTTCGGAACTTGGCAGGCGCGGGTAGAGGTCGCGTACTTGGGGCGGGCAGCGCCAGTAGCGGAATGCGGTGTTTGCGCAGACAATCTCGTCCATGTGGGCCTCCCCTGGTTTCGGCCGCGGGCCGTTTGGATTATGGGCAAAGCCGATTATCTATGGGGCCATCATGCGGGTAAGTACCGGAAGCTGACCAAATACTGACCAAAAGATGGATGGGTTGTGTTGAAAGGTTGCCATGCAGTATGAATGCGCTGGTACGAGCCGCGAACCAGTGGTCCCTGTCTTCACAATTGCGCGTAGATTGCGCAAGGAATTCAATCAATGAACGCAGATGCACTTTGCAAAACGTGCGATGACGTCAGCAGGGCGGATATGCGCTAAAAGCTGGATGCAGCCAACGAGTGGTCGCGAATGGCCACGAATTTAAAATCGAAGGCAAAAAAGTTCTTGGAAAACCGGGCGCGGCTATGTTAGTATCTCTTTTGCCGAAAGGCGACGGGCGATTGGCTCAGGGGTAGAGCATATCCTTCACACGGATGGGGTCACAAGTTCGAATCTTGTATCGCCCACCATCTAAAGATCAGGTCAGAGGTTTTCCTCTGACCTTTTTTATTTTTGAAACTGAAACCAAAAGTGATTCTAAAATTAAATTGGTGCTACCAGAATCACTATTCTTGGCAAGAGCGTACGCAATTGCAGCGAAGCTCATCGGCGAGTTCGGTTCGCGTACGGCTTCCGGCAACGAGGTCCTGGATCCAGGCGTAGTACTGGTTGTCCTTGGGTTCAGGGCTATCGGAAAGCACGACCGGAGCGCCGGCGAGCCTTAGGACGGACAGCGCAAAGACAAGGCTGGTGCGCTTGTTTCCATCCTCGAAGATGTGGTCCTTAACCATGTGCTCGGCCACGTAGGTGACCTGGTCAAAGATGTCTGCGAATCGATCAGCCGGCGATTGGCCAAATATTGTGCAGAACGCACCCGCAAGCACGGACTCGACGCGCCCGCTCTCAAGCTCGGCCCTATCGCCCGTGGTGTCAGTCGTATAGCAGCGTCCGATCGTCAACAGTTCGCCGCGCAGGCGCATCACGGCCGCGGCCATGGCCTCGAGCGAACCGTCATCGCCGAGTACGAGCGGCGCGAACGGATTCGCGCCTCGCTGCGAAGCCGCCATCATGAGTTCTCCAAAAGCCTGAGCGCGTTGGGCATGTCCGCGATGGTCAGCCGAATTGCCTCATCGATCGACAGAGCGCCGTCGAGCGAAATAGACGATATGAAATTTGCTTCGCGCACAATTGAAGGATCATCCTGGGCAACACGACCAGCGCCGTCATCAAGTTGAACATGGCTCCAAAACATGTATTCCTCCTTTATAGCTTTACGGATGGAAAAGCCTGCGAGTCGTACTCTAAAGCGACGGGTTGCCAGACAAGGTCTTCAATGCTGCAGTCTAGGGTAATTGCGAGCGCCAATGCCGAGGAGACCGAGGCGCGGCGCAGGTCGAGTTGGTTTTGCTCGTAGAGCTGTATGGCGCGGAGCTTGACTCCCGACTGGGCGGCGAGCTGTTTTTGCGTTAGACCGGCCGCCTTGCGTGCTGCCTTGAGGCCCTTTTTGCCTGCTTGAGCTTTGTTCCATTTGTCAATGACAATCCCGGCGAACTTGTCTTCGGAGGCTTCGTGGAGCGGATGGTACGAGCCGATTATCCAATCGAGCGGGGCGACTTCGAATAGGTCGCTAAAGCCCATGCAACTCGCCCATTGCGTATAGGCCAAAACCCAGCCGGCCCAGTATTGCGGGGAACGGTCGAATGGGTAGATCTCCCTGCATTCGACGGGTTTTAGCCCTGCACGGGCGATAATTTCACGCGCGAACTCGTCGCCCGACATGCCGCAGATGACGCGTGGCATACCGCGCTCAAATTGCCTCATCTCTAGAGAGTTCGAAAGAATTGCCGTCAGTTCTGTCGGATCCAACCCCTGGTCGCAGAGGGCGAAATCGACTGCCTCGCCCAGCGTTCTCATAGCGTCCTCGAGATACATCTCACTGTAGGCGCAGGTCATCTGCAGTCATCCCCTCTCGAACGATATCGACGATACGGATTCCCTCAAACGGATTCTCGGCAAGTAGCTCCCGATACTGTGCCCTTGCTGTTTCATCTCGCTCCTTGGCCAATGGGCCATACAGAGCAAGCGGCGCACGTTCAAATCCAGCAAAATGAATGCTCTTAAATGCGCGCTCGCTTTTGAGCACAATTTGCTCCCCCAGGTTGCCAAGCTTCATGGCACGACCCAGCTGCTCGACGGTGATCGTATTGTTTACAAACGCCCTGGCATAGCTAAAGTACGAGTCGTCCGCGCGCCATCCCCTAATCACATCGCAAGCATCAGTGCTAGGTAAAAAATGATCGTAGAGATATTCGCATGCTCCTACGGCGATAGCGGTGTCCTTACGAAAAGAACGGTACTCAACGAGCAACGCTATCCAATGCAAAACTGAATAATGCGGCGATAGCAGGTCGAGAACTTTAAGGTCTGCCATATCGAGTTCATATCGATTGGCAAAACCATCGACATCCCGAGAACACGCCCATTCCTTTGCGAGGTCGAGGCTCTCTGTGCAATAGAACCCCTGCCCATAATCGTTATGGACTTTCCCAACGCCAAACTGGGGAATCTCAACAATCTTCTGAGAACCATGCCACAGTTCCATGTGAGCCTCCTAACGGGTATCGCCCTAACGATAGCTTAGCATACTATCATTAGAGCGATACCCGTATTGAAAGATTAGGAGGGCGGATGGAACCGATTCCGAGTCCATACCGATTTCTAAGACTAGTCGAATCCGGAAGTATGCGGCAAATTATTGACTTGTCGACCACACCGGGATACATCAACGCCTCTACCTGCGGTTTCTTTACGTGAAAAGGGCGGTGTGGTCGGGGGTTCCGGAATTTGCCGCATACTTCCGTTTTGAGATTCCAGAAGTGCGGGGAAAACCGAGATCTGCCGACCAGACCCCGGTTTTACGCTTCAGCGACCTGCGGTTTTATTGGCAAAAATCACGTTGTGCTCGGTGATTGAATTCTCTCACACTCAGGGGCTTTTAGAGCCGCATCGATCAGGTCAACAGCGTTGTCGAAGCGGCCGGGATTCTCCCTGGCAAAGAACGCATCGCTTTCATGGATTGCCTCAAGGCTTTCCGTGTTGGGCTCGGCGTGCGGAATGAGCTGCGGGATGGTATCTGTAAGCTCCTTGCCACGTTTACTTCGCTTCATAGAGGCACACCTCATCCTGTTCGTGATTTTTGCGGAAGGCCGGGCGCATGTGCTCTGGCGGGTTGGTGACTATATCAACCTTTCGCCCAAGTTCCTTTTCGAGCTCAAGTGAAAGTTCATATAGCGTGCCGAGCGTCATGGTGTTGCCGCAGGTAAGGCGCAAGTCAATATCGCTATCGGGCGTTTGCTCGCCTCGGGCAAACGAGCCAAACAGATTTGCCTCGCGTACGTCGTAGCGAGGCAGCACGCGAGAGACCGCAGACGATATTTCAGCAAGCGAAATCATGTCTTAAATTTGCGTTTAGCAGTAGAACGTCAGTGAATCATCACCAAAGGTTTCACACCACTTGTCACATATGAATTGATGATTCATGGTGATTAGTTTTGAAAGATCCCTGAGATCCTTAGCCGGAATCTTGCTCTCGTTGTTGGCAAGCTTGCATCCGCCGTCTTTCGTCAGCCAAAACTTTGTCGAATTAGCAGCCGCCCTCTTTACACCTACGTGGATGTGAATAGGTTCTCCGTTTTCCGCAATCCAAAAGAATAGAACGTACTGCCCGAAAATAAGAACTCGAGGCATTATGCCACCGCCGGTCCGGCTTTTTGGCGTTCGGCGAGCTCGAAGATAAGCGGGGCGTTTGATCTAACAAATTCTGTCAGGAAATTGAGGTCATCAGTGGTAAATCCTTCGACGTTGAACCATTTGACCGCAGGCAAGAAACATTCCGCATGGTCAAAGCCAAAATCAACCGGGCGCTCGACTGCTACGCGAACGGTTCCGTCTTCTCTTGTCTCTGAGTAGGCAAACTGGGTGCCATCATCAAGCTGAACATAGCTCCAAAACATGACTACCTCCTTAGTGTTTATATCAGAGTATAAAGAGCAGACTAGATGTAACGCGGCGTGAATTGAATTATTCCTATAAGACAAGAACTCTGACAGCTGGCCCTGTCCGGAAGTGCGAGGAAAGACCGGGAGCATCAGCAGCGACGCGCAGCTGCGAAAACCGCTGTTCCTAGCACGAACATCATCGAGGACAAGGCAATCCAGTGACTGTCGGCGGTCTTGGGAAGTGATGAGGACGTCGCGGTTGGGGACTTGGGGTTGGGGGCCTTGGCGACCGCGGTCTTGGTCACCGCCGTCGTGGTTGTCGTCTTTGTCGCGACTGCGGGCTTTACCGTGGGGTTCGTCGCTTGTTCCGTAGCGGCCCCTCCAATAGCAGGGTCAACATCGGCGGCTGCCCCGCCGCTCGGCACTTCGCCGTCGGGCGTGTCGGTCTCCCCTGTCGGCGCAGCGGCGTCCGTGGGCTCAATGACCACGTGCGCCACCACAGCCCCGCCGGTATCCACCGCGCCGCCGGCACCAAAGCCCCCGCCAGCGGGCGCCACAAAGCGCGCGGACGTGAGCGTTCCGCCCAGGCAGGCAACACCGCCGTCGGCGCCGGTCGCATCCAGCCACGAAGCATTAACGTCGAGCTTCCCGTAAGACGCGACGTCGCCGGGCTCCCCGTCCAGCAGGTACAAGCCATACGTGCGCAAGCCCGCCTCGGAGCACACGCCCGTCGCAACAACGCGACCGCCGCCGCGCACGGCCATGCTGCCCGCGACCACGCCTGCCACCAGCTCGTCCGCAACTCCGACGCCGTCGGCCCGGGCATTGACGGTGCAGCCCTCCACTGAAAATTCCTGCATCACGTGGATCCCGCACTGCGATCCCGTGGCCGTCAGCGAACCGGTGCCGCGAAGCGTTAGATTGCCCCACACTTCCAAGCCGCACTGCGAAATATCCACGTCGGACGTTTGCATCTCCTTCACGGAGTTTTGCCCGGTCAGCGTGACCACCAGGTCGCCGTCGGTGCCGATGGCCTCGCCCGCGTAGCCGTTAAGTTCCAGGTGGTCGGCATCGGTCCATGCCCAGCCGGAGCCCGAGACGCCCGGCTCGTAGTACGTCGCACCCGCAATGATGAGGCTCTCCGCACCCGCGGCATAAGAAGGCCCACCCAGCAAAACGCATAGGCAGGCCATGGCAGTAAACAGGATGTAGTGTCGGCTTGGGTGGAACGCGGCAGTAAACATAACCGCTCCGATCTTCGCAGGAGCCAATAAATGCCGTACCAGAAAAATGCCTGGTAACAGCAGCTTTTAGTATAGCGAGATCAAATGAAGCAAACCGAAATAGCCCGTGACCAACTCCCATATTTAGGTGTAAATCGTTTTGCCAATCGGTGAAAGGAAAACGTCTTACACTAATGTGCCGTTCAGTAAGATCGAAAGTCAATGTCAAAGCAAACAATTGAATCTTAAAGAATATATCTTGCTAGGGCCATCTTCATCAGTTGGCGGCACGTAATGCTCTTTCCGATTCAATCATTTTACGAACGACAAACTTCATTTTTTCATTCTTAGAAATAATAATTTCCAGGCATCCTTTGAGCTCATCGTCATTTTGAACAATAATGAGATTATTTTCCTTCGAAACTTGAATATCCTCGGCGTATGATTCCCAGGTTTGATAGAAGATATCGTCATCTAAGACTAAATCGATTGGATAGACAGCACCTAGTCTCATTGTCAGCACTCTAAATTTATACTCCTTAGTAAATAGGTCAAAAGCATAATCAGACGGCGAGTAGGAGTCGTTCGCATCTGTGCGGTCCAAGGCCGTTTCCTCAACTTTAATTGTTTTTGGACCTGTGAATTGCTGCTTTATTTCTTGAGTCGTCCACATGTTGGTGGTTTTTTTAGTGGTAAAAGATAGTTTGATAAAGCGAGCATCAATCAAATCATGAGATGCAGACCTCACGTCCGCGCACTGCCCCTGCATGATTGCTTCAACGTTCTCAGCAGATTTTTCTAAGGGTTGATCAATAATGCTCGCCCAGAAATTTTCGTTACCTACCATGACAATTCCCCATTTCCATAGTTACCAATAGTGGCAAATGGTCACTGTACTTTGAGCACGGCCTTGAATTAACAACAAGTTTAGTATCACCAATTTGACGAAGATAGCAGCAGTCTGTAATGCAGTCCGCCAACTGCCAATCTACAACGATTTGATCGAGGGAATGCCAATAGTAGGTGCAGTCGCCGGAACCGAAATAAAATGACCCCAGATTAGATTTGGACTCTGACAGGAATTCAAGAGCGGGATTGTACATTACTGGATGTGACGACCCATAGCTATTTCTAACTTTCAGTCTCTGTGCAACCTCTTTGAAAAAGGTCGAATTTAAGGAATCGAGTTTTATCATTTCAGGGTCAAATGGATTGCAATTGAAATCGCCTAATAACATATTGAAGCTACCGGGATTCGTCTCCTTGGTAGTATTTAGCTCGATCACAAGCTCTTTAATTATCCTTTCGCGGCAATAGCCATGTGGATCGTTGCGTTTGTCAGGTAGGTGAACAATCGACGTATTCACGGGAACACCGTCAAGCATTAATGTACATGTCAGATTTTTAATAACCGCAGAGGCATGCTGCGAATAAATCGAGGACTTGACGAGTAGCTTCGTTTTCTCGTTGCCATCTATTGATTCCACGGGCCGATATCGCTTATCAAGCAGTTCAATTAATATCTGGTAGTCTGTTTGATCTACCTCGGCAAAAGCCGCTAGATCCACGTCATTCTGTTGAAGAGCCGATTGAATAAGGTCCGCAAGGCATTTACGTTTTAAATTCCAAAAGAATATTTTCAAAACTCCACCTGACAGCCCTCAGAATATATTCTCTTTATTAAATATACTCTTGAGATAAGGTTCATTTTTGACGGTAAGTGATTAATTTCAACAATTTGGGTTTGAAATAAGTCCTTCTTTTTTGATATGTCGGGTTGGATTGGCGTCAGCCGATCCAACCCGCTTTCAACACGGCCAACTTTCTGAAAGCGCGGCCGCCCAGGGCAGCCAGCCCTCCCCGAGTCCCGCTAAAACAGAGCCCTCGTGTACATGTTGTCCGCAACATCCACGAACACGTCGCTCCGACGATTGGCCACGATCACGCAGCAGCCGGACTTGAAGACCTCCAGGTCTTGGGCGACATCGGGTTCGAAGAACTCAGGCGCGTCCGGCATGAGCTCTTAGTCACCACGCCGCGCCCTAGGCTCTCACCACGACGCTAAAACGGGTGAAGGAACTCGTGAACTTCTGCGCATTCTATGCGTCGCTTCAACGAGGCTATCGGTTCCTCCAAAACCATGCGGTGCCGTATAAAAGCAACTCCAGGCAAATTTTCGATTGCCTCTTCAATAAAGTCAATTTTCCCTTGAAGAAGAGGGATTTCGCTCCCGCTCCACGAAGTGCCGAAAAAAGAAATGATTACTGGGACCTTCTTGAGCTCTTCCGAGCTAAGGCCCTCTTGGCATAGCAAGACTATGTACTTGACCTTAAGATTCTTGGGTAACTCCATTGCGACATCTGGCAGATAGTCGACAAGCTTCCCATCACGCATTGAACGCGACGCCAACCAAGATATGACAGCATCGCCGCAATGCTCAATAGCGTAATTTAGAAAATGCTTCAAAGCTAAAGGCTTCACCATGCGCTGCAGATTTGTCTCAAAACCCTCTATGCCCTTCCATGCGCCATCGGTTGCGATCTCGCTGTTTTCCTCCCTCCATACTGCTTCGCCTAAATTCTCCATCGCATAAGTCGCATTGAACTCCATGAGCACGGGCATTGCCCTCTCAGGAAATTGATCATCGTTGGCGACGATAAAACGAAGTAAATCCTCATTCCAATAGGCACTCGTTCCGCTTACGAGATTTAGCAAGATTTCTTCCGAAAGACGCAGCATTTCCGGCTTAGAGACAAACGCCTTCTGCTCGGCATTGTTGATGTTGTTGGGAAGAAGCCTACGCAAGGCGTGCGAGCCCCTTTCCAGCTTCCGCAGGACGCCGACCGCGTATCTAGCAAAAAAGCCCGGCGTGGCAGATTCGATTTCTATTGCTGTCTCATACGAAACGGTTTCGCCGTATTCGTCGGCTCCTTCCTCGATATCCTTTGCCAACTCGGGACTGACACCGAACTTCTTAACTCGCACCTCGTCAATCCGACTGAGCCATTCGGGAATCTCAATCTCCTGTCGCTTAGGGGCAAGACCGCGAACCCGATCAACGCCGAGCAAGTCAACCCAGCGAATAAGCAAATCGTCCGGAACCGCATACAAGGGGACGCCAGAGAGGATGATCGGCTCTGCACATTCGGCCAAAATATCTGCACCAAGAATCATAACGTCGCCAAGGATTGGATATGGAATGCCAGTCGAGTTTTGTCGACCGACAGAGCACACAATCGAGATTGCCCCCAATAGCTCCACCGAACTTGCCGTTTTAACAGCCTCGGTCAATTCCTCCGAGATATCGTGTCCACAGTAGTCATCAGAGAAGATCTTGGCCGCAATCCGTTCCTCAGGCGAGCCGTTAAGGAACGGGAGCTCCTCTTCGGCGATGATACCTTGAGAAATGAGTTTTTTCTCAAGTTGGACAAACCCTGGTAAGTTGCAAATCTCAATTGACTCGATTCGCGAAACATATCCTTTATACGCCTCCTCCAGGGTCTCCTTCCACAACCGGCCGGCCCCGTCCTCGTCGCCGATACCCCGAAGCCCGGTAATCACCGAATCGCAGAGACGGCTCAGCTCCAGACAGCCTCTGAGCTCCTTGAGGCAAGCGATTGCTCGCTTCCGCAAGCCGATCATCGCCTCGGTGTAGACGTGGTTTCCGTGGATGAACGTGACCTTGTTTCCCTCCATCCTTGTCGGGCCGTCGTATGTTGCCGCCAGTAAAGCCTCGGCATAATAGGCGAGCAGAACCCCGTACCTATTCTCCTTTGTTCTGCGATAATCAGACACCAGGCGCTCGATGACCTCTTTTTCATATCGAAACTCGTCCGAATACGAGTCCTCGTTGAAGCACATGGTCGTCGTGAGGGCCTCCATCGCCTCCTGTGGAGGCAGGATGTTCTTCCCCAAAGCCATGAAGAACAGCTCTTCAGGCTCGCCGAATTGAGAGGCATGTAAAAAGGGCGAGAGCGATACGAGGATCCGAGATTTCGGCGAATAGGGTCCAGTGTTCTTGTCTAATCTGCAGGCAAGGTAATCGTAGCTTCCAGGCTCGCAGTTTTCAATTGCCCCGAGAATGTGTCCAAGGCCCTTCTCGCCGAGAAGGAAATGGTATTCGCCCACCATTCCCCATCGTTTCTCCTCGTCGGCCAATGCCCAAATGTCGTCCAGCTGCGATTTCAAGGAGGAAATAAGCTCTTCGGTGTAGAAATTGTTTACAAGGATGGCGACAATGCTGAGACATCGAGCATTGCCGCACTTCAACTTGTCGACGTCGGAAAGAGACAAACTTTTCTCGGCGATGAATGCGCGGTAGAGCAAATAATCTCTCAAAACCTGTTCGCCCGGTGCCACCGCCACCATACCCTGGCAGGCATCCACAAGCTCGTCGTGGCACAGAGCGGTGCATGCATCGACGTAGCAGTCATGAGAAATCCCTACCTTGGCAAGAAGCTTATCCAAGTCTTTGTTTCTCTCCACCCTATGCGAATCCAAAACGGAAACGATTGTTGCCGCCATTTTGGCGTTGCCGCCCAGAAGGGAAACCTTCTCTCCGTAGCAAGCTTCTATGAGGCTCGGCATCGTAGAGAATACTTCGACCCCGCGTTCCTTAGCGACCTCGGCCGCCGCGCAGGCTAACCGCATGTTGCCCCTCGACAAGCGGACAATATTCGCAGATGCTCTCCCTTTCGCGATACCGAATCCGTTCTCGACCACGTTTAAGGCCGTCTCCTCGTTAAGCGGGTTGATCGCATAGAGATAAGGCCTGCAGTACTTTGAAATGGAGATCTTCACATGCTCGAACGCATAATTTCTTACGGTCATAAGGACTTTGATATTACCCCTGTTAGACACGTAATCCGCAAACCCCTCGAGATCGGAAAGCTCGTTGGCGTCATCGAGCAGAATTATCGAAGGGTCCTCTTTGGGAACATCATTCGCCAAATCGTTCCAGATTGGCAACCTGTTTGATTGGATGACAAGAGGATGCGCGCCGCTGAAATTTGCAAATCGGCGCAAAGCCTCTAGACAAAGCCTAGTCTTCCCACATCCAGGGCGACCATGCACCAAGACGAACTGACTTTCTCCGAGCGCAGCGAGAAGCTCGTCGATCTCTTTATCCCTGCCAAGCAAATCAACCTTCAGAGTAGAGGCGAAGCTGTTCCTTTCAACCGCAGATTCGAATTCGTTCGGAGACATAATTTGCCCAGTACCCACCTCCATGCCCAGATGCTCTTTCGCAAGATTTGGGTACCGTCGGGCTAACAAACTAGCCATTTCGTCCGTGCCCACAAGTTCGACGCGATCGTCGATGCCTCTTAGATGGCTGAGGTCAGAACTGTTTAGCCTTCGGCATGAATATGCGACGGCTATCTTGACCAGCTGCCCAGAATCAAGCTCTTTTCTTTCGGTATCCAGGCACTTTTTGATATCCGCTTCAATTTTCTTCTTCGCTTCTGCTCTATCCGGATAATGGCCGCATTCGAGATAGGCGAATTTGTTGTGGGGCAAAAGCCAGATTGTGTCAGGCGTTCCCGGGGCCGTCGCCGCTGAACGGGCGGCAGACCCCCTGTGTACGGGCTTATCATATCTAAAATGCTGTGTAAGCAATTCCTGGGCAAGGTTCTGAAAGGCAGCAGGATCGAGTCTGGCGATTCTGTCCCTGATTTCGATTTCTCTGCTCATCAAAGTTGCACGCTCCTCCGCTTTCTCCGGCAATCCAAACGCCCTTGGATAAAGGCTGCACCGAGCTGCCACGGTAAGCTTGATGATATGACATAGGTCGCATTAGTGAGAGCACGATTGCCGATAGCAAAACGATCCCGTTCCGCGGCGCGCGCCACACCTCCTCATGCACCCCGTGGGACATATGTCATTGGGTTCGCGACCTCAGTGACTGTTAATGTATTTAGCGAGAATAACAAAGTACGGGGCGTATCGACGCCAGTCGATACGCCCCGTACTCAATTTAGTTTCTTATTAAGATTGCGGCCACCCAGGCAGCCTTTTCCACTAGTCCCTCTTAAACAAATCCCTCGTGTACACCTTGTCCGCTACGTCCGCGAGCTCGTCGCTCCAGCGGTTGGCGACGATCACGTCGCAGCCGGCCTTGAAGGCCTCCAGGTCGTGGGTCACCTCGGAGCCGAAGAACTCCGGCGCGTCCAGCGTGGGCTCATAGACCACCACGGGCACGCCCTTGGCCTTCACGCGCTTCATGACGCCCTGGATGGAGCTCGCGCGGAAGTTGTCGGAGTTGGACTTCATCGTCAGGCGGTACACGCCCACGACCGGCTTCGGCTTGCCCTCGTACACGCGGTCCCACACCATCTGCAGCACCTCGTCGGCCACGAAGTCCTTGCGGGTGCGGTTGGCGTCCACGATGGCCTCGATCAGGTTCTGCGGCACGTCCTTGTAGTTGGCGAGCAGCTGCTTGGTGTCCTTGGGCAGGCAGTAGCCGCCGTAGCCGAAGCTGGGGTTGTTGTAGTGGCTGCCGATGCGCGGCTCCAGGCACACGCCGTCGATGACGTCGCGGGTGTTGAGGCCGCGGACCTCGCAGTAGGTGTCGAGCTCGTTGAAGTAGGCCACGCGCAGCGCAAGGTAGGTGTTGGCGAACAGCTTCACGGCCTCGGCCTCGGTGGTGCCCAGCACGAGCTCCGGGATGCCCTTGGAGCCGTCGGCGTTGACTCGCTCGAGCTCGGCGGGGTCGGCGCCCTGTGCGAGCAGGCCGGCGAACTTCTCCGCCGCGGCGACGGCCTCGGTGTCGTCCTTAGGAGCGCCCACCACGATGCGGCTAGGGTGCAGGTTATCGTAAAGAGCTTTACTCTCACGCAGGAACTCGGGGCTGAAGAAGATCTTGTTGTCGCCCAACTTCTCCCGCAGGCCCGCGGTGTATCCGACGGGGATCGTCGACTTGATGACGATCCAGGCGTCCGGGTTCACCGATCGCACGGCGGCGATGGCGGCCTCGACGGAGCTGGTGTCGAAGAAGTTTTTCTCCGAGTCGTAGTTGGTGGGCGTGGCGATAACGGCGTAGTCGGCGCCCGCATAGGCCTCGGCGGCGTCGACGGTGGCGTGCAGGTCGAGCTCGCGCTCCCCCGCCTTGGCCTCCGCCAGGAAGCGCTCGATCTCGTCGTCCTGGATGGGCGACTGGTGGTTGTTAATCTTCTCGACCTTCTCGGGCACGATGTCCAGCGCGTGTACCTCGTTGTGCTGCGAGAGCAGGACGGCGAGGGACAGGCCGACGTAGCCGGTACCGGCGACAGCGATCTTCATATCATTCTCCAATTGTCAAAGAGCAATAGTCAACATGAAAAATGGTCTCTGTTACAGGACCATGATTTCCTAAATGTTGTAGTAGCGCTTATACCACTTGGCAAAGACCCTCAGGCCGTCCTCGAGGGGCGTCGCAGGCTTGTAGCCAAGGTCGCGCTGGAGCGCAGTGGTGTCCGCGTAGGTGACGGGCACGTCGCCAGGCTGCATCGGTACGAGCTGTTTATGCGCCTCGAAGTCATAGTCCGTAGGCAGCACGCCCTCCTCAACCAGCACGCGCTGCAGCGTGTCGACGAAGTCCAGCAGGTTCTCGGGATGCGAGTTGCCGATGTTGTAGACGCGGTGCGCGGCGAGCGGCAGCCCGTCCTCGCCCATCTTCACCTCGGGCGCGGAGTCCATGACGCGCCTCACGCCCTCGACGATGTCGTCGACGTAGGTGAAGTCGCGGCGGCAGTCGCCCATGTTGAAGATCTTGATGGTGTCGCCGCGGCGCAGCTTCTCGGTGAAGCCGAAGTAGGCCATGTCGGGCCTGCCCATGGGACCGTACACCGTGAAGAAGCGCAGGCCGGTGGCCGGGATGGAGTAGAGCTTGGAGTAGGCGGCGGCCATGAGCTCGTTGGACTTCTTGGTGGCGGCGTAGAGCGACACCGGCGAGTCGACGCGGTCCTCTTCGGAGAACGGCACCTTCTTGTTGCCGCCGTAGACCGAGCTGGAACTGGCGTAGACCAGGTGCTTCACCGGGTGGTGACGGCAGGCCTCGAGCACGTTGAAGAAGCCGACGAGGTTGCTCTCGAGGTAGGCGCGCGGGTTCTCGATGGAGTAGCGCACGCCCGCCTGGGCGGCGAGGTTCACCACGACATCGAAGCCGTTCTCGGCGAACAGGCGCTCGATGAGGGCGGCGTCGCACAGGTCGCCGCGCACGAAGGTGAAGCGGCCATCGGTGTCGGCCTCGGCCAGCATGCGCAGGCGCGCGTCCTTGATGCCGGGGTCGTAGTAGCTGTTTAGGTTGTCGAGGCCGACGATGACGTCATCGGTCTCCTCGAGCAGCTTCTTGACGAGGAATGCTCCGATGAAGCCTGCGGCGCCCGTCACGAGCACTTTTCTATTTGACATATATCAAACTCCTAAATTCTGAAAGCGCCTAAAGATCAACTTTCCGGTTGATATATCCTTCGGTCGCATTCTCGCGAGGAATAACGCGACATGGATTGCCCAAGACGATGGAATGGCTGGGGACGTCACAGTTCACATATGCACCAGGGGCAATGAGGACATCGTCTCCAACCGTAATGCCTCCGACGACAGTAGCGTTTACGCCAACCCACACGCAGTCTCCCAAGACGGGAGCTCCTTTTCTCTTGCCGCGGTTCTCCTGTCCTATAGTCGCACCTTTATGCAGGTTGCAGTTCGCGCCGATGACGGCGGATTCGTTAACCGTGATGTTGAAGGCGTGCCCTAGGTAGAGACCCGGTCCGATATGAGTCGCGCGAGCTATCTCCAGGCCATATCTTTCGCGCAAACGGTTGAGTAACAGACGCCAGATAGGATTGCGCGAACTTTGCGCTCTGCGGAAGACGTAGAGAAACCTGAGCGCATGATTCGACAAAGGAGAAACGCCCCTCCCATATCGTAGCCAATCGGAACACCCCCCCCCGTTTCCGTTTTTTAACCATGAAGCCTATACCTTTCCTATTGCATGAATCTCGAAAGAAGCCCATTTAGAAGCATGCGAGTCGACGGGAAGACCTCGCAACACAGGGCGTAAACAACAACGCAGGCGATAATCCCCACGATGGTCGGGGCGCCGAAGCTAGCAAGTGCCCAGCCGGCGACGACCATCATGCCAGAGCAAACGAAAATCGGGAGTAGACGGGCAATCATTTTGCCAACAGGGAACTTGAGAAAGGCTTTGAGGATAAACATATCGATGCCGATAGCCACAAGGCGCAACATCGAGCTATACAGGGCAAAGGACTCGAAATCAAGCGTCGCCGCATAGTACGTGACAGGCGCCATGATCATAAGATAAACGACCTGGGAGGCAAAGGATAACTTAGGCTTACCCTTCGCCCTGAAGACCTCGCTCGCATAGTAGCCGATCGGAATCACGACGGCACTGCTTAGAGCCCACAAACCGAACATAAGGGATCCTTCGGACCACTGCGGGCCAAGTACAAGCACGGTCACGAAGTCGCGGTAGAGGAAAATCCCGAATCCGAGCGGCACAACGAACAGGGCAACCTTCTCCTGCATACGGAAGAAGGCAGACTGGAACGATTCTTCGTTCCCCTGCCTTCGGGAAAGCTCGGCAAAAAGTACGGGAGTCGTTGCACTCGTGATAATTCCCATGCCAGTGTTGACCATGGAAATCGACGTTTTATAAAGACCGATGTAATACGAGGACAATAGTGAACCGACGATAAGCGTGCCCATCCAGGAGGTAAGCCAGATGGAGGACTGCTCGAGAAGCGTCCATGCGCTGAACGAGATCATCTTCCTCAGCTCGGCGAGGGAATAGAAAAGCGACGGCTTCCAATCGGACTTGATGGTTAGGACAAGCGCATTCACGAGGTTGCCGATGATAGTCCCAATCACAAGCGACCAGAAATCGAAGCCCAGAAGCGCCAAAGGGATAGTGACGACAAGGGGGACGAGAGCCACAGCGACACGTACGACGAAAAGCTCTTTGAAGGCGAACCTTCTGTGGAATATAGCCAGCTGGATGCTGCTCAGCGCGGTAAGAGGCAGAGAAGCACAGGCGACAGTGAGCACAATCCCGAGCCCGTCGTTGCCAACGAGAGCGGCGAGCGGTTCGCTGAAGACCCCGACGAGGAGCCATAACGCGAGCGAGACAAACAGGTTCGTCATGAAAGCAACGTTGGCGCTGCGATAAAGATGGGGCTCGTCCTCGAACTCATGCTGAATGAGGTATTTCTGGAAACCAGCATCGGAGAGCATGTCGGCGAAGCTGGTCACCATCGTGACAGTCGCGACGACTCCGAAAGCCTCCGGCGCCAAGATATGCGCGAGGGCGATTTGGGTGAGCGGTGATATGAGCTTAACGACCACCTCGGTCACAAGAGACCATTTAGCGGCCGAAGAAGCTTTTTTACTTAATTCGTCAGCCATCATCCTTCAATCATTTATTACCATAAGCCAAGTCAAGGTCAATATAAGAACCAAGCAGAGAGTCGGTGTCGTCATCGATGACACCAAAACCGCCATCGCTGAAAAGCGTAAGCTCGCCGAAAAGGAGCTTATCCCCCGCCAAGTACCAATCAGCACGCATCTCTGGGAACCCCTCGGTAAGAACTGAACTGCAATAAATCATCTCCTGAAGTCTAGAGGGGGCAGTAATCATATCTTTAGACTTGGGGATGTCATCCCATTCGAGATCAGGCAAGGAATCCCAGCTAGGAGTGAAATAATCGCACGTATGGTTGGAAAAACGTCCGCGATGAACTTCGATGAGCTTTGGAACGCCATTAAAACAGCTGACTTTGTAGTCTGCGGGGCAACTCTCAGTGACAGGCCTCGCATGCGCCCAGAGCGCCCAGGAATCATTCACAAGGAGCCATCCCCCCCCCGAATTTTCTCCAGATCGATCCAATCGCCAAACTTCCTATCCCATCCGCTCGGCTCGAAATGCTCGAAGCCGGAATTAGGGTAGAACGTCATCTCGCCGAAGTAGAGATTCCCGGCCGACTCGTAGAAGTCGACGCGTACGAAGGAGAATCCCTCGCCCAGGCGGTCGGCCATGGCCTTCATCTGCTCGAAGGCGGCGGGTCTCCCAAGCTCCGTCCGCATCGGGTGGCCGCCCTCGGAAATGGGCAGCGCATGCCACTCTTCGTCGAAGAATGTCTTGCTGAGTACGCCGTCGGTGAAGCGATCGGTCATCGCAAGCGTGACCAGCCTGCCGTTGGAGAAGCGGAAGAGCTTGTAGTCGTACAGGTCGCTCTTCCCCTCGTCGGGGTCGAGATACTCCTCCGCGAACACGCAGGGCCTCACGTCCTTATATGGCCATTCACGGGTGCGCCAGAAGTAATTGGTCTTAAGGTGCTTAGACAGCTTTCTCTTTGCCGCATCGAGGTCAAATGTGTTACGGTCTCGACATATTGCGACTCCGCCGCAATCATGATTTGTTTTCAGAACGAATCTCTCAGGAAGCCTTGAGATATCGATATCCTCAACGTTCTCCCACATTGCGTATGTCCTTGTAACGTGCTCCTCGCCGATACGATCAGCGACCCAAGGCTTCACTCGATACTTGTCCACAAGAGTGTTATATAGAGGGTTCTTATCGTGTAATTTAAGCCACTGAAGCTTTTCGTTGAACGTCTTTGGGTTATTAAGATCGAGCTTTTCACCAACCGTCCCCCTAAACATTGCCTTCAGATGAGGCTCATCGGGGACCCAATTGGTAAGCCCATATCCTGCAGCAAAAACGTATGCTATCCAGGGATTATCAATAAACTTTGAAAGCTTGTTCATTTAAAACTCCAAAAACAGTGGAACCCTAAATCAAAGTTGCCATGCTGTTGGCAAACAAAGCGATGGAGATAGGTGCGACAAAATAAAAGCTCAACACTCGTCCATGTCTTCCGAAGCAATGCATCATTAAATATGGAATCAGAATTGTTAAAAAGATAGTGTAGTAGGACAGAATTCGTCCCATAATACCAAGAGAATAAGAGGCGCCCTGAAGACATAAGGCAACCCCAAGGGCAAAAATAGAGAGTCTAATAATATCGGGGCATTTCTCAAATTCCGATTTATCGCGGAGGGCATAGAGCACAACAAAAGCGATGAATAAAAGAAGGAGGAGCATCGTATAACTTCCGCCCTCAACGTCGTATTTGGAACCAATATAGCCTGCATACTGCGGCAGAACCTTAACTGCAATCAACGCGATGACACGGCCGAAAATCAGGCAGGCAATAGAAGCGGGAATGGCGATCTTCAAGAACGTAATCGCGTCGAAACGCTTGTAGAACCAGAGCAAAGCGAAGCAGATCGCTGAGGAATGAAACGTCATGGAAACGCCGATAGCAATCGCAAAGGGTAAAGGCTTGTTCGAATCAATCCATCTCGTCGCAAATAGACAAATCGAAAGTGCAATCATTTGCCTAAAGATGCCGAGGCTATATGCAAACAGGCTTAGTGCGCAGTAAATAAGAAAACTGACGAAAGGCGAGTCGCTGTACCGACCGAAGAACTCCATGAGCAGCGGGTATATGAGAACCGCGATCAAGAAGAAGAAGACGTGGTCAGACATATAGAAATGCGCGCAAATCTTAGTGAGTAGGAAATAGCCGGGCTCGTAGTCATAGGGATACACAAGCTTAGCCGTCAGTACGTCGCTCCAAGGAATCCCGGCATAGTAGTGGAGTGAGCCCAGGTAGTTCCCGGTATCAGCGCCAACAGTCACGTCTCGCATTGAAACAAAGAATACCAGCGTCACGCAGAGGCACACAAGATAAGGCGTCCACGCCTGCTCTCGCTCAGCAGCCGAAATCGCATTCAATTTGCCTTTTTGCTCAGATACGCCTCGAATGATGAGCGCGACGATGCCCGCAATGGCAACGAATATCAAGTAAGGAGCCATCTAACTAAGCTCCGATTTCATCACAGCAGTCCCGTAGACCAGCCCAACAAACTTCTTAGCTTCGCTTGAGACGTCGTACCCCGCCGCAGCCATGGATTTCCTCGCATCGGGCCGCTCTACCCCAGCGGCAGACTCCAAAGCCTTCGCCCAAGCTTCCGCATTGTCTATAGGTAAAAACTCTACCAGACCTGTTACATCGGCCTGTTTCGTCACAGTGTCCGATACCACGCAGGTGAGCCCAGCCGCCTGAGCTTCAATCACCACGTTGGGCATACCCTCGTAAAACGACGGCAGCGCCAGCACGTCGAACGCCGACAACAGCGCTGGCACATCCGAGCGCACGCCAGTGAATACGACGCTCGGCAACACGCCCAGCGCATCAGACTTTTCGCGCACCTTATCCTCAAGCTCGCCCTTACCCACAAGCACGAGTCTTGCGTCAGGTCTAATATTCAAAAGTTTGGCAAAAGCCTCTATTAGAAAGTCGTGGTTCTTCTGCGGAGCAAAGCGGCCCACGTGCCCCACAACCAACGCGTCGGAGTCGATGCCGAGCTCGGCGCGTATGGCTAAGCGCCTCTCTGCCGAGAAGGCATAAGCGTCCAGGTCGAGTGCGTTGCGCAGGTAATGAATCTCGCCGTTCCTAACGGCCTTGGGTCCGAACGTATACTCGGCTGCCAGGTCCGACGGTGCAATCTTCACGTCCGCGACCGACGTCAGCGGACGACGAAGGGCCTTCTGCAAAAGCATGCCAAGACTGCCTTTGCCATCACTTGCATTGCTGGAACGCATTGAGAGCTTGCGAGCTCCTGCTTTCTTTGCGATCCACAAGTCAAAGGCAGAAAATGCGTCAGATCCAATTCTTAAAACGGAAGGGCAACCATCTTCGCGTACGACGTCGAAAAGCTCATGTCGATAGGCCGAGAAATCTTTCGTTTTACGAGTGATACGAAAGACCCTTCCTCCAAGACGGTCGATTTCGTCTTCGTAATAACCCCTTTTATCGCCGGAAACAACAAAATCCATTTGATAGCGTGTTCGATCAAGCTGACGATACATTTTCATGAGGAACGTCTCGGCTCCACCCGCGTCCATGTTCGACACGATGCAAAGCACTCGCTGAGGGTTATTGGTTGTGTGCATTGAAACCGCTTTCAACAAGATGCTTGAATTCCCTCAAACCAGCTTCATACGAGTAATCACGCCCCTTGCGAAGGCAAGGCTCTTTCATTGCAAGTAATTGTTTGGGCAATTCAGGATTAAGAAGTACATCCAACAGCGCATCGCGATTATAGAATTCATACGTCACGCCCGTTTCACCTTCCTCGACCATCTCTGCATAACTTGGCCAGCGTGAGGCAATCACGGGGATACCAGCACAGTAGGCGTCGACTACGGTGCCCGGGACGCCTTCTCCCGGGTACCTCGTCGGAAAGGCCAGGACGAGGTACCCGTTGAGAACAGATGTGCTCTCCCCTGCGGGCGCAACACCCTTGTAGGCGACTTCGGAAGCATCGCAGCCGGCCATCAGCACATCGAAGTGCTCCTTATATTCAGGCAGAACGTTTCCGTAGATATCGAGCTTAAAAGCGCGGCAACCAAGACGGCTGTTTGCCTCGCGGACGGCCCATACAATGTCGTCAATACCCTTTTCCTCGTAGATACGGGAGAAAACTGCTAAAGGCCATGGCTCACCAGATGGCTGCTCGAGCTCAAAGGACTCTAGCAACGGCAGACGTTTGTAGTTGTATGCGACGAGCACGTTGTCGAAGCCTTGCTCCAAGAGTAAGGACCGAACCCGATTGGATTCGACGAGTATCGCATCGAAGGACCTAAGCTTTTTCGCCAGGCGCGGTTGATCCGCGATGAACTCAGCGAGCCACCCGCCGATGACTGAGTACACGGCTTTGCATCCATATCGTTTCCGTAGGAACACGAGCAACGGGGCGAAGACCTTCACCCCGTTGTGCGCCGGGAGCATAACAAGGGCGTCCGAGAACTTCGCAAGTTCGATACATTTGTGCAGTAGGGCAGCCGGATGCTTCTGCCATCCACGTGTATCGACAAAGCGGACATTCTCATTCCCGCAGACATCGCGTAGCAGTTCACGGACTGTACGGGTCTTCACGACCTGGCCATCCGCCATATCAAGCCCCTCGGCAAAATGACCGATGACGCCCACCGTCTTTATCTGTTTATCTCTTCCCATATATAGAAAGCCTTGCCTCGCATGTTTAGCCACAGTTGTTGGCGTACTTTAGCTTCTTGTATGCACCGAAAGCCAGATTAATGAATGTCTTCCAGGCCGCGAGCGGGACCGACATCCCCTCCCCTTCGCGCCAGAGCACGTAGAGATGAGCAACCTGGCCCTTAAATCCAACCCCATGCGAAACGGATGACGTTCTCACCCGATATCGCCCGAGTACCTCGGGCAGCAGCAGACAGTCGGCCTTGTCGGCTGCCTTCAGCCACATGGCGTAGTCGTTGTGTTTCTTCAAATCCGCTATCTGTACCAAGCCAATCTTCTGCCTGTAGTACATCACGGTCAGGCAACCCGGCCAGCAGTAGCGACGCATGCCGGCGCGCGTTATGCGCTTCGGACCCGAGTAGCGACGCCCCAAGGGACTACCGTTCTCGTCCACTGTCTCATACTCCGTGTACGAGAAGCTGCAGCCGTTATTGCGCATGAAAGCGAGCTGTCTCTCCAGCTTCTCCGGGTCCCAGAGGTCATCGCTGTCCAGGAAGGCAACCCAGTCGCCCTTTGCCTCACGAAGCGCACGGTTGCGTGAGCATGCTGCGCCCGAGTTGCGTTCGTTCGAGAAAACGTGGATGCGCCGGTCTTCCTTGGCCATGGCCTCGACGACTGCGACGGTGCCATCCGCAGAGCAGTCGTCGACGACTAGCAGCTCCCAATCGCCATATGTCTGCGACTGAACGCTCTTTATGCTCTCCGCGATGAAGCGTTCTGAGTTATACGATGGCATCACGATAGACACTAGGCCGTAATCCATGGCATTCTCGCTCACTACGCAGTACACCCCCTCGCTATGGCGTCCATCAGAAGCACGCCCCACACCTGTCGTTGCAACGCGGATCCCTCTCGCGTGATGTATCTGCGAAACGGCCTCAAACAAGCCACGATCAAGTTCACTGGGAAGCGAAATCGTAGATTCAACGTGCAATACGCCTTGCGGAACCCGAAGTACTTCTCCAGGTAGTCCTGGAAGGCCGTCTGATGCAGCACGCTGCGCTCGCCGTCACATATGTAGAAATCGCTTTTCAGACGCTCCGCGTAGTGGTCGACGACACCTTTCACCAGGGCAGCGTTCACCTCGAGCTGCTCTTGAGCAGGGTCGGCCTTCATGCTCGTGAAGTCGGCGTAGCTGCCGTGGTCGTTTACCAGCGCCCATGCGGCCATGGGGCCGCCGCACTTGGGAAACGCCCCGAACACAGTGCCAGTCCAGTCCTCGGCCCTGTGCCTCCAGGTTTCGGCGTCATCAGGCGCATTCGCGCCCTGGTAAGTCGCGACGGCCGCCACGGCCACGTCCGCGATCTGCAAGGAAAACTCTTTGGGGTCTACCACGCGCACGTCAAAGTTCGACATGCCCTTTCTTACGACGTAACGTCGCTTCGACTTCAGAGACGCCACGTCGAACGGCTGGTCCAGAATCTCGTACCACCAGCCAGTTTCACGCTCGCAGTCGAAGTCAGAGGTCCATCTAGCCATTAGAGGAACCCCCCCCCGCGCGATTAAACGAAACGTCAAACTTCCCGTTCGCAAACTCCACTGCCTCGTGCGGTGCGCAGTCAGGAAGAAGGGCATGATTATAGACATGCCAGGTTGTGGGCGTCATCGCGCGGCCTCCAAAAGCATTTTCGCCTGCGCCTGCAGGTCGTCGTATTCCTCGCGTATCACACGCCCCTCAGCCAGCAGATAGTCGCCGTAGTCGGCGGCGGTAGCCATGCCGTCCTCGGTAATTCCTTCTTGTTTCACGAAGGCCTTAGCGATGGTCTTGAAGAAAATGACAACATCACCTGCAAAGGTAATACGTTCGATGTACTTAAGGTCATAGGCGAGCTTGTCGTCCCAAGCGATGGCGTTGCGGCCGTTAACCTGCGCCAAGCCGGAAAGGCCCGGGCGCACCAGGTGGCGTTTGCGCTGCTTGGGTGTCATAAACACCATGTCACGCACCAGCTGCGGACGCGGCCCAATGATTGCCATCTCACCTCGCACAATGTTGAACACCTCTGGCAGCTCGTCCAGACTTGTCGCACGCAATGCCTTGCCAAACCTGGTCAAGCGCACCTCGTCGGACAAAAGACTTCCGTTTTCATCGCGCTCGTCCGTCATGGTGCGAAACTTATACAGATTGAATATCTTCTCGTCCTTGCCCGGGCGCGGCTGCTTGAACAGCACGGGACTGCCAAGCTTCACGCGCACCAGAATTGCCACAATTGCCAATACCCACCAGAAGATGATGAGCAGAACAAGCGACAGTACGAGGTCTATCGCACGCTTGCCGTGACGCTGGTAGAAGGTCTCGTTGCCAGGCCTACTCAAAGCAACGCCTAATCACTTCAATGATCACGTCCTGCTGCTCGGGCGTCATCTTGTTGTCGGAGGGCAGACAGAGACCACGCTGGAAGATGTCTGCGCCAACATCCAGGGGCAAGCCGTCCGCACCCGTGGCTCCACCAGAGATGTAAGCGTTAGTCTTGGCGCGACCATTGCCTTCACGTGTCACAAATGCGTTCATGCGGTAAATTGGCTGCATGTGCATAGGCTTCCAGATGGGGCGGCCCTCAGCGTTAATTGCAGCAATAGCCTCAAGAATCTCGGTAGGGCAGCTCTTGCCAGGCTCGCTAACGTAAAGAGCCTCGCTTTCGCCGCGAACCTGCTTGCACATCGCATCAGCGTTAATAAGCATGCAAGAAAGCCAGAAGTTAGGTTCGCAAACGCTGGGATCATAGGGATTCATGCTTACCGGAAGATCCTTGAGCCCTTCCTTGTAGCGCATATAAATAGCCTTCTTCTGGGCAATATGCTCCTCCAGATAGGGAATCTGGCCGCGAACGACGCCTGCAATTACATTGCTCATGCGATAGTTATAGCCAAGCTCCTCATGCTGATACCAAGGAGCAGCTTCTCGCGACTGGGTCGACCATTTGCGCGCTTTATCGGCAGCCTCTTTGCTATCCGTTAAAAGCATACCGCCGGCGGATCCGGTAATAATTTTGTTGCCGTTAAAGCTGATAGCGCTGACATCGCCAAATGTGCTCGTTTGGGCGCCTTTGTAGGTAGCACCAAGCGACTCCGCAGCATCTTCAACAAGAACAGCTCCGTGGGCATCGCAAACGGCTCTAAGCTCATCGACCTTACCCGGCGTACCGTAAAGATGCGCCGCCACAACGACCTTAGCAGTCGGGTGCAACTCAAAAGCCCTCTCAAGAGCAACAGGGTCCATGTTCCAGGTATCACGCTCAGTGTCGATAAATACGGGAATGCCGCCCTCGTAAACAACTGGGTTCACGGTAGCGTCGAACGTCATATCGCTGCACAAAACCTCATCGCCGGGGTTAATACCAGCGAGTTTCATGGCGAGATGCAGCGCAGAAGTACCGCAAGAAAGGGCAACGGCATAGCCGCAACCAATCTTTTCGGCCATTTGGCGCTCGACTTCGTTAATATTCTCGCCTACTGTTGACATCCAGTTGGTCTCATATGCCTCGGTAACGTATTTAAGCTCATCGCCGTGCATGGTCGGCGAACTAAGCCAAACCTTGTTCTCAAAGGGCTTAATGTCCATCTTGGCTCCTTATCCCTAATCGTTAAACTGCGGATGATACGTAGGAACAACCTCAGCGAGAACGGACTTAACGGTGTCGTTATCCTTGTCGAGGCAGTCGTGAAGCTTTTCGAGCTTGTCTTGTATCTCTTCCATCTTGTCGGCTTCGGCCGTGGAGATACGGATCTCCGAATGCTCGGTAGGCAGGAGCTGCTCGTTATCCATGAGGAGCTCCTCGTACATCTTTTCGCCCGGGCGAAGTCCGACTTCCTTGATTTCGATATCCTTACCGGGCTTAAGACCGCTGAGCGTGATGAGGTTCACGGCGAGGTCATAGATCTTGACCGGCTCACCCATGTCCAGAACAAAAATCTCGCCGCCATGAGCAAGCGCACCAGCAGTAATGACTAGCTTGCTGGCCTCGGGGATGGTCATAAAGTAACGCGTGATGTCCTTGTGCGTAATGGTGATGGGACCGCCCTCGCGAAGCTGACGCTTAAACAGTGGGATAACCGAGCCGTGGCTACCAAGCACGTTGCCAAAGCGGACGGCGGTAAAGATGGTTTTGCTGTTAGCTGCGTAATACTGAACGATCATTTCGTCCATACGCTTCGTGGCACCCATTACGTTCGTGGGATTAACGGCCTTATCGGTTGAAATTTGCACATAATGGCTGCACTGATATTTGTCGGCAAGGCGAACCACGTTGAGCGTGCCAAAGACATTGTTCTCAATTGCCTCGCGCGCATTGCCCTCCATAAGGGGAACGTGCTTATGAGCGGCGGCATGGAAAACAACCTGCGGTCGATACTTGTCAAATACCTTGGAAATCGCAGGAAGGTGCGTAATGGAGCCGATATAAACCTGGATATCGGTGCCCTGGTCTTTGGCAACTTTAACGATGTCGTGATACAGCTCGTAGGTCGTGTTCTCATAAATGTCGAAGAGAACAATCTGTGCGGGCTTGGCGGGAAGCAACTGGCGTACAAGCTCGGAACCGATAGATCCGCCACCGCCAGTAACTAGAACGCGCTTGCCTGTGACGTAACCCATCTGATTAAGATCAAGCGACTTTTCCTCACGGGAGAGTAAATCGCTGATTTCGACCTCACGAAGGGCGACTCTACCCACCCCATCTTGCGGAATATCGCGAACGTTAGGGAGCGTAAGAACCCTAAGGCCAGTTTTCATGCACAGGTCATAAATACGCTGACGCTCCTCGAGCGAAGCACTCGGAATAGCAACAACAATCTGCTCGGCTTCACAATCATGTGCGATAACGGGAATATCCTTGCACGTACCGCATACCTTAATGTCGTGAATACGCTGGTTTTGCTTATTGGGGTCATCATCGACAACGGCAACCGGATCACCGATCATGTCCGGATCGCCGTTGAGCATACGCTTAATGGAAAGCGAGCCGGTCTCTCCCGCTCCTACGATGAGCGTGCGAGGGAGATGAGCATCGGAATTGCTTTTAAAACGCCAAAGCTGGCTACCATAGATGGCACGAATGGCAAAGCGGCCACCGCCGCAAATGATAAGAACAATGGCCCACGCCATGACATCTTCGCGAAGCGACATACCCTTAACAAAGACCACGTTAAAGATAGTGTCGCCAATAATAGAGCCAACGGTAACAGCGGCGACAATGCGTCCAGCTTCGGAAATGCTTGCATAGCGCCAGAGGCTGCTATACATGTGGAAGAACCAAAAGACGACAACGTTGACAAGCGCGAGCATAAATATTGCCGGACATGCTCCGGCTGCCCCGCCTATCGTTGCCCAATGCTGCGTTCCCCACGATGCGACAAACACAGCTATAAAAGTAGCTGCGATGTCATATACCATCAACGCATACGGTTCAAAGGCGCTCAGCTTCCCCTTTTGCTTTGCGCTCTTAGATTCGGTGTTCAAATCTCTTCTACTCTTCCCTATTGATCCCGTTGCCTACGTCCCCGCCCCCGAGGATCCTCCCTGTTCCGTTTAACAGTCGCCTGCAGCTAGGCGATCGCCTTTTTGAGGTTTCGCATGACGCGCTGCTCGTTTGAAAGCACCGCGAGGCCAACGCGGGTGGTTACGCGTCGGCCGCACAGATCGAGCTCCAAATAGGCAGTGCTCTTGCGTCTGTTAATTGTTTTGATCAGGCCTTCGTGGCCCAGCAGCGGACCGGCCGTCACTACGACCTGGTCGCCGTCCTTTAAGGCCTCGCTCATGGGCACTACCCTGTCTCCCTTATGGGTAAAGCTGCCAATGAGCTGGGTCTCTTCTTTTGCCAGCGGCACAAACTGACCGTCCTGGGCAAGCACCCGGGCAAAGTCGTCCATGCGTAGCAGATACTGTTGCACGGTGCGGGGATCTGCCGTATCGCAGATCAGATAACCGGGAAAGAGCGGCTTGGTCGTGCTGACCCATTCGCCGTGTACCTTGATCTCGGTTTGATATTGGGGATAAAAGAGCTCCTGCATGGCGCCCTGCGGCACCACGCGCTCGATGCGCTCGCGCATTATGTCTTCGCGACCGTTAATGACCTGGATCACATACCACACGAGCACTACCCCCTTTGCTGTCTTACGTGTGGCTCACGGGGTTTGGGTATGGCTACGCCAGGGCGCTTGTGCGCGAAGGCGCTCCATATTCAAACCCTGAGCCCAGTCAGACAAGCACGTGGCTCTGCCCCACCGTGAACGGTATGTATGCGTGCAGTTGCTAGAGACGCGGCCGTGTATCGCAAAAATGACCGCATCCCCAGCTGGCTGCGTGCGGCCCAGTCAAGCGGGTACAAAACTGGACCGCACGCAAACAGCTACGGCGTGCTGCGTTTTGCCATAGCTTTGAGACTGCGATAACAAAGGAGCGAATTCCTAGTCATCATTTGCAGCACTTGAACATGGCAGCTTTATTGGAGCTCGTGGTGTTTCTGGCACCGCCGTTACGGCCGGATGCTGATCGACCCTGTGCGTAGCGCTCTATTGGAACCATAAGCACAGTTGAACCCATGTAGTGTTGCATATCCTAGCACAAGGAATTGGCGAACCCAATTTGGGCCGTGTTGAGCAACATCTTGCTTGTTAGCAGCACATAAGGGGGTTGTTTTGCAAGGTTGTTGGCATTGGCGCAGGTGAATGAGAGGGGTTCGAATATATCCGGGCGCGATGCCGCCAAAATGGCGCTGTATTTTTGGTATTTGAACTGCGACCGGCTAACAAACAAAGTACAAAAGCCGGAAGTAAATTGCGCAACATTTGGTGGGATTGCGGGGTGAGGGCGCTGCTTTGGTGTGTATGGTGGATGGTCATGAAAAAAGGCCTTCGGTTTCCCAAAAGCCTCTGCATTCACGATGGTGGAGACGAGGGGGATCGAACCCCTGACCTCTTGACTGCCAGTCAAGCGCTCTCCCAGCTGAGCTACGCCCCCGTGACGAGGAGTTACTATAGGGGAAGTCCGGTCTTGTTGCAAGAGATTTTTGTTGAAACTTTTTCTTACGGGTTTTCCTGGGACGGGGCAGAAATAATCGCTCTTCGAGCGATTATTTCTGCCCCGTCCCGATAAAACCCTGATGCGATAGCCCTTACTTGTAGAGGTAAGCGATGGCGGTGCCGGTGTGGACGGTGATCGTTGCGGTTGAACGCACGATGTTGCTGATGCCGGTGTCGGCTAGTAAGGTTAGCTGGGCGTGATCTAGCTCCCACTCTAGGCCGTGCTCGCTGACCTCGGCGTTGGGGGCGATGGCGATGATGGAGAAAGTCTTGCCGTTGGCGCCTTCGATGGTCCAGGACTCACCTGCGTGCAGAATGCGGGCAGTCACATCGTCCTCAGCAATCCATACGGGGCCTTCCGTGTAGCCCGCCAACAGCCCCAGCACGCTCAGCGCCATGTCGGGACGGCCTCCGGTAGCGCAAGTTGCAACTACCTCGGCGCCAGGCCAGCGGCGGCGCACGGACTCCAGCGCCAACGCCAAGTCGGTATAGTCCTTGTACGGATGGTGACGCTCAACTTCAAAATTTGCAGCGGCATCGACAAGCGCTCGACCGGCGTCGCTTACCGTGTCGGCGTCACCAACATATACGTCGCATCCCAGCCCGGCGCCCAGCAGGGCATCCAACCCGCGGTCCACGGCGACAACGTGGTCGCACTCCCCCGCCAGACGGCGCAGCAACTCGGCACTTGCCACCACGGGCGAGCCGCACACAACCAATACTTTGCAAGTCACGGCTCTCGCCTACCCCTCAAACGCCAACACGCGATCGAGCGTAAGCTCCTCATAGCTATCAATAAAGATCTCGCTGTAGTCGCGCATCTCTTCACGGTCCGAATGTCCCAAGGGGTCATATACGCCCACACGCTTAAAGCCAGCGCTGCCGGAGCTCTTTAGACCAAACGTGGCGTCCTCAAAGACCCACACGGTGTCAAACGAATGCCCATGGCGCTCCTCCAAGCGGCTCAGCGCCAGCTTGTACACATCGGGGAACTCCTTGGGGCGGCCGACTTCACCCGTAGTCGTAACAAACTCCATGTAGAGCGCCACGCCGGAGCCGTCCAGCGCAACCTGCACCAGTTCGGCCGGCGTGGACGTGGCCACGCACATAGCAATGCCGGCGGCCTTGGCCTGCTCCAAAAAAGCAAGCAAACCCTCGCGCGGCGGAACCTTGGAGTAGCCCTCAACTAGTATTTCACTCAGCTCTCGATACAACTCGGGGCCGTCCGCATCCACGCCCCAAATGTCGTGGTAGGCCTGGCACTCATCCTCCAGCGCCAACGAGCCAAATTGGGCAAAGTCCTCGTGCCCCACGATGACGCCGTGACGGCGAAGCAGCTCGGGCGAGGCATGCCTCCAAACGGGGGTGCTATCGACAAGCGTGCCGTCGCAATCGAAAATAAAAGCAACGTTGGGGGCGGCGGTCTGGGACATAAACGAACCTTTCGATGTCAAATGGTAAACATCCTGCTAAAAACGTTTTACCAAACGTCAAACTAACAATCTTGAAACCCTAATTGGTAAAACTGTCAAGAGTTTTACCATCGCAATTCTGCCAGTGGTCTAAACATGGCGCTCACCGATTAAAAGCCACCGCAAAACCACTTTCCTCCATAAAAGTAATGTACAGGTGTTATGGTAGTTTCTGCCGAAAGTTCCACCGAGCACGCGAGGTGGAACGAATCATAGAACTATCGCCGTCCCTTCGATTCGTGCAGCCCTGGACCTTTCGCATTTAGTCACCAAGGCAACACGCTGCCGCGTCATGATGGGATCAAACGTGAGCGATACAAAGCTAAAGCCAACGGCAAAAAAGCCCGCTACCCGCAAGGCCGCTCCGCACGCACCGGAGCTCTCTAAGGACGATGTCTATCTGTTTGGCATCGGCATGTGGGAGCGCAGCTGGGAAAAGATGGGCGCGCACCCCGACACGCAGAATCGTACGCGCGGCTGGCGTTTTTGCGTTTGGGCGCCCGACGTAAAGAGCGTGCATGTCATTGGCGAATTTAACGACTGGGACGAGGAAGCCAACCCGCTGGTGCCCGTGCATACGAGCGCCATCTGGGAAGGCTTTATTCCTGGCGCCGAGCAGGGCCAACTGTATAAGTACCTGATTGAGACCAACGAGGGCGAAAAGCTCTACAAGGCCGATCCGTACGCCTTTAAGGCCGAGTGCCCTCCGGGTACGGCCAGCGTGCTGTGGACCCTCGACGGTTATAAGTGGAACGACGCCGCGTGGCTCAAGCGCCGCGCCGGCCATAACCACATGTCGCAGCCACTTAACATCTACGAGGTGCATATTGGCTCGTGGAAGCGCCACGGCGACGCGCCCCAAGGCGAGCCCGACGAGTACGGCAACTATCCCGGCCCCATGGATCCCTTCCCCGCGCAGCGCGGCGAGTTCTACACCTACGACGACCTGTCGGTGGAGCTCGTGGACTACGTGCGCGACATGGGCTATACGCACATTGAGGTCATGCCGCTTATGGAGCATCCCTTCGATGGCTCCTGGGGCTACCAGACGACTGGCTACTATGCCGCCACGTCGCGCTATGGCGACCCGCAGCAGCTCATGCACTTTATCGATGCGTGCCACGAGGCTGGCATTGGCGTGATCATGGACTGGGTGCCCGGCGGTTTTTGCGCCGACTCCCACGGCCTTGCCACCTTTAACGGCCACATGCTGTTTGAGCACGAGATTCACCCCAACTGGGGCACGCATAAGTTCGATTTCACCCGCGGCGAGGTCCGCTCCTTCCTGGTCTCCAACGTGCTGTACTGGCTCGAGAACTTCCACGTGGACGGCATTCGCATGGACGGTGTGTCCAGCATGCTGTACCTCAACTTTGGCATCGACGATCCCGGCCAAAAGAAGTTCAACAAGTACGGTACCGAGGAGGACCTGGACGCCAGCGCATTTATCCGTCAGGTCAACTGCGCCGTGGAGGCGCACTACCCTGACGTGATGATGATGGCCGAGGAGTCCACCGCGTGGCCGCTCGTGACCTATCCGCCGCAGGACGGCGGCCTGGGCTTCCACTACAAGTGGGACATGGGCTGGATGAACGACACCCTGCACTACATGCAGACCGATTTTCCGTGGCGCCCCGGCAACCACGGCCTGCTCACGTTCTCCATCATGTACGCCTTTACCGAGAACTTTATTTGCCCGCTGAGCCACGACGAGGTCGTGCACGGCAAGTGCTCGCTCATCGGCCGCATGCCGGGCGACTGGTGGCGCCAGTTTGCCGGCCTGCGCACGCTGGCCTTCTACCAGATGACGCACCCCGGTGCCAAGCTTAACTTTATGGGCAACGAGATCGGCCAGTTTATCGAGTGGCGCTACTACGAGTCCATCCAGTGGTTCCTGACCGAGGAGTACGAGACCCACAAGCATCATCAGGCGTTTATCAAGGCGCTCAACCACCTGTACACCGCCGAGCCCGCCCTGTACGAGCGCGGCTACACCGATGATGGCTTTACATGGATCGATGCAGACAACTCCAAGCAGTCCATCGTGAGCTTTGTGCGCCAGGGCGAGGACGTGGACGACGACCTGGTTATCCTGATCAACTTTGATCCGGCGAGCTACGAGAGCTTCCGCGTGGGCGTGCCGCGCGAGGGCGACTGGGAGGTCATCTTCGACTCCGACCGTCCCGAGTTTGGCGGCAGTGGATACGCCGGCGAGGAGCCCTACACCTGCTCGAGCGAGCCCTATCCCTGGAATGGGCAGATGGACTCTATCGAGATCAAGGTGCCCGGCCTGGCAGGCGTGGTGCTCAAGCGCCGCGGTCCCAGCAGCTACAAGCCGCCGGTGGTTGAGGAGCCCAAGAAGGCTACGCGCAAGCGCACGTCTTCGGTGAAGCCCAAGCCTGCGGCTGCTAAGAAGGCTTCCGCTAAGGCGAAGGCCACGACGGCTAAGGCCGCCGCAAAGCCCGCGACCAAGGCTTCGGCCAAGGCCACCGCGACCAAAAAGCCGGCTGCCAAAAGGGGCACTACCAAGGACAAGTCAGCTTCTGTTAAGTCGACTGCTAAGGACGCGTAACAAAGCCGTTACCGCTGTAATTACCCGCCCCGCCGGGGCGTAGGATGTAAGTCATAACCGTTCCGGGAGATATCCCCGGGGGAAAGGAACGTATGAATAAGATCTTCGACAACAAGCAGGAGTTTACCGAGCTCTATCGCGACGCCGTCATGAGCATTAGCGGCAAGAGCGTCGAGGCCGCCAGCGACCTCGACCGCTTTAACGCCCTGGCCAAGCTCGTGGCCGAGAAGGCGCGCACCGTTGCCACCACCAGCGACGCCCGTGCGGCGGCCGAGGGCAAGAAGCGCGTGTACTACTTCTCGATCGAGTTTTTGATCGGCCGCCTGCTCGACAACTACCTGCTCAACTTTGGCGTGCGCGACATGGTCGCCGAGGCGCTCGACGATATGGGCTTCGACCTGTCCGTCATCGAGAACCAGGAGCCCGATCCGGCACTGGGCAACGGCGGCCTGGGCCGTCTGGCCGCGTGCTTCCTGGATTCCATGGCAGCCGAGGGCATTGCCGGCTACGGCAACGGCATGCGCTATCGCTACGGCCTGTTTAAGCAGGAGATCGTCAACGGCAGCCAAGTGGAGGCAACCGACGAGTGGCTCACCCACGGCTATCCCTGGGAGGTCCGTCGTCAGGACAAGGCCGTAACCATCAAGTTTGGTGGCCGCGTTGAGGGCTTTGAGGAGGACGGCCGCACATTCTACCGCACGGTGGACACGCAGGACATCTTGGCTGTTCCCTACGACATTCCCGTCGTGGGCTATGCCGGCGAGACCGTCAACAAGCTGCGCGTGTGGGCTGCCGAGCCGGTCGAGGAGCACTTTGACCTTGAGGCCTTCAACCGCGGCGACTACGCCCTGGCCGATGCCGAGCGCGCCGAGGCCGAGGCCATCAGCGCCATCCTCTACCCCAACGACGCCGGCGAGCACGGCCGTCTGCTGCGCCTGAAGCAGGAGTACCTGTTTGTTTCGGCCGGCATTTACAGCCTGCTCGACACCTTTGAGAAGGAGCACGGCGAGAACTGGGAGCTGCTGCCGCAGTTTGTGGCCATCCACACCAACGACACGCACCCCGCCATGTGCGGCCCCGAGCTCATGCGCATCCTCATCGACGAGAAGAAGCTCGAGTGGGACGACGCCTGGAACATCGTGACGCAGGTCGTGAGCTACACCAACCACACCATCCTGCCCGAGGCTCTGGAGAAGTGGCCCATCGGCACGTTCTCCAAGCTCCTCCCCCGCGTGTACCAGATCATCGACGAGATCAGCCGTCGTTGGCACGAGTCGTTCGACACCACGCAGGAAGGCTGGCAGGAGCGTCTGCGTCAGACCGCCATCCTGTGGGACGGCGAGATTCGCATGGCCAACCTGTCTGTGATCTGCAGCCACAGCGTCAACGGCGTGGCCAAGATCCACTCCGACATCATCAAGAACATCGTGCTTAAGGACTTCTATGCCCTCACGCCCGAGAAGTTCAACAACAAGACCAACGGCATTTCGCACCGTCGCTTCTTTGCCGAGGCCAACCCCACCTACGCCAAGCTCGTGACCGAGGCCATTGGCGACGGCTGGCTCAAGGACGCCTTTGAGCTGGAGAAACTCAAGGAGTTCCAGAACGACAGCGAGTTCCTGAAGGCCGTGGGTGCCTCCAAGCGCGCCAACAAGGAGCGACTGGCCGCCTACGTTAAGGCCGAGACCGGTCTGGTCATCGACCCCAACACCGTCTTCGATGTTCAGGTGAAGCGCTTCCACGCCTACAAGCGCCAGCTCATGAACATCATGAAGGTGATGGACATCTACAACCGTCGCATCGCCGACCCCAACTTCCACGTGACGCCGACGACCTTCATCTTTAGTGGCAAGGCGGCCTCGAGCTACACCTTCGCCAAGGAGACCATCCGCCTCATCAACTCCGTCGCCGAGGTCGTCAACAACGACCCGCGCGTCAACGAGGTCATGAAGGTCTGCTTTATTCCCAACTTCCGCGTGAGCAACGCCCAGCTCATCTACCCTGCCGCCGAGATCTCTGAGCAGATCTCCACCGCCGGCAAGGAGGCCTCGGGCACGTCCAACATGAAGCTCATGATGAACGGCGCCATTACGCTGGGTACCCTCGACGGCGCCAACATCGAGATCGCCGACCTAGCCGGCCGCGAGAACGAGGCCATCTTTGGCCTGACCGCTCCCGAGGTCGAGCAGCTCTGGGCATCCAACAGCTACTTTGCGTGGGATACCCTCAACGGCGACCGCGAGCGTCTGGGCCGCGTGATGGACGAGCTCAAGGACAACACCTTTGCGGGTCTTTCGGGCAACTTCGAGAGCATCTACAACGAGCTCATGAACAACAACGACCCCGACCTGGTTATGGCCGATTTCCGCAGCTACGTGGATGCGTGGGAGAAGCTCACGAACAGCTACGGCGACCAGGAGACCTGGAACCGCAAGGCGCTGCTCAACACCGCGTCCTCGGGCTGGTTCTCGAGCGACCGCACCATTCGCGAGTACCGCGACGAGATCTGGCACGCGTAGGGGTGCACACTCCCCTAGCCGCACGGCATTACCCGGCGGGCGCGAATAGGCTCCGTGCCCGCCGCTAATGGGTTTAGGAACATCGATGACAGAAGGAGAAATCGATGAGTAAGAAAGAATGCATCGCGATGCTCCTCGCAGGAGGACAGGGCAGCCGATTGGGGGCACTCACCCAAAAGATCGCTAAGCCGGCGGTTAGCTTTGGTGGCAAGTTCCGCATTATCGACTTTTCGCTGTCCAACTGCTCCAACTCGGGCATCGACACGGTGGGCGTTCTGACGCAATATCGTCCCTACCTGCTGCATGCCTATGTGGGCTCCGGCGAGGCTTGGGATCTGGACAGCCGCGACGGCGGCGTGTCTATCCTGCCGCCGTACGAGACGCAGACCGGCGGCGCCTGGTATGCGGGCACGGCCGACGCCATCACGCAGAACCTGGACTACATCAAGGCTAACGACCCCAAGTACGTCCTGATTCTTTCCGGCGACCACCTGTATCGCATGGACTACCGCAAGATGCTCAAGACGCACATTGAGAACAACGCCGATCTTACGGTGAGCGTTATGCCCGTGCCGTGGGAGGAGGCCAGCCGCTTTGGCATCCTGACCACCGACCCCGAGGACGGCCGCATCACCAAGTTTACCGAGAAGCCCGAGAAGCCCGATTCGAACCTCGCGTCCATGGGCATCTACATCTTCTCGGCCGACGTGCTGATCGAGGCCCTCGAGGAAGACGCTCTGGACCAGCGCTCGAGCCACGACTTTGGCAAGGACATCATCCCCAAGCTGCTCGGCGAGGACAAGCGCCTGTACAGCTACGAGTTCCACGGCTTTTGGAAGGACGTTGGCACCATCGCCAGCTTCCACGAGACCTCGATGGACCTGCTGGGCAACAACCCCGAGTTCGACCTCTTTGACAAGAGCTTCCCCATCATGTCCAACATCACCACGCGTCCGCCGCACTACATTGGTCCGGACGGCCGCCTGGACGACTGCCTGGTCTCCAACGGCTGCAAGATCTACGGCACCGCTCGCCACTCGATCCTTTCGACCGATGTCGTTATCGAAGAGCGCGCCGTGGTCGAGGACTCCGTGCTGCTGCCGGGTGCGCACGTTAAGAGCGGCGCGCACATCTGCCGCGCAATTTTGGGCGAGAACTCCACGGTCGAAGAGGGCGTGAAGCTCGGCTCTGTCGATACCACCAAGGATACGGCCGTCGTTGGAAATGACGTCGTTATCGGGAAGGGGGAATGATCCGATGATCAATCGCAAGGCCATCGGTTACATCACCGCTAACTACTCTTCGACCTACGGCAGCGTGCTGCTTAAGGACCGCCCCATCGCGTCCGTCCCGTTTTTGGGCCGCTACCGCTTGATCGACTTTCCGCTGTCCAACATGATGAATGCCGGCATTAAGACCGTCGGCGTCGTCATGCCGGGTAACTACCGTTCGCTGATCGACCACGTGGGCTCGGGTAAGGACTGGGGCCTGGACCGCAAGAAGGGCGGCCTGTTCATGGTGCCCGGCAACGCGTATGGCACCACCAAGGGCGGCATGCGTTTCTTGCTGCGCGACATCATCTCCAACAAGACGCTGTTCCAGCGCTCGGAGAAGCCCTATGTCGTGATGATGGGCACCAACATCATCTTTAACATGGACCTCAACACCATCATCGAGGCGCACGAGAACTCCGGCGCCCAGATGACCGTGGTGTACTGCAAGGCCACGCGCAATGTCGATGACGAGACCAAGCTCGAGATTAACGAGAACGGCCGCCTGACGGGCGTGAGCGCCGGCGTCGTGTACGGCGACAACGCCTCCATGGACTGCTGCATCGTCAACCGCGAGACGCTGCTCGAGATCATCGACCACTACCAGGCCGCCGACTATCTGGACCTGCTCGAGGCACTCCAGGGCGACTTTGGCAACATCGACGTGTGCAGCTACGAGTACAAGGGCGAGGTCGTGGGCGTGTTTAGCGAGAAGTCGCTGTATCGCCGCAGCATGGATCTGCTCGACCAGACCGTGGCCGACCAGCTCTTCGACCCCGAGCGCCCGATCCTGACCAAGGCCCACGATGTGCCGCCCTCGCGCTACGCGACCGGCAGCCACGCCTGCAACTCGATCATCTCGGCCGGCTGCATCATCAAGGGCACCGTGCGCAACTCGATTCTGTCGCGCGGCGTTGTAGTTGAGGAAGGCGCCTCGGTGACCAACTCGATCATCAACCAGAGCTGCATCATCAAGAGCGGCGCCCGCGTTGAGAACGCCATTCTGGACAAGAACAACGTGGTGCCCACCAACACCGAGCTTCGCGGTACGCCCGAGAACATCCTGGTGCTGGGCAAGGCTCCGTTAACTTCCGATACCACCATCGCTCGTTAACATTGGCGTCGCATAATCGCACGTAAACGGTAGAATAGCCGCCCGGTTCGCGCCTGGCGGCTATTCTCGAATTGCAACATGGGAGACAATATGGCAGAAACCAGCAAAAAGATGCAGATCGTGTTTGCCTCGGCCGAGTGCGCACCGTTTGTTAAGACCGGTGGCCTGGGCGACGTGGCAGGCTCGCTGCCCTCGGCGCTTGTGCGCGCCGGCGCCGAAGTCATCGTGATGGTGCCCAAGTACGCCACTATCAAGGACGAGTACAAGGCGCAGATGGAGCACTTCTCCGACTTTTACGTGAGCCTGGGCTGGCGCAACGAGTACTGCGGACTCGAGAAGCTCGAGCACGACGGCGTCACCTATATGTTCATCGACAACGAGCGCTACTTTGCGCGCGACTATCCGTACGGCTTCTTTGACGACGGCGAGCGCTTTGCGTTCTTCTCCAAGGCCATCACCGAGAGCCTGCAGCACCTGCCGGCCGGCTTTGAGTGCGACATCCTGCACTGCAACGACTGGCAGACGGCACTGGCGCCCGTGTTCCTGCGCGAGTTCTACCAGGGCCTGCCGCTGTACGACCGCGTCAAGACCGTGTTCTCGATCCACAACGTGGCGTTCCAGGGCCAGTTTAGCGACACCGTGATGGAGGACATCCTGGGCGTGGCGCATATTCCGGCGGCCGCCTCGCAGCTGCGTTGCGACGCCTGCAGCGTCAACTACATGCTGGGCGCGCTGCGCTATGCCGACGCCATCACCACGGTAAGCCCCACCTATGCCAGCGAGATCCAAACGCCCGAATTTGGCGAGGGCCTGGACGGCGTGCTGCGCGAGCGTTCCTACGCACTGCAGGGCATTTTGAACGGCATCGATGTGGCGGGCTTTGACCCGGCGACCGACAAGCGCATTGCCGCCAACTACACGGTTGAGGACCGCTCCGGCAAGGCCGTGTGCAAGGCCAAGCTGCAGGAAGAGCTGGGGCTCGAGGTGCGCGACGACCGTCCGCTCATGGTTATGGTCACGCGTCTGACGCGCCAGAAGGGCATGGACCTGGTCATGTACGCGCTCGACCGCATTCTGGCCGGCGGCGTGCAGGTGGCGGTGCTGGGCACCGGCGACCGCGACTACGAGGATGGCCTGCGTTACTTCCAGGACAAGTACCCCGGCACCATGGCCGCGCGCATCGAGTTTGATCCGGCACTGTCGCAGCGTATGTACGCCGCCGCCGACATGTTCCTGATGCCTTCGAAGTTTGAGCCCTGCGGCCTGTCGCAGATCATCGCCATGCGCTACGGCACCCTGCCCATCGTGCGCGAGACCGGCGGCCTGAAGGACACCGTGCAGCCGTACAACGAGTTTACCGGCGAGGGCACGGGCTTCTCGTTTAGCAACTTTAACGGCGACGAGATGGGCGATGCCGTGTTCCGCGCGGCCCGTCTGTTCTGGGACAACCGCGATGCGTGGAACCAGCTGGTCACGCAGGCCATGAGCCAGGACTTTAGCTGGACACGCTCGGCCGATAAGTATCTGGACCTGTACTTCTTTATGCATCCGGAGATTGAGAGGCCGGCGGCTGTGGTTGAGGCTGTGGTTGCTGAGGAGCCTGCTGCTGTTGAGGAGCCTAAGGCTGGGCCCGAGGTTGTGGCCGAGCCGGTTGTTGAGGCGTCCGTTGCTGTCGAGGAGCCTAAGGTTGAGGAGAAGCCGGTTGAGGCTACTCCCGAGATAAAGGCCGAGGCCACAGCAGAGGCTGCTCCCGAGCCCGAGGCCAAGCCGGCTGCGAAGCCTGCCGCCAAGAAGACCACGGCTCGTAAGACGACGGCCAAGAAGGCTACGACCGCGAAGACCGCCACCAAGACGACCGCTACCAAGGCAACGACCACGCGCAAGCGCACGGCTGCCACTGCCAAGAAGGCCGCCGAGACTGAGGCCACTCCCGAGGTAAAGGCTCCGGCAAAGACCGCTGCCAAGAAGACGACCGCGGCTAAGGCTACGACTGCCAAGAAGACTACGGCAACGAAGACGACCACCAAGGCCGCCGCAAAGTCTGCTGCCAAGGTTGAGGAGACGCCCGTCGAGCCCAAGGCAGAGGCAAAGCCGGCCGCCAAGACCACCACGCGCAAGCGCACCACGACGACGGCCAAGAAGACCACGGCAAAGGCAGCTGCTCCCAAGGCAGAGGCTAAGCCCGCTGCCACCAAAGAGGAGCCCAAGGCCGAGGTAAAGCCCAAGCCGGCACCGAAGGCCACCGAGGCTAAGACCGAGAGCAAGGCCGCTCCGAAGACTGAGGCCAAGGTTGAGGCAAAGGTCAAGCCCGCCAAGGAGACCCCGGTCTCCCCTGCCACTCCGGCCGAGGAAAAGGCCCCGTCCAAGAAGACCTCTGTCCGCAAGGCCACGGCCACCCGTAAGCGCCGCTAATCCGGACGATCCAAAACTCAATCCTCAACAAACAAGGGGGCGCCCCAGCCGGTGCCCCCTTCCCAGTAGATTTTTGGGACATGCCTTAAAATCTACCTTTTGACTTAGCGACCGAGCGCGTCATAAAAGGTAGATTTTAAGGCATGTCCCAAAAATCTACCTAGGTTGGTAAAACGATTTTCTAGCACAACCGTTCGCCGATAGTGAACGGCTGTGGTTTATACAACTAAAGTGCAACGGATATACTTAGGAACTGTGCGTTAAGCCATGACCCGTTGGCCATGATTGTATAGAACTGGACCATACTATGAGATTGATTCACAACAGCCGCCTGCCACAGTTTCGTACTCCGTTTGGCGCTGTGACCACTGGAACTACCCTTTCGCTCTCCGTTATTCTGGAGGATGCCAGTCCCGCGCAGGCAACGCTTACCCTGCGTACCTGGGTCGATGAAATCGGTGAGTCTCTGTATCCCATGACGCACGAGGGCGACGGCATATTTACCGTAGAGCTTGAGTGCACCGAGCCCTGTCTTATCTGGTACAGCTTTATCTGCAACATCGAAGGCCAGCCCGAGGTCCGCTTGGGCGCACCGCAAGGTCGCACCGGCGGCGAGGGCGTAACCTA
Organism: uncultured Collinsella sp.; assembly: GCA_934655755.1. Classification (GTDB taxonomy): domain Bacteria; phylum Actinomycetota; class Coriobacteriia; order Coriobacteriales; family Coriobacteriaceae; genus Collinsella. Next base: position 40,630 of record CAKUHA010000007.1, read on the forward strand.
CGACTACGCCGAGGTACCTTCCTTCCAGATTACCGTCTACAAGCACCGCGAGAACCGTCCCACCTGGTACGAGCGCGGCATGGTCTACCAGATCTTCCCCGATCGCTACGCGCGCGACGAGCATTGGCGCGAGCGCACGCTGGCCGAGCTCGAAAAACCGCGTAAGGGCATTCAGCGCCGCATAGTCGAGGACTGGAACGAACCACCGGTGTATGAGCGCGCGGAGGACGGCTCCATCAAGACCTGGGACTTCTACGGCGGCTCCCTCAAGGGCATCCAGGACGACCTGCCCCGCATCGCCGAGCTCGGCTTTACGGCTATCTATCTCAACCCCATCTTTGAGGCCGCAAGCAACCATCGCTACGACACGGCCGATTACACCAAGATCGACCCGATCCTGGGCACCGAGCAGGACTTTACCGAGCTGTGCGAGGCAGCCGAGAAGCTCGGCATTTCCATTATCCTGGACGGCGTCTTCAACCATACGGGCGACGACTCGATCTACTTTAACCGCTACGGCAACTATCCCGGCGTCGGTGCTTGGCAGAGTGAGGACTCGCCGTGGCGCGATGCGTTTTATTTCCATGAGGACGGTTCGTATGACTGCTGGTGGGGCGTGGGCAACATGCCAGCCATCAACGAAAACTCCGAGCTTGTCCGTGAAAAGCTGCTGGGCAAGGACGGCGTGATTCGTAAGTGGCTGCGTGCCGGCGCCCATGGCTGGCGTCTGGACGTGGCCGACGAGCTTTCCGATGACTTCCTGGCCGAGATCAAAAAGGCCGTGCTCGCCGAAAAGCCCGATGCACTGTTGCTCGGCGAAGTCTGGGAGGACGCCTCCAACAAGATTAGCTACGGCCATCTGCGCCGCTACCTGCAGGGCTCGGAGCTCGACTCTGCTATGGATTACCCCTTCCGCGACATGGTCATCGGCTTTTTGATGGGCTACAAAAACGCTTACGAGGCCGCCGAGGACATCGAGACCCTGCGCGAGAACTATCCGAGCGAGGCATTGTCCTGCGCGCTCAATCTGCTGTCGAGCCACGACCGCCCGCGCATCATCTCGGTGCTCGGCGGCGGCCCCGACGAGTCGCAGCTGCCCGAGTGCGAGCGCAGCAAGTGGCGCCTGGACGAGAATGCGATGGGCCTGGCCAAGAGCCGTTTTTGGCTTGCTACGCTCATGCAGATGACCTTCCCCGGCGTGCCTTCGATTTACTACGGCGACGAGTACGGCCTGGAGGGCCTTACCGACCCGGGCAACCGCCGAACCCTGCCGACCAAGGAAGACCTGCACGACTTCGATACGCTCGCAATCGTCAAGAACGCTTCGGCCGTGCGCCGTGCGCTGCCGTTTATGATTGACGGCGAGATTAAGGCCTTCGCGCTCAATGACGAGGTGCTGGCCTACAACCGCACGGGCAAGGACGGCGAGTCCGCGACCGTCATCATCAACCGCAGCCTGCGTAATTCGCATCGCGTGACGATTCCGGCGCTCGGCGAATGCGCGAGCGACGTCATTAGCGGTCACGAGTGCGAGATTCACAACGGCACGGTCACGCTCGACCTGTATCCGCTGGGTTCGTCGATCATCTATCACCATGCCGAGCAGCGCCTGCAGGAGCCGCTCGATCACGGCGCGGGCATCGTGTGCCACATCACCTCGGTGCCGACCGACGACGGCAAGCCCGGTACGATTGGCGCGCCCACGCGTCGCTTTATCGACCATCTGGCCGCTATGGGCATGCGCTACTGGCAGGTCCTGCCCGTCAACCCGACGGACTTCTTCCGCTCCCCTTATGCTGGGCCTTCGGCCTTTGCAGGTAATACTGACCTGCTGCCCGAGAGCCAAGAGGAGCTGGCGGCCGACTTTGCTGCCTGGAAGAACCACGGCGGCGAAGATGCCGACCCGCTGTACACCGCGTTTAAACATCGCAATGCCGATTGGCTCGAGAAGTACTGCGTCTACATGGCCGTCAAAAAACACTTTGAGGGTGAGTCGCGTCACGATTGGCCGGCCGATGTCGCGCGCTACAACGAGCATCTGATCGACGACAAGCGTTTCCACGACGAAGCCGAGCTGCAGGCGTACATGCAATATCGCTTTGACCTGGCCTGGTGCGAGCTTATGAACTATGCGCACAAGAAGGGCATCGAGGTCATCGGCGATATCCCGATGTATGTCTCGGACGATTCGGCCGACGCGTGGAGCGAGCCCGAGAACTTCTGGCTGTCCGACACTGGTAAGGCGATTGAGATTTCGGGCGCGCCGCCCGACAATTTTGCGCCCGAGGGCCAGGTGTGGGGCAACCCCACCTTCCGCTGGGAACACATGAAGGAGAACGGCTACCGCTGGTGGATGGACCGTCTGCGCCGCGCATTCTCGCTCTATGACCGTGTGCGTCTGGACCACTTCCTGGGCTTCCACAGCTACTTTAGTATCCCCGCGGGCAAGGCCTGTGCCGATGGCCGCTGGCTTGCGGGACCGGGCAAGGACCTGTTCCAAACCGCCTACGACGAGCTGGGTCCGCTCAACTTTATCGCCGAGGACCTGGGCTACCTGACGCCCGGTGTTCGCGCCATGGCATCGACCTGCGGTTTCCCCGGCATGGACGTGCTGGAGTTTAGCGATTACGACGTCCGCTGCGGCGTACATCCCACGCCCGGCAAGATTCTGTACACCTCGACGCACGACACGTCGACGCTTACCGGCTGGTGCACGCGCTCCTTTGCGGGCGGTGACGAGCCGAGCGGCGTTGAGTGCGCGGCCAAGCTGATGGGCGACGCACTGGCAAGCGACGCTCCCCTTGTGATGATGCCGCTGCAGGATGTACTGGGGCTGGGCGACGACGCTCGCATGAACGTGCCGGGTGTCGCCACGGGCAACTGGACCTGGCAGGCCGACGAGGCGGACATTGAGGCCGCTGAGGAGAAAACTGCGAAGCTCCTGCGCAGCACCCATAGATTCTGGGGCGAAGCGTGATAAAACCCACGATATAGGGTACAGTTAAAGCTGTTTGAATTTTTGCGGGCAGAGCGATCTGCCCGCTTTGTGCTGAAAAGGAAGTACTATGGCGCGCTACGATTACAAGTGCACGAGCTGCGGCAACGTGTTTGAAGTTGAACACCCCATGTCCGAGACGCCCGAGGTCGTATGCCCCAGCTGCGGTGCCCCGGCATCCAAGACGTTCTCGGCCAGCGGCATTAAGTTCGACGGCAGCGGTTTCTACAACACCGACCAGCGCAGTGGCGGCTCCAGCACCAGCGCCACCAGCGGCTGCTGCGCCAACTGCCCGCATAGCCACTAGCAGCCGACTAAAGCAAAACGCACAAAGGGCGGCCCTGCGACAACACCAGTCGCAGGGCCGCCCTCGTAACTTGCGGTGAAATAGTTCCTGAATCAGCCCATCCGGCGGTCAAACAGGAACTATTCCACCGCAACTTTTCTATAAACCGGATTTCTGGCTGATGCTAAGTTTGTAACATTTCAAAACTATGCCGGATTACGGGGCTGAATTGAAAACCTGTATCCATTCCGGCAAATAGCAAATTTCAACAAGCCATCTACCTGCGGGTTTATTATCTGCAATTTCGCCGTGGTCGAGAAGTTCATACCCAGCCCCGTAATCCGCCCTACTTTTAATAACAGCAAGTATGAGACGGGGCTATTTTTACTACTCTTAACCGCTTTTGCGATCTCCGCTCGCATGACCACCCGAGTTGCGGTGAAATAAGGACTGTTTGGCGGGTAGATGCCAATATTCAATCCCTATTTCACCGCAACTTAGCGGTTACTTGCGGACTAGTCTGGCGCAGAAGTGGCCGTCGTAGGAGTCGGCGTTTACGGGAACGCTTTGGAAGAGACCTCGGTCGTTTTGGCGGACGGATACGAGTTTCTTGGCTTGAGAGAAATCGGGGAGCTGTAGGATCTGGGCTTCGGAGAGCGGTTCTACAGCAAATCCCTTGCCCTCAGAAGAGGCCAGGAACGCGTCCACGACCTGCGTATTCTCTTCGTCAAAGACCGAGCACGTCGCATAGATGAGCTCGCCGCCGGCTGCCACACGTGCGGCCGCCTCCTTGAGCATTGTCAGCTGCAGCTTGGGCAGCTCAGTCGTCACGTCATTCTCGCTCAAACGCCACGGAATCTCGGGATGGCGGCGCATGGTGCCCGTTCCCGAGCACGGCGCATCGATAAACACGATATCGAACTTGACCCGCTCGCCAAGCATGGCGTCGAAGGACGTGAGCACCTCATCGAGCTCGCAGGCATCGCCCGAGACGGTTCGCACGCCCTTGATGCCCGCCTTATGCAGGCGCGCGAGATTGAGATCGCACTTGCGGTCGTGCAGGTCGAGCGCGGTATGCTGACGCTCGTAACCGGCACGCTTGGCCTGGCACACCATCACGTAGGTCTTGGTACCGCGGCCGGCACCGATCTCCAGACAACGCCCGGGGCGCGTCGCGGCGGTCGCAATAAGCTGAGCATTCAGGTCCGAAGCCACGGCGGCAGCGCGCTCGAACACGCCCGAAGCAACGGTAACCTGAGCATCGACCGGAGCATGACAACCCGGGAAGACAGGTGCCACGAGCTGCGAGATATACGGATCGGGCTTGGTCGCAAAGGCATTCTCGTGTAGGGCGAGCGGCGCGGGCGCCAGATTGCCGGCAAAGTTGAGTGCACCTTCGGGCGTGTCGAACGACGCCATAATGCGAGCGCACAGCCAGCGAGGCAGGCCCATCAAACGCGAAAGGCGCACCAGGCGGCGCTCGGACTCATCCACATCGGAAGCCGTGGCAAAGTCCTCAACGTTATCCGCAACCTTATGCAGCACGGCATTGGCAAGGCCAGCGGCAGACTTAGCGCCGCTGCGCACCAGCTCAACACCCTGGCTTACGGCAACGCGACCCGGCGTATGCAGGTAGAGCATCTCGAAGGCCGAGATGCGAAGCGCCATACGAACGCGCGGTGCGACCTTTTTGGGCTTATCGAGAAACTGGTCGAGCAGCTCATCCAAAATGCCCTGCGTGGCGGCAACGCCCAACGCCAGACGAGCGGCAAAAGCGGAATCGCGCTGGTCAATGGCCTTGGCGGAAGCGCGGGAGGACAGCACGTCGCGCGCGTACATGCCACGGCGATCGGCCTCCATCAACACGTCGAGCGCGAGCTTGCGCGCGGGAGACAACTTGCTCATGACAAAACACCCCAGCTAAGTTCGGCGCCCTGCAGGCCAGCAGCCCAAGCAGAAGCTGCCATAGCACGCTTACCATCGGGCTTAACCTCGAGCAGCTCAACCGCACCATCGGAAAGGCCCAGGTAAACACGCTTAGTCTTAACAAGAACCTGACCCGCGCCGAGCGTAACATCAGCCGGCGCAGCATCGAGCACGCGCACGGTCTTGCCGGCAATCACGCAGCGAGCAGGGGCGGTATCGGACGAGGCCAGCGCATGACGAACGCAATCGAGTGCCGTCATCTGCGGATCAAGACGCATCTCCTGCTTGGAAATCTTCGCAGCATGGGTAACGAGCGCCTCATCCTGCTCGGTCCAAACAGCGGTACCGTCGGCAAACGAAGGAAGCGTATCGGCGAGCAACTTGCCGCCCAGCTCACCAAGCTCCATCGTGAGCGCCTCGGCATGCTTGCCGGCAACCGAAGTGGAAGCCTGGGCACAATAAGCACCGGTATCAACGCCATGCCCAATACGCATAATGGAAACGCCAGCGACCTCATCACCAGCAAGAATGGCGCGCTGAATGGGGGCCGCACCACGCCAACGAGGCAGCAACGAAGCATGGACATTCACAATACCAAGCGGCGCCATATGCAGCACCTCATCAGGCAAAATACAGCCATAGGCAGCCACGCAGAAAATATCAGCCTGAGCAGCCTGAAGCGCCTCAACGACCTCAGGCGTCATACGGTTAGCCTCAAAAACTGGCAGCTCCAGTTCAAGCGCCTTGGCCTTAACAGGAGAAGGTTCAAGCTTCTTGCCACGCCCACGAACAGCATCAGGACGAGTAACAACAAGCGCAATCTCATTCCCAGCCTCAACAAGCGAAACCAAAGAAGGCACCGCAAAATCGGGCGTACCCATAAACACAATACGCATAAAACAGACCCCTCAAAACCAAAGCCAAAACGGCTATAAATAACAGCGCCCAGCCAAGTCCCGACCAAGACGCCAGATCAATTCAACACGTTCAAATATACCCAAAACCAAAGAAAGAGCCGCATCAAAAGCAGCCCTCTCAACAAAGCAAATATCAGCGAAGACGCCCTTCCCTGGTCCGACGGCACCCGGGAGAGACGAGCACGTAAACGCAGTCCCCTTCTGCCGCAGGGCTTAGGTTATTGCTCCACGCGCAGTTCCGCACGAGCCGAAGAGCACTTAATGTGCTCTTCGTGCGAGCAGGACTGTTTGAGCATGGAGCAAAACCTAAGCCCTGCGGCAGAAGGGGACGGACGACTCTACTCAGTCTCGCCCGGTCGAGCGCCGCGGGCCAGGGCGTCCTGGTACTCCTTGACGGCCTTGATCCTCTGCATGGGCTTAAGCCTCTCGAACATGGTGTTACCATGCAGGTGGTCGATCTCGTGCTGCAAGCACACGCAGAACAGGTCGCCCGTGGCCTCATAGCGAATCAGGTTGGCATCCAGGTCGTACGCCTCGACGACAACGTGATCCGGACGCTCGATCTCGCAGCTAATGCCCGGGATAGACAGGCAACCCTCGCTAAACGGAACGAGATGGTCGCTCTGTTCAACAATCACAGGGTTGATGAGCACGTACGGGTCGTAGTCGTTCTTGTCGCTATAGTCACAGTCGATGGTGACGAGCTGAATGAGCTCGCCGATCTGCGGGGCAGCCAGGCCGCAACCGCCGTTCTCGAACATCATCTTCTTCATCTTCTCGGCAAGCGCCTCGATCGCCGGGGTGATCTCCTCGATAACGGCGCACTCCTGGCGCAGGCGAGGGTCGGGCGACAGTACGATTCCGTTGGCTTCCATGGCCATCCTTTCGGGTTGTTACATCAAATCATAGGCGTCGACGTCAACACTCACGCTCACGCCGCGCACGGAGCCCACCTCTTTGAGGCAGGCGTCGATATCATCAGAGACATGGTACCCTACCGGCGACTTTACAAGCAGATGGAAGCGGTAACGGTCCTTGGCTCTCTCGATTACACACGAAGCCGGGCCCAGCACCTGGGGCACGGAGCTCCCCGCCCGTAAAAAGTCGGGCGCGGCGGCATGCCAGCGGCGCTTGAGGAGCTTCGCAATGCGCCCGATGTAATCCTGCGCGTCATCCGCGCTCGCCGACCACACCAAGATGTTTACCAGGCGCACGAACGGCGGATAGAGGGCGTCGCGGCGCTGGCCCAGGTCGTAGTCGGTAAAGATCGAGCGGTCGTGCTCGGCGACAGCGCGGATGACCGGGTCCTCGGGCAGGTAGGTCTGGATAATGACCTCGCCAGGGCGATCACCGCGACCGGCGCGACCCGCGACCTGCTCCAGCAGATCGTAGGCACGCTCCCCTGCCCTAAAATCGGGCAGCTTAAGCGCAAAGTCGGCATTGACCACGCCCACCAGCGTAACCTCGGGAAAGTCGAGGCCTTTGGCGATCATCTGCGTGCCCAGCAGGACGGCACAATCGGCAGCATCAAATTGCTCGAGCAGCTTTTTGTGCGCGTCCTTGCCGCGCGTGGAATCGGCATCCATGCGGATGATGGCGACGTCCTCTGGCAGCATCTGGTGCAACGCATCCTCAATCTGCTGCGTGCCAAGGCCCATTTTTGCCAGGTAGCGGCTACCGCATTTGGGACAGCGACTCGTGGGCGCCGGATACGGTTGCACGCGCCAGGAAGATCCGCAGGTATGGCACTGCAACGTGTGGGTGCGCTCGTGATACGTGAGTGCGGTGGAGCAGTGGTTGCAGGTGGGGACGCAGCCGCACTCGCGGCACATCAGGAACGGTGCAAAGCCGCGACGATTGTGCAGCAGCACGGCCTTCTCGCGACGCTCGACCACGCGCTCGAGGCCTTCCATCAGCGGTTTTGAGAACATGGAGCGGCTGCCGTGTGCGAACTCGCGGCGCAGGTCGGCAATGCGGACGGTGGGCAGTACCGCGTGTCCGGGGCGCTCGGGCATCTCGACGCGCGTCCAGGTGGCGCCGTTGTACGTGCCGCGGCGGCAACGGTCGAGCGCCTCGGCGGAGGGTGTGGCCGATCCCAGCACGAGCGGACAGCGATAGCGGCGCGTCATCTCGGCAGCCACCTCGCGCGCATGGTAGCGCGGGCTGGAGCCCTGCTTGTAGCTGGTCTCGTGCTCCTCGTCGATAATGATGAGGCCCAGGTCGCTGAGCGGGCAAAAGAGCGCCGAACGCGCGCCGACGACCACGCGGGCCGCACCGCTCGCGACCATGTCCCACTGGTCCAAACGCTCACCGGCCGAGAGGCGTGAATGGAAGACCGCAACCGTCTCGCCAAAACGCGAGCGGAAGCGGCCGACGGTCTGGGCCGTCAGCGAGATCTCGGGCACGAGCACGCAGGCCGAGCGACCGGCCGCGAGCACGCGCTCGATAGCGGAGAGGTAGACCTCGGTTTTGCCGGATCCGGTGACACCATCGACAATGACCACGTCGCCGTGCGCATCCAGGCGAGCGCGCTCAATCTGCGCGAGCGCCTGCTGCTGGCCGTTGGTAAGTGCGACCGGCGCCTTGCCGCTCGCGGAGGACAGCGTAGTCTGCTCGCTGCAACCGCGCCAGGCACGGCGCTCCTCCACCACCACGACGCCGCGTTTCTCGAGCGCCTTGATGGTCGCCGACATGCTGTTGTAGAGAAGGTTGAGGTCGCGCGTCGTGACCGGGCCGCATTGGAGCGCCTCAATAAGCTGGCGCTGGCGGACCGCCGTTTTGGGCGGCGTATAGTCGAAGCCCTCAGGCGTGAGCATGACCCAGCGATTTTGGATGGGTTTGACGGCGGGTCGCTCAACCGTCCACACGCCGTCATCACTCTTGACCACGCGTGGGCTTCCGCCCGGCGGCAAGAACAGACGCAGGCACTCGGAAAGCGTCGCAACGTATTCGCGGCTCATCCAGCGCGCGATGCGAGCAGCCTCGGCGGTAAAGAGCGGCTTGCTGAGGATAGCCTCGATGGGCTTGATGCGCGCAGGGTCGAGGGCGTCGTTACCTTGCAGGTCACACAGCTCAGGCGCGATGTCAACGATGTAGCCGGCGGCCGCGCGATTACCAAAATGGACCAGGACTGTGGAGCCGACCAGAGCCTCGCCGGCAAGGGATTGCGGGATGCCGTAGGCAAACGGCTCGGATAGCGCCCGCGTTGGGATGTCGAGGACCACGCTCGCGTAGGCGGTAACGGGCTCAGGTGCAGGCTCGGGCTGAGCCGGGGCAGTAGCTGCAGGTGCGGACACCGCCGGGGTCACCTCCGGCTCCGGCGAACCAAACAGCGACAGTTGCTCGGCCATGGTCCCTGTACCTCCACCCCATGCGTCTATAGAAACAAGAGCCCCGCTCGGGTGAACGGGGCTCGGATACATACGTTTGCGCAGCTGCTACAGCGCCATCGTGCGGGCGCGGTCGATGCGCGCCAGGCAGTCGTCGCGGCCGACGAGCGCCATGGTCTCGCCCAGCGGAGGGCTCACCATGTTACCGCAGACGGCGACGCGCACGGCCTGAAAGACCACGCGCTTCTTGAGGTCCATCTGCTCGGGCAGCGGCTCAAGCGCAGCGTCGATGTTGCCGGCAGTCCACTCGTCCATGCCCTCGAGCGCGACCTTGGCGGCGTCCAGAATGGCACCCATGCCCTCCTTGGCCAGGCCCTTGTTGACGGACTTCTCGTCATACTCGAGCGTCTCAGCCGTAGCGAAGATGGGGGCGGCGACGGTCACGGCGTCGGCAGGCATCTTGGTGCGCGGCTTGACGATGGCAGCGAGCGCGTCGATCCAGTCCTCGCCGTACTCGACGTTGCCCTCGATAAGGCCCGCCTCATGCAGCTCGGGGACCATGACCTCATCGGCAAACTGAGCGTCGGACATGCCGTTGATGTACTCGGCATTGACCCAGTCGAGCTTCTTGGGGTCGAAGGTCGCCGGGTTCTTGGAGATGCGGTCGAGCGAGAACTTGCTGGCCAGAACGTCGCGCGGGATGATCGTGGTCTCGCCGTCGAGCGACCATCCGAGCAGCGCTAGGTAGTTGACGAAGGCGTCGGACAGGTAGCCGGCGTCGCGGTACTCCTCCACCGAGGTGGCGCCGTGGCGCTTGGAGAGCTTCTTGCCGTCAGCGCCCAGGATCATGGAGATGTGGGCGAACGTGGGCACGGGCGCGCCGAGGGCCTCATAGACCATGACCTGGCGCGGGGTGTTGGACAGGTGGTCGTCGCCACGGATGACGTGGGTGATCTTCATCATGGCGTCGTCGACGACGGTCGCGAAGTTGTACGTGGGCGTGCCGTCGGAGCGGAAGATGACGAAGTCGTCGAGCTCCTTGGCGTCGAAGGTCACCTCACCGTGAACGGCGTCGTGGATGACAACGTCGCCGCGGTCCTCGGGCACCTTGATGCGCAGGACGTAGGACTCGCCGGCCTCGATGCGACGACGGGCCTCCTCGGGATCAAGATCGCGGCAGCGGCGCTGATAGCCCTGGAAGGGGTCCTTGCGCTCCTGCGCGGCCTTGCGGTCGGCATCGAGCTGCTCCTTGGTGCAGAAGCAGGGGTAGGCCTTGCCCTCGTCCCAGAGCTTCTGGGCGGCCTGCTTGTACAGGTCCAGGCGCTCGGTCTGCGCGTAGGGGCCAAAATCGCCGCCCACCTCGGGACCCTCGTCCCAGTCCAGGCCCAGCCAACGCATGGCGCGCAGAATGATCTGCGTGTTCTCATCGGTGGAGCGAGTGGGGTCGGTGTCGTCGATGCGCAGGATGAACGTGCCGCCGTTTGCGCGGGCGAAAGCCCAGTTATAGATAGCGGTGCGGGCGCCGCCGATGTGCAGCTTGCCCGTCGGTGAGGGTGCAAAGCGGACGCGAACGTCTGATGCCATGGAAATCTCCTCGATTGCAGGATGGATGTCTAACCGCATTAGTATAAAGCAACAAAGCAACCTCCGCACAAAGGGCACCGACCTACTCATTGGGGACAGACTTAAATGAACAGTCGTTGGGCAGTAATCATTGGGGACAGACATAAATGACCAGTCTTTGGGCAACCTGTCGGCACTTAGGTAAGGCCGGTCATTTAAGTCTGCCCCCAATGAGTGCCCCGGAAGAGTGTCCCTTTTGACTAGTCGTTTAAGAACGTCCCCAACGACTACCCCTTAGGTAAGGCCGGTCATTTAAGTCTGTCCCCAATGAGTAGGTGCGGAAAGGGTGTGAATGTTTGATTTACGCGCTATGATGTGCCCTTGCATAGAGAGCCCGGCGGAATGGTAACGGTCGCCGGGACACGTTTTTGAAAGGACAATCATGTCAGAAGAGCTTCGTTCCATCCCGCCCCAACACGGGTCCTTTGTATTTACGTCGGAGTCGGTGACCGAAGGCCATCCCGATAAGATTGCTGACCAGATCAGCGATGCCGTCCTCGACGCAATCCTCGCCAAAGAAATAGAGCTCCAGGAGCAGGGCTACATTGCGCCCAACGGCGTGCCCGCCAACGTCGAGAACGTCCGCTGCGCCTGCGAGACCCTCGTGACCACCGGCACCGTCATCGTCGCCGGCGAGATCCGCACCCAGGCCTACGTCGACGTGCAGGAGATCGCCCGTGGCGTTATCCGCCGCATCGGATACGACCGCGCCAAGTTTGGTTTTGACTGCGATACCTGCGGCGTTATGAGCCTTATCCACGAGCAGTCGCCCGACATCGCCCAGGGCGTCGACGAGTCCTTCGAGACCCAGACCGGCGCCACCACCGACCCGATCGACCTGATCGGCGCCGGCGACCAGGGCATGATGTTCGGCTACGCGTCCAACGAGACCAAGACCCTCATGCCCATGCCGCACTACCTGGCAAGCCGCCTGGCCGAGCGCTTGGCCGCCGTTCGTCACGACGGCACCCTGGCCTACCTGCGCCCCGACGGCAAGACCCAGGTCACCGTGCGCTACGAGGATGGCAAGCCCGTGGAAGTCACGACCATCGTCATCTCCACGCAGCACGCCGCCGAGATCGAGGACATGGGCAAGATCAAGGCCGACCTCATCGAGCACGTCATCACCCCGGTCATGGCTGCCGAGAACATGCCGTGGGACAACGCCGACATCTATGTGAACCCCACCGGTCGCTTTGTCGTGGGCGGTCCCATGGGCGACACGGGCCTGACCGGCCGCAAGATCATCGTCGACACCTACGGCGGCTACGGCCGTCACGGCGGCGGTGCCTTTAGCGGCAAGGACTGCACCAAGGTCGACCGCTCCGCCGCATATGCTGCGCGCTGGGTCGCCAAGAACGTGGTCGCCGCCGGCCTGGCCGACCGCTGCGAGGTCGAGCTTGCCTACGCCATCGGCGTGTCCAAGCCGCTGTCGATCATGGTCGACACCTTCGGCACCGCCAAGGTCGCCGAGGACAAGATCGTCGAGGCCGTCGAGAAGACCTTCGACCTGCGACCGGGCGCGATCATCCGAGACCTGGACCTGCGCCGCCCGATTTACGAAAAGACGGCAGCCTACGGCCACTTCGGCCGAGAAGACGCCGACTTCACTTGGGAGGCAACCGACCGAGTCGAAGAACTCAAAGCTGCTTGCGGTCTGTAATTAAGAACCACTAAGGCCACAACAACATACGAACTTTCAAAAGAAGTACCGCCCCCAACCGGTACTTCTTTTTTTAACCGGTGGCGAAGATGAGCCAACACGGAACACGGAATAGTTCACCAGCCAATGAATTTTGCAGCACAACGGCTCCAACCATGTATCCTAAGTTCCGAGGGCTTTAGTATTTGGTCGGTCGCGAGTTCCGCACGAGCCGGAGAGCACTTAATGTGCTCTCCGTGCGAGCCAGGACTGTCCGAGCAGGCGACCAAATACTAAAGCCCTCGGAACGACGGGATAGATTAAAGGAGCCGCCATGGCAGGCAAGCCGCAAACACTAGCTACGACCTCGGCATTCGAGATCTTGGGCCCCGTCATGGTCGGCCCCAGCTCATCGCACACCGCCGGCGCCCTGCGGTGCGCCCAGGTGGCCGCAAGCCTGCTGGAGGGCCGCATCACCAAGGTCACCTTTGGCCTGTGGAACTCCTTCGCTCACACCTACCGCGGCCACGGCACCGATCGCGCGCTCGTGGCGGGCATCCTGGGCCTCGACACCGACGACGAGAACATCAAGCAGGCCTTTGACCTCGCACGCGAGCAAAGCCTCGAGTTTCACTTTGACATCAAGGGCGATGACGCGTCCATCCACCCCAACACCGTCGACATCGACATGGTCGACGACACGGGTGCCACGGCGCAGGTCCGCGGCGAGAGCCTGGGCGGCGGCAAGATGCGCATCAGCCGCATCAACGGCGTCGGCGTCGACATTTCGGGCATGTATTCCACGCTCTTCGTGGCACACCACGACGTCCCCGGCGTGCTCGCCGCGCTCACCAACCTGCTCGCCTACGCCCACGTGAACATCGCCTTCTGCCGCACCTACCGCACCGAGGTGGGCGGCCAGGCCTACTCCGTCTTTGAGACCGACGGCGCACCCGACGACACCGTCATCCCCATGCTGCGCAAGCTCGACAATGTCGACTACGCGACCTTCATCGAGCTTCCCGGCTCGGCCTCTTCGCTCTCCCCCGGCGTCTCGGCCAAGGAAATCTTCGACGACGGCGAGCAGCTGCTCGACGCCTGCGATGAGCTGGGACTCAACATTGGCGCTGTCATGGCTGTGCGCGAAGCACGCCTGACCGGCGAGCAGCACGCCGTCGCCGCCATGCGCCGCGTGCTCGAAGTCATGAAAGACGAGACCACGGCCCCCATCGCCAATCCGCAGCGTTCACTCGGCGGGCTCATCGGCGGCGAGGCAAAGCTCGTCGATGCCACCGGCCGCAACGACCTAAGCTCAAGCTTAATGGGCTCCGTCCAGACCGACGCCGTGGCCCGCGCTATGGCTGTACTCGAGCGCTCCGCCACTATGGGCGTCATCGTCGCCGCCCCCACCGCAGGCTCCGCGGGCGTCGTTCCCGGCTGCGTGCTGGCGCTGGCCGATCACCTGCAGCTCGATGACGAGCAAGTCATGGACGCCCTCTACTGCGCCGCCGCCATCGGCCTCAACCTCACCACGAGCGCCTGCGTCGCCGGCGCCGAGGGCGGATGCCAGGCCGAGGTGGGAAGTGCTGCCGCCATGGCCGCCGCCGCGCTGGTACAGATGCTCGGCGGCACACCCGAGCAGGCGCTCGACGCCAGCTCCATCGCGCTGAGCAATCTGCTGGGCCTCGTTTGCGACCCCGTGGGTGGCCTGGTTGAGGTGCCGTGCCAAAACCGCAACGCCATCGGCGTGGCCGCGGCTTTTAGTTCGGCCCAGCTCGCGCTCTCCGGCATCAAGAGCCTGGTGCCGTTTGACCAGATGGCGCATGTGATGCTCTCGGTGGGCCACGCCCTGCCGGCAACCCTGCGCGAGACGGCCAAGGGCGGCATCGCGCAAGCCCCGGCTGCGCTTTCTGCCTGCGCCAAGTGCGGCGTATGCGGGTAGCAGCAAAGAACGACTCAAAGGTGGGACATTTGTCCAACCTCCTTTGAATGCCACTGTTTCCATACCACAATCAACAGGGTAATCGCTATAATGCAAGCCCAGATAAAACACGATGAGCCGCAAGGCGAAACTCGAAGGATATGCAAACGATGTCGCAAAACGACCGCACCCAATTGATTCCCGATCCGCAAAAACCCAGCAGGCAGCCCGGCGGCGTCCAGGCACCGCGCCCCATCACGCCCGCGCACACCCAGCAGCAGCGCTCGGGAGGACGTGCCTCGCAGCATCAGCAGCAAACCTACCAGCAACATCAACATTATCAGGGCTATCAACAGCACACTGCAGGTAGCAATACCCCCAACCAGGGTCCATCGCATGCACGCCACAATGCCCCCGCAGACAAGAACGGAGCGGACAAAAAGTCTGGCAAAAAGACGACGCTCTTCGTCGTCTTGGGCCTCATCGTCATTGTCTATATCGTGGGTATCGTTGCGTTCTCGCAGATTGCCTATCCCAACACGACCATCGCCGGTGTCGATGTCTCATTCTCCAATGCCTCGTCTGCCGCCACCAAGGTGAACTCGGCTTGGAAGCACTTTAAGCTCACCGTCACGGGCGACGAATTTAGCTGGACCTACCAGCCAGAGTCCGACGAGCCCATCGTCGACGGCGAGACGGCGGCAAAAGAGATCATCGCCCACAATGAAGCCTTCATCTGGCCCGCTCGGCTGATTGAGTCGCTCGGCGGCAAAACCAACACCACCGCCACGGCCGACTCGGTCAACCTGGACCAGGACGTCGATTTGTCCATGCTCTCCGATGCCTTCGACCAGCAGCAGTTCGAGGAGGATCTGGGCACCGTCATCGACGAGTTCAACAACGGCCGCTCGGGCACCTTCGAAGCCAGCAGCTCGTACGACGAGGAAGCAGGAAAGTTCACCGTCGAAAAGGCCCGCTCCAACGAGAAGATCAATCGCGAGCACGTCATTAAATATGCCGAGATTCAGCTCGCCGCGCTGTCGGACACCGTCGACATCAACAAGATCGGCAACGATGCCTACGAGCCCCTCAACGGCACGCTTACGAACGACCAGATTCAGGCAGCATGCGACGCCGCCAACAACTTCCTGGGCGTCAATGTGACGCTCAAGCTCAATGGCGAGGACGCCGGCAAGGTCGACGGCAGCTCCGTGCTGCAGTGGATCAGCTTTGCCGACCCGGCAAACCCCACGCTGGACACGTCGCAGATTAGCGGCTGGGCCTCGGAGTTCGCCAACGGCTTTAACACCGTGGGAACCACCCGCTGGTGGAAGCGCGCCGACGGCAAGGAGTGCGCGGTCGAGGGCGGCGACTTTGGCTGGTCCATCGACAGCGACACCCTCGCTAAGCAGGTCGAAGACGCCATCAACAACAAGCAGACCGGCGAGATTGAGATCTCGTACTCCAAGAAGGCCGATACGTTTACCGCCAAAGGCGAGCCGGACTGGAAGGCCTATATCGACGTCGACCTGTCCGAGCAGCACGCGCGCTACTACGACGAGAACGGCAATATCGTGTGGGAGGCAAACTTTATCTCCGGCAAGCCCGGCGAGGACGCAACCCCCGAGGGCGTGTGGCAGATCAACAGCAACGATGGCTCCAGCACCTTGATCGGAGCCAAGGACCCCGAGACCGGCAAGCCCAAATACGAGAGCCCGGTCAGCTACTGGATGCCGTTCGAGGGCAATATGGTCGGTTTCCACGATGCTACTTGGCAAAACGATTCGAGCTTCGATAACGCCGAATCGTACAAGTGGTGCGGAAGCCACGGCTGCATCAACTTGCGTCTGGCCGACGCAAAATCGCTCCACGAGTGCATCAAGGTCGGCCTGTGCGTGGTCGTGCATTCGTAAACCCGCCACCGCCCACAACAACACAACGGCCCTGCGATCGAAACCTTACAGTACCGTCATTCACAGTTCCTATGCGCCCGCCTCTTGCGACGGGCGCATATACTTATCTGAGCCATTTGTATAAAGGAGACACTATGTCCAAGGTCCCCACTATCAATCCGGGCCCTGACGATTCCGATCGCATGCCCCAAGACGCCACTGAAACCCTGCCGCTCATAACCGCCGCACATGCCAAACAGCACGATGTGGGCCTCGACGATTCAACCGATATCTCCGACGAAGAAGCCTACGCCAAGCTCAAGGCGAAGCGTGCCGAGCGTCGGCGTAAAAAGCTGATCCGGCGCGGTATCGCCGCCGGCGTCGTAGGCGCCATTGTACTCATCGCTGTTGTTGTGACTTTGGTCATCAACGCGCAGCCAGCTGGTACCGACGGGCCGGTGACCGACATGGTCACCGAGGGCACGTTTACAACCACCGTTGAGGCAAAAGGCCAGCTGAAGCCCATCTCCGCATCGGTCGTCTCCCCTTCCGTCGACGGAACGGTGGGGTCGATTAACGTACAGGCCGGCCAAACCGTCAACGAGGGCGATGTGCTCATGACGATCAAAAACGACGAGCTCGACCGCAATGTCGCCGAGGCGCAGCGCGCAGTAGCCGCGGCCCAGGAAGACCTGAGCAATGCCCAGAAGGCCCTCGCTGCCGCGCAGGCCGCACCGGCAATGGGTAACGACACCGACGCCGCATCGGGCGCAACGACCGACACGAGCGCCGTCTCGAGCGCCCAGCGCAACCTCGCATCGGCCCAGGCAGCGCTCGAGCAGGCCAACGCCAAGGCGGCCGAGCGCACGGTGACGGCCCCCAGCTCGGGCAGCATCGTCGAGCTCAATGCCAAAGTCGGCGCCACGGTTACAGGCGGCGTGGTCATGGGCGAAGGCGACACGAGCGGCGGCAAGCAATGTATGCAGATTGCCGACCTGTCCAAGATGAAGGTGACCGTGCAGGTAGGCGAAAAGGATATCGCCAAAATCGCCGTGGGCCAGAGCGCCAACGTCACCTACCCGGCCTTCCCCGATATCGTGAGCCAGGGAACCGTCACGGCCATTGCCTCGGTGGCGAACTCCGATTCCAGCTATGGCGGGGGCAGCGTGACCTTTAACGTCGACATTTTGATCGAGGCACCCGACGCACGCCTCAAGCCTGGCATGACGGCCGAGGTCTCGGTAGTGACCGAAAAGCTCGACGATGCGGTCATGGTCCCGACCATGGCGCTGATGACCGAGGACGGCGAGAACTACTACGTCAACCTGGCAACCGATAGCAAGGGCAAGGAAACCCGCCGCGTGAAGGTGACTGTCGTGACCCAAAACGACAACGAAGCCGTGGTCGGCAAAACGCAGGTCAAGCGCGATGACCAGGGCAACGAGATCAACGCGGACATCCCCGTAACCAAACTGCGCGACGGCGATACCATCGTGGTCGACACCGGCGCGGGCGCGACAGCCGACGGAGGCGCCTCTGATGGCATGTCGGCCGACGAGGGCATGTAATGCGTCCCGTCATCGACATCCGCAACGTGCACCGCATTTTTGAGAGCGAGGCCGGCTGCGCCCACATCCTCCACAACGTGAGCCTGGCGGTAAACCCCGGCGAGTTCGTCGCCATCACCGGCCCCTCGGGCTCGGGCAAATCGACGCTCATGAATATCTTAGGCTGCCTGGACAAACCGACGGCCGGCGACTATTACCTGCAGGGCCTTAACGTGGCAGAACTGGATGATGACGAGCTCACCGAGGTGCGCGCCCTGAGCATTGGCTTTGTCTTTCAGAGCTTTAACCTGCTGCCGCGCCTGTCGGTCATCGAAAACGTGATGCTGCCGCTGTCGTACACCAACGTGCCGCGGGCCCAGCGCGAAATGCGCGCCGTCCATGCGCTACAGGCCGTAACGCTTCCCGTCGACCACTGGGACCACCGTATCTCCGAGCTTTCGGGCGGCCAGATGCAGCGGGTGGCCATCGCGCGCGCCCTCGTCAACGATCCGCCCATCATTCTTGCCGACGAGCCGACGGGAAACCTGGACTCCGCCACTGGAGCGCTCGTGATGGAGACCTTCCACAGGCTCCAGGAGCGCGGCAAGACCATCGTGCTCATCACGCATGACCCCGGCATTGCCGCCGAGGCCGACCGCGCGGTGACCATTCGCGACGGCCGTATCCACGATGGCGCGTATATCGCGCATGCGTCGCAGACCCTGCGCGGCGTCATTGATGACCTGCCCATGATTTCTGCACCCGCCAATCCGACGAAAGGAGTGAAGGCATGAGTACGCGCGACCTTATCCAAGAAGCCCTTCACTCGCTCGAGGCAAACAAGGGCCGCAGCCTACTCACCATCCTGGGCATTGTCATCGGCATCGCCTCCGTCATTGCCATGACCTCGCTTATCGGCGGCATCCAAAACAGCCTAGTCAACAGCCTGGGCCTCAATGCCGCACGTATGGTGCAAGTCTATTCATCGCCAGAACTCACCGATTCGGACGTGGAAAAGCTCAAAAAACTGGTGCCGCAGATCGAACAGATCGGCATCGTCGACAGTGCCTATACCGAATACAAGGCAGGCGACAAGAGCTATACCGTCATGGCACAGGGCGTCGATAGCGACATGCTCGACGCCGTGGGCGCCAGCAAGCTTGTTGCCGGACGTACCTACACCAACGCCGAGTCGCAGGCGGGGTCGCGCGTGGCGCTCATCAGCCGAGGCGGCGCCGATCAGCTGTACGGCAACGAACAGGACGCGCTGGGCAAGACCATCAAGATTTCGAACGGCGAGGTGCAGATTGTCGGCATGATTGATGGCGGCAGCGACACCATGGGGTCGCTCACGCTGTATATGCCGCGCGAGACCATTGCCGGACTGTTTAGCGACGAGAATCCCTCGTTTCCCAGCGTGACGGCGCTTGCGGCCGAGGGAACCGACATGGACGAGCTGTGCAAGACAATCGAGTCCAAGGTACGCTCGATCAAAGGCATTTCGGAGGACGACGAATACGACAGCGTCTCGGTAACTTCGATGAAAAGCGCCATCGACGCCCTCAACTCCTTTATGGGCGCGTTCTCGCTCATCATGGGCGCCGTGGCCAGCATCTCGCTGCTCGTGGGCGGCATCGGCATTATGAACATGATGCTCACCAACGTGACTGAGCGCATCCGCGAGATCGGTATTCGTCGCGCGCTAGGCGCAAGTCGACGAGACATCACGGCCCAGTTTTTAGCCGAGTCATCGGCGCTATGCATCACCGGAGGCATTTTGGGCGTCGTGATTGGCTATCTGCTGGCCTGGGGTCTCGCGATGTTCGCCGTGGGTTCAGGCGTGCTCGGCGAGCTTGGCGCCAGTGGAACGATCACGCCGAGCTTTTCGATCGCCACGGTGCTATTGGCCTTCGCGGTATCGGTCGGCATCGGCGTCGTCTTTGGCTTCTACCCCGCGCGAAGAGCCGCAAAACTCGACCCGGTGGAATGCCTCCGCTACCAGTAAACCAACCTTAAGTTGCGATGAAATAGGGACCGTTCGGGCTGTTAGAAGGCCCAAACAGTCCCTATTTCACCGCAACTCAGAGGGGGATGAGGCGCAATGCTATTCGAAGCGAGCTTCCAGGCTCGAAAGACCACTTAACGTCAGATTGTTGGCGACCTCCGAAATGCGCTCGATGGGCACCGAGCCGTCAGAGAGTGCCCAGGTACGGTAGATGCCGATAATGCCCGAAAGCAAAAACGCCAGGTAGTAATCGAACAACTCGTCCTTAATGCCGCAGGGCAGCAGGTCGCGCTCGGTGATCTTGCGCTCGAGCGGCTCGCGCAGGCGCGCCATAAAATCATCGAGCGGGATATTCTCGATCAGCTGGCGATTGAGCATCAAATTGTCGCACAGTGCCTCGTTAATGGTCCTAAAGAACGTCTCCGCCGCACCGAGGGCACGCTCGTTGGGATTGCCGCCCAGCGAGGCAAGCGTCGACTCAACCGAGTCGACAATCATCTCCACGACATCCTCGGCGATAGCATCGAGCAGGCCGTCCACCGTACCAAAGTGAACGTAGAAGGTCTTACGATCGACATTGGCCTCACGCGCGATGGCGCTCACCGTAATATCGGCCAGCGGCTTTTCCATAAGCAGACGCTCAAAAGCCGAAAGGATTGCATTGCGGCTCCGGACAATACGGCGGTCGAGACGCGGTTTCTTGCTGGACATTGACGTGCCCCTTCGATATGTCGGCATTCCTCTACAGATGAGAAATAATCTACGTAAGAGGATTATCCTACATACAGCGCAGATAAGACCAGCACCATAGAGAATGCACGACTTAGCCCGCGTACGGGGACGCCGCGAACACGGATCTCGCTACTTGGAATGCTTCTTCTTGTTGAGTGCCGAAGGGGACACGCGAATACCATCGCCCGTCTGGTGCACGTACGCCTTATGCACGTGCCTAGAGGGCACAGAAGGCTTCTGAACGTGCTGGGCAGGATCGACGGTAACCGCATTCGCGGGATGAGGTTTAGCGGGCGCAGAAGCCGTCTGAGGCTTGCATCCGAGCTTGCGCTTAAAGCGCGCCCAGCGCACGTGGACGCTCTCGGTATGGGTGCTCCTAAGACCCAGCACGGACGCAGACAAGATGGTCGGTGCGATAAAGGTGATCATGCGCCACAGCAGATAACCCGCAGTCGATGCGGAGCCAAAGAAGTGGCCCAGGAACAACGCGAATCCGCCCTCGGCGCCACCGGTTCCGCCAGGCAGCGGCACGGCGGAGCTCAGCAGCTGAACAAAGGCGCTGGCCGCCATAACCGAGAAAAAGTCGACATCGTGCTTGCCAAAGGAGAGCATCAAAAAGTACGGGACGAGGTAGAAAAATGCGAGCTGCATCATGGTGATAACCACGGTGAGGCCCATGGACGAGAAGTGTCCGGCCGAACGCTTGAACTTTTCTGAAAACGAATGAATCTCGCCGTCCACAAAGGTGCGCCAGCCCTCGATCTTCGTAGGCGACACGCCGATGCGCTCGAGCCAGTTGATAATGCAGTGAGCAACACGGGTGACGGTCTTGGGCATAAGCGCGACAGCGAATACGCCGAGCAAGATAAGGCAATGGCCGCCAAAGCTAAAGACACACAGCAGCGTCATGTCGCCATAGCGCTCGGCAAAAAACGGCATACGGGCGAGCAGGAGGATGGCACCCCATGCCACCAGACCAAACTGGTAGACGATAAAGCGTGTAAACTGCGTGGCCCCGGCCTCGCCCACATTGAGGCCGGTCCTGGTCAGGCGATAGATCTGCGCCGGCGAGGACCCGATCATCATGGGCGTAAGGTTGCCAAAAAAGATGCCGCTCGCCTCGACCGAGATAAGATCGCGAACACCGACGGGCGACTCGGGGTCGACCCATACGGCAATAGCGTAGGCGATAATGCCAAAAATCAGGTACATCAGCATGCACAGACATGCAGCGATGAGCCACGGAGCCTGAACGGTCGCCATGGCGGCCCAGAACTGCCCCATCTGCCCGGTTACAACCAAATAGACGATGTAGCCCACCAACACGACGCCGATAAAAATAGCGCCGCGACGCGCGCTCTTGGTGTCATCGCCGCCCGATGCCTCAACCTCAACCTGGGGCTTATGCGTATGCTTAGAGGACTCAACCATGAGGCTCCTTCTTAGTTCAAATAAATCTTGCCTATTGTACCCGCAAGGCGCATGACCAGAACGTAAAGCATGTATTGCAGTAGGAAAAACAGGGACCGATTTTGTGGCCGATCCAGAATTGTGGCAATAAAAAACCCGAACCTCCGTGGAAGTTCGGGTATCAGATGCTTGGTAGCCCGTACCAGATTCGAACTGGTGATCTCCGCCTTGAGAGGGCGGCGTCCTAAACCGCTAGACGAACGGGCC
>CAKUHA010000008.1 GCA_934655755.1 uncultured Collinsella sp.
CTTCAGACGCGGCACATACTTCTCTTCTGCCATTGTTCACTCCTTCTTGGGGTTTTAAGCACGGGGCGTGGCCACGACGGGTTGTCCTCGTGCCTCCTGGCTGCATCCGCGCCGCTCATGGCATTTTGCGGTTTGGACTCGACACAGCAGGAGCCGACAAAACAATCGGTACTATACGCGCATTAGGGGCGTATTTCCAGAAAAACCTCGTCTGCCTGCACAACTCCACAACTCCCCCGCACAAATTGATCCGTTGGGAACGGGGCAGGAACGAGAGTGGATTTTCGGACGCATGGCGAACGAGAGTGGATAATCTCCCGGTTTTGGCCTGCATGTTGGCCAAAAGTGGGAGATTATCCACTCTCAATGGTTCCTCGGGGGGTACAGACCAGCAAAAACAGTCCGTATTTCACCGCAACTTATTGATTGGGATGCGATTAGCGTTTGCGGGGGACGAGTTTGGTGCGGCGTAGGTGGATCATCTCGGCGGCGATGGAGATGGCGATTTCCTCGGGATCCTCGGCCTCGATGGCGACGCCGATCGGCAGGTGCAGCCCGTCGATCTGCTCCTGCGTAAAGCCCTCCTGCTCCAGGCGGGCGCGCACAAAGGCCGTCTTGCGACGCGAACCCAGGCAGCCCAGATAGGCGGGCTTGGCGCGCATGGCCTGAATCACCACGTCGATATCGGACTTGTGGCCTGCCGTGGCAACGACCACCAAGTCGCGCGGGCCGATGGAGCACTGCTCGCCCAGGTTCTTGTAGTCGACCAGGCGACGGTCGTAGACACCGGGCACCCATTCGGGCGTCAACGTACCGGGGCGGTCATCGCACGCCACGACGGCAAAGCCCGCCGCCGTGAGCACGCGCGCCGTCGCGGCACCCACGTGCCCGCAGCCAAAGATGTAGGTCAGGCCTTCGGGGCAGAGCGTCTCGATGTGCGCCGCAGGGATCTCGGAGGCGGCGTTGGTGTAGGTGACCTTACTCCCCTCCTCCACCAGCGAAAGCCCGGGGCAGCCCACAATGGTACGGCGCGATTCCTCGCCATGGTACTCGGCCACATCGCCCTCGAGTGCGCTCGCGATAAACGGTTCAAAGTCGATGACAAAGTCGCCGATGCGCCGATACGCCAAGACATCGGCAATCTCCTGGAGCAACTGCGCCTGGGTCGCATCCAGATGCAGGTAGCACAGGCAGATGGCTCCACCGCAGATCATGCCGGTATCGGAGTTCTCGCCGCCCATGGTATAGCGGACCAGGCGCGAGCGTCCCGCATCCAGTAGCACACGAGCCTCATGCAGCGCAAAGAGCTCGATCTTGCCGCCGCCGATGGTGCCTGCCTGGCCGCCATCGGCAAAGACGGCCATCCAGGCGCCCACGCCGCGCGGCGACGACCCCGCCGTGCCGGCCACGACCACGAGCTCGCACGTCTCGCCAGCACGCAGGGCGGCAAGCGCTGCATTCACAACATCGAGCTTTTCCATTGCCGCTTCCTATCCTCTAAAGACATCGGTGAGCATGGCGAGTGCCTCGAGCACGCCGCCGCCGACCGATGTCGCCTTGTCCGAAATATAGTTGATATAGCTGGCATCGCCGCGCGGATCGACATCGGCGCACTTAAAGCCCTCAGTCACCTGCACGCCGTCCGTCAAAAGCCCGCGCAGGCAGCCATCAATCTGCGTGCACATGGGCGTATCGCCCGCGTAGCCGATCACGTCTCCGGCGCTCACGATGTCGCCGATCGCGCGGTCAGAGCGAAACACGCCCGCGGCGGGGCTGTGGATAACACGCTCTTTGCCATATCCGGCAATCACACCCGGCACGCCCGTATTGGGCTGGGGCGAGCCTTGGGTAATGACGCGACCGAGGAAATGCCCGCGCATGGTCTCGACCACGGCGTCGCAATCGACTGGTGCGGTGAAGCCTGGCCCCACGGCGATGACGGCAGGTGCCATGTCGCGCGTGGTGCCCAGGTTGCGCTTGGCGAGGATCGCGTCGACCACGGCGGCCGGCTTCAGCTCGTCGAGCATCTTGGCCTGAGGGTCCACCACGACGGCGACATCCCCCGCCCGGGTAATCTCGAGCGCCTCGGCCGGCGTCTGTGCCAAGCGAGCGCGAATGCCCTCGACCTCGACCTCGCCCAGACGAATGGCCTCGCAAAAACTGATCGTGCGACGGATGCACGTGGGAACCGCGATATCGGCCATGACGACCGACACACCGGCGCGCACCAAGCGAGCGGCAACGCCCGTGGCGATATCGCCGGCGCCGCGAACATAAACGAGCATTCCCGGGGCACCTCCCTGTGCTACGGTTTGAGCAGAGTAAAAGCGGTTCGACCGCTACTCTGATGATTATTTATTATCACAGTATTATACGGCGGTGAACAGATGGAAACGGTTAGCGGCAACCTTGCCTCGGCGCTCAGGATTGCACCGGGGATTACCGCGATTATCGGCAGCGGCGGCAAGTCGACGTTGCTGAGGACGTTGGGCCTTGAACTCATGCGCGCCGGCGGCCGCGTGCTCCTCTGCACCACCACGCACATGTTTCCCGTCGCCGGCGTGCCGTGGGACGGGTCGAGTCGTCGTCTGGACGCCGCACCGTGGAAGCCGGGAACCCCGCATGTTCCCGGCTGCACCTGCGAGGCATGCGCGGGTCTGAGCCGCGGAAGCATTTGCCAGGCGGGCGTTCTGGACCCGGAGACAGGAAAGCTCTCCTCCCCCGCCGAGCCACTCGACGAGTTAACGCAGCGCTTTGACTACGTCCTCGCCGAGGCAGACGGAAGCAAGCGACTCCCACTCAAGGCACACGCCGCCTGGGAGCCGGTGATCCCGGCCGGCACGGCTAACGTTATCTGGGTCGTCGGCGCCTCCGGGCTGGGCAAGCCCATCGACGAGGTCGTCCACCACCCCGAACTCTTCTGCGAGCGCTGCGGCTGCAAGCCCACCGACACTGCCACCCCAGAGCGCGTCGCCCAGGCGCTCAATGCCGAGTTGCACTCGCTGAACCTCAACAATGCCCGCATCATGCTCAACCAGGTCGACATGCTCGACGACCCAACAATGGCAGACCGCTTCCAGGCAGCCCTCAACCGCCCCATCATCGCCACCAGCCTCAAGGGGTAGCTAATTTGGGACGGGGCTCTTTTAGCTACCCATATCGAGTGAACGCCCTGAGATGATTTTTCTGGGACGGGGCTTAAAAAATCATTGCGTACCTAATGATTTTTTAAGCCCCGTCCCAGAAAAATCATCGGGCAGGTGGCCGGGGTAGCTAAAAGAGCCCCGTCCCAAATTAGCTACCCCGGCATCCTGGCTGTTAGCGGGGGACGTAGCGGCCGGGTTGGGCTCCGGTGGGCTCGCCGTCGACGGCGGCCAGCACGCCGTTGACGTAAACGGCCTTGGCGCGGCCGTGTGCCTCAAAGCCCTCGAGCGGCGTGTAGTCCACGGCCTGATGCTGCGTCGCGGCGCTGATGGTCCAACGCGCGCTCGGATCCCACACGCACACGTCGGCATCGGCGCCCTCGGCAAGACAACCCTTGCGCGGATACATGCCAAAGACGCGGGCCGGGTTCTCGCTCATCAGGCGACACAGGTCCTCGGGGCCCAGCTGTCCCTCAAAGCTCGTAGCGATCGCGACGGGGCGATGCTCCACACCGGGCCCGCCATTGGGAATCGCACGGAAGTCGTCACGCCCGCGGTCCTTTTGCCCGTGCAGGTTAAAGCTGCAGTGGTCGGTCGCGATGGTATCGATCTCGCCGGCCACAAGCGCCTCGCGCAGCGCCGCACGGTCGCCCGCATGGCGCAGCGGCGGGCTCATCACATACTTGGCACCTGCAAAGCCGTCCTCGCCCTGCTCCAGATAGCAGGTATCGTCGAGCATCAGATACTGAGGACAGGTCTCGACATAGATATTCTTCTGCCCGCGCGCCTTGGCGGCACGGATGGCCTCGAGTCCCAACTTGGTCGAGAGATGCACTACGTTGACCGGTGCATCACCGGCCAAGTGCGCCAGGTACAGCAGACGGCTCACGGCCTCGGCCTCGCACACATCCGGACGACTGAGCGCATGGCCCTCGGGTCCGTGAATCCCCTGCTCGTACACGCGCTTCTGCAGTGCATTCACCAGCGTGCCGTTCTCGCAATGCACGCACAGCATGCCGCCGATACGCTTGAGCTCCTCGAGCACCTCAAGCGTCTCGGCATCGTCCAAGCGTAGATGGTCATAGGCAAAGTAGGTCTTAAACGACGACACACCCGCCTCGCGCATGGCCGAAAGGTCGGCGCGGTTGCGGTCGTTCCACTCGGCAAGCGCCATATGAAAAGCGTAGTTGGACGTGCAGGTTCCGTCGGCGCGGTGATGCCACTCGGCCAAGGCATCGGGCATGGTCACGCCGCGATCGGCCGTCGCATAATCCACGATGGTCGTGGTGCCACCGCACGCCGCTGCACGCGTACCGGTCTCAAAGCTGTCGGCCGTCCAGTCCATGCCGGTCCAGCACTGCATGTGCGTGTGACCATCGATAAAGCCGGGGAACACCCAACAGCCCGCGGCATCCTCGACGGTATCGCCCTCGTCCGGCTCAATCGCCGCAGCGATCCGCACGATCTTATCGCCATCCATGGCAAGATCGGCGCGGCGAAGTCCCTCGGGCGTCACCAGCGCGCCGTTTTTGATGATGATCATAATTGCTCCTTATTGATTGATGCAGTTGGCCACGCGATCAAAATACGAGCATGCGGCGATATGCTCCGTTATGCGGCGCTGCCCCTTAGCGGTATCGACATCCCACAGTTCGTAAGCACGCGCATCGACCAATGCAACGTCGGTGCGGTCCTTGAGAATCGAGCCTCCGCCGTCTTTGCCTTCGAGAAGCATAAGCGCGTCGAACAGCTGCGCCGGGAAGAGCACCGGACTCGAAGGCTCACCATTGCACGCCAGGCGCACCGGGTGGCTGCGGCCACGCTCGTCAAACGCACGAGCCATGGCCTCAAAAGAATCTGAGCTCACGAGCGGCTGGTCGCCCGGCAAAAAGAGGCAACCTTTCCAGTTGCGTTCGGCCCCCCACGAAAGGCCGGCACGAACGCTTTCGCTGCGCAGCTCACCATCGTGCAGCACGCACGGACAATGCTTATCCTTGCAAATCTGGGCGACCTTAGGCCAGCGCGTCGAAACCACGACGTCAAAGCCCCGGGGAACCGAATCAATCGTCCGCGCGATCAGCGGCTCGCCATAAATGTCGGCGAGCATCTTGTTGGAGCCAAACCGCTTGCCCTCGCCCGAGGCCATAATCACGCAACCGAGTTTCATCTCCGCAACCCTCCCCTGACTGCGTTGGACGTCAACGTTGCTATACCCACCATACCAAGCTCACACTCTGTCGAAACAGACACGCGCTCGTTTTTTCAGCGAGCGCTCCCCGGCTCTCCATAGCACAAAGGAGGGCACCCCGCGACGCAGGGCACCCTCCTCAATGGTGCAGATATGCCTACTCAGCGTCGCCGGTAAACGTAGTACCGGTCTTGCCGGCAAGGCCATCGCGCGCCTTCTCGAGCAGCGTGATGAGCGCCGTGCGGCCCGGCTTGCTCTCGGCAAACGTCGAGGCGGCCTGGACCTTGGGCAGCATGGAGCCGCGACCGAACTCGTTGGCCTCGGACAGACGCTTTACGTCAGCCGCGGTCAGCGTGTCGAGCCACTGCTCGTGGTCGGTGCCAAAGCCAATGGCAACCTTCTCCACAGCCGTCAGGATAATCAGGGCATCGGCATCGAGCTGCTCGGCGAGCTTCTCGGCCGCAAAGTCCTTATCGATGACGGCGGCAGCGCCCTTAAGGTGGTTGCCCTGGGCCTTGGTGACGGGGATACCGCCACCGCCGCAGGAGATCACCACGTGGTTGGTCTCGACGAGCGACTTGATGGTATCGAGCTCGACGATGTTCACGGGCTTGGGCGAAGCCACCACGCGACGGAAGCCCTGCTTCTCGTCGTGGATGAACTGGTAACCGCGGTCGGCTTCCAGCTCCTTGGCCTCGGCCTCGCTCATCCACGGACCGATCGGCTTAACGGGATCGGCAAAGGCCGGATCGTCCGCCGCAACCTCGACCTGGGTGAGCACGGTGGCGACACCCTTGTCGATATTGCGGTCGAGCATTTCCTCGCGCAGGGCGTTCTGCAGGTCATAGCCAATGTAGCCCTGGCTCATGGCGCCGCAGACAGACAGCGGGCAGGGAATGTACTTCTCGGGGTTAGAGCGCGTGAGCTCGGCCATCGCGTTGGCGATCATGCCCACCTGGGGGCCGTTGCCATGCACGATGACGACCTCGTTGCCCTCCTCGATCAGGTCGACGATAGCCTTGGAAGTCGTCTTGACGGCCTCCATCTGCTCGGGAAGGTTGGCGCCGAGGGCGTTTCCGCCCAGGGCGACAACGATACGCTTAGCCATTTCTCAGCCCAGCTTTAGGCCTGGAACCAACGGGCGGTGTTGCGCTCGTCGAGGGCCTTGAGGGTAGCGGCCGGATCGGCAACCTTCTGCAGGAACATCATGGCTGCGATGGCGTACGGCTTGTAGCTGGCCTCCTTGTACATGCCCACGCGGTGCATGTCGAAGACATCGGCGTTGACCTCGCCGTGCTCGCAGGAGACACCGGAGATGTCGGCGGGCAGCGGGTGCATAAAGATGGTGTCCTGGCCGTTGGCGGTCTTCTCCATGAGCTCGGTCGTGGAGCACCAATCCTGATGCGTAGCGTTCTGAGCGAGCAGCTCCTTCTCGAGCGCAGCGATGCCGGCGTCGTCGCCCTCGGCGTACAGGTTGGTGCGCTTCTCCATGGCGGCAAACGGAGCCCAGCTCTTGGGGATCACGATGTCGGCGCCCTCAAAGGCCTCGGCCATGGTGTTGACCTGCTTAAAGGAGGTGCCGGACTCGGCGGCGTAGCCCTTGGCGCGCTCGACGACCTCGGGCATGAGGTCGTAGCCCTCGGGGTGGGCCAGGGTGACGTCCATGCCAAAGCGGGGCAGCAGGCTGATCAGCGACTGCGGGCAGGACAGCGGCTTGCCGTAAGAGGGCGAATAGGCCCAGGTGACGGCAACCTTCTTGCCCTTGAGGTTCTCAAGGCCGCCAAACTCGTTGATGAGGTAGAGCATGTCGGCAGAGGACTGCGTGGGGTGATCGGAGTCGGACTGCAGGGAGATGAGCGTGGGACGGTGGTCCAGAACGCCATCCTCGTAGGCCTGCTGGACAGACTCGGAGACCTCGGCCATGTAGGCGTCGCCCTTGCCGATGTACATGTCGTCGCGGATGCCGATGACGTCGGCCATGAAGGAGATCATGGTAGCGGTCTCGCGGACGGTCTCGCCGTGAGCGATCTGGGACTTCTTCTCGTCCAGGTCCTGCAGCTCAAGGCCGAGCAGGTTGGCGGCCTTAGAGAAGGAGAAGCGCGTACGGGTGGAGTTGTCGCGGAACAGGGAGACGGCAAGACCCGAGTCGAAGATCTTGGGCGAGACGTTGTTCTCGCGCAGCTGACGCAGGGCATCGGCGACGACGTAGAGAGCCTTGAGCTCATCGGTGGTCTTGTCCCAGGTGTGCAGGAAGTCGCTGCCATACATACCCTTAAAATCGAGGCCGTTCAGCTGCTCGACGAGCTCGGTAAACTTAGCGTCCATGTATGTGTCCTTTCCAAAGATGCGAATGATCGTAATGGGTAGATGCGCTCCGGCATGCGCGTGTGGCTAGAACATGCAGAGCACTATGACGAGGACCCGCTACCGTTGAGGAAGCATGGGAGATAACGACCGCGGGCCCCAAGTCAACAGGGAGTGCCGGGGACACAGGCTGTCCCCGGCTCAACAAAATCGAAGAATGGGACTAATCGATCTTGTTGTTGGTCAGACCGGCACGGAACACGGTGGCGTCGCCATCGGCCTGGCTCGGATCGTAGAGGTTCAGGGCAGCCACGTACATGGCGGCAGCGGTGACCAGGTCGTCCTTGTAGGTGACCTCGTTGGGAGCGTGAGCCTGAGACTCGGCACCCGGGCCAAAGCCGACGCAGGGGATGCCATAGCGGCCCTGGATGGAGACGCAGTTCGTGGAGAAGGTCCACTTGTCGCACAGCGGACGGCCGGTGCGCTTGTCCATGCTGGGCTCGCAGCCGATGCGCTCGTCACCGAACATAGCCTTGTGGGCGTCGACGAGGGCCTTGACGTGCGGAGCGGTCTCCTTGTTGATCCACGTGGGGAAGTAAGCCTCGGTCTCGTAGACCTCGCCGGTCCAGGACGGACGGTCGTACATGTACATGGAAACCTTCACGTCGTCGCCGTACTTCTTGGCGGCCGGCAGGTTGCGGATCTCGTCCAGGCAGGACTCCCAGGTCTCACCGGCGGTCATACGACGGTCGATGGAGATGGCGCAGGAGTCGGCCACGGCGCAACGGCTGGGGCTGGTGTAGAAGATCTGGCTGACGGTGCAGGTGCCGCGGCCCAGGAAGCGGGCGTCCTCGAAGTGCTCGGGATTGTACTTGGGGTCGAGCATCTTGACGAGGCCCTTGATGTCGGTCGACTCGTCGCAGCCGTTGTTGTTGAGGGCGCGGACGTCGGCGATGATGTCGGCCATCTTGTAGATGGCGTTGTCGCCGCGGTCGGGAGCGGAGCCGTGGCAGGAGGTGCCGTGAACGTCGACGCGGATCTCCATACGGCCGCGGTGACCGCGATAGATGCCGCCGTCGGTGGGCTCGGTGGAAATGACGAACTCGGGCTTAATGCCGTCCTTGTTGTAGATGTACTGCCAGCACATGCCGTCGCAGTCCTCTTCCTGGACGGTGCCGACGACCATGATCTTGTAGCCCTCGGGGATGAGGCCCATGTCCTTCATCATCTTGGCAGCGTAGGTAGCAGAAGCCATGCCGCCCTCCTGGTCGGAGCCGCCGCGGCCGTAGATGATCTCGTCGGTCTCGTAGCCCTCATAGGGATCGGCATCCCAGTTCTCGATGTTGCCGATGCCGACGGTGTCGATGTGGGAGTCGATGGCGATGATCTTGTCGCCCTCGCCCATAAAGCCCATAACGTTGCCCAGGCCGTCGACCTTGACCTCGTCATAACCGAGGGCCTCCATCTCGGCCTTAATGCAAGCGACAACCTCGCCCTCCTCGCAAGACTCAGAGGGGTGAGAGAT
Source organism: uncultured Collinsella sp. (assembly GCA_934655755.1). Lineage (GTDB taxonomy): Bacteria > Actinomycetota > Coriobacteriia > Coriobacteriales > Coriobacteriaceae > Collinsella. The sequence continues at coordinate 9,161 of CAKUHA010000008.1, forward strand.
CATGGCGCGTAGGAAGCGAGTCATATCAGCACGATGAGACTCAGCAGCAGCCTTGATAGCGTCGAAATCGAGTTCTTTAGCCATTACAGTCAACCTTTCATTTGAAGGAAACTACCTGAGAGTTGGCGGAGCGATACCTATTTACTCCGCCCAGTGATTAGCAAGTGGGGTATTCGCCTTCCCAGACGATACGGCGGTACTGATCCGGATCGGTGTCGCCCTCGGTGGAGAAGCAGAGCACGGAGCTCGTCTTGTCCAGGCCGATGAGCTCCTTGAGCTCGGCGTACTCGGGATCGAGCATGAGGGTCTCGACCAGGCCGGTGGTCACAGCGCCGGACTCGCCGGAGATGACGCGCGGATCGCCCTTCTCGGGAGCGCCCAGGGTGCGCATGCCGCGAGCGGTAACCCAGTCGGGGCAGGACACGAAGGCGGTGGTGTGGTTGCGCAGGATATCCCAGCCCAGGATGTTGGGCTCGCCGCAGCACAGACCGGCCATGATGGAGGGCATGTCGCCGTCCACGATGCGCGGGTCGCCGTCGCCGGCGGCAGCGCCCTTGTACAGGCAGGCGGCAGGAGCGCACTCGACCACGACAAAGGTGGGCGGGTTATCGGGATACAGGTTGGTGAAGTAGCCCACCACGGCGCCGGCAAGCGAACCCACGCCAGCCTGGACAAAGACGTGCGTCGGGCGGTTGATGGCCATCTCGCGCAGCTGCTCGGCAGCCTCGGAAGCCATGGTGCCGTAGCCTTCCATGATCCAGGACGGGATCTTCTCGTAGCCCTCCCAGGCGGTGTCCTGGACGATGACGCCGCGCTCGCAGGCGTCGGCCTCGGCGGCGGCCATGCGCACGCACTCGTCGTAGTTGACCTCTTCGATGGTCACCGTGGCGCCCTCGGCGGCGATGTTATCGAAGCGGGGCTTGGTGGAACCCTTGGGCATGTGCACGACAGCCTTCTGGCCCAGCTTGTTGGCAGCCCATGCCACGCCGCGGCCATGGTTGCCGTCGGTGGCGGTAAAGAAGGTAGCCTGGCCAAAGTCCTCGGCCAGCTGATCGGAGGTCAGGTAATCGAAGGTGCAGTCGGCAACGTCCTTGCCGGTCTCGTCGGCAATGTAGTTGGCCATGGCAAACGAGCCGCCCAGAACCTTAAAGGCGTTGAGGCCAAAGCGATAGCTCTCGTCCTTAACGCACAGGTTGGACAGGCCCAGGCGTGCAGCCTGGCCGTCCAGGCGGGCAAGCGGAGTGACGGTGTACTGGGGGAACGACTGGTGGAAGGCGCGGGCCTTCTTCACGTGGTCGAGGCTCATGATTCCCAAGTGCTTGTCATCGCTCTTGGGCATCGTGTTGCTCGCCCACTGGATCTTATCGGCCATACGGTGAACTCCTTAAGTCCTCTCTTGCCGGCCCCCGCATACGCGTTTCAGCCCATTCCCATTCATGCGACTGAACTTTTATGTGGATGCCAAACAAAAAGTTTGTTAGCACTGTTCTATCACACTTTTTGATTGGAAAACCTAACAAATTGTTTGTTGCCGTAATCGGTACCTTTTCGCCGCCGAACGGCCACATAATGCGGCGTCACTTTTGATATTTGCGAACAAGTGTGGTTTATGGCAAAGTGTGCCCAAACTAATTTTTAGGAAGGCACCCATGACCCCCGCACAGATTGAGTTTTACAAGCGCCTCGCACACGGTTTGGCGCTCCAGTTTGGCCCCAACTGCGAAGTTGTCGTCCACGACCTGGAGACCGAGGACGTTGATCACTCCATCGTGGTGATCGAAAACGGTCACGTCAGCGGGCGCAAGTTGGGCGACGGCCCCAGCCATATTGTGTTTGAGTCCATGCACGAGGGCACCACCGACGTGCACGACCGCGAGCCGTACCTCACCAAAACCACCGACGGCAAGCTGCTCAAGTCCTCGACCATCTTTATCCGCAACGACGAGGGCAAGCCCGTCGGCATTTTGGGCATCAACTTTGACATTACGCTTATGAAGGCATTTGAGCGCTCGCTCGACGCTTTCACCGGCACCGGCGGCACGGGCTACACCGAGCCCGAGCCTATTACCAAAAACATCGGCGACCTGCTCGAGGACCTACTGCGCGAGTGTGAGCAGTTTGTGGGCAAGCCTGCGGCACTCATGACCAAAGACGAGCGCGTTCGCGCCATTGGCTACCTCGACCGTCGCGGCGCCTTCCTTATCTCCAAGTCGAGCGAACGCGCCTGCGAGTTCTTTGGCATCTCTAAGTACAGCTTCTATAGCTATCTCAACGAGGCCAAGGCAGCCGCCGGCGACAAGTAGGCAGCTCACCGAATCACCCCTCCCCTTTTGGGCGTGAGTTCTGAAATGCACGAATCCAAGACTCGGCCGTAAGGCAAGTTCCATATAATCGATGAGATAGACAGTTCGAAAGGATGGAACAAGATGGGGTCGAGCTACGCATCACGCAACGGCCGCGGAGGCGCCGCGCCTACCGCAAGGCACGCGAAACACGCGTTTGACGATGGCGAAGACGGCCTTTTTGCGCTGAGCCTCGACGACGTGATGGGCGACCGCCCCTGGAACGCCGACGAGCTCATGGGCGGCGGCGCTCGCCCGGCAAGCGCAAAGCCCGCTCCTTCCGCTGCGCCCGCGCCGGCATCTGTGCCCGCGGACGACTTTGCCACCCGCCCCATCATGCAGGTACCGCGCGAGGTTGCTCCTGCGCCCCGTGCTACCAGCGATCCATCCGAAACGGCGGCGTTTCTCGCCGCAGCGGCTCAGCGCCCCGTGCCCGGCCGCACGCCCTCACATGTCGCCCCGCAGCAGCCGGCATACACGGCTCCCGAGCCCGAGCTCGAGCCGCCCGTTATGGATCTGGACGACCTTTCCAACCGCCAGTTTGCCTTTGATTCCTGGGCGGCGGCAGATCTGGACGAAACCTCGGCCGGCATGCCGGCACTCGATATTCCGGTAAACCCCCTGTTTGCGGCCGCCGAGGAGCATGACTCCGCATACGACGACGCCGCGGCATATGCCAGCCGTCCGAGCGAGCAGCCCCGTGCCGGCCGCATCGAAACCGAGGATTACAGCAGCGCGTCGAGCGACTATTCCCGTGACCCGTTTGCCACCGCGTCTGCTCCCGAATGCAACAACGCCGGTGTAGAGGCAGCCTCGGCATCGTCGTACACCCACGGTACCGATGACGAGCGCTTCGCCGACTACTACACCGAGGAAGAGCCTCCGCATTTCTCGGAGTTTCCCCAAGCGGCAAAGGTCGTCTTTATCGCCATCGTCATCGCCCTGCTCGGCATGATCGCGTTTGAGGGATTCCAGCTATTCCGCGGCCCCACCGCGTCCGAATCGGCCACGCAGCAAAAAGAGGACGACAACCAGTACCTGGACATCAACTCCCTCAAGGGCGACCCCAACGACGGAGACGAGTAGCGAAGGTTAAAGGAGGGCCGGAAGAGCCGGCGGCACGTTACGGCTCCAAAAGCCCCGCCATAAAGATGGGCAGATACAGCACGTCACCATCGCGGTGGAGATTATATTCCGCAAGCACCAAGGCGCGATCGATTCCGTAGCTCTTCGTTGCGAGTGCACTATCGAGCGCCGCGTGAGACTTAAAGCTCTTGCCTGACTTAACCTCGATGGCAAGCACTTCCCCATCGAGCGTCTCCTCGACAAAATCGAGCTCGCCGACCTTTTTGGACGTAAAGTAGCGCAATCTGAATCCACGGGCCTTGAGCTCTTGGGCAACAAAGCCCACAAACGCCGCTCCCATGTTCATGCCGAAGGCGCCTTCTGCCTCTCCGTCAAAAACGCCTTGGGCAACCTTTTTGGAATACGACGACATGAGCATTCCGGTGTCCAAGTAAAACAGCTTAAAAAGACTTCGCTGCTCCCCCAATAAAAGGGGTGCTACAGGCGCCGATACGTTATACACGGAAAGCGCAACGCCCGCCTCCGACAGCCAGAGAAAATGATCCGTCACCTGCGAAAAACGTTTGACACCGTTAATCGATGACAGTTTAAATCGCTTGTTTTTGGAACCAGCCTCGCTGGGAATCAAATCATAGATATCGCGGATAACTAAGCGTAGCTCGGGCGGAGCGTACTTTGCGATGTCATCGCGATACAGGGCGTGAAGATCGCGATGGATGTTTCGAACCTCGTCGATATTGCGCGTCGCCAAGAAGGAATTGACCGCATCGGGCATGCCTCCCACCACCACGAACTGATGGAACAGGTCGAGTAGTCGATCGTACAGATAATCAGGGAGTTCCTTTTCGTCCTTTAGACAACCCCTGAGCATGTCAAACGCGCTGGCGCCAACGCCATTTGCCCAGCAGAACTCCTCAAAGTCGAGCGGGTACATCTGGACCTGTTCGACATACCCCACCGGCAGCGAGTCGATGCCCTCGAGCTCAACGCCAAGGAGCGATCCGGTGAGGATGTAGCGAAAGTCGCCGCGCTGCACGAGGTATTTGATAAAGGTCACCACGTTGGGACATCGTTGCACCTCGTCGATAACTACAACGGTCTTGTTCGCAACCATCGGCTGCGTCGCGGCGATAGACATGCGTATAAACAGGTCATCCGCGCTTTTTGCCGCCAAAAATGAATCGCGCACGGACGTGTCGGCGATAAAGTCGAATGTCACGACATTCTCGAACGATTCACTTGCAAACGCGTTGACCAGATATGATTTTCCCACCTGTCGGGCACCCTTGACCAAAAGAGCCTTGTTAGGAGACGAGGCAAGCCAAGATTCAAACTGTGCCTTCGCTTTTCTTTGTAGCATGAGCGTGCCCCTTATTACGTGCTGTTTTAGTATTAGGATACACTTTTCCGCAATTCTATGATGGCAGTCTCGACACTTTTCCGAAGTTTAGGCGTGCCGAATTTGACACTTTTCCGAACTTTTATACGGCTGATTTCGACACTTTTCCGGATGGAGGCCGGGTGATTGCCATGCAATCAAGCGCCGTCTGCGCGTCATTTCGCAGGCGGCGCTTGATTTCTGTCTGCGCGCACCGTCTAGCTGGAAGCTCTTTGCCGACGGCGCGGAATTGCGAGGATGCAGGCAACATTGGGCATCATGCCGCGTCGGCCCTATCGAGGGCCACGTGGCATGACGACTAAATTAACGCCCGCCCCATGCAATCAACCGTTCGCATATTCGAATTTGTTGCTCAACAAATTCGCAGGTAGCGTCAGTAGAATTGGTTAGTGAAAGGTTTAACAAAGGTTCGCTGTCGTTGCAGCGAACTCAAAAGAAAGGGACTATCATGTTGTTTCGTCTACCCGAGCTGATCATCATTCTCATCTTTTTGCTGCCGTTCGTAGCCAACATCCTTGGCGTCTCGGAGCTTGTCAAAATCGCTAAAATCAAGGGTTACTATACTGACAGTGCTGGACTCCTCTGGTTTATCGGACTTTGCGGCACAGCGCTCGTACTGGGCCTCATCGTATGCGCCCTGCCCGATCGAGCCATCCCTGCAACCCAGACGTCTTATACGCGCAATGACGACGCTCTGCCCGAGGTGTAGTCATGTCCAAGTACAAGGTTATCTATCGCGACGACAATCTAAGCTGGCAGGAGCTATGCCCCGTACGGATGCTTGCTATTCAGGTCGCGCGCGACACCGAGACGGGCACCTGCTTTCTTCAAACTAAACTCGTCAATGTGACAAGCCAAGCAATCAGTCGTATTGAGTTCACCATTGACCTAACAGGCGAGGATGGAAAGACGGAGTCAGTCGACTTTACGCTTCTGGATGCCGACCTCCCAGGCGGCGAAATCCTTAGACCACAAGCAAAAAAGATCGAGCTGTCGGTAATTGCCGGTGCAAAGGCCACCGTGACAAGAGTCGACAACCAGTGCGACTTTGGCGCGGCAATCGAAATTGACAGCCCCAAGCCGCTCACGCTCAATGAAGACGAAGAATCTGAGCGCATTGTGCTACTCCTAGAAATGGAGGCGCAGCCGGACAAATGCACGAATGCCCACACCGACCATGACGGATGGTGGCAATGCGGCTGCGGAGCCGTCAATATTGTGCGCAGAGACTGCTGGGACTGTGGGGCAACGCACGGAAAGCTGGCCGACCTCGAAAGCGCATCCTACCTAGAAGAGTCGCGAAAAGATAGGCTTTATAGGACCAGCGTAGAGATGCTCGAATCCTATAACGTCTCGCTGTTACAGCAAGCTAAAGACAACTTTGAGGAACTTGCCAAGCTGGGATACAAAGATTCAGCGGAGCGAGTCATCGAGGCGGAGCAGCGCGTCGCAACATCCCATATGAAAAAGAAGCAGCTACTCAAACGCGCCGCAATCGTGGGCGCGATCGCAGCTGTCGGCCTGATTGCATTCTCTCTCTTTGGCTTCACGCAGACAAAGGCGAAGCAAGCCGAAATTAGAGATGCTCGGATTGGCGGAATCGTCGAGCTTGGCACGTATTCGGGTGAGTTGCCCGTCTATAAAGGCACCTCTGTCGAGGGTAAACCGATTAAGTGGATCGTCGTTCACAAGGATGGCGACAGGGCTCTTCTCATGACCGAACAGATTATCGATTCGAAAGCGGTCGATGAGAGCGGCGACGTATCGGATTTTGCGTATAGCTCTCTGTATAAGTATCTGAACGCCGACTTTATGAATCATGCGTTTTCGAGTGCCGAACGAGCTCTGCTGAAGAACGGCGTTAGCCTTCCGAGCGCTGTGGAGTTGGATACCTATGTTTCCGACGACGACATCTTGGATGCAGCGTCGATTGATACGGTATACCAGTCAAGGTGGTGGACTTCGACCATAGAAGAATACGATGACGACTGGGATTGGTATTGGGACGACGAAGACGACTGGGACTATAGCGATAGTGAATTCCTTAGTAGCTATGTCGACCGGCACGGCGATATTGTCAACAGCGATGACGACTGCACGCAGGACGAAGAGCTCGGCGTGCGCCCGGCCATCTGGGTCAAGCTGAATTAGCGATTGGGCTGGCCGCCCAGCTCAAAAGATATCACGAGGCATGCGAGTATCGCATCGAGCCAGCAGGGGGCTTCCGGGTTTCTGGAAGCCCTTTTTTTGAGCACGGGCCTGTACGCCCCTTCAGTTGCGGGCGATTGCGTTTACCGCCGCCAGCCCCATGAGCAAAAGACCCACAAGCTATATTCGGCTGAAATGCCGGCAAGCCCTCTGCTCCATGGTCCGCAGTAAGTCTCAGATGAGCCCTAGCACTGCCCAATAAGATCGAGTACCGCGGGAATGTCATCGGCATTCCGAAGGGCAACATAGGTCGGTAGGCCTGGACCAAATCCACCCTGCGTACGCTTGTCCTGGCACATGTCCTCCGGATCCGTTAGATCATCCACACTCTTTGCCAAGCCAACGGCAATCCAGCCACCGTTGCTAGTCCTGCCTTCCAGCACGACATGCAACTTTCGTTTGCCCGACCTGAATCCTACGTAGTACTTGGCCATATAGGATTCCCACGAAGGATTGGCGTTGAGGATGGACTCGCATATCTCTTCGAACAGTTTTTGATTAAGCCCACCCTCGGCAAAGGTTGGATGGTTCTCTTGCAAGGTCCAGATAGGAGCCTCATCAGACTCTCCGCGAGAAGGACGGTACTTGCCGACGACATCTGCCGGAAGGTCGGGATACTTCCATATCTCACACGCCTCTTTCGCCAGCTCGTCCGCGCGCTGTCCAATCTCTTCCTCACCCCATTTTTCATGCGAGGCAATCGACTTATTCAGGTAGAGCGGGCTGCACTTAAGCCCCACGTCAGGAAGATTGAGCTTGTCCGAGAACGACCGGTTTGAGTACTCCTGGTTGTAGCCCGTCAGCGTAAGGTTGCCCAGGTTGTTGCATAACCTGTCGTGGATGTCTTCCCAGTTCTCGCCAAGCGATTCCTTCCAGCCGTGCTCATCATCGATCGTCTGGGGCATGACGTGCTCGATCTGGTAATTGTCAGCCGAGATGGGCTCCTTCGGGTGGCGCCAGTTCTCCATGCGCTCCAGGTAATAGCGCTTTTTGGAGAAGCGGTTGTAGCAGTCACGCGTCTTAAATTCCTCGACAAAATGCTCGTCTGTCGGGAAGTACGCAGTCATACCGCTGCTGTGGATAAGGAGCATCGCCGTAACGTACTCCTCTATATCGTCCTGCTGCTCGAGGTTGCGATACATGCCAGCAAAGAAATTATTTAGGCCCGTGGTAAGCCTGCCGCAAACCGCCCGCCTGAACAGGAACGACTCGATAGTCTCGCAGATACGCAGAAACGCATTGTGGTTTAACATATTTCCCTCGTAAACCGAGTAAAGCAGCATCAAAAGAGGCCTGATCTGCTTCACATCAAGGCTTACGATTCTGCCGAATACTTGGTGCAGGCCATCGTCTTTCTCCTCGTCAAGGAACAACCTGGCATATCTTTGCGCATATTCGCGGAGTTCCTTCAGCAGGCCCTCGGTATCCCCATCGTAGTCGTCAGCGAAATAGCGTTTGAACTCGTAGTAGGCCTCGTTTTCCTTCGGCATCCTATTGGGAACCTTGAGCCACAACCAGTACCAGATAAATGCATTAAACTCTTCTTCGCCGCCTTTTCCGAACAAGCGCTCGAGCGGATGCCAGTAGCCCTCATAAAGCTTGGTCTGCTCGTCGTTGGGAAGCGACATAAGGACGTAGTTCCGAATGAGGTCAATAGGCGTAAGCGGCTTGCCTTTGGAGTTCATGGACTCAAATATGAGCTGGGCATTATCAACGCCAGCGGTGAGCTTGGTGTCGATGACCTGCACGCGGTTTAGCCCTGCCCAAAGCCTTGCCGGATCGAATGATTTCCCGCGCATTTTTTCACGGAAGAACGTATGGTTCTCGACGATGCGATCCGATTTTTCATCCGGCACGGGAGACCCAGACACGATGGAGAACAGCGTCTCTTTATCGTCCTGCGAGAGCACCAATTTATAGCGCGCCAGACCGTTGTAGTCATCATCGTTAAAGAGGTAGTTCTTCCGCAGCGCCGAAATCTTGAGATCGCCAAGGAAGCCAGCCTTGTCGGGATTACTCTCCAGATAGTCAGCCAAGGCAGCAATCATCAGCGAAAACGTCGTCAGGCGCTGCTGTCCGTCAATCAGAAGCACTCGCGAGATACTCGTAGCAGAGCTCTCGGACTCGGGGATATAGAGCATCGACCCCACGAAGTGCGATACGCCATCACGGCCAGCGCGCATGACGTCGTCCCAAAGCACCTCGCACTCTTTTTCACTCCACGAGTAAACTCGCTGGTACACGGGAATGACGAACTGCATCTTCGCCACGCCCATAAGGTCGAGCAAATTCGCCTCGGTTGCTTTCATTTGCGGTTGCCCCCTTTTCTTGTTTACGTCACTTACCGTCAGTCCTCCACTAAGTGGAGGGAGCTAAAGACGAGAGCATCGAAGCACAGAAGCAACCGGGATGCTCATATCGTTAGATTCTACAACGTAAGCAAACGCTTACGCCGTCATGGTGGAGCGCGATCGCTGCACGCCACTCTCCAAAATCATACGATGTCAAAAGACTGACACTTGTGTATGCCTTTTGACATTGCCACAGTCTTACGGGCTTCTTGTCTCATATGCCAAGAACGGATATCTAGATCGCCGCCTCTCCCGCCTAAAGGAGCTAGACAAGAACTGATCGCAGGGCAAATCAGACATCGAGCAAGTCGCCGACATGCTCATCGCGCCTCGCAAAAAATGGGCAAGCACAGGGCCATCTTGAGCGATGGCGATGATGGCACGGAATTGCAGCCGAGTCGCCCCGACCTATTCGCCACCCGATGCCGGCAAGCTGTTGAGCGGCTCGCCCTCACCGACGGCGCCAAGGCGCCTCTGCATCTTCTCGATCAGCTTAAGGGTTGAAGACAAATACCCAAGCCCCTTCTTCAACTGCTTGAGTAACCTGCCATCCCTGCGATCCCCCTTTCCATTCTCCTTCTCGACATCCTCCTCAACACCAGCGATGCTGCGCTGCACGGCCTCGGCTGCCTTCCGCACCAAAACGGTTCCCTCATGCGGGCAGCGGTCAGTTGCCACATCAAGAAAAGCAAGAAGCCTCGAACATTCAACGAGCACGAACTGCGCATAGTTCTCCCCCATCGATGCCGCCAAGGCAACGCCGCCCGACCCCAAAAGACCAAGCGCGGCGCCGCTCCCCGTAATCAAAGCAGTCCCGCCGGCCATTCCCATGCCGCCGGTGGCCAAGGCTCCGCCGCCAGCCGCAGCAAGGCTCGCATTGACAAGCGCTGCTCCGTGGAGGCCGACAAACGAGCCTCCGAAGATACCGACAGCAATATCCGAAGCGAATAACGCTGCCGCCCCTCCTGCGCCTACGACCACCGCCGCGGCAATGACACCGCCCGTCAAGAGCTTTGGCAATGTACCTGAAAGCTCACGAACGCGTGACCCACAGCGTTTCTCGAGGGAACGTATGGCATCCGAATCAACCGCGTCTTGTCTCCTGGGAAATTCATCTTTAACCCAAGACTCACTCTCCTTCAAACCTTTGTATTCCTTCTTCTCTTCATCTCCTATCTGGAAATAGGGGTGAAACTCAACCAGCTCCTGAGCGATCAGCAAAGCGCGCACCTTACCGCCTCGCTGCCGCGAAATAGCCTCAAGGGCTCCGCACGCATCATCCTCGCTCAAAAAGTAGCCGTCTGCATCAATGCCTAAGCCATCCGCGACCGAATCCCGCCACGCGTGGGCCCAGCGCCTCTTTTGCCCTTTGCGCACTTCGTTCTTCTCGTTCCCGCAGTCGTAGTTGACGGCGGCAAGCTTCAGCGAGAAGACAATCCTCGTCGTTTCTCTATCTAGGCTATAAAAGTGAAATCCATCGAAAATATCCTGGCGGCGCCTGGCGCGCTCAGCCCAAGCCTCGGACATTTCCTCCGCCATATAGTCCCAGTCGGCATGAAGTGCAAACGCAAGGCGTCCAACTCCGACGTAGTTTATACGCAAGAAGAACTTCTGGGCGAAAACGACCTTGTTTCCCTCGCATTCGATACCTGCCCTGACCGCCGCCGTCGCCAGATTCGCCAGAACAAACGAAGTGCTCGAAACCGTGACCATGCGAGTGAGAGCCCTACTGTTGTAGGGCATAAAATGCGAAGCCTTGAGTTTGTTCAAGCCGGAGACCTTGCTCACTTCACAACGCTCTAGCTCGGCCTTGAGCCTTGAAAGCATGTAGAGACAACGAACGATAACCTCGTTGGCCACGACTGCTGGCACCTGGCTTAAAGCCTGATCGAGAAGACCGACTTCCATCCGAAGGTCGAAGCGAATGGGCTTGCCGTCCTCGGTTTTGAACGCCGTTCCGTTAAACAGCTTTGAGATCCATTGTTGAATGCGAATATCCTCGCCCTTATAGGCAATCTGCACGTCTTGAAAAACAGGTAGGGAGGAGAGCTCCTTTAGCAGGGACAGCACGATGCCGGGAATGCCCGTCCCCTTACCGGGGTTGGAGCTAGACCCCGCCATGTCGCTCACAAGATGCATCGCCCAGAACAGAGTGCCGAACGCGATCTTCTCCGGAACGTTCCTGCCTATAAGAGGGCAGTCGGGATCGAAGGCGGCGGCAGGCAGGTCAAAGGCGACAAACCGGCCGGCAGTATCGGCACCATAGCCTTTGCCCGTGAATTGCGAGAGGATCGAACACGCAAGGCCAACCAAACTCGGGTGGTGCGAAAAATCCCGCAGATGATGTTGGAGCCCGCCGCCAAACTCGGCGGTCAGCTTGTCCGCCGCAAAAGGAAACTCTTTCTCCAAAAAGCGAATAGCATCTTCCAGAGTTGCATCCGCCTTTGTCATCCCCGCAGACTTGGCAACCGTAAGAACGAAATAGCCGACCTTCTCATCGCCCCAGGCTTTGGCACCCTCCAGGTTGAAGTCTTTCTGCCACAGGATATTCAACGCGCCCGTGAGGAGCCCGCTAACGGCTGCAAGTTCATAGTCGAGCTTCGTAGCCTTTTCAGCCCGAGGGTCAAAATCAAAGAGGACCTCTTCCCCATCGGGAGTGTCCTTAAAACCAACCAGCACAGCGTTACCGTTCAGCGGCACAGATGTAACTTTGGGCAGTTGAGATATGGTGTAAACTATCTCGCCGCCACTAAAAACAAGTTCGTCTGCCATACCGGTTTCCTCCTGCAAACGCGTAAAATCAGATTGCCCTACGCCGCCAAATCCCTCTCGTAGAAGCACTCGATAATCTCGATGATACAGTTGCTTATAATCTCGTCGGGATAGCTCGCCTCTGACAGCCCGTATGCCTCATTGTGCACGATAACGCGTACAGCGTCACGGGTCTATGCCTGTCCATCCAGCGAATCATATTTGCAAGCCGTTCTCCGATAATAGTTGCCTTCTCGATGTCCGCACTCTTGACCTGCTTAGTCTCAGCGGGTGTCAGTGTGTCCTTGAATAACATCTCAAACACAGCCATCTGCTGCTGATTCTGGGATCTTTCGCGCAACCATTCCTTCTGCTTGTCGCCAAATTAGCACCCGCTCTACCTCCCCTCCGCCTTCAACTTCAGCAGCAGATCTCCCAGCTCGGGGCACTTGCTGGAAAGGCGCGCCTGGGCTCGCTCGCCCATCCCCCACCTCTGGCGGACCTCCTGAGCGCACGGACTCACGCGATAGTCCCCATCGATAACCTGCTTGAGCAGCTTGGCGGTCACGCGCGCGTCGGCCAGGGCACTGTGGGCGTGGCCCGTCGATTCGTCAAAATCGATGCCAAACCACGTTGCCGCGTCACTCAACGAGACACACCCATGGCTGCCCACGTCCATGATCGAGGTGTAAAACGCCTGCAAATCGGCCCAATCCGTAGGAAAGGCAGCAAGGTCGATGTGCTTTGCCTGGCATTCGGTCATAAGCTGTCGGCGGTCTGCCCCGCTCCAGCAAACCACCTGAGCGGAATAGCGGCCGATCCAATCGCTGAGCCTTTTGATCACCACGTAGAGCGGATCGGCCATCGCGGTGTCCACGGCCGATATCCCCGTGAGCTCGCGGACGGGATACGCAACGCCTTCGGCATATTCCGTCTGCACAAACTGCGAGAACTCGCCCATCACGTTGCCGCGGTTATCGAGCTTGACCGCGCCGACCTCGATAATCTCGTTGCGCAGCCCGCGGCGCTGGCGCTGCTTTGGCACCGGCACAAACTCAAAGTCGAGCACAATCTGGCGCGCAAAGTTCATCGTATCGATAGCCGAGACACCCGGCATCTTTTTGTCTGGCACGGTTAGGGCCTTTCTCCGTCAACTGCCGCTCGTTACATTGGCGGCTACATTGCCGTAAGGATAAGCGCCCGTGGGGACATGAAAGCGCACAGCATAGCTTCCGGCATCCTTGAGCAAAGCCGCGCTTTAGGAGAATCGAGTTGCTGTTATTATCGAACACATATTCGTATTTTTAGCGGCACTTTGATAGAATGATTGCTGTTGACGGCAGTTCAATGTGCCGGGCAGCGCCCTCCATGCGACGGGAGGTGATGCCCATGACCGATTTGATTGATTTCGTGAAGCTCCTGACCGCTTTGGTCTCGCTCCTCACGGCACTTATCGGACTTTCCGAGGCGCTAAAGCAGTGCTCGAAGCATAAAAAGAGGGATCGCCGCCGCTAAGGCGTTGACCCCTTAATCTAAGCAACGGCGCTGCCCAGCTTTCCCTACTTGGGCTGCCGTCAGCACTATTCTACCCACGGACGTTGGGTTTAACAAATGGATTTTCGGTAATGAAAGCACAACGCATGCCAAGACAGAATTGAGGCCCGGTGACTTGAATCAGAGGTCATCCCGGGCCCATCAGAGCTCATAGAGCTCTTGGTTGCTTTGGTCTCGCTCCTCACGGCGCTTATCGAACTTTCCGAGGCACTCAAGCAGCATTTGAAGCATAACAAGTCGCAACCATTAGGGCATTGACCCCTTGACCAAGCAACGGCGCTGCCCAGCAAGCTACAACTTGGGCTGCCGTCGACCTTATTCTACCCACGGGCGCCTGGTTTACCAAATGGAATTTCGGTAATGGAAGCACGGCACGCCCGCAAAACCACTACGCCCCAAGCGACGGGTCACAGAAGTAGCGCTTGGGGCAGCACTTGGGGCGCACGCGAACGCGGGCCTTCGAGCGCGCGCACTGGCTTGCTCTCTCGCGCAAGCTCGTCCGAAAGCCCAAGGTTTGCAGGCCAACCGCCCCTGCAGCACCAGCGGGCGACGTCATCCTGCGAAATTACGCCATTCTCAATGCAGTTTTTACGCCGTTCTCAATGTAGGTTTTACGCCATTTTCATTGCATGTTTTACGCCTGGCATCCTTGGCGCAACGCTCGCTCAACCACCTGACCACCGAATTGCCCGGATTCTGGGACGCACTTTCCACTCCAGACCTCTACCGGAAAATGCGTCCCATTCTAAATGCTCATTCTGGGATGCAGCTTCCGCATGCAGCCCCGTTGGGATAGCGTGTCCCACTCTGAGGCTGGGACGCAGTTTCCGCTTGAGGCTTCTACCGGAAACTGTGCACCACTTTGCGCGGCAGCATTGAAAGCTGCTATCGCCGAACGGCAACGATCGCCGACAAGCCCAATATCACACGCCATTGCATGCGCGGCCCGAAAGCTCGAAACAGCAGAAAGACTGCTCCTTTTCGAAAAAGTACACGTCCCGAAACTTACCAGGTCTTCATAACTTGTCGCCGTTCACGGGTGTCGATGACCGCCCACCGATTCAGTTCCAGAAAATGGCGTCAAAACAGGCCATCTACCTGCATGGTTAGATTTTGGTCAGCTTTTGGTCAGCTGAGCGGCAAGTTCCGGCTGATACGTTTTTGCTACCCCAAAAATAGGAGGCGGTAGCCCATGGCGCATTGCAACGACCAACTCATCGAGCAGCTACTAACCCAAGCCGAGCAGGAGGGACGATGTCTGATTCCCCCAAGCACGGCGATTCGAAAAGCACTGCTGCGACGCATCGGCAGCACAATCATCTCACCTATGCCGGGGCTGTTCGCCCGCAAGACGCGCTGGAAGGAGCTCAACCGGGCGCAACGTCATGTCGAGATTGTCCGCGCCCTTGCAATGCAGCATCCCGATTGGACGTTCTGCTCGTTTTCGGCAGCCCGTCTGCTGGGGCTCGAGGTCTCGTGGCGGCACCTGAACGTCGCGCATGTCTGCAGCGCGACAAAGCCATCGGCTCGCCCGGGCGCGCGAATTCAGCGCCACCAGATTGAGCCGGCCAGTGCGGTGGATCAAAACGGCCCATCGATAACGCCGCCCATCCAAACGGTAACGGATTGTCTGCTGCAGACCGGTTTTGCCGATGGCATGCCCATTGCCGATTCGGCGCTCTCAAAGCTCGGCCTAACGCGAGAGCAGCTGATGGAAGCAGTCGAGAAACGGGCGGGCGCTCGCAACGGTCGCGCGGTGCGTACTGCGCTCACCACGCTGCAATATGCCGACACGCGCGCCGAGAGCGGCGGAGAATCAGTCGCTCGAGCCGTCATGATCGAGACGGGCTTTGCGCCCGACCGGCTCCAATACGAGCTGACGGACCCCTTCGATTCGACCGAGAGCATGCGAACGGATTTTGCGTTGGAGCGTCAAGCCAGGGAGCTCACACTGGGTGAGCTCGACGGGCTCGTCAAATACACCGACCAGACCATGCTTGCGGGACGTACTACGGCCGAGACGCTCGTTGCCGAACGCCAGCGCGAGGCACATCTATCGCTCTACGGCCATCCGCTCATCCGCTTTACCATGAACGAGGTCCGCTCGGCAGGCATGCTCGCGAAAAAGCTGCAGACGGCAGGTATCCGCCAGACCATCCTGCCGACATGGCTCAACGACGTGGACCTGTAGAGGCTGCTGAGCTTATGCCCACCTGTCCGCCAAACTGGGACACGCTTTCCGAATGGTATGCCTGGCGGAAAGCGTGTCCCGGAATCAAGCCCAGAGTGGGATGCCGTTTTCGGTTGAGGCCTCAACCGAAAACGGCATCCCGGAATAGACGCTCAAACTGGGACGCATTTTCCAAACAAGCGGCTAGCGGAAAGCGCGTCCCGTTCTGAGACGGAATTCTGGGACGCAGTTTCCGCTTGAGGGGCGAACCGGAAAGCGTGTCCCGTTCCGAGGTCGATAAACGGGACACAGTTTCCGCTCCAAAGCAAAAGCCCCGGCTCGCAAGGGAACCGGGGCTAAAGGCGCAGCTTATGCAGTTGATGTTGAACGCGGACGGCCCGTCAGCAATGCCGTCCACGCTCTACCCTACCCGCGGTTGCGGGCGCGGCTGTACGGGGTATCCACCATGGGCAGATCCGGGCGCAGCTTGCCGTCAAATGCGCGATAGGCGTTCTGCACGGCGGGCGCCGTGGGGATCGTTGCGATCTCGCCGATACCCTTGCCGCCGTATGCCACGGGCAGCAGCTCGTCCTTCTCCACGTAGATGGCGTGGATATCCGGAATCTCGGGGGCACGGAACAGTCCGAGCGTGCCGTACCTGGCCTGAGGCACGCAGTCCTTGAGCGGCCAGTCCTCGGTAAGCGCATAGCCCATACCCATGAGCACGCCGCCTTCGATCTGACCCTGAATCGAGATGGGGTTGACCACCTTGCCCGAATCGTGCGCGGCATAGACCTCGCTCACGCGACCGTTGTCGTCCAGGATGACCACATGCGTGGCAAAGCCGTAGCAGATGTGGCTCTTGGGGTTGGGCACGTCGGCGCCCAGCTTGTCGGTCGGCTCCAAGTACACGTAGCTAAACTCGCAGCCCTCGAGCGCCTTGATGACAGTCGCGGGGTCCTCAGGATGCATGCCCTGGCCGGCGACGAGCTCCTGCGTACGCAGCTGATAGGCGCGGCCATCGTCGTACTCGATCTTGACGCCATCGCCATGGGCGGCAACCGGAGCGGTGGGCGCGGACTTACCGGCCTCGACACCAAACATGGCATCGCGCAGCAGGAAGGCAGCGCCGCGCACGGCCTCGCCGGTCACGACCGTCTGGCGAGAGCCAGACGTAGTGCCCGAATCAGGCGCGTTCTCGGTGGAGCACTCGCCGTTGGCAATGCAGCGAAGCGGCAGACCGCAGGCCTCGGCAACATCCTGCAAAAAGACGGTGTTGCAGCCCTGGCCAATGTCGGACGTGGCGGCGTAAACGACGGCGCGGCCATCTTCGACGCGAATCTTGCAGCGACCGGCATCGGGCAGGCCAACGCCCACGCCAGCGTTCTTCATGGCACAAGCGATGCCCGCGTGGCCGGGATGCGCATAGTAGGCATCCTTGACCTCGAGCAGCGTTTCCTTCAGCGCCGTGGAGCAGTCGGCAATCTGGCCGTTGGGCAAAACCTCGCCCGGCTCGATGGCATTACGGTAGCGAATCTCCCACGGATCCAGGCCGACCTTCTCGGCCAGCAGGTCGATCAGGCTCTCGAGCGCAAACTCGGACTGACACACGCCAAAGCCGCGGAAGGCACCGGCCGGCGGGTTGTTGGTGTAGTAGCCAAAACCGCGGATGTCGGTGTTCTGGTACTTGTAGGGGCCGACGGCATGCGTGCAGGCGCGCTCGAGCACCGGGCCGCACAGCGACGCGTAGGCACCGGTGTCAAAGTTGATCTCGCAGTCCAGGCCGGTAAAGTTGCCCTCGGCATCGCAACCCAGCGTAAAGGTGCCGTCCATGGCGTGGCGCTTGGGATGGAACGCGAGCGACTCGGCGCGGGTGAGCTTGCACTTTACAGGACGCTGGAGCTTATAGGCAGCAAGCGCAGCCAGGTGCTGGACGGACACGTCCTCCTTGCCGCCAAAGCCACCGCCCACGAGCATGGTCTCGACGACCACGCGCTCGGGCTCGTTGTCCCAGCCAAACATGTGGGCGCACTCTTTGCGCGTGTCGTAGGCACCCTGGTCGGTCGACTGCACCTTGACGCCATTCTTATATGGGAAGGCCACGGCGCACTCGGGCTCCAAGAAGGCATGCTCGGTAAAGGGCGTGGTAAAGCGCTGCGTCACGGTAAACGCGCTCTCGGCCAGCGCCTTGGCGGCATCACCGCGCGTCACGTGACGGCTCTGGCACACGTTGTCCTTGAGCTCTACGGTATTGCCAAAGGCAAAGAAGCTGTCGTGCAGGCGCGGGGCGTCCTCGGCCCTGGCCTCGACAATGTTGCGCACGGGCTCCAGCGGCTCGTAGTCGATCTTCACGAGCTTCTTGGCCTTCTCGAGTGTCGCCTCGTCCTCGGCAACCACCAGCACGATAGCGTCGCCCACGCAGCGGGTGATATCGCCCTGGGCGATCATGACGTCCCAGTCCTGGATAAGGTGGCCGACCTGGTTGACCGGCACGTCCTCGGCGCGCAGGATGCCCACCACGCCGGGCAGGGCCTCGGCCTTGGAAGTGTCGATGGAGAGCACGCGGGCGCGCGGATACTTGGAGCGCACGGCGCTGGCATAGGTCAGACCCGGCTGATCGTACTCGTCGATGTCGTCGGGATACTTTCCCTCACCGAGTACCTTCTTGCGCACGTCGATACGGAAGGCGCGCTTGCCCACGCCGTAGTCGTCGCCGCGCTCCAGGTCCTCATCGATCTGCTTTTCGCCGCGGAGCACCGCAGCGGCCAGCGAAATGCCCTCGATGATCTTTTTGTAGCCGGTGCAGCGGCAGACGTTGCCGCGGATGGCGTACTTGATCTGCTCCTCGGTGGGCTCGGGATCCTCGGCGATGAGCGCCGCACCCGCCATGACCATGCCGGGGATGCAAAAGCCGCACTGCACGGCGCCCACGGCGCCAAACGCGTACACAAAGGCCTCGCGCACGTCCTGGGGCAGGCCCTCGACGGTCACGATGTTACGGCCGGCGGCAAGGGCGGTGGTCAGTACGCAGGCCTTGACGGCCGCACCGTCCACGTGGATGGTGCAGGTACCGCACGCGCCCTCGGAGCAGCCGTCCTTGGCGGAGTGGATGTTCAGGTCGTCGCGCAGGTAGCGCAGCAGCGGCTTGTTTTCCGTCGTCGTGCGCTCCACGCCGTTAACGGTAAAAGTGAATTCCTGTGCCATGGTGATTCCCTTCTACACGCCGGCGGCGATGCCAGTGCGGTCGTGGATGGCGCCATGCGGGCACACGACGGCGCACATGCCGCACGACAGGCAATCCGTGCCGTCGATATGGGCGCAGTTGTCCTCGATACGGATAGCACCAGCGGGGCACTTCTTGGCGCACATGCCGCAGCCGATGCAGCTGGTGTCGCAGATCTTGCGGGCAATGGCGCCCTTATCGGTGTTGTTGCAGCGCACCAGAATGTTCTGATAGCCGGGAACGAAGGCAATCACGCGCTGCGGGCACGCCATGCCGCACAGGCCACAGCCCGTGCACTTTGAGCGATCCACGCGGGCGATGCCATCGACCAGCGCAATGGCGCCGTGGGGGCAGGCAGTGACGCAGGCGCCACAGCCAATGCAGCCTTCGCTGCAGCGGGCGTCGCCGCCTGCGGAAGCACAACCGCTTCCGCAGGCGACGTAGGCCACATTATGTTGAATAGCTTTGGCCATAAAAGACTCGCCTATTTCTTAAGAAGGTACGAATAGTTGTCGCGCACGGCCCTGATGGTCAGGCGGACGGCCTCGGGAAGGCCGGTGTTGACGGCATCGACCGAGACGGTGCGGACCGTGCCGGCGACGCGGACCTTAAAGTGATCCTCGTCCACGGCCAGGAAGCCCTCGTTCTCGGAGTTCTCCATGTCCTGCTCGCTCCAGAACAGGGTGAGCTTGTCCTTGTAAGGACGACCCTCCTGGTAGGGGCAGAACACGGCGCAGTTGCCGCACTCGTTGCACATGCCGTCGACGTGTACCACCTGATGCTTGGCCAGGCCCGGCACCTTAATTGCCACGTTGGCGCGGTTGGGGCACACGTCGCAGCAGACCTCGCACACCGAGCCGCAGCCCAGGCAGCGGGTCTTGGTGCAGTTGCGCTTGTCGCGGCACAGCGACCCCTTGCGCTCGTAGCAGGTCTCCTCGCGACCGGCCTGAGCGTTCTGGTCGGCGTACTTGTTAAAGTCCACACCGGCGATGGCGCGGGCGACCTCGGCGGCGTCGGCAATGGCCTCGACCACGGTGGCGGGGCCGCGGCGGCAGTCACCGGCAGCCCAGACGCCGTCGACACCGGTGGAGGTGGCGGCAAGGCGACCGCGACGGTCGTGCTCAACGCCCGCGGCGTCGTACAGGCTGGCATCGATGCCCTCGCCCACGGCGCAGATCACCGTGGTGGCGGGCAGCTCGACGGTCTCGCCCGTGGCGACGGGGCTGCGACGGCCGCTTGCATCCGGCTCGCCAAGCTCCATAACGTCGCAGGTCAGCACGGCGCCGTTGAGCGCCTTGGGCGCCAGCAGCTCGCAGAACTCAACGCCATCGGCAAGAGCAAGATCGAGCTCTTCCTCGTCGGCGGGCATCTGTTTCTTGGTGCGGCGATACACCAGGCGCACGTTCTTCACACCAGCCAGGCGCTTAGCCACGCGCGCGGCGTCCATGGCGGTGTTGCCGGCGCCGATGACCACGACGTCCTCGCCCAGCTCGAGCTTATCGCCCTTCTTGGCGGCCTCGAGGAACTCCAGCACATCGAGCTCGGCACCCTCGCCCAAGCCCGCAGAGCCGGGCATCCAGGCACCGGTAGCAACGACCACATCGGTAAAGCCCTGGGCCTTGAGCTCGTCAATGGACTCCACGCGGGCGTTGAGCTGCACCTTGGCGCCAAAGGCCAGGCAGAGCTCGGCATCATGGGAGATATCGTCGCTCGCAATGCGGAACTCGGGGATCACGTGACGGACCACGCCGCCGAGCGAATCGCGGGCCTCGAAGATAGTGACGGGCACGCCGGCACGCGTCAGGAAGAACGCCGTCGCCAGGCCGGCCGGGCCGCCGCCGATAACGGCAACGTTGCGCTCGCCGTCGTTGGCGATGGCCTGGGCGCGCAGCTTGGGCAGCACGGCGATCATGGCCTCGCGGGCAGCCTTGAGCTTGCTGGCGCGAATCTGGGCGCCCTCGGGCTCGTAGAATGCACGCTCGCAGGCACGGCCGCAGGGATGCGGGCAGATGGTGCCAGTGATGAACGGCAGGGCGTTGCGCTCGATGATGATGTTAAGCGCGTCCTCGTAGCGGCCCTCGTCAACAGCCGCCAGATAGGCGGGAATGTCCTGCTGGATGGGGCAGCTCGTGCGGCACGGCGTAGTAAAGCAGTCATTGAGCGGGCTCTTGCCGGCGACCTTGCGGTCGGGCAGCGGGCGAAGCGGCTTCTTGTAGAGCGGGTTGGTGAGCGAATCGGTCTGGATCGCGGTCACGGCCTCGAGCGAGACGCCCGCGAACGGCTTGCCGTCCAGATCGCCAAACTCGCCGGCCATCTGACTAAAGCGCTCGTAGCCACCGGGCTTGAGCACGTCGGTCGCCAGGGTGACGGGCCAAATGCCGGCATCGTACAGGGCGCGGATGTTGTAGACCGTGGCGCCGCCGGAGTAGCTGATGCGCAGCTTGCCATCGAACTGCTCGGTAATGCGGCGAGCAGCCTCGATGGTCAGCGAGAACAGCGAACGGCCGGACATGTACATCTCGGTGGAAGGTAGCTCGTTCCTGGTCACGTCGACGGGGAACGTGTTGGTCAGCTTGACGCCAAACTCCAGGCCGCGCTCGGCGCACAGGGCAATCAGGCGCTCGAACATGGGCACGGCGTCGGCCCACTGCAGGTCCTCGCGGAAGTGCGTGTCATCGAAGACGATGTAGTCAAAGCCCAGCTCGTTGAGGCGCTGGCGGGCAAACTCATAGCCCAGCAGCGTGGGGTTGCACTTGATGTAGGTGTTGAGGCCCTTCTCGGTGATCAGATAGGTCGCAATGCGCTCAATCTCCGCCGGCGGGCAGCCATGCAGCGTGGATTCGGTGATGGAGTTGGACACGCGCGCCGGAATGGACTCGACAAACGCGGCGTCGACATGCTCAAACTTGTCCAGATTGGCGAGCGCCCATGCGCGGCACTCGTTCCAGACGTCAGAGCCGCTGGCGTCCTTCATGCCCTCGATGTAGGCGTCGACCTTGGGGCTCTTAATACCCTCGAGGTCATAACCCACGGACATGTTGAAGACAAAGCCATCCGGGCTGCCCAGACCGTACTCGCGAGCGATCAGGTGGCAGGCAAACCATGCCTTCACGTACTCGGCAAAGGCCTGCGGAACCTCGAGCTCGGTCGACCATTCGCAGTTGTAGCACTCGTCCTGAGCCACGATGCAGGGCTTGTTGACGCACTTGGAGAGCTCCTCGCCGTCCATAACCTGGACGGTCTTGAGCTCAAAGAAGCGAGAACCGGCCACATAAGAGGCCACGATGTTCTGGGCCAGCTGCGTGTTGGGACCGGCAGCCGGGCCAAACGGAGTCTCGATGCGCTCGTCAAAAATGGGAAGCGCACCCTCCTGGTTGGTCGTGACCATCTTGCGCACGCCAAAGATGGCGTCCTGGGTCTTATGCTCCTCGATGATCCAGTTCATCAGCTGCGAAAACGGGATCGGCCTCATGATGTCGCTCATAGTGAGCTCCTCTCTGTAACGCCCGGCGAGACCGCGCGGCGGGCGCAAATACGGTGTAGCGCTAGCACAAGCGCCGGCGACCCCGCGGAGGTCGCCTATACGCGCGTCGGATGCGGCGAAACATCCGACGCGCGTGAATCTACTTGTAATTAGTAGGCGCGATCGTTGAGCGTGCTCCAGAGCTTCTTGGACTCAGCCATGGTCCACGCGTTGATCTTGTCCTCATCAATGCCAACAAACTCGCGATCCTTGTACAGGACGCGGCCGTTGATGATGGTGGTGCGGCAGTTTTTGCCCATCATGCCAAAGAGCATGTGGCCGTCGATGTTCTCCTCGCTCAGCGGCGTAAAGGGCTTGTAGTCCATGACGATGACGTCGGCGGCAGCGCCGGGCTCAAGCACACCGAGCTTACGATCGAAATACTTGCTCGCCATCTTGGCGTTGTTCTCGAACAGCATGGTCATGGCCTCGCACCAGCCCACGTTGGGCATGGCGGCGTTGTGGCGCTGAATGATCAGGAAGACCTTGAGGCTCTCGAGCATATCGTGGGTGTAGGCGTCGGTACCCATGCACACAGGGATGCCGCGGCGGAAGAACTCGAGCACGGGAGCGCAGCCCACGGCGTTGCCCATATTGGATTCGGGGTTGTTGACGAGCCAGGTGCCGGACTCCTTGACGATATCCATCTCGGCAGGCGTCACGTGGATGCAGTGGCCGAGCATGGTGTCGGGACCCAGCAGATTGTGCTGCAGCAGGCGCTCGACGGGGCTGATGCCACCGCGGTTGAGACGGGAGTCCCACACGTCATTCATGCCCTCGCACACGTGGATATGGAAGCCGGTCAGGCCGTTGTTGGCCTCGGCCATCTTGTCCATGGTCTCGTCCGACAGCGTAAAGGTGGCGTGACCGCCAAACATGGCTGCAATCATGTGGTTGTCGTTATCGCGACGCTCCTTGGCGGCCCACTGGGCAAACTCGGCGTTCTCGGCAATGGCCTGGTCGCATTTTTCCTGGCCGCGGCGATCGGAGACCTCGTAGCACAGGCACGAACGCATGCCCAGCTCCTGCGCGGCGTCCTTAATGGTAAAGAGGCTGCCCGGGATCTCGCAGAAGCTCGCGTGGTGATCGAAGATCGTGGTGACGCCATCGCGGATGGAATCCAGAATCGTGGCATAGGCGCTTGCCTTGGTGCCGTCGAGCGTCAGGTTGTCGTCGATCTTCCACCACTGCTGCTCAAGATTCTCCAGGAAGTTGGTGGGGTTGCAGCCCTTAATGGCAAGGCCGCGAGCCAGACCCGAGTAGATGTGGGTGTGGCAGTTGATGAGTCCGGGCATGATGAGGTTGCCCTGGGCGTCGACGTACTCGGCATCCGGATACTTGGCCTTGAGCTCGCACTCGGGGCCCACTTCGACGATCGTATCTCCGTCAATGGCGACCGCACCGTTTGGAATGAACGGGGTCTGAGAATTGCGGGTAAAGACGGAACCGTTAGCGACCAGAAGCATGAATGCTCCCTTCAACATCAGAGGCGGGGTTTGACACCTCTGACATGGCGGAGTGCGAAGCGCCGGCCTACACCGGAAACGGGCCCTCTCCCGTCAACGCTTCACCAAAGGGACAAACCCTTTGAAGTGCGGCTTGGCGCCGCATGACGTCGGCGGACGAGGCGATGCGTCCGCCGACGAATAGCACCGAATTGGTTACTTCTTGCTCTCGGGCAAGACCAGATCCACGGCGGCATCCTTGGCGGCATCGATGTGCTGAGCCACGACCGGCGTCTGCGGAAGGATCAGGTTGAGTACGATAGCCATGATGGCGGTGGGGGTCACGGCGTTGGAGCCGATGACGGTGGACACCCAGGTGGGCATACCCTCGCCGGCAAGGCAGCCGCTGGCCATCCAGATACCCAGGCCAAAGACGACGGAGGTGCCGACGATGGTGGTAGTGCGCTGCGTGAGGCCCTCGCGGGTGAACATGCGCACGCCGTTCATGGTGATGGTGCCAAAGACGCCGACGGTCGCGCCGCCGATGACGGGCTGCGGGATGGCGGAGAGCACGGCAGAGAGCTGCGGGAACAAGCCGGCGATGGCAAAGACGGCCGCGATGATCACAAAGACCCACTTGTTAACGACCTTGTTGGAGCAGATGATGCCCACGTTCTGGCCAAGGGCGCTGGTGGGAAGACCGCCCAGCAGGCCGCCGACCATAGAGGTGAGGCCCTGGGACACGATAGCGCCGGAGAGCTCGCGCTCGGTCGGCATACGGTCGATGGAGCCCAGGCAGGCGGCGGAGACGTCGCCGATAACCTGGATGGCGACCATGGGGAACACAACGGCGAGGGTGATGCAGACCTCGGGATCAAACTCGAGCGCATAGGGCATGAGCTTGGGGAGGGCGAAGACCTGGGCGGTAGCAACGCTAGAGAAGTCGATCATGCCAAAGGGGATCGAGACGATCATGCCGACGATCATGCCAAAGAACACGGAGCCCAGCTTGAGCGTGCCCTTGCCAAAGTTGGCGAGCGCGAAAACGACGGCGAAGGTGATCAGAGCGACGCACCAGGCCTGCGGGGTGCCCCACAGCGGGGTGTTCATACCACCGGCCATGTACTTGACGGCCGTGGGATACAGCGAAACGCCGATGGAGAAGATGACCGTACCGGTCACGACGGGCGGGAACAGCCATTTGATCTTGCTGTAAGCCAGACCAAAGAGAACTGCGACGGCACCGCCGACGATCTCGCCGCCCAGCAGCGCGCCAAAGCTAAAGCCCGAAGCACCCATGGCCTGCAGGGCCGGGAGGAACGCGAACGAAACGCCCATGACGATGGGCAGGCCGCCGCCAATGCGGCGGAAGGGGGCGAAGGCCTGAAGGGCCGTGTCGATTGCCGAAAGAATAAGGGCGACCTGAATGATGTCAGTGCTCTGCTGGCTGTTAAAGCCATACACACCGGCCATAATCACAGCAGGGGTAATGATGCCGGCGAACGATGCCAGTACGTGCTGAAGAGCACACGGGATCATTTCCTGTACGGGGGGCATGCCTTCACGAGTGAACAGGGCTTCAGTGCCGTTCGTAACCGTCTCCTGGGCCATTTGACCACCAATCCTCGAAGTTGTTATTTCGCATCTGACACTCTATTGTGACGCAGTGCGGGGTTGAGGTTGTGCCTTCGTTGAACATCGTATTAAAGATTTTTCTTATTCTCAATAATAATTTTTTGTTATCAGACTATTCTTCAGCTCAGATAAAGTATTTTCGCAGGTCAGAAACGTGTCTGTTATGAGTAACATCTAACTTTTCTTTTGGTCGACCGTTTACCGCCAAAATCCTACCGTTCGTCTGTATTACGTGATATACCTGCGGATATACGAGATATTGAACGGCGTGTTACCATGATAAAAAATTGTTATGAACACCTCGATAGAATCCAAAGGAGTTGCCCGTGAACGAGACCGTACGTCGCTTTTTGCCGATGGTCGATTTCCTGGAGCAGATTCTCGGTAAGAACAGCGAGATCGTGCTGCACGATTTCTCGGACATCGACCATGCCATCGTCGATATCCGCAACGGCATCGTAAGCGGCCGCAAGGTCGGCGGTCCCGCCACCGATCTGGCGCTCAAGATTATGCACGACCCCAAATATCGCGACCTGCCGTTTATCACGGGCTACGAAGGACGCGGCGCCGGCGGCAAGACGTTGGAGTCCGCGACGTACTTTATCCGCGAGGGTGACGAGATCGTTGGCATGCTCTGCGTCAATACCGACCTTTCGACGGTGCGCTCCATCAACGCCATGGCGCAGCAGCTCATGGCGTGCTTCGACGCAGCGCCGACGCGCACGGAACCCGCCTCTATCGAGGTCGAGAGCCTTTCAGAGTCCACGCAGGAGCTCATCGACCGCAGCATTGCCGAGTTGCTCCAAAGCCGCGGGATGGACGTCGCCTCGCTCGGTCAGAGCGACCGCGTGGACGTCATTCGCCATCTCAACGGCAATGGCGTGTTCATGCTCAAGGGAGCCGTGGCCTGCGCCGCCTCCGCGCTGGGCATCTCGGAGCCCAGCGTCTACCGCTACCTGCAAAAAGTCCGCAAGGAGGGCTAGCCCGCTGATCCGCATGCGACGGAAGGATTGCGGATCATTTTTGCCCCCTCACTTGACAAAAAGAACCCTGCAGCTCGCACGCGCTGCAGGGTTCTTTTTTGCATGTCATGTCTGGGTTTCGCCTACATCTTAGAGGGCGGCGACGACCTCGATCTCGACCAGACCGCCGGCCGGAAGGGCGGCAACCTGGAAGGCGCTGCGCGCGGGGAACGGAGCCACGAACTTGGAGGCGTAGATCTCGTTCACGGCAGCGAAGTCGGCGATGTCGGCCAGGTAGACCGTGGTCTTGACAACATCGGCAAACGTGGCGCCGACAGCGGTCAGCAGGGCCTCGACGTTGGCGAGGGACTGCTTGGCCTGGGCCTCGACGCCCTCGGGCATCTTGCCAGTTGCGGGGTCGATGCCCAGCTGGCCGGACAGGAACACCATGTTGCCGGTCTGGATACCGGGGGAATACGGGCCGATGGCTGCAGGTGCGTTATCAGAAGACACAACGGTTTTGCTCATGGTTATCTCCTTACGATCAGTTGAGAGAGCGTGAGCGCGGCGTTCACACCGGGAGGCACAGTTCGGTCTGAACACCGCGCTTGATTGGGATATTACGGGAGCTGCTTGGTCGATGCAAGATTATTATCACGATGCGAGAATATTTTATCGCCCAACGGCGCCTGTCGGCCGCTGAACGGCATGGCCGGACGGCGAAGCTCACCGCAAGGGCTGCTGAAGACTTTGTCCTGCTTGGGCCACAGGGCTCGTCCGCTGCGGCGGCCCCACTATACTTTCGAGTATCTGAGCATTTTGAAAGGCAGGATATGACCGCAACCGCCAGTCGAACCACCAACCGCAGACCCGAGCTTTTGGCGCCCGCCGGAGGGCCCGAGCCCTTTGCCGCCGCACTCGCCGCAGGCGCCGACGCCATCTACTGCGGCATGGGCAGCTTTAACGCCCGCCGTAAGGCCACCAACTTTACCGACGAGGCCTTTGAGCAGGCATGCCGTGCCGCACATCTAGCCGGGTCACGCGTCTACGTCACGGTCAACATCGTCATCAAGCAGTCCGAGATGGACGATGCGTTGCAGCTTATCCATCGCTGCTCCACGCTGGGTGCCGATGCCTTCATCATCCAGGACTGGGGCCTGTTCTTTGAGGTCAAGCGCACAATGCCCGGCATCGAGACGCATATCTCGACCCAGGCAAACATCCACGACGACCGCGGGACCGTGTGGTGCCGCGAGCAGGGCGCCGACCGTGTGACCCTCTCGCGCGAGCTCTCCATCGACGAAATTGCCACCATTCACGATGCCGCGCCCGATGTCGACCTCGAGGTCTTTAGCCACGGCGCCATCTGCTTTTGCTACTCGGGCCTGTGCCTGCTTTCGAGCTTTGCCATGGCGGGCCGCTCGGCCAACCGCGGCATGTGCGCTCAGCCCTGCCGCCTGCCCTACGAGCTGATCGACGAGAACGGTCGCGCGCTCTCCCCTGCCGGTCGCGAGCGCGCGCTGTGCCCGCGCGACACCAATACCTCGCAGCTCGTCCGCCGTCTGTATGACGCCGGCGCCGCATCACTCAAGCTCGAGGGCCGTATGAAGGCGCCCGATTATGTGTACTCCATCGTCGATGTGTACCGTCACGAAATTGACGACATGCTAGCCGGGATCACCGTGTGCAAGGACGAGGAAGCCGCCCGTCAGCGCCAGCTCAAGCGCTGCTTTAACCGCGACTTTACGCACGCCTATCAGGACGGTACCTCGGGCGACGAGATGATGAGCTACGAGCGTTCCAACAACCGCGGCCAGATCGTGGGCACCGTGCTGGGCAGTCGTCTGGCCAACCGCGACGTGCGCGGCCTCAAGCCCGATGATCGTCGCCGCCGCGCCGCCATCGCCCGCATCGAACTGTTTGAACCCGTGGGGAAGGGCGATCTGCTGGAGCTTCGCCACGATGACGAGTTCGACCAGTTCCTGACCACCATTGCTGCCGAGGATGCCGCCGCGGGCGATGTCATTGAGTGCCGCGTGCCCCGCAGCATGCCCGAGGGCTGCCGCGTCCGCGTAATCCGCAGCCAGCGCGCCATCGACGCCGCAGGCGCCGCGCTCAAGCGCGACGTGCTACGCCGCCGGGCTGTTGATGTGTCCGTCGCGGCGCGCCTGGGCGAGCCGTTTACCGTCACACTCACCTGCTGCGACAACCCCGCGCTCACTGCCACCGCCACGGGCTTTACCGTCGAGGCCGCCAAGACCCGCGCCGTCGAGGCAGCAGACCTGGTTGAGCACGTGGGCCGCATGGGCTCCTCGCCCTTTGAGGCCGCGAGCTTTGACGTTTCGCTCGACGCTGGCTGCGGCATGGGCTTCTCCGCCGTGCACAAGGTGCGCGCCGCTGCCTGCAAAGCGCTGGAGGAGGCCATTCTGGCTCCGTACGAGGAGCGCGCGAAGGTGCTCGAATTGCCGACGACTGCCGATGTCGACCGCCCCGCACCCGAGCATTACCGCGATGAGCCGCAGATCTGCGCCACCGTCACCTCGCTCGAAGCAGCCGAAGCCGCCCGCGCCGAGGGTGCCACACGCATCTATATGACCACCGATGCGCTCGAAGCCGCCGGGCTCTCTCCCGCTGATGCATATGAGCAGGGCATTGTGCCCGTGCTCGACGAGGTCTGTCGCGCCGTCGATCACGCCCGTGTCGACCCCTGGATCAGTGCCGGGGCCACCGTCGCCGTCGGCAATATCTCCGAGCTCGCCGTTGCCGCCCAGGCCGGCGCCACGGCCGAGATTCGCTCCTGCCTGCCCGTGCACAACACGCCCTGCATGGAGGCGCTTGCCAAGCGCGGAGCCGGCGCGTTTTGGCTCTCGCCCGAGATCACACTCGACGAGATCGTCTCGCTCGGTGCCGCCGCGCCCGCAGCCCTGGGCATCACCGTCTTTGGCCGCCCCCGCGTCATGACGAGTGAGCATTGCATCCTGCAGGTCGCCAACGGCTGCACCCACGATTGCGCCAACTGCCGCCTGCGCGCCCGCAAGCTCTCGCTCAAGAATATCGACGGAAAGGTCATGCCCGTCCGCACCGACATCCACGGCCGCTCTCGCCTGTACGATGCCTACCCCATCGACCTCACGCCGCAGGTTCCTCAGCTGCTCGATGCTGGCTTGCGTCGTCTCATGGTGGACGGAACGCTGCTCGAGACGGATGAGGTGGGCCGTGCCGTCGCCCGCGTCCGTCGTGCCGTCGAGGCAGCACAGGCCGGCCGCAAGCCCGCCGCCCGCCTGCGCGGGGCGACCTCGGGTTGCATGTTTGTGGGAATCAGCTAACCGAAAGGCTTACACGTGAACGAAGAACCTCAAGTCCTCTACTGCGACGCCTGGCTCATGGCCATCGACAAGCCCGCCGGCATGATCGTCCACGGTGACGGCACCGGCGAGCGCACGCTCACCGACTACGCCAGCGACCTGCTGCTGGCGATGGGCGACGGCTTTGCCGCGACCGACATGCAACCGCTCAACCGCCTGGACCGCGACACCACCGGCGTGGTGCTGTTCTCGCTCGACAAGCAGACGCAGCCCGCCTTTGACCAGATGGTCATCGACCACGCTTTCGAAAAGCACTACCTGGCGCTCGCCGAGGGCAAGATCGACTGGAACGAAAAGCTCATCGACAAGCCCATCGCGCGCGACCGCCACGACAGCCGCAAAATGCGCGTCGGCGCCAGCGGCAAGCCGTCCCAGACGCGCGTCAAGGTGCTCAAGCGTCTTAAGAGCCGTCGTGGCCTGCCCACGCGCTCCTATATCGATGTCGAGCTGCTCACCGGCCGTAAGCATCAAATCCGCGTGCATCTGGCGAGCGAGCGTCATCCCCTGGTGGGAGACGACCTCTACGGCACGCCGCGCCCCTGCGGCCTGATGCTTCACGCCCACAGCGTGTCCTTCACGCACCCCGTAACCGGTGAGCACATCCACATCGAAGCCCCCTGCCCCTGGGAGCCCTAAAAACCACCACAAAGGGGACAGGCACCTTTGTGGTGGTTTTCACCGCGATGGCTCAGCCGCGTCGCAGAAGATCTTAATCTGTAACATCTGGCCCGCTTTTGACGGTCTTGTTGTTACAGATCGAGACAAACCGTCAGAAAACAAAAGCGGCAGCGCCCGTGTGTGGACGTTGCCGCTTTTCTGTTGAACCGCCACGATGGGGACAGGCACCTTTGTGGTGGTTTTAGCCTTGACCTGTCCCCTGTCGCTAGACCGTGATGACGTTGTCCATCGACTGGTACTTGGCGGGCACCTCACCCGCGGTAATGATCGTCGCATCGCGGAAGTCCGCGAACTTGACGGGCGCCACCATGCCAAATTTACTGGCATCCGAGATTACGAAGCGTTTGGCCGTATGACGCATCGAGATGCGCTTTACTTGCGCTTCCTCGATATCGGGCGCCGTGAAGCCCTGCTCGGCGGCGATGCCGTTGGATCCCCAAAAACCGCAGTTAAAGTTATAGCGGTCCAGAGTCGCCAGGGCATCGGGGCCAACAAGCGCCTCGGTCTCGGGCTTGAGCTCGCCGCCCAGCACCACGGTGCGCATGTCACGCAGGGCGAGATGCTGAGCATGGAGCACGGAGTCGGTCACATAGGTGACACCTTCAAGGTGTGGAAGATGCTCGATGAGCTTGAGCGTCGTCGAGCCCGAATCGATGTACACGAAGCTATCGGGCTCCACGAGGGCCGCGGCGCGGGCGCAGATGCGCTCCTTGTCGTCGTTGTGGAGGTCGCTGCGCTCACTAATCGTCAGATCGCGCGTCACGTGAGCGCGCTCCAAACTCGTCGCGCCTCCGTGCACCTTGGCAATGCGGTGCGCGCGGTCGAGCGTTTGCAAATCACGGCGAATGGTGGACGGCGTCACGCCCAGGGCCTCGGCAAGCTCCGGCACGGTAACCGAGCCAGCCTGCTGCACCATCGACACGATCGCGTTGAGCCTATCTTCCGCAAGCATCGGCTATTCCTCCTCGGGGTACACGACTCCCCAATCGGCGCGGAGCTTGGTCATAAGCTCCATAACATCAGAAGCATAGGCCAGAAGCTCGCGCTTCGACTCGTCACCGGCAACGGCCTTCTCCAGGTCGGCCATCTCGTAGCACAGGGCGTAGGCCTCGGTGCCAGCGCTGACCTCCTCACGGTGGCCGTCAGCGGTCCACACGATGGTCGCGTGATCGGCGCGCGGATACTCGTTGACCTCGATATAGCACTTGTCGAAGCTGACGACCGAACGCTTGGGCTGCTTGGAGTGAAGCGTAAGGCTCACGACGCCCAGCTGCTGCTCAGCGTTACGGCAGACGATGCCGCCGGCGACGTCGACGCCGGTCTCGCAGGTGTTGCCCAGCGAAACAACCTCGGTGGGCTGGCTGGCCATAAACAGGCGCATGACGGAGAGCGCGTACACGCCGATATCGAGCATGGCACCGCCGGCAAGGTTGCGGTTGTAGAAGCGGTTGGTCAGGTCGCCGTATTCCTTGTAGCTACCAAAGTTGAGCTGAGCGAGGTTCATGTGGCCAAAGTCGCCGGCATCCATGCGGCGGCGGAGCTCCTGATACAGCGGCATATGGAGCACCGTGGTGGCATCCATGAGGACCACGTTGTGTTCGTTGGCGATGGCACGAGCCTCGTCGAGCTCAGCGGTGTTGAGCGTAATGGCCTTCTCGCAGAGCACGTGCTTGCCGGCGGCCAGCGCGGCACGCAGATAGGTGATATGCGTGTTGTGCGGCGTGGTGATATAGACGGCGTCGATGTCCGGATCGGCATAGAGGTTCTCGACCGTGTCGTACACCTTCTCGACGCCATACTGCTCGGCAAAAGCCTGAGCCTTGGAAAGCGTGCGGTTGGCAACGCCAGCGAGCTTGCGGCCGGCAAGAGCGAGGGACTGAGCCATCTGGTTGGCGATAACGCCGCAGCCGATCACGGCCCAACGGAGCTCGGGAGCCGTAAAGATGTCGTTAGGGAACGGCTTGTCCTGAACCGAAGCAAACGCTGCCTTTGCGGCTGCCGCGGCGTCAAGCGGGGCCTG
The DNA here is from genome assembly GCA_934655755.1 of uncultured Collinsella sp. Classification (GTDB taxonomy): domain Bacteria; phylum Actinomycetota; class Coriobacteriia; order Coriobacteriales; family Coriobacteriaceae; genus Collinsella. Next base: position 41,873 of record CAKUHA010000008.1, read on the forward strand.
TTTAGAATCTGCCATGATGTGCCTCCTGAGTCATCGGAAGTCCTTCATTTCTAACAGCCCTATATTCGCACAAATACGCGTGTATATGCGTACTTTTGCGCATATTACCGCCAAACGGTCATTATTTGACCGCAAACAGCGCATTTATACGCACGTTCACGCAATCCTACGCACTCAAGTACGCAGAAATGCGCACCAAGTGATCCCTAGAAGGGAGCTTTCGAAACGGATCATCTGACTCCAAATGACTGTCCCAAACTGCCGGCAGGAAAGGGACGTCCCCGGATGCCGGCACATAGGGACGTTCCTTTCCTGCCGCATTCATCTAATTGCCGCGCATTGCCACAGACCCACGTAAGTTGCGGTGAAATAGGGATTGCATAGCCCCCTAGAGCCCCTAATCAGGCCCTATTTCACCGCAACTTAGCTGAAGACTGTCCCCAACGACTAATCGTTTAAGAACGTCCTCAACGACCACTCATTTAAGTCTGTCCCCAATGACTGCCAATCAACGGCCACTCATTTAAGTCTGTCCCCAATGAGTAGTAGGGATAGAAAAAGGCCCGGGTGCCGTTGGCATCCGGGCCTTTGCTAGCAACTTGTTGTTGCGGGCAGCTTAGAACTTGTGGCCGCACTTCTTGCAGACGCGCAGCTTGTTCTTGCCGTCCTTCTCGTGACCGACGCGGGTAACCTTACCGCACTCGGGGCAAACGAGATTGACGTTGGAGGCGTCGATGGGAGCCTCCTGCGAAACGATGCCGCCCTGCTGGTTGGCAGCGTTGGGCTTGACGGCCTTCTTGACGACCGAAACGCCCTCGACAACGACCTTGTTCTCGGCGGGGAGAGCACGCAGGATAACGCCCTGCTTGCCGCGATCCTTACCAGAGAGAACCTGGACCTTATCGCCCTTCTTGATATACATATATCTCCCCTAACTACAGGGTCTCGGGAGCGAGCGAGACGATCTTCATGTACTTCTTGTCACGAAGCTCGCGAGCGACGGGCCCGAAGATACGGGTGCCGACGGGCGAACCATCGTTGTTGACGACAACGCAAGCGTTCTCGTCAAAGCGAATGTAGGAGCCATCCTTGCGGCGGATCTCCTTAACGGTGCGAACGACGACGCAACGGACAACGTCCTTCTTCTTGACGTTGGCGCCAGGGGTAGCCTCCTGGACAGCACCGATGAACACATCGCCGATGCCTGCATAACGACGCTTGGAACCGCCAAGCACCTTGATGCAGCGAATCTTGCGAGCGCCGGAGTTGTCGGCGACGTTCAGCATGGTTTGCATCTGAATCATGGTAGATGTTCCTCCGAACTAAGAACCGAAGAGAGGTGCGCAGCCTTTACGCGGCCCGTGGTATGCAAGCCAGGCATACGCACATCTTCGGAAACGTACAAGTCGTAAGAGCGACTGCTTATTTAGCGCGCTCGACGACCTCGATGAGGCGCCAACGCTTCATCTTGGACATAGGACGGGTCTCCATAACGCGGACGGTGTCGCCCACGCCAGCCGTGCACTCCTCGTCGTGAGCGTGCAGCTTCTTGGAGCTGGTCATCATCTTGCCGTACTTGGGGTGACGCTTGCGCTCGGTGATGGTGACGACGATGGTCTTGGCACCGGAGACGGAGGTAACGACACCCGTACGGACCTTACGCGTGTTACGCGAATCAGTCATGTTCTCTCCTTAGGTCCTACTCGGCGACAGCGGACTTCTCCGCTGCAATCTCGCGGGCGCGCTGCTCCGTGAGGACGCGAGCGATGTCCTTCTTCACGGTGTTGACGCGAGCGGTGTTGTCCAGCTGGCTGGTGGCCATCTGGAAACGAAGGTTAAAGAGCTCGGCGCGCATTTCCTTCAGCTTCTCAACGAGCTGAGCGTCCGAGAGCTCACGAATCTCTGCGGGCTTCATTAGTTCTCCTCCTTGGCGGCGGCGGCGTCCTCAGCAGCCCACTTGGCCTCGAGAGCGGCCTCCTCAGCCATCTCCTTCTCGATGCGCTGCTCAGCGTTCTTAGCAGCAACAATCTTGGTCTTGATGGGAAGCTTGTGCTGTGCAAGACGCAGAGCCTCGCGAGCGACCTCCTCGGGCACGCCCTTGACCTCGAACATGATGCGGCCGGGCTTGACGACGGCCACCCACTCCTCGGGGTTACCCTTACCAGAACCCATGCGAGTCTCGGCAGGCTTCTTGGTGATGGGCTTGTCGGGGAAGATCGTGATGTACACACGACCGCCACGCTTCATGTAGCGGGTCATGGCAATACGAGCGGCCTCGATCTGACGGTTGGTGATCCAATGGGCCTCGAGAGCCTGGATACCAAACTCGCCGAAATGCAGCTCGGTATTACCCTTGGCCTGGCCCTTCATGGAGCCACGCTGCACCTTGCGGTGAAGAATACGCTTAGGGGCAAGCACTACTGACCCCTCCTCTCGGAGTTACGACGACGAGGACGGGAAGAGCCCTCGAGTGCAGGGTTGGGAACAGGCTGGCCCGGGAGCTTCTCGCCCAGGTAGATCCAGACCTTCACGCCGCAAGCGCCCATGGTGGTGCTGGCGACAGCCGTGCCGTAGTCGATCTTGGCACGGAGGGTGTGCAGAGGCACGCGACCCTCACGGTACCACTCACGACGGCCCATCTCGGCACCGCCGAGACGACCGGAGCACTGGATACGGATGCCCTTAGCGCCGGCCTTGCGGGCGGACTGGACAGCCTTGCGCATAGCGCGACGGAAGGCAACGCGGCCCTCGAGCTGCTCGGCGATGGACTGAGCAACGAGGTTGGCGTCGAGCTCGGGGCGCTTGATCTCGACAACGTCGACGGAGAGCTGGCCCTTGGAGACGCCAGCGACCTTCTCGAGCTCGGTGCGGAGGGTATCGATCTCGGCACCCTTCTTACCGATGACAACGCCGGGGCGAGCGGTGAGGATGATGACCTTCACCTTGTCGCCAGCGCGCTCGATCTCGACGCGGGAGACAGCTGCGCGGGAAAGACGCTTCTCGAGGTACTTGCGGATCTCGAGATCGTTACCGAGGGTCTTAGCGTAATCCTTCTCTGCGAACCAGCGGGAGCGCCAGTTCTCGGTGATGCCAAGACGGAAGCCGGTGGGGTAGACTTTCTGACCCATACAGCTTTACGCCTCCTTTCGAGGAGCAACGACGACGGTGATGTGGGAAGTACGCTTCAGAATGCGAGAAGCGGAACCCTTGGCGCGGGGACGGATGCGCTTAAGCGTCGGACCCTCGTCAACATAGGCAGCGGCGACAACCAGGTTGTCGGCACGCAGACCGTTGTTGTTCTCGGCGTTCGCAACGGCAGAACGGAGAACCTTCTCGACATCCACGGCGACGGCGCGGTCGCAGAAGTGGAGGATGTCGAAGGCCTGAGCGACAGGCTTGCGGCGGATCAGATCGACCACCAGGCGGGCCTTGCTGGGGGAAACACGCACGTACTTAGCGACGGCGCGAACCTCGGTGGCCTCAGTTTCAATAGACTTAGTTGCCATTTACGGTTAACCCCCTATTTGGCCTTGTGGCCACGGAACGTACGAGTCGGCGCGAACTCGCCGAGCTTGTGACCAACCATGGACTCGGTAACATACACGGGCACATGCTTGCGGCCGTCGTGGACGGCGATGGTGTGACCAACCATCTCGGGGAAGATGGTGGACGCGCGGGACCAGGTCTTCACGACGTCCTTCTTGCCAGCCTCGTTCATCGCGGTGATACGCGAGAGAAGGCGAGTCTCCACGAACGGGCCCTTTTTGAGACTTCTGCTCATAAGTGCTTTCTCCTAAAACTCGGTATCCGAAATTACTTCTTACGGCGACGAATGATGTGCTGGTTCGAGACCTTCTTCTTCTTGCGCGTACGAAGGCCCTTCGTCGGCTTACCCCAGGGGGTAACAGAGGGACGACCAGAGGTGTGGTTCTTGCCCTCGCCACCGCCGTGCGGGTGGTCGACAGGGTTCATGACGGTACCGCGGACGGTCGGGCGCACGTTCATGTGACGCTTACGGCCGGCCTTGCCGATGACGATGTTGGCGTGATCGGCGTTGCCGACCTCACCGACGGTGGCGCGGCAGGTAACGAGGATGCGGCGCATCTCGGAGGAAGGCATACGGACGATGGCGTACTTGCCCTCCTTACCCATCAGCTGGCAGGAGTTACCGGCGGAACGGGCGATAGCGGCGCCCTTGCCCGGCTGGAACTCGACGGCGTGGATGAGCGTACCGACGGGGATGTCGGCGAGGGGCAGAGCGTTGCCCGGCTTGATGTCGGCGTCAGAACCGGACATGATGGTCTGACCGACCTCGAGGCCCTTGGGGGCCAGGATGTAGCGCTTCTCACCGTCAGCATAGTGCAGCAGAGCGATGCGAGCGGAACGGTTCGGATCGTACTCGATCGTGGCAACCTTGGCGGGCACGCCGTCCTTGTTGCGCTTGAAGTCGATCACGCGGTAACGACGCTTCACGCCGCCGCCCTGGTGGCGGGTGGTGATGCGGCCGTTGTTGTTACGACCGGCCTTCTTGGGCAGGGGCTCGAGAAGAGACTTCTCGGGCTTGGTGCAGGTGATCTCGGAGAAATCGGAGATCGTCTGCCAACGCCTACCAGCGGAGGTCGGCTTAAGGTGCTTTACAGCCATTACAATCCCTTTCAATAGGAATCCGTTAGCCATCGCAGACAGGGATTCGAGGTTCTGCCTCGGGTGCGATGACACCGGACGTATACACGGTTCCGGGCGTGTCCATTTTATACGCCCAAAACCTTGAGCTCTCGCCTCCCCTATTTGGGAGGCATGAGCTCACTCAACAGCAGCGAGTCTTAGGCCTGGTTGCCAAAGACCTCGATGGTGTCGCCCTCGGCCAGCGTGACGATGGCCTTCTTCCAAGAACGGGTCTTGCCGGCGACATAGCGCACGCGCTTGGTCTTGGGCTTGACCGTCAGGGTGTTCACGCGAACGACCTTGACGCCGAAGATCTCCTCGACAGCGTCCTTGATCTGATACTTGTTAGCATCCTTGGCGACCTCGAACGTGTACTTGTTCAGCTCCATGCCGGAGAAGGAACGCTCGGACACGATCGGACGGATGATGATCTCGTGGGCGGTCATTTATGCAAGCACCTCCCCGAAGTGAGCGGCGATGTCGGCGGGCATCAGCACAGCGTTGTTGTTGACGAGATCGTAGGTGTTGGCCTCGTCGGCGGTGATGATGAACGTCTTGGGAATGTTGCGGAACGACAGGTAGGCGTTGACGTCCTCATCGCGAACGATGATGGTCAGACGCTTGCCCTCAAGGCCGAGAGCCTTGAGCATGGCGACGGCAGCCTTGGTGGAAGGCTTCTCGAAGCCGTAGTCGTCGACGAGCACGAGCTCGCCATCGGCCAGCTTGGCGGACAGCGCGGAGCGCATAGCCAGCTTGACCTCCTTGTTGTTCATACGCTTAGCGTAGGAACGGGGCTTGGGGGCGAAGACAACGCCACCGTGACGCCACTGGGCAGCACGGATGGAACCCTGGCGGGCACGGCCGGTGCCCTTCTGACGCCAAGGCTTCTTGCCGCCACCGGAAACCTCAGAGCGACCCTTAGCAGACTGGGTGCCCTGACGCCAAGAGGCCATCTGGCACTTGACGATGTGGTGCATAACGTGGATGTTCGGCTCGATGCCGTACACCTCAGCGGCGAGCTCGGCCTCGGCGACCTTCTTGCCCTCGCTGTTCTTTACTTCAAACTTTGCCATTTAAGTGTTCTCCTTGGTATGACGCTGGGCTAAATGGGCTGGGCCCTTAGGCCATACGGATGGCGACGAGACCATTCTTGGCACCCGGGACAGCGCCCTTGACCAAGATGAGGTTCTGCTCGGCATCGATGCGGACAACGGAAAGGTTCTTGACGGTAACGCGCTCGTTACCCATGTGACCGGCCATCTTGACGCCCTTGAGGACGCGCGCAGGATAGGCGCACTGACCGATAGAACCGGGGTGACGCTGGAAGTGAGAACCATGCGTCATAGGACCGCGGCGCTGACCCCAGCGCTTGATGCGACCCTGGAAGCCCTTACCCTTGGAGGTACCGATGACGTCGACCTTCTCGACATCAGCGAAATCAGCGACGGTGACGACCTCGCCGACCTTGTGCTCCTCGCCGTTCTCGACGCGGACCTCACGAAGGAAGCGGACAGGCTCGACGCCAGCCTTAGCGAAGTGACCAGCCATGGGCTTGTTCACGTTCTTGGCCTTGATGTCGCCGAAACCGATCTGGACGGCGTCATAGCCGTCGGTTGCCTGAGTTTTAACCTGCGAGACAGCGCAGGGGCCAGCCTGGATGACCGTGACGGGGACGACGTTGTCGTTCTCGTCCCAAACCTGGGTCATGCCAATCTTGCGGCCGAGAATCATGCTGATCAAGATATGATCCCAACTCTCGCGTGGTCTTGGGACAATGCGTACACCACCGAGCGTACGCCCCTAGAGGACCACTACTTACACGACGTGCTCCCCAGCCTTGTATTGCGTCCGAACTACCTGACAACCCTATTAAGCAGGCATTTTGTCCAGCCAGAATACTCCCCTGGTTTCACACAGCTGTTTAGTATACACGGCTGCGGGCGTATCCATCGAGATTCATATTTCACTCACATTGTTTACGCAGGTAAAGTGCGTGACACGTTCCCAGTGTGCGGCGGAGGGGCGGGCCTGAGACATATTAAGGTTGCTGCTCTACAGTCCTGCTCACGACGGAGAGCACATTAAGTGCTCTCCTGTTCGTGCGGAACTCGCGACAACCTTAATATGTCTCAGGCCCGCCCCTCCGCCGCACACTGGGAACGCCACGTTGATGTCTGCTTAACTCTGCTCGCTCAGCTAATTACTTTGTTGGGGGTCCACTATTTGCTGCAAGGTGAACTTGCATTGGAGCGGCTTACCCTCTTCTCCTGGCTCTTCCTCAGCGAAATCGAAAATCATGATGGCGCAGTTGGGGAGTTTGGTTGGGAGTTTGAAGTCTGCTGGGGCGGTGGCTTTGATGAATTGGCGGCTGGCGCTGCCGTGGCTTACTGCTAGTAGGGTTTCGACGTTCTCGGCGCTTATGAGATTGGTGAGGGTTTCTACCATGCGTTCTTGCAGGGCTTGGCTTCCCTCTCCTCCAAAGGGGACTAGGTCCTCGCCCGGATCCCAGACGTCGGTGGGTAGGGCGTCGTGGGGGCCTTCTTCGAAGGTGCCGTAGCCGCGTTCGATGATTCCTTCGCAGGGCTCGACGGCGGCGTCCGGGCCGAGGAGTTCGGTTGCGACGAGGCTTGCTGTGTCCATGGCTCGGCCTAAGGGAGACGAGACCACTTTGTCCGGTACAACGTTGTGGGCTTTGAGCCATGCGGCTGCCATTCCGGCTTGCTGACGGCCTAAGTCGGTGAGCGGTGAGTCGCAGCGGCCCTGGACGAGTTTTTTAACGTTGAATTCCGTCTGACCGTGGCGCAGTAGATATAGCCTCTTCATACTCTCCCCTTCTGCATCAATAGCCTGAGCGATGTCACCCTATTCGTGAGTATGGCCTACGTAGTCTTCGTCGATCGTGATCTTTGCGAATGACTTGGGGTATTCGGATTCGACCTGTTTTGCCAGTGTTCGCTTTAGATCTTCGGCGCTCATTTGCAAATCCGAGGGACGCACGCAGTCAAAGATCACGTTGGTGTGCGTAGGACCCGGGACACAGCGCAGGTCGTGGATCGAGAGGCGGTTATCGATCTGTTGAGCCATGGCGTTGATGCGTAGGCGCATGCTCGCCACTTTGGGGTCGTCGGTCACGATGGGGTCGTAATGGAGCGTGACGATCATGCCGTCTTCGTTCCTGAATGCCTGCTCAATGTTGTCGAGCGTGTCATGGCTCTCCAACGGATCGGCCTCGGCCGCCATCTCAGCGTGGGCGCTTGCGAACTTCCTGCCCGGACCGTAATCGTGAACCATGAGGTCATGAACGCCCAAAACACCGGGGTAGCTCATGATCTTGCTGCGAATATGCTCGACCAGCTTGGGGTCGGGCGCCTGCCCCAAAAGCGGGCTCACCGTATCCTGGATGAGCTCAAAACCGCTCCAGCCGATATAGGCGCCGACGGCGAGTCCGACCCAAGCATCGAGATTGATGCCCGTCACCTGCGAAACAATTGCGCATGCCAGCACAGCACCCGTGGCAAGGACATCGTTCTTGGAGTCCTGGGCGGTCGCATGCAGCGTCTCGGACTCAATACGATCGCCCAGCTTTTGGTTGAGCGCCGCCATCCACAGCTTAACGACCATCGACAGCACCAGGACCGCCACCAGGGCAAGCGAGAACTCGACAGGCTCGGGGTGGACGATGCGCGCTAACGAGGACTTCACCAGTTCGAGGCCAATCAGCAGCACGAGCGCCGCCACGACCAGGCCCGAGAGATATTCGTAGCGGCCATGGCCGTAAGGATGCTCGGGGTCGGCCGGCCTGCTCGCCAGCTTAAAGCCCAGCACGCTCACGATGTTCGAGCTGGCATCGGACAGGTTGTTCATGGCGTCCGCCACGATCGAAACCGATCCCGAAACCACGCCGATGACACCCTTCGCGGCACAAAGTGCCACATTGGCAACGATACACACCATGCCCGTCAACGTACCCACGCGTGCACGATCGCCCTGCGCGCGCTTAACAATCCACTCGACCATCTACATCCGCCCCCACGGCACTACTTATATATCTATTGCTTGATCGGATTGTAGTGTAGCCACTTTGTCCTCCAGATACAAAAAAGGCTGCAACCCACAGGGGCTGCAGCCTTGAAATGCGAAACGCGGGACTGTCCCTTTATCGCGTCGATTTATGCGCTTGCTTCGGCCACGTTCTTTGAGGTTTCGGGCGAAATGGTTCCGTCCTCCGTCGCCCGCTCCTTCGTCGGCACCACACCAAAGCAGTAGCTCAGCGCCGCAGACACCGCAAATGCCACACCGCCGGCAGCACAGCACCACAGCAGGTTTGAGATGCCGCCCGTGGCAAAGCCAATGACCATGAGGACATTCGTCATACCGATGGTATAGGCCGTAACGTGACCCACGGCCGCGACAAGGCCTCCAACGGCACCGCCAATGGCCATGCACGTCAGGCACCTGCCATATTTAAAGCCGCAACCGTACAGCGCCGGCTCGCTCACGCCGCCAAGCACGCCCGAGATTGAATAGCCCAGCATGAGCGCCTTCTCGTCCTTATCCGCAACGCGGAGCGCGGCACCAAAGGGCATGCCCCAAACGGCGAACGTTGCCATCGTCGCGGCGATCAGGATGCACGAATCCGTTCCCACACTCATGAACTGCGCATAGGCGAGCGATAGAACAACGTTGCTGACGCCCGCGATCTTAAGGAACTCCCAGCCCGCGGCGAGCCCCATGAGCGTGAGCAGCGACACGATGCCACCGGAATTGCCAAGCATAAACATAAGCTGGCCCAGCAACATTCCCAGATAGCTGCCCGCCGGTGCCGTGATACACAGGGATACCGGAACCATGACGAGCATGGTCGCAAACGGAACAAATGAAAACGCCACGGCCTTGGAGATAACGCGCTTAAAGAAACACTCCACTCGCCATAGCACGGGCACCGAGATGAGAACCGGGATAACAGACGTCGTGTAATCGTTGACCGGCGCGGGGAGCAGCCCGTACACGGAAGTCATCGATGCTCCCGTTGTCGATACGGCATCGACAAGCTTGAGCAAATCGGGCGCAATCAATACACCGCCCAACATCATGCCCAGCTGCTCCGAGCAACCGAGCTGGCGAGCGGCGGCCCAGCCAAGATAAATGGGCAAAAAGTAGTAGCCGGCGTTATAGAGCCAACTGTAGAACAGGCGATAGATTTCGGAATCGGCAGACCACAGGCCCAGCATTCCTTCGCCCATAATGACGGCAACGGTACGGAACAGCGCCGCGCAAACAATAAACGGCAGCGCCGACATCATGCTTTTGGACAGATAGTCCACCACGGCCATGGCGTTTGCCTTTGCCGCCGCCAAGGCCGATTGAGAAACTTGTGACATAAGGTACCTTTCCCCATGCGACATACGGAAAAGTCCCTTTGTCACACAGTGTGGTAGTGACCGATTGCGCGGTACTTTTCGTAGCGGAGGTTTGTGAGGGTCGCATCGTCGAGCTGCCCAATCGTATCGAAGGCCGCAAATGCCGAGGACATCACGGCGTCGGCAATCTCCTCATGCGACAGGTCCCTATCGTCGACGATGCCGTCGATAATGCCGAGTGCCAGCAGGTCGGGGGCCGTAAGCTTCAGTGCCTCGGCGGCCTCATCCGCGCGCTCGGTGTCCTTCCATAGGATCGACGCGCAGGCCTCGGGGCTTACGACCGAATAGGCCGAGGTCGAGAGCATGAGGATGCGGTCAGCCACGGACAGCGCCAGCGCGCCGCCGGAGCCGCCCTCGCCCGTCACCACCGAAACGATCGGCGTCTTAAGGCCGCTCATCTCCATAAGATTCTGGGCAATCGCCTCACCCTGACCGCGCTCCTCGGCACCGATGCCGCAAAACGCGCCCGAAGTATCGACCAGACACAGAACCGGTCGACCAAATTTCTCGGCCTGGCGCATCAGGCGGCGTGCCTTGCGGTAGCCCTCGGGATGCGCCATCCCAAAGTTGCGGCGCATGCGCTCTTTGGTCGTGGTGCCGCGCTCGATGGCGATGACCGTTACGGGGCGTCCGTCTTTCCAGCCAATGCCAGCCACCACGGCGGCGTCGTCGCCAAAGTAGCGGTCGCCGTGCAGCTCCACGAATCCATCCAGGCCCAACGAGATCATCTCGCCCGCCGTGGCACGGTCTGCCGACCGTGTCTGTTTGACAATCTCGAGTGCGGTTTTTGGCGCGGCCGAGCGCTTGAACAAATGTCCCAGCTTTTTGCCTCGACGCCCCGAATGCACGATCTCGTGCGGCGCGCCCAGGCCAGGCGCGCGTCCTTCGTGCAGCGCCAGCAGCTCGCCTACCGTGAGCGCAATCTCGCCACGCGGAACAACGGCATCGCAAAAGCCGTGCTCCAGCAAAAACTCGGAGCGCTGGAATCCCTTGGGCAGACGCTTGTGCATGTTCTGCTCAATCACGCGCGGGCCGGCAAATGCCGTCAGCGCATCTGGTTCGGCCAGGATAATGTCGCCCTCCATGGCAAAGCTCGCGGTCACGCCGCCGGTCGTGGGGTCGGTGAGCACCGTGATATACAGGCCGCCCGCCTCGCTGTGGCGCCTAACCGCCGCAGAAATCTTGGCCATCTGCAT
>CAKUHA010000009.1 GCA_934655755.1 uncultured Collinsella sp.
GGCAGGGACGTTCGGCCGTGCGCGGGCGCCCGGTCGGCGGCCCGTTCTGGGCGCGCCTCAATCGTAGCCCGAGACGGTCCCGGGCTGACAATTTCGACTGTAATGGACGTTCTTAAATGACTACCTGCCGGGAGGAGGTTGGCATGCTCAATGCGCTGATTTGGGCGCTTGCCTGTTTTGGCGTCGTTGCTGCCGATATTGCCCTGAGCGTGGTTCTGTTTTCCGCCCTTGGCGTCGCATCGGTGTTCATGGGTTTTTCAATCGACGACCTCGACATTCAATTGCTTCAGGCTGCCACGCAGACGGCGTCGTTTTTGATGGCGCTGCTGTGGTGGCGTTATTTATGGCCGCGCTCGTTTATGGCTCGCTGGCAAAGCGAGCGCCCGCTCGGCGGGGGAACAAATGCTGCATGGAAGCGCATCGCATGCGTTGTTGTGATCGGCCTATCCATGCAGGTGGCCATTAACTACCTATGCGATGGCGTGCTGTCGCTGCTGCCCGAGGTTGCGGCAGACTATAGCGAGCTCGTCGAGGAAACAGGCATGGGCGATACCAACCTTCTTGCCGTCCTGACTACGGTGCTCGGTGCCCCATTTTGTGAAGAGCTGCTGGTGCGCGGCATTATTTTTGAGTTTTCGCTCCGAGCGTTTAACCCGCAGTGCCGCCCACTTTGGAAGCGCCTGCGTCGCACGCGGGCACAAGACGGCGCCATGGTGCCCTGGGCGGCCCCGAGTACCTGGGGTATCGCCGCGGCGGTCGTGTTGCAGGCGGCGATCTTCGGTTTTATGCACATGAACTGGGTGCAGGGCTGCTATGCAGGTGCCGCCGGCCTCATCTTTGGCTGGGTGCTCGTGACCACCGGAAAGCTCCGCTACACGATCCTGCTGCACTTTGTCTTTAATGCCGGGTCGTATCTCATGACGTTGCTCTGGTTTGTGAACACGCCGCTCGATGTGGCAATTACGATCGCTATCGCCGGCGCCATCCTCGTTGAGGCAATGCGCTCGCTGCGCCACGCGTGTGGGATGGACGCAGCGAGCGCACCGCTGCCCTAGTTGCGACGCCCGCCTCCGTTGGCGCCCTGGCGTCCCTGCGCTGCACGGTTGCGCCCGGCAGTGTTTTGCGCGCGCGACATGCCGCCGTGCCCCTTGCTGCCTTTAGGCCCCTTGCTGCCAGCACCACCGTGGGCCTTGCCGCCCTTCTTGCCGGTGCCATGCCCACCGCCAGCAGTCGTCTCGCCCGGGCGCGGCGGCACGGGGCGGATCAGACAATGCTTGGTGTAGCCAATCAGATCGCGGCGGCCGGCCTTTTCCAGCGCCTCGCGTACCAGCTTGTAGTTCTCGGGTTTGCGATACTGGATGAGCGCACGCTGCATGGCCTTCTCGTGCGGGTCACGCGCCACGTAGATCGGCTGCATGGTACGTGGGTCCACGCCGGTGTAGTACATGCAGGTCGACATGGTGGACGGTGTGGGGTAGAAGTCCTGCACCTGCTCGGGCATATAACCCATGTCGCGTACGGCCTCGGCCAGGTCCACGGCTTCCTTCATCGTCGAGCCGGGATGGCTCGAGATCAGATACGGCACCACATACTGCTTGAGTCCGTACTCGCGGTTCAGGCGCTCAAATTTGCGGCAGAACGCGTCGTAGACGGCGCGGCTCGGCTTGCCCATTACGGACAGCACCGCGTCGCTCACGTGCTCGGGCGCTACGCGTAGCTGGCCCGAGACATGGTGCTCGAGCAGCTCACGCAAAAACTCGTCCGAGGCATCGGCCATGGTGTAGTCAAAGCGGATGCCGCTGCGGACGAAGACCTTCTTGACGCCCGGCAGCTGGCGCAGGTCGCGCAACAGCTGCGTGTAGCCGCTCTCGTCGACCACCATGTTCTTGCACACACTCGGCCTCAGGCAGCGCTTGTTCTTGCACACGCCGTGCTTGAGCTGTTTGTCGCAGGCGGGACGGCTAAAGTTGGCCGTCGGTCCACCCACGTCGTTGATGTAGCCCTTAAACTCCGGGTCGTGCGTGAGCAGCTCGGCCTCGCGCATGATCGAGTCGTGGCTGCGCATCTGCAGCACGCGGCCCTGGTGGAAGGTGAGGGCGCAAAACGAACACTCGCCAAAACAGCCGCGGTTGGAGCTAATGGAAAACTTGATCTCGGCAAAGGCCGGCACGCCGCCTGCCGCGTCGTAGTCGGGATGCCAATCGCGTGCGTAGGGGAGCTCGGCCACCTCGTCCATCTCATCGGTGGTGAGCGTCGCCGACGGCGGGTTCTGCACCACATAGACGCTGTTGGGGTAGGGCTCTACCAGGCGATGGCCGGTGATGGGGTCCATATTCTGCTGCTGCACATTAAAGCTGCGTGCGTAGTTGAGCTTGTCGGACGAAAGGTCGTCCCAACTGGGCAGCAGGTCGTAGTCGTAGACCTCGTCGAGCGAGCCCGTGCGGTAGACGGTGCCGTTGATGTAGGTGATCTGGTCGACGGGCAGCCCGGCGTCGAGCGCGTCGGCGATCTCGACGATCGCGTGCTCGCCCATGCCGTAGATGAGGATATCGGCGCCCGAATCGAGCAACACCGAGCGCTTGAGCTTGTCCTGCCAGTAGTCGTAGTGTGCCAGACGGCGCAGGCTCGCCTCGATGCCGCCGATGATGATGGGCGCGTCTTTGAACGTCTGGCGGATGAGATTGCCATAGACCGTGACGGCTCGATTAGGACGGCGCCCCTCCTCACCGCCGGGGGTATAGGCGTCGGTGTGACGACGGTGCTTGGTCACCGAATAATGGTTGACCATGGAGTCCATGTTGCCGGCGCTGACCAGAAAGCCCAGGCGCGGCTCGCCGAGCACGGTAATGCTGGCGGGGTCGGTCCAGTCGGGCTGGCAGATGATGCCCACCTTGTAGCCGTGCGCATCGAGCACACGGCTGATGATAGCCATGCCAAAGCTGGGATGATCCACGTAGGCGTCGCCGCAGATGTAGACGAAGTCGCATTGGTCCCAACCGCGCGCATCCATGTCGGCACGGCTGACGGGGAGGAACTTGTCACGGCCCGGGCGCCAGGGGCGGGCGGGTGCGGCCTTGGAATGCTTGGCGTGGGCGTCGCGCGCGGCCTTGGTTTTGCCGTCCTGCTTTTGCTGATGGCCTTGCTTGCCCTGTTGGCCGCGCTGGTTGTTCTGAGCGTGCTGAGGCTTTTTTGCCACGATCCCTCCCGGTGTCTGTGTGCTGCACGTAATTGTAACCAGTCTTTTTGGGACGGGGCTAAAAAGACTGGTGGAGTACATGAGGTGTCGGGTGATGGCGCCGTGCCCGCCGTTTGTTTCCAGACCGTGTATCCCTGCGCTGAAGGGGCCGTCTCGCGCGCATGCCATGTTGTCAATGGGTTACAGTATGAACGGCGGCTATGTGTCCGCCAACGCACGAGAGGGTCGTCAACAAGGAGGACGCGCGACGATGCAGCGTGCCAAACAGATATCGGAGTCCATCGAACTGGGCATTATCCTGGCACTCGCCGGTGGCTTTATGGATGTGTATTCGTACGTGGGCCGCGACCATGTTTTCGCCAACGCGCAGACGGGCAACATCTTGCTGGTGGGCGTGAGTATCTCGGAGGGCAACTGGGCGCTCGCGGGACGCTACTTCTTCCCCGTGGTGTCGTTTGCCGTGGGCATTATGCTTGCCGACCTGGTGCACGAGCGGTTTGGCAGCGTGATTCACTGGCGCCAGGTGACGGTGTTCTTTGAAGCCGTCATCTTGCTGGGCGTGAGCTTTATCCCCGGTGGCGGTTACAACCTTCTCGCCAACTGTCTCACGTCGTTTGCCTGCGGCATGCAGGTTGAGAGCTTCCGCAAGATTCACGGACACGGCATTGCCACGACCATGTGCATCGGCAACCTGCGCAATGCGCTGCAAAACGTGGACGACTACATCATCACCCACAAGCGCGGCTTTTTGGAAAACGGCCTGCTGTACTTTGGCGTGATCTTTACCTTTGTGTTTGGCGCCGTGCTGGGCAACTGGTGTATTGAGCGGATGGGCCTGCACGCCATCGCCGTGGCGAGCGTGCTGCTGTTTGTCGCGTTTGCCATCATGTTCATCGACCGCGAGCGCGACTTGCGCTTCCGCTGGAAAGTTGCGGCCGAGGCCTGGAAAGAGGGCTGTCGAAAGTAGGGCAGGATGTGACAAAGGGACTGTCCCTTTGTCAGATAGATCGATAATGGGGAGGGGACGGCCATCTCGGCCGCCCCATTTTTGGAGTCTTAAGCGCTAAGGTGCATGTTTGTAATGACAAGATTTGACGTCAGCAAAGCGTGCTGCTTGAGGCTATAGAATAAAAATGTCATCTTTCTAGCTATAATTATTAGTTGAGGGGATGGACATATGCCAGAGCTTTTTATTCAAAATAAGACGACAGTAATCAAGTTGATGGCGCTCTGCATTTTATCTGCCCTGGTGGAGCTGTCTGTTGTTAAAGCTGAATCGTTGATAATAGACTATGGCCTGCTTCGTTCTAATTATCGTAACGTTTTATACATTGGGTTAGGCCTGCTAGTATTGCTCTCAGTTGAGCTGGTGACAAATCTGTTCAGATCAAAATATGCGGAGCAATTGGCTTCCGATGGTGCTAACTGCTTCTATAGATTGCTTGCCCGCCATGCTTTAGAGCGGCCCTTAGTTTTAGCAAAAGACAGTGACTACCTGTTATCGCGCATTGAAGAGGCTGGGAACCTACAGCCGATGATTGGAATATTTACAACTGCGTTTCTTCCGTGCCTAGTGACGGGTTTGGTATCGTTTGTGGCGCTATCTAATATCTCTTTGTTGCTTTTGATTCCTGTTTGTGTTTCGGCATTGTTTATTTCGCTTCTATATCCGTTCGCTCTTAGTAAGCTATCGACTAAGAGCGAAAAGGCATTGGAGGCCCAGGCGAGGGGTTCTGCTTATTTAGCCCAACTAATAAATTGTCGACTTTACATTCGTATTTCTCGTTCAATTAACTTGGAATTACTTCACTATAAAAAGATGCTTAAAGCCTGCAGGAACTCTCGAGTTGAGGAGAGTGTCTTTGCGAGATTGGCAACTGAAATAGTTGACGCTGGCAACATCATTACTGGCTTGCTTTCAGTTCTGCTGCTTATTTTCCTTGTGTTAAAGCGCGGGCTGACGGTCGGGATTGCAGTGCAGAGTTATCAACTTGTACTTCTATGCTATTCTCCTTTTCCTCTTGTTCTGAATTGTTGGGCTCAGCTTCAGCCGTCGTTTAGATCGTTGCACCGTGTCTTGGAATTACGTCGTCTTTTGGAAGCTGAAAAACCTAATTTGATATGCTTCGATCACGCTGATCGAATTAGTTGGAAAGGAATCAGTCTCTCGTTTTCGTCGAACGAAACTAATGAGAGGATAACAATTCCAGATTGCACGATACAGGCACCTTGTCTGGTTTTAGTAAGCGGCCCTAATGCATGTGGTAAATCTTCATTTCTGGAAGTATTGAATGGATTATTGTCTCCAGTTGCTGGCAGACTGTGTGTTAATGAGTCTACTGTCATTTTCGATGGTTCGACTTTAATCCAGCTACCCTGCGCAACTATGCCGCAAAGACATTTGATAATGGGGGGAACTTTCAGGAAGGCTCTTTACTATGGTCTTGTAGATATTGACTCTGAAAAACTCATCTATCTTTTGAGGGGTTTTAGCCTCGATAAATTATTTGAATCAAATCCCATCATTGGAGCTAGGGGACACAATTTGTCTGGCGGAGAACTGGCTTCTCTATTACTTTGTAGGGCCTTTCTGAGCAGTTATTCTATTGTTATTTTGGATGAGCCTTGCAACAATTTAGATAATGCTTCGATATCCTTTTTGAAGGTGGTGGTTGCACAGGAGATGAAAGAGCGAATCGTCATCATTGCGGATCATGGACATGGTTTCGAACAATTTGCGGACTATGTAATACAGTTTCAGGAGCCAGAAAAAACTATCTAGCTCCTGAACGTTGCTACGAACTGCTTTTTGCGATTTATTCGAGATGCTCTTCAATCCGAGCCCTCAGAAGGGCAATGGCTGTGGGTATTCCAATTGCGGCGGCTAATTCGGCTTTATCCAAAACCTGTATGCTAAAGCACGATCGTTTATCACATTGAAGAACGATAACTGAAGATAGCTTCACTTCCCGTTGGCTGAATATATCGTAATCTCCAAATAGGAAGTTACCTTTTATTGTGTAATTCGGTATGTTCGTTATGCACTTCATCTCAAGTCTGTTTAGGCCATAATCGAACACCGCAACTTCCTTGTGTTCGATGACGAGCGCAACCCTGGGCATGTTACTAAAACCACCGTCGACGACAGTAAAGAGTTTTTCATTTGCATCGTCATAAACGGTATATTTTAGACTCAATAGCTGTCCTAGTGGACCCGTGAACCCATGTCTTTTGATATTGAGGTTGTCTCCAGCTGGGTTGATGAGAACCAGATCATGCGGATAAGGGTTACCCTCAATTGAGATTCGATATTCGTTTGTAGCCGTCTTGCTCGATTTAGGACCAGTAGCCACCACGCGTCATCGCCTCGATCGAATTGGAACCGACTTCTGCTTCGTGCGGAGAATTGCGCAGTATGTTGCAGTACATGCAGCTGCAATAACCGCATGGGCAATTTCTAATAAAATGAATGACGCTATTTACTGCATGCATGTTAAATGGACGAATACTTCTCATGATTTGCCTCCCATTGTTCGATTGTTTCTGACTGTTCTATTACCTTCTTCACCTCCTCAACACTGTTGAACCCTAGGTTTTCAATCGACGAGTACTCAACGTAAACAGAAAACCTGCTTTCAAGATAAATTAGCAGTCGAACTAAATCCGATGAGGACAAGTTGAATGGCGGGTCGGTCAATTGCTGATTTCTTAGATTTTGGTCAAATTGAGTCAAATCCAAATCTCTAATATTGCTTATCGCTTTTTCGATTTCTGCATAGATGGTTTCATCTTTACAATATGCTGTCATTTCAGCACCCCAATATCGAAATCAAACAACTCGTTCTCGATTGTTTTGCAGCACAGTAATGATTCTTCTGGATCTAAGCTGGCTGAGAAACAGGGCATTCCTCTTTGTCGAAGTTCTCTTGCTGCTTGAATAGCTTTATCGCTAGATGAATAGCTTATTTGAAATCTATGCGTCTCCAACCCTTCCGTGGCGTCAAGTACTTCGTTTGTAATTTCAAATTGAACTTTCTCTGCTTGCGTAAGCGTTTCAATTACGGGCATGAGCCCAAGCATTATGTCGTAGTCGGCTATCGTGTATGGGATATTGATAATGGCCAAGTCAGGGCAGAAAGCTCGGCATGCAGCAATCGATCCTAATCCGTAATCACCGAAAATGTGGTCGTCGTATTTCATAAGTACATTGGGCATTTCCAATAGAGCTAGGTCGGATTTATCATTCTCAATGATGAGGTTGATTTGCTCATTCATTTTGATGACGGCGGATTGGCCACCATCAAAACTAAGGGTGTTGCAGCCCCAGATTTCATCTAAAGGATTGAAGCTCAAAGCGCATAGATTGGGATGGTGCTTTCTCATCTCGCTAACGATGCTACTAAACGTAATTGTTGAATCGGCGGGTGTATATAGATTCCCGACAATAATTTTTGGTATCAGGGCTAATTCCTGCATGTCGCTTTTGCTAGACTCGATTTGTTCAGTGGCGAGTTGGCTGACAACCTTCTTATTTACAGAATGAGCATAGGTTTCAGCGTGTTTACTAAATTCTATGAGTCCTGCGGCGCTTTCTTTCGTCGATAAAACGACAACCAGGTCTGATTCATCGATTGTCGTTACATAGTTAATTCGATTTCTTATGCCAATTTCTTTGCAATTAACAAGGTTGGCAACATCTACGCCGTCCGGTAGAATGCCGCATGGCGTTGATACCCGGATATCGTAGCCAATTCCTAGCAATCCAATTAGAAGAGGATAGTCAGCTCTCGTGAAAGATATAAGTCCAATTGTCTTCATGATTTTTATCGCTTGTTCCTTTTAAGAGCCGTTGTAATGGACGCTTCGTGTCTATGAAGCTCAAAGCGAAGTATTTTCTGATTAAGTCGATCAAAGGCAATTCGTTTTGAGTTGTCGCGTGCTGTTCGCTTGTAATCAGGGCTAATTACTCCTTTGCAATCTGCGCTTTTAATGCATTGAGTGCACAGCTGAAATGCCCAACATTTTTTACATGAATCGCTGGTCAGCTTTGAAACATTGATTATCTTTTCAATTTGACCTAAATCAAATCCTGAATCCAATGTACCGATATACATGTCCTTGGTTGTTTCGCTGACCCTTTCGCAAGGAAGAAGCGCTCCTGCTGTTGTCACAAATAGACGCGTAACTCCTGGCTCGCATGGACCACCGGGTATAGCTTTTGTTGGGATGTTCGAAGGTGTAAATCGCTTAATGTTTTGGTTGATGCTTGCAAGCGTATATGAAGCGAGCCTATCGCTGCGGTTTCCTTTTTCGATCTTGCGCTCGTCCATAATTCTTGCTTTAAATAAGGCGTAATTCAGTTGACTTGAGAACTTGTCATCGTAGGGGGCGATACGTCCGTTGCGTTCCAAGTAGTTGAATTGAACATCGCAAGCCTTGATATCCTTATCATTTATAAAGGAAGAGACTGTTTTATAGATGTTGTTCGTGTCGACTACGGCATTAAAATGAATATATTTGTTGCGTTCAGGATGGTTGTCTAAAATCATATGAACATTGTCTATAACTGCTTGGTATGAGGACTTACCATTAGCGTAATGCCTAGACTTATCATGGATTTGCTGCGGCCCGTCAAGACTGATTAACAAATAGAATTCATGCCCAGAATCGAAGAAGAATTTAACCATATCTTCAGATAAAAGAGAGCAATTGGTTGTAATTCGAAATGAGATGTGTTTTCCTTCAAATACCTGTTCTGCATATTGAGTAATTAGCTTTATTTCACTAAATCGAAGGAGAGGTTCTCCTCCATAAAATGCTACGACCGGGTTTGGGTTGTCAATCGAGTGCATCTTAAAGAATTCGATTGCATGTTTAGCCGTCGAAACAGACATGGAGTTATGACTGTGGGTTCTGTTGTATAAGGAGTTTTCGGAATAGATACAGTAATCACATCGGAAGTTGCAAGATTGAGTCAGCTGAAGGGTTATCATCCGTAAATTTCTTTCCAGCTTAACTTTCAAAAGGTCAATTGATGGATAAGCGATATCCTGCAATGGCGAATCGCAGCAGTAGCCACATGATTGTAGTAACTGGAATTCTTGGTCTGATTTATAGGAGGCGGGGCAAACTTCGCCTGCCTGGACTTCTGAGATGTAATTGAAGAGATCTTTGCTTACTGCAAGTATCTCGTTTCGATTGGCATCATAAATGTAGTGGCCCAAGAGGGTCTTTATGGGTAGAACTAACATCTCTACCGCCTCTTTCATTTCACTAATGTTATTTAGTGAACTAAGATGTTTTCTAAAAGGTATCCATTTATAAACGTATTGTCAAACATATATTGCTAAAACAGAAACAATTTATAGACTGAGTTGGTCGTATTCTTTGGACGATTGCTCCTATAATCTAGCCTTCGCTGCTGTCGGGAGGAAGGGCTAGGGCTCCGTTATTATGTTGAAACGCTTTAACAATTTTGACGTTCTCGCGATACTTTCGTTTCAAAAGCGTTAGGATGGGACTCATAGCGTGGGGCGTAATGGGTGCCCCACACACGATGGGAGGCTATCAATGGCTAATCGTTTCGTTCTCAACACCATTTCTTACCATGGTTCTGGCGCCATCAAGGAGATTCCCGGCGAGCTCCAGCGTCGCGGCTACAAGAAGATTTTCGTCTGCTCCGACCCCGATCTGGTCAAGTTTGGCGTTACCGCCAAGGTGACCGACGAGCTCGACGCCGCCGGCATCGCTTGGAGCCTCTACTCCGAGATTAAGCCCAACCCCACCATCCAGAACGTCAAGGACGGCGTTGAGGCCTTTAAGGCTGCCGAGGCTGACGCTATCGTGACCATCGGTGGCGGCTCCTCCATGGACACCGCTAAGGCTATCGGCATCATTATCAACAACCCCGAGTTCGCCGATGTCCGCAGCCTCGAGGGCGTTGCTCCCACCAAGAACCACGCCGTGTTCACCATCGCCGTGCCGACGACCGCCGGTACCGCCGCCGAGGTGACCATCAACTACGTCATCACCGACCCCGAGAAGGTCCGCAAGTTCGTGTGCGTCGACACCAACGACGCTCCTGAGGTCGCCGTCGTCGACCCCGACATGATGGCTTCCATGCCCGCCGGCCTCACCGCCTCCACCGGCATGGACGCTCTGACCCACGCCATCGAGGGCTACACCACCAAGGGTGCTTGGGAGCTCTCCGATATGTTCCACTTTGAGGCTATTAAGCTGATCAGCGAGAACCTGCGCGACTCCGTCGCCGAGGCCAAGTCCGGCCAGCCCGGCTCCGGCCGTGAGGGCATGGCCCTTGGCCAGTATGTCGCCGGCATGGGCTTCTCCAACGTTGGCCTGGGCATCGACCACGCCATGGCCCACACCCTGTCCGCTCACTACGACACCCCGCACGGCGTCGCTTGCGCCATGCTGCTGCCGATCGCCATGGAGTTCAACAAGCCGGTCTGCGCCGAGCGCCTGGCCAAGGTCGCCGTCGCCATGGGTGTTGACACCACGGGCATGAGCACCGACGAGGCCGCCGACGCTGCCATCGCCGCCGTCAAGCAGCTTTCCGCCGACGTGAACATCCCGCACGTCTGCGAGGCCATGAAGGCTGACGAGATCGAGGTTCTGGCCAAGGACGCCATGGCCGATGCCTGCTTCCCGGGCAACCCGCGCGAGGCGACGCTCGACGACGTCATCGAGCTCTTCAAGAAGATCTGCCCGGCTGCCTAACTTGGTTCGGCGGGCCCCTGCCCGTTAGCCCCACAATCGTCCTCGGACCTGTCGGAGGCCCCGCTGCACACTACGTGCGGCGGGGCCTCCTTCTGTCCTGCGGAAAGATTCTGGGGCTTACGGGCAGGGGCCCGCCGGCTCGTTATCGTGGCGGGCACTGCTCTGGGAAGCTCGACGGGTTGTCTCGCTGGGTAAATAATTGTGCGTGGTGGTATTGTTGCTGTGGGTTTAATTCGATATGAAAGGGTGACTTTGGTGTCCCAGATGGATTCTTCGCTTGGCTATATTACTGACCAGTTGAAGGCGCTTACCTCGATTGCTTCACCTACGGGCTATACCCGTGCGGCTACTGATTATCTGATGGAGGCCCTGCGCGATATGGGCTTTGGGCCCGAGCGCTCCAATAAGGGCAACGTGCTCGTTGAGCTTGGCGGCGAGGGCGAGCCGCTCGTACTGGCGAGCCATGTCGATACCCTGGGCGCCATGGTGCGCTCCATCAAGGACAATGGTCGCTTGCGTCCCACGACGCTCGGCGGGCATCAGTGGTCTACGGCCGATGGCGAGAACTGCACCGTTTACACGCGCGATGGCAATGTCTACACGGGTGTGGTTCTCAACACCGAGCCTTCGGCGCATGTGGCCGATGAACCGGTCAAGACCATCGAGAAGAACATGGAGATCTTGCTCGACGAGAACGTCGATAGCAAGGACGATGTGCTCGAGCTGGGTATTCAGACGGGCGATATCATCGCTATGGATCCGCGTACCACGGTGACGGAGAGCGGCTACATCAAGAGTCGCTTCCTTGACGACAAGCTGTCCGCGTCGATTCTGCTGGGCCTGGCGCGTGCCGTCGCCGCTGGCGAGGTGACACTCTCGCGCAAGGTATCGCTGCTCTTTACCGTGTACGAGGAGGTCGGCCACGGCGGCGCCTTCGTGCCGGCCGACACGCGCGAGATGATCAGCGTGGACATGGGTTGCGTGGGCGACGACCTTGGCTGCACCGAGCGCATGGTTTCGATTTGCGCCAAGGATTCGGGTGGTCCGTACAACTACGACCTGGTGACCACGCTGTCTAATATCGCGCGCGAGCTGGAGCTCGATTACGCCATCGACGTGTACCCGCATTACGGTTCCGACGTCGAGGCCACGCTTTCGGCCGGTTACGACATTCGCCATGGTCTGATCGGCCCCGGCGTGTACGCGAGCCACAACTACGAGCGCAGCCACATCGACGGTGTGCGCAACACCTTCGAGCTCGTCCGCGCCTACGTACAGCGCTAGATGCACCGATAACGGCGCTGGCCAGCATGTCTAGAAAGCCAGCGCCGCCCGCCCTCAATAAGTTGCGGTGAAATAGGGACTGTTTAAGCGTTTTAAATGCGAAAACAGTCCCTATTTCACCGCAACTTAGGAGGAGGGCCGTTATCTCTGCACGTGCCGTAGTACCTTAACGGCGGCGCTTACCTCTATCGTGCGGCGCTCGAGACCGCGGCGGATGGCCTTGAGGCGATTGTCCGCCGTTGCCCATGCGCTTTGTGAGAGGATTTCAACCGCCTCGTCGACGAACCCATCGAGGTGCGACGCATCGAACCAATCGAGTGAGTCGGCAAGCGCCAGCTGAGCGGAAGGGCTCGGCCCAAACGGTTTGGCGGCAAACCCGAAATCCCCGGCTTTAAGCGCAGCGGTTGGCACGTTGTACCACAGACAATTGCCGCTATCGAACAGCGGCGCAGGCCGTATCTCCAGCGTGTCGACGTTGCGGATGATGCCGAAGTTTCGCCAGTGGCGGTCGCTGTTGGCCAGAAGGGCATCGCAGACAATCATCTGCGACATGGATTTCCTTACGCTAGCTTCGTCAGCCCCGTGCCTGCCAAGATATCGACAGTATCGATCGTATGTTGAGCTTCCTCGCTGGCCACCGAGTGCGTCCCTGATATAAGCGGCCGGCACGTATTCCTCGCGGCCATTAAGAAAGTCATCGCATAGGCATACGGGCCCGTCGAACATGCGCTCGACCGTATAGGGAACAAACTCACCATTGGATAGCAGACGCCGATGTAGAGCTGTTGCAACCGCCTCGTTAAACGGTCGCTGATCGTCCATTCCGCATCCTTTGACCAGGATGCGAACGCCATTGCGGATCATCCAGGATTTGGGGAGCTCGCCCTCGGACGTATTGTCAGGATTTTTTAGTCCGATACCCTCAAGCCAGCCTGAACGTTGCTCGGGTGCCGACCGTTCAAAATCGTTCTCGAAGTAATTGAGGTGCTGCCAATTGAGCCCATCGCAGTCGACCGGCCTCAACCAGTAGCAATCCGAAAGCGAAAGGCCAAGACACTGAACCGGAACTTCAATACCGCTGTCAATTCCCAGCTCGCGATAGCGCGAGATGAGTCCGGGGCGAACGTCGGGTACCGACCGGTGACTCCACCACGTGTTGAGTGCCCGTTTATTCACCGTTGGGGAAGAGCTCGAGCACGTGCCAAACGGCATCCGTCGTGCATCGAGTATCTCGGCAATTTCAAAGGAAAACTCGCGCGTTGGATCAAACGAGACATGCGCGACCTCGTGGTCGGCTGACATCAACGTGAACTTGCGCCCAACGTCAGCTGCGGGACGGCGCCCGCGCTTACGGATCTTTTGATAATCAATCGCGGAATCGTACTCAACCATTTTCCGTCCACCGACGAAATCGCACACGAGCGTTCCCGATGCGGCCAGTTGCGATATGCGGGCCTTCGTAACGCCCAGCAGACGCGCGGCGTCACCCATGGATATATAGTTGGAAGTACTCATCTGCCGCATCACCTCGTTAAGTATTCTAATCGTTAAATATAGCAAGTACAAACATCATAATGCTTAACAAAGTTGCGGTGAAATAGGGACTGTTGGGGCGTTTCAAGCGCGAAAACAGTCCCTATTTCACCGCAACTTAGAGGGGTGGGGTTCCGGCTATTTGATAGCTGCCGCAACGGTACCGCCGCCCAGGACGACGTCGCCGCGGTAGACGACGACGGCCTGGCCGGGGGCGATGGCTCGCTGCGGCTCGTCAAAAGTCAGCAGCATTTGTCCGTCGGCGCCACGTGTAAGGGTCGCCGCCTGGTCCTTTTGACGGTAGCGGTACTTGGCGCCCACGCGAATGCCGCCGGCATTGAGCTCGGCCTCCATGCACTCTGCCGGCGCGCTCCAGATCCAGTCGTTTGCCGTGAGTGCTGTGGCCGCCAGGTCCTCGGCTTCGCCCAGATGCACGGTGTTGTTGGCGGCGTCGACGCCCGTTACGTACACGGGATGCGCCATCGCGACGCCCAGGCCCTTGCGCTGGCCGATGGTGTAGCGCAGCGCGCCGTTGTGGCGCCCGACCACGCTGCCGTCGCGCCACACAATGTCGCCCGGTGCAGCGGGATGTCCGCAGCGGCGCTCGATATAGCCCGCGTAGTCGCCGTCGGGAATAAAGCAGATGTCCTCGCTTTCGGCCTTCTTGGCGTTGGTAAAGCCCTGCTCGGTGGCTAAGCGGCGCACGTCGCGCTCTTTGTCTAGGCCTGCCAGCGGAAAGATCGTGTGCGCCAGACGCTCCTGCGTAAGCGAATACAAAAAGTAGCTCTGGTCTTTTTTGGGGTCTTCGCCGCGGTGCAGCTGCCAGGTGCCATCGGGCGCCTGGCTTGTTTTGGCGTAATGTCCCGTTGCGATGTGGTCGCAGCCCATGTCCATCGCCGCATCGAGCAGCGCGCCAAACTTAATGTGGCGGTTGCAGATAATGCACGGATTGGGCGTCAGCCCCTCCTGATAGGCGTTTACAAAGCGCTCGATCACGCTGCGGTCGAACGTCTGCTGCAGGTCGAGCACATTGTGGGGTATCCCCAGGCGCTCGGCGACGGCCTTCGCGTCAGCGATGTCGCGATCGACTTTGCTCATGCCCGTGACGGGATCGGGCGCGGGGCAGGTGAGGCGCATGGTGGCACCGACACATTCGTAGCCCTGGCTTTTGAGCAGGTACGCGGTCACGCTGGAATCGACGCCGCCGCTCATGGCGACGAGCACGCGCTTGTTGTGCATGGGGAGGTTCTCCTTGGTGGCATGCGGCCAAAAAAGAAAAGCGGCGCGGGAGGCTGGTTCCGCGCCGCAGACATTGTAGCAAGTTCGGGCGTCCTGTGGGACACCCTGTTGGGATGAGCTCAGGCTGCCAGAAGAGAGGGAAGACCGGCGTGCCTTGGGCCTATCGACAAGTGACGGGCCCTTAGTCCTGGAAGAGCGCCGTGGACAGGTAGCGCTCGCCGGTGTCGGCAAGCAGGGCTACGATGGTCTTGCCCTCGTTCTCGGGGCGCTTGGCCAGCTGCAGCGCGGCCCACACGGCAGCACCGGACGAAATGCCCACGAGCACGCCCTCCTTGTGGCCCACGGCGCGGCCGGTGGCAAAGGCGTCCTCGTTCTCGACGGGGATGATCTCGTCGTAGACCTGGGTGTCGAGGACGTCGGGCACAAAGCCGGCGCCGATACCCTGGATCTTGTGCGGGCCTGCCTGGCCCTTGGAGAGCACCGGGGAGGTGGCGGGCTCGACGGCGACGACCTGAATCTCGGGGTTCTGCTCCTTGAGGAACTCGCCCACGCCGGTCACAGTGCCGCCGGTGCCAACGCCGGCGACGAAGATATCGACCTTACCGTCGGTGTCGTCCCAGATCTCGGGGCCGGTCGTGGCCTTGTGGATGGCGGGGTTCGCGGGGTTCACAAACTGACCGGCGATGATGCTGTTGGGGGTCTCCTTCTGCAGCTCCTCGGCCTTGGCGATGGCGCCTTTCATGCCCTTGGAGCCGTCGGTGAGCACGAGCTGCGCACCGTACGCCTGCATCAGCTTGCGGCGCTCGACGGACATGGTCTCGGGCATGGTGATGATCACCTTGTAGCCGCGGGCGGCTGCCACGGAGGCGATGCCGACGCCGGTGTTGCCGCTCGTGGGTTCGATGATGGTGTAGTCGCCGCCGCGCACGAGCTTGCCGGCCTTCTCGGCCTCGTCGATCATGTTCTTGGCGACGCGGTCCTTAACGGAGCCGGCGGGGTTGAAGTACTCGAGCTTGACGAGCACGCGGGCCTTGAGGTCCTCGTCGGCCTCAAAGTGGGTGAGCTCCAGAAGCGGGGTGTGGCCGATAAGCTGATCGATGGACGTGTAAACCTTGCTCATGATGAACCTCCAAAGTGTTCAAATGACTGGATACCGTGTGGTTTTACGGTGTGTCTAGCAGCTAAACCCACAAACCTTATAGGTTGTTCGTTTAGCTGTTGGGAAGCATAGTAGACACTAAAGCCTAGTAATGCAATAGGAAATAGGAGATTATTGCAAGTTGATTAACCATCTTGACCGGAACGGGTATTTTCAAAGCCAATTTTTCGGCTAGAATTTCAACGGACTAAAAGACCGAAAGGCAGCACTATATATGTTGGTTTCTACTAAGGGCAGGTACGCCCTGCGCGTTATGGTCGACCTGGCCGAGCACCAGGCGACAGGCCGTATCCCGCTTAAAGAGATTGCGGCGCGTCAGGGTATTTCGGAGAAGTACCTCGAGAATATTCTGGCTACGCTCGTGCGCGCCAATATGCTCTCGGGCATGCGCGGCAAGGGCGGCGGCTATGTACTCACGCGCCCGCCCGAGCAGTACACGGTGGGCGAGATCCTGCGCCTGACCGAGGGCAGCCTGGCTCCGGTTGCCTGTCTGGACGGCGACTGCAAGGGCTGCTCGCGATCGGATGAGTGTCCCACGCTCGATGTGTGGAAGAACCTGGATAAGCTCATCAACGACTACCTCGACGGCGTGACGCTCGATCAACTCGTCGCGCCCAACGAAGGCTACGACTACGTGATCTAGGGCTCTAACGTAATGTGACAGCGCGGGTCGACCTGTGGTGGGTTGGCCCGCGCTTTATGTCAATTGGACTATTCGCCTGCGACGCCGTCGAGGATGCTGCGCATGATGGATACCAGGATGCTGCCCATAAAGGCCGATCCAAAGCTGGCGATGGAGATACCCGCGCCCAGCAGATTGACCGACAGGTAGCTGGCCAGCTCGAGCATAAAGCTGTTGACTACGAGCTGAAAAATACCCAGCGTAATGATCGTGAGTGGCAGCGAGATGACCGTCAGGAACGGCTTGACGAGCGAATCGACGATGTTCAGGAACAGTCCCACGAAGGCGAAACAGACCCAGGCCTCGGCAAAACCGAAGGGCTGAATGCCGGGGACGAGAAACGTTGCGATCGCGATGGCGATTGAGGTGAAGAGCCAGTTAAGCATAAAGCGCATGGTGTGAATCCTTTCTTGCGCAGGGTGCGTTGGTGTCGCGTGAAGCGGTTTGCTGCGGCAGCTTGGACGGCTGCGCGGGTGTGCCGCCTTGTTCGGCCGCCCATTGTCTCAGATATTCGTGGAGCTTACGTGCGCATTCGGTTTCAAAACGGCGTTCGTCCTGAAAAACGCGCCGCTGGCAGAGAGTCTTGTCGCTTTAGTTTGGTGGTGTGCTACACTGCTACGGGCAAAAGCCACAGGCGTTGCCCTATTGCATAGAACGGGCGAACGATGCCCGATGTCAGTATCAACTTCGATGCCTTTTGGCGGGTTTGGCGGTGATCGATGAATATCGAGAACATGTTTGACAAGCCTGATGTCAAGCAGCTGGTCCACGCATTTAGTCTTTTGGACGACGAGAAGGATATTCAAGCGTTTTTGACCGATATCTGTACGCCGCGCGAGATTTGCGATCTATCGCAGCGTCTGCAGGTCGCGCGTTACCTGGACGAGGGCGAGCCCTATGTTGAGGTTCAGGCCCGCACCGGCGCTTCGTCCACCACGGTGAGCCGCGTGTCCAAGGCGCTCAACGGCGAGTACGGCGGCTATCGCAAGATCCTCATCAAGCTGGAGGATGGCGAGTAGGCCAACGGCAAAAAACGAATTGCACAGAACCGTCCCTTCGGGGGCGGTTTTTTGGTGTGGGGCCATGTTGTCCGCGTGGGCGGGTAGGATGGATACATTGAATATTGCGAACGGTTTGAGTGGAGGACCATGCCTGTTCGAATCTATACCACCAATGCCGGCGCGGACTTGAGCGATGCCGAGGCCGCGCTGCTTGCCGACCTGGTTGCCCGCCATGGGCGCGCCGTATTGCTGGCACCTACGTTTGCCGAGCTCGACCTCTGCCGTCACGATGCGGCGGTGGCCGACGTCTCGCTGGGCGTAGACTACAAGACCCCCTCGTCGTGGCTTCGCTCGTTGTGGGAGCTTATGGGCGATGGCCGCAACTTCGTCGACAACCTGCAGCGTCAGATGCTGTTCTCGGATATGGTTGCCCGTCGCGACGATGCCGATCTACAGCCGCTTTCGCGCAGCCAGGGCACGGTGCGCATGCTCGCACGCATGGCCCGCGATGTGCTTCCAGGCGTGGCGGGAACGGGTGCCGAGCGCCGCTGCGACATTGTTTGCCAGCCCGAGTCCAAAAGCGACGCCGAGGTTCGTGTGTTCGAGCTGCTGCGTGCCTATGCGAGCGGCTTGGACCGCCGAGATATGGTCGAGCCCTGCGAGGCGGCCGACATGATGGCCGGTGCCTTGGCCGACAATCTGCCAACCTGCGCCCGCGCGGTGTTCGTGCGCGGCGTCACGTCGTTTGCACATGGTCTGCTTGGGTTGCTGTCTGCCGTGGCGAATGGCGGGGGAGAGGTCGTCGTGCTGCTCGCCCGCGAGCAGGCGGCAATGCGCGAGGAACTTGCTGCGGCCTTTGATGCCCGCGGCGTGCTGTTTGAGGTCGCGCCGCTGGGGGAGGATGCTACTGCGTCTAAGCCCGCCGCTCAGCCTGCCTTTATAGAGGTGGCCGGTCCCCATGCCCGTGCCTATGCCTATGCGAATGCTATTGATAAGTTGGTAAAGGCGCGCGAGGGCGCCGTGCCGCACGATGGCGCTGCAGCGCCAGCCGATCCTGCGCGCGTGCTCGTGGTGTCCGCTCAGGCACCCCAGTTGTTCGGCGAGCTTACCGCCCGTTTGGCGGCGCGCCACATTGCGGCTGACACAACCGAGTTCACGGCGTTTTCCCAATCCATCGCGGGCGGGCAGTTCACGGCACTTGCCAACCTGATCGAGCGCATGAAGGCCGCCGATGAGGGCAGTGCCTCCAAGACCGAGTGGTGGCCCGCCCCGGAGCTTACCGACTGGATCTACAGCCCGCTTTCGGGCGCCGATGCCGCCAGCGCGCGAACCTTCGATAAGAACATGCGCCTGTCGCGCAGCAAGACCACCGCGGGCGTGAAGAGCCTGCTGCAGAGCGTGCAGGGCCAGGTAAGGGGCGCGCGCAAGGCGGCCAGCGACCAGAACTGGTTTAAGAACGTGCCGTGCGTGGTCTCGGATGTGTTCCAGGCGCTATGGCGTGACAAGCCCGTGACGGCGCTCAAGGCCATGCTCGCGGTTGCTGAGGCGCTGCCCGATCGCGCCCTGGGCGGCCTTGACGGTCAGGCCCGTCGCCAGGCCGAGACGGCCCTGCTGCGCCATGCCATCGACATCCTTATGAACGACGCCCGCGCGCTCGATGTGTCGCAGGCGGCGACCGTGCCCGTGCTCGATGGCGTCCGCACCAAGGTGGATAAGCGCAGTACCGCTTACGATTACGAGACCTACGAGGTCGACCGCACGCCGCGTGCCCAGGTGCGTTTTGTGTCGCTTGCCGATGCGGCAGCGCTGCGTCCCAACAGCTACGATGCGGTGCTGTTTGCCGATGTCGACCTGGACAGCTATCCGCTCTCGCATGAGGAGGGCCCGTTGGCCACGTTGACGGAAGAGTTGGGTCGCGACGGCGTGACGCTTGAACCCGCGGCCCTGCTGCGCGTGCGTTTTGGACGTGCGATGCAAGCGTCGCGTGGTCCGGTTACGCTCGCCCGCGTGACCCACGATCGCCAGGCGCGCGAGTGCTATCCGGCGGCCGTGTGGACTGAGTTGCGGGCGCGCGTCAAGGCCGCTGACGACGCCAAGGCCGCTGGCACCGACAAGGCCGCTGACGCCGACAAGGTCGCCGGTGCCGCCAAGGCGACGTGCGTGGGCGAGGGCGATATCGTAAGGGATTTCGACCCCGCCGCCGGCGAAGGGCTCGAGCGCAAGCGGGTCGCGTGCGAGGCCCCTCAGCATCTGAGTGCCGAGGCCGTGCCGTACCTGGTCCTGCGCCGTCGCGACGGCGAGGGCGAGGATGCGCCACTCGTGCCGCGCTTGACGTCCGCATCGCAGATTGAGGCGTACTCGACGTGTCCGCTGTGCTGGTTCGTGTCGTATCGCGTCAAGCCCCAGTCCATCGATGCGGGCTTTGGCAACATGGAGAAGGGCAACTTTGTCCATGACGTGCTGGAGCACTTGCATGCGCGTCTTCCGCAGGAGGGCATGGAGCGCGTGACGCCCATGAACCTGCCGCGCGCGAAGGAGCTGCTGCACGAGGTCTTTGCCGAGACCCTGGCCGAGCACGCTGGCAAGCGCGGTACCGAGGGCCCGCTGGTGCCGCTCTCTCCAGTGGAGGAGCGCCAGGTGGCCGAGATCTTGCCGCAGCTGGAGGGTGTGCTTGCCTATGAAGCCGAGGCGCTGACTCCTTTTGCTCCGCGCTACCTGGAGTTTGCCTTTAACGATCTTAAAGTTGAGTATGCCGGCTGGCCGCTCGGCGGGCGCATCGACCGCGTTGACGTGGATGCCGGGAATCGCGCCGTGGTAATCGACTACAAGCATCGCTCGGGTGTCGAGGAGTTTAAGCTCGCCGACCCCACGGTGCGCGACGAGGAGTCGGGCACGGCGCCCATCGACGATCCGCGCTGGTTGCCGCCACATACCCAGACGCTCATCTACGCCCAGGCCATGCGTCGGGCGCTGGATTTGGACACCCGCGCGGCGCTCTACTTTTCGACCAAGGGCGGCAAGCCGGCGTTGCGCGGCGCCGCGAGCACCGAGCTGCTCGAGGAAGAGCGCGGCGACGGCCGCATCCCAGGCCTTAAGAAGGGCTTTCCCGGCGAGGGCGGCAACATGGACTTCGATGCGCTGCTCGATCGCGTGGAGACCGGCATTGCCGAGCGTCTGCGCGAGCTCGAGGCAGGCAACGTTGCCGCCGTCGACCCGACGTCGGCTCAGGCCGCGCATGCGCGCTGCTCGTATAACCACGAAGGAACGTTTGTAAGGAGGGACGTGTAGACCATGGATCTTTCGACTTTGATGCCGCAACAACTGCAAGTCGTCAAAACGCTCGACCGCCCGCTGTTTGTCTCGGCAGGTGCCGGCTCGGGCAAGACCTTTACCCTCACGCGCCGCATCGTCTATGCGCTCTCGCCCGAATCCGGTCCGTTTGTCGAGCATCTGGATCAGGTGCTCGCCATTACCTTTACCAAAGATGCCGCAGCCGAGATTCGCGACCGCGTGCGTCGCGCGCTTATCGAAGAGGGTATGGACGAGGAGGCCCTGACCGTCGACGACGCTTGGATCTCGACCATTCACGGCATGTGTTCGCGCATCCTGCGCGCGCATGCGTTGGAGCTGGGCATCGATCCCGAGTTCACGGTGCTTACCGATACCGATGAGCTTATGGATCAGGCTGTCGAGCATGTGCTGGCCCGCGCGACGGCACCCGATGCCGCCCCCGAGCTCGCGGCGTCGCTCAAGGCCCTCTACGCCTGGTATCCCATGGCGGGCGAGGGCGGGCCGTTTGGCGCCGGTACCACCATCAAAGGGCTGGTGCGCGACCTGCTGGAGCTATCGAGCCAGCTGCCGGGCGGCATGGACGATGTGTGCGTGGCGCGCGGCCAGGCTGACACCTCTGCGCTTGCCGACGCCTATCGCGCGGCGTTGGGTGCGAGCAAGGCCGCGACCGAGAAAGCGCAGGTGGCGCTCGACGCCATCGACGCGTTCGAGGCGAGCGGCAAAACGATGGAGGATGCGGCGCGACTCATGATGTCGTGCAGCATGCCTCGGGCGAGCAAGGCGTTCCCTAAGGAACAGGTGGAGCTGCTCAAGGCCGAGGCTGCCGATGCATTTATCAATATCGTGCTGGCCTGTGGTGGTCCCGCGCTTGATGCGCTGGTGGGGCTTGCTCGTGCTGTGGAGGCGGAGTACCGTGCGCTCAAGGCCGGCCAGTCCGCGCTTGATAACAACGACCTGCTGCGCATGGCGTACGAGGCGCTGCGCGATTATCCCGCCATCCGAGCGGCCTATGAGGGTCGCTTTAAGATGGTCATGATCGATGAGTTCCAGGACACCGATCAGATGCAGGTCGATTTGATTCGTTACCTGACGGGCGCGGGGGAGCGCGCGCTGTGCACCGTAGGCGATGCGCAGCAGTCGATCTACCGCTTCCGTGGTGCCGAGGTCGAGGTGTTCCGTCGCCAGGAACGCAAGGTGGGCTCCTCTGCTGCGTCCGAGACGGCTGCCGCGTCCGATGCCCCCGCTGGCGAACTCGTCAAACTCGTGCGCAACTTCCGCAGCCACGACGAGGTGTTGCGCTACGTAGCGCGCGTCTTTGACGGCGACACCGGTGGTTTGATGCAGGGGTTCTTGGATCTTGAACCGAGCGACAAACGCGAGGACAAGCTCAAGGCGAAGGCATCGCGCCGCCAGGCGATCTTCGTTGCCGGTGGCAGTACGCAGGAGCGAACGCAGGCGAAAGCTCGCGCGATTGCGGAGCGATTCCAAGCACTCGTTAAAGCGGGCCAGCCCCAGGGCGGTATGGTGCTGCTGCTGGGGCGCATGACCAATGCCGATGTCTATGCCCAGGCTTTCCGCGACCAGGGGCTCGACTGCGTCATCGCGGGCGGCTCGGTTTTTGCGCAGGCTGCCGAGGTGCAGACGGTGCGCGCCCTAGTCTGCACGCTTGCCAATCCGGCCGATACGGCGCAGGGCCTCATGCCGCTGCTGGCATCGCCGATGTTTGCGCTGGGCGCCCAGGAGTTTTTGGCGCTGGCGACCAAGCTTGACGATCAGACGGGGGAGACCTCGCGCCGCAACATCGATGCGGGCATCATGAGCGATTCCGATGTGCCGGGTTTGCAAGACTTGCCGCTCGTGACGCGCGCCCGCGAGGTGCTGCGGTATGCGCTTCGTCGCGTGGGCCGCGATTCGTTCGCCGCCATCGCGCGCGATACTGTCAACGCCTCCGGCTGGTTCGTGCGCCTGGCGAAGCGCGGCCCCGAGGGCAAGGCCATTGCCGCCAACGTGCTCAAGGCGCTCGACGCCGTGGCCGAGGCAGAGGCCGAGCTCGGCAATTCTCCGCGCTCCATTGCGCTGGCCTTCGACCGCTTCTTGGCGGGCAAGGAGGCCCCGGGTGCCCTCAACGAGGAGGGTGACGGCGCGGTGCGCATCATGACCGTGCATGCGTCCAAGGGTCTGGAATATCCGGTCGTAGCGGTTGCCGAGTGCTTTGGCGTGCGTAAGTCCTCGGGTGCGGCACAGATGGGTCGTACCGACGGTGGGGCGCAAGTCGTGGCGCTGCCGGCGCGCTTCGACGGCGTTAAACTCGCCGACGGGACCTTTGTGAAGGGCGATGACGTCAAAAAGCAGTTTGAACACGCGTTTAAGGGCAAGGGCACGTCGCTGTGGTTGCCGCCAGAGCTTATGGAGGACGTCTGTGCGACGGGTTCTCCCGCCGAGGCGTTCGCTCGTCTGCGCAACGACGACCTGCAGCTTTCGCTCGAGGAGCGGGCCCGCCTGCTCTACGTTGCCATGACGCGCGCACGCGAGCTGGTAATCCTGGCGATGGACGCCGGCGTGAGCCGTGGCAAGGTGACGGCGCCGACCTTCGATGCCGAGACCGATCTGACCTATGACGTGCTGCGCCGCATTTTGCCGACCGACGCTCTGGACATGCCGCAGCTCGATGCCGACCGTCTGGTGTTCGACAACTCGCAGCCGGGCGATTACGAGCTCATCTCACTGGCGAACTTTACCTTTGGCGAGCAGGCGTTTGAGGCAAATGCTTCGTTGGATGCCGAGGGCAGGCTTGTCCGTGGTGGTGCGGAGGCGGAGGGCGCCGGTGCAGATACCGGCGCCGTCGTTCCCGGTCCTGCCGACCCCGAGCCCGATGCATTTGAGCTCGTGTATCCCCAGGCAGTAGGCGTTCGCATGGGTACCTGCCCGTATCCTGTGCGCGATTCGTACAGCTATTCATCGATTGCCGCGGCGCTGCATGCCGAGGCCGAGGACCGTGCCGCCGAGGCGCGCGTGCCCATGGACGAGGCGGGCGATGATGCGGAATCGGATGGCTCGGAGATGACGGATGCGGATGTGGCCGCCGCTGAGCCCGCCGGCAATCCCATGGCACTGGGCTCGGCCTTCCATGCCGCTTGCCAGTGGCTGATCGAGATGGGCGCCGATGAGCTGCCTGCCGCGCGTGCCGATGCGCTGACGCGCCTGTGGCATCTGACGCCGGAGCAGCGCGAGCGTTTTGACGTCGCCCTGAATCGCTGGCTCAGGTCGTCGGTTCGTGCCGAGCTGCTTGCCTGGCCGTGTGTCCGCGCCGAGGTGCCGTTCTTCTCGCTGGGCTGCGAAGACGAGGACATTGCTCGCTACGGTGCGTATGCCGAAGGTGCCATCGATGCTTTGGCGACTGATCCGGCGGACCCGTCGCGCGCGCTGGTCATCGACTACAAGACGGGTGGCACGCCGGACGAGACGCCGGACCAGCTGCTCGAGAAGCATGCCCTGCAGGCACGCGTCTACGCTGATGTTCTGCACAAGGCGGGCTTTAAGACGGTGACCGTCAAGTTCGTCCGCGTGGAGCAGCCAGACCCGACCCTCTTCGTCGAACCCGCCGAGCCCCAGGTAGTTACTTACAACCTCTAGCCCTCAATAACTTGCGGTGGAATACGGACTGTTTTGGCCGGAAAAGCCGCCACTCAGTCCGTATTTCACCGCGACTCAATAGGAGCCGTGTGGGTTTGGCTAGGTTCGGGTGGCGTCCGCGCCGTGGGGTAAAATCGTTCAGTCAGAACACGAACCCGCATCGGAGCTCATCACATGGCATTCGTCCATCTGCACAATCACACTGTTTTCTCCATGCTCGACGGCGCAACCCGTATCCAGGATATGGTCAATCGTGCTGTTGAGCTGGGCATGCCTGCCGTGGCCATCACCGACCACGGCTACATGTACGGCGTGCCCGACCTGGCGCTGGCCTGCGACGCCGTCAACCACAACACGCCCGAGTACAAGACGTGGAGCCACGACAAGGCCTTCTTGGAAAAGGACCGCCGCGACGAGCTGGTGGAGCCCGACGCCGAGGCAAACCCGCGCGAGCATGCCCAGTACGTGAAGGACATGGCCATGTGGGACGAGAAGGGAAACATCGACGAGCTCAAGCCGCCCCTGGTCATTAAGCCCATCTTTGGCTGCGAGGTCTACTTTACGCCGGACGAGACGCTCGCCCGCGATCACAAGCCCGAGCTCTACCACATGATTCTTCTGGCCAAGGACCAGGAGGGCTACGTCAACCTGATGCAGACGGTCTCCGAGGCCGCCGTGCAGGGCTTTTACTACAAGCCGCGCGTGACGCTCGACAACCTGCGCCGCCACGCCAAGGGCATGATCTGCACGAGCGCCTGTATTGCGGGCATCATTCCCAAGTACATCGACCGCGGTGATATGGAAGGCGCCATTAAGTGGGCCGAGACCTTCCGCGATACCTTCGAGCCCGGCGACTTCTACATCGAGATCCAGGAACACGGCATTACCACCGACAACGGCCTAACCGACGAGCAGATGGACCGCACGCTCATCGATATCGCCAAGCAGGTGGGCGTCAAGGTCATCGCCACCAACGACTTCCACTACCTGCGCCGCGAGGATGCGCCCGTGCAGGATGTCATCATGTGCATCGGCATGAACGCCAAGGTCGACGACCCCAACCGCATGCGCATGACCGGCTCGGAGTTTTACATGAAGACCGAGGAGGAGATGCGGGCGATGTTCCCGTATTGCCCCGAGGCCTGCGACAACACGCTCGAGATCGCCGACAAGTGCTACGTGGAGCTGGACTGGGACTCCATCATCCTGCCGCGCTTCCCGCTGCTCGATCCCGGCGAGACGCACGAGAGCCAGTTCCGCCGCGAGTGCGAGAAGGGCCTGCGCCAGCACTATGGCGACGACTGGGCCACGCGCGAGATCGGCGGCGTCAACATCAAAGAGCGCTTTGAGTACGAATATAAGGTCATCTGCGACAAGGGCTTTGCCGCCTACTTCCTCATCGTTGCCGAGTACGTGCAATGGGCCAAGGACAACGGCATCGGCGTCGGCCCCGGCCGTGGCTCGGCCGCCGGCGCTATCGTCGCCTACGCCATGAACATCACCGCTTTCGACCCGCTCGAGAACGGCCTGATGTTCGAGAGGTTTCTGTCCCCGCAGCGTACCGAGATGCCCGATATCGATATGGACTTCGACGATGAGCGGCGCCTCGAGGTCGTGGAGCACGTTCGCCAGCTCTACGGCCCCGAGAAGGTCACCCACGTCATCACCTACTCGACCATCAAGGCCAAGCAGGCCATCAACGACGCCGCGCGTGTTCTGGACTACCCGGTCTACATGGGCCAGCGCCTGTCCAAGATGGTCTCGAGCGACCCCAAGGTCAAGCTCAAGCAGGTGCTCGACAAGCAACCCGGCAAAGAGGACCTTTTTAACCCCGATTTTGCCGAGGCCTATAAAAAGGACGACGACGCCCGCCGCATCATCGACACGGCGCTCTCGATCGAGGGCCTCACCCGTGGCGAGGGCGTGCACGCGTGTGCCGTTCTGATCTGCCGTGACCCCGTCAACGAACACGTGCCGACCAAGCTCGATACCAAGGGCGGCGTCGAGATTACCCAGTACGAGGGTCATACCGTCGCCGACATGGGCCTGCTCAAGATGGACTTCCTGGGCCTGCGTACGCTGACGGTTATCTCCAAGGCAAAGGCCAACATCAAAAAGAACTTTGGCATCGACATCAAAGAGGAAGAGATTCCCTTTGACGACCCCGAGATCTTTAAGCTCATGGGTTCCGGCCACACCGCCGGCGTCTTCCAGGTCGAGTCCGCCGGCATGACGGCCACGATCAAGAACATGAAGCCCACCGAGTACAAGCACGTCGTAGCATTGATCGCCCTGTACCGCCCGGGCCCGCTGGGCGCCGGCATGGTCTCGTCCTACATCAACCGTATGAACGGCAAGGAGCCGGCGGTTTCCTACGACGACCGCTTGGACGACATCCTGGGCGAAACCTACGGCACCATGGTCTACCAGGAGCAGGTTATGCTCATCTCCGTCGAGATGTGTGGCTTCTCCAAGGGCGAATCGGACTCGCGTATCCGTAAGCCCGTGGCTAAGAAAAAGATCAAGTTGCTCACGTCGACGGTGCTGCACTGGGAGGATGGCTCGGACGAGACCACCTACGACCACTGGATGAACGGCGCCATCAAGAACAACTACACGCGTGAGGTCGCCCAGAAGATTTGGGACGATGTTCTTGAGTTCGCGTCCTACGCCTTTAACAAGTCGCACTCCGCCGGTTACGCCATTCTGGTTATGCAGACGGCATGGCTCAAGGCGCATTATCCGCACGAGTACATGGCGGCCGTTCTGACGTCCTATACGGGCAAGACCGACAAGATCGTGCACTACGTCTCGGCGTGCCGTCACGACGGCATTCCCGTGCTGTCGCCAGATGTCAACGAGTCCGGTACCGAGTTCACGGCTACCAAGGAAGGCGTGCGCTTTGGTCTGGCTGGCATCCGCGGCGTGGGCACCGGCGTGGCGCAGGCGATTATCGCCGAGCGCGAGGCGGGCGGCCCATTTAAGACGCTGCACGACTTTGTCGATCGCGTGGACTCGAGCCAGGCCAACCGTCGCGTGATCGAATCGCTGATCAAGGCAGGTGCCTTCGACTCCACGGGCTATCCGCGCCGTCAGATGATGCACTTTGTGGACAAGAACAACCCCGAGAACATCATCGATGCCGCGGTGAAGCGCCAGAAGGACCGTGCGAGTGGTCAGACCTCGTTCTTCGATATGTTTGGCGACGTTGAGGGCTCGGGCTTCGAGGTCAGCGTGCCCGATCCGGACGGCCAGGAGTGGGACCGCCACCTTAAGTTGAGCCAGGAGAAGGAGGTTCTGGGCATCTATGTCTCGGACCACCCGCTGCGCCCGTTTGAGTATGCGCTCAGCAAAGCGCGCGACTTCTCGTTCTCGCAGATTGACACCGGCTACGAGGTTCAAAACCCTACGGGCGGTACTATCAACCAGGAGATTCCCGAGGGCAAGGCACTGTGGTGGGCCGGCATGGTCTCGAGCGTGTCCAAGCGCGTGACCAAAAACGGCGACCCCATGGGCATCGTGCAGCTCGAGGACATGGAAGGCGAGGCCACCGTCGTGGTGTTCCCCAAGACCTATAAGGAGGCCGAGGGGTATCTGTACGGCGAGGTCGATCCCGAGACCGGCGCGCAGCTGTCCGACGCCTTTGTGCGCATTAAGGGCAAGCTCGAGCGTTCGGACCGCGGCGACCAGATCATCGCGCAGGAGATCGTGCCGCTGGAGCTCAACGAGGAGAACAACAAGCCCAAGGTTTTTGAGGTCATGGTGCCCAACAGCCGCTTTAGCCAGGGCAATATGGCGCGCCTGGCCACGGTGCTCACCACCAACCCGGGTGGCGACCGCGTGGAGATTTTTATCGAGCAGGTGGACGGCCGCGTGCTACGTGCCGAGGTACCCGCCAAGGTGAACGCGCGCTCGATTCCGCTGCTGGCCGAGGCCAAGGCCATTGTGGGTAACCAGGGTCGCGTGACGGTGATCTAAGGACGGCGTTGCTGAGGGTAGCTAATTTGGGACGGGGCTTTTTTAGCTACCCTTTGGCTGACGGCGAATTGGCTGGGATTTGAATAATACTCAACCGACATGTGGGGGTAGCTAAAATAGCCCCGTCCCAAATTAGCTACCCGGTGTGAGATTGGAGGAAGTGATGGCACGGGGGACGTTTGTGCAGGCGCTTCGTAAGGAAGCGGCGCTCAGCGGCACCTTTATGAAGGGGCGTTCGCTCATGCTCAACGGCGCCGTGCTGTCGTTTGAGGACTCCGGCTCGCGCTTCTCCAAGAACGTGACGGTCGAGGGCACGGTGCGCGGTTCGCGCGGCGACCTGTACAAGACGCATGTGGAACTCGATGTGGACGAGTACGAGGTTATCGACTACGACTGCGATTGCCCCGCCGCGTACCGATACCCCGGTATGTGTAAGCACGCCATCGCCACGGCGCTGGCGTATCTGGATGCGAGCGGCACCGAGCCCGTCGAGGGCCTGCGCACGCCGGTCCGTACGTTCACGACACCGCCCAAGCAAGCCACGCGTCCTGCGTCTGCCGCGCCGGCGGTCAACCCCAACTTCCCCTTCCCGGCGCCCGTCCCCACGAGCCCGAGCCTCATGAAGGCGCTCTCTGATCTTTCGGACGCGCGCATGGATGAGTTGGCGGGCATGCGCCGCAAGCTTGCCGCCACCGTCGACCCCGATGCCCCCAAAGCGGTATTGGAGCCTTCGCTGGTGCCGTACTACAATCCGCTGTTTGCCGACCGCTTTGCCTGGGCGCTCGAGCTTCGCATCCGCTGCGGCTCGGTGTCCTACGTGGTCAAGGATATCGACGGCATGGCCGACGCCTATGTGCGCGGCGGCACGTTCTCGTACGGCAAGAAGCTCACGTTCCTCCATACGCCCGAGGCCTTTGACGAAGTTTCGGTGCGCCTGCTCGACCTTGTTGCGACGACGGTTGCCTATCTTTACGACATCACGAGGTCGCGCTCGGCGTCGTACGATTTTGCGCGCAGTGGCTTTGTCGCCGAGCGCCAGCTGCCGCTGTCCGAGCATGACATCGTATACATGCTGGACTTGCTGCGTGGCCGGACCATTTCCTTTGAGCCCGCCTGGTCGCGGGGGACGACGCATCGTTCCTACGAGGTGGCGGTTGAGTCGACGACGGAAGGGGAGGACGAGGCCTCGGCAAAGCGTCCGCCGCTCCTTGCCGCCAAGATCGCGCCGGCGGCCGGTGGCAGCTACGACTTGCGCCTGCCCGCCGATGCGTACTGTTTTGCCTCGGGCGATGTCGCCTATCTGGTCGACACGCACCGCGCGCGCCGTACCGATACGGCGTTTGCTCAACATGCCGCGCCGTTCCTGTCGCGTCTGCTGCCCTGCCGCACGCCGGTCCATATCGCTGCCGAACAGGTGGGCGAGTTCTGCCGCATGGCGCTGCCCGTGCTGCGCGAATACACCGACCTCACCGCTCCCGCCGTGCTCGACACCGTGGCGCCCGAACCGAGTTTTGCCATGGCAATCGGCGTCGACGACGGACTTGTGACCTGCAAGATCACGGTTGCCTACGGCGATTGGTCGGCAGATCTCTTTAGCTTGGGCGCTCCGGGAAGCCCCTTCGAAGACCAGCGCCCCGGCGTGCCGCCTCGTGACGTGGTGGCGGAGTTTCGCGTTATGGACACGGCTGCCATGTACTTCGATT
The DNA here is from genome assembly GCA_934655755.1 of uncultured Collinsella sp. Lineage (GTDB taxonomy): Bacteria > Actinomycetota > Coriobacteriia > Coriobacteriales > Coriobacteriaceae > Collinsella. The sequence goes on from CAKUHA010000009.1 coordinate 30,437, forward strand.
TCCACGAGGGTGGCCTGGCGTTTGAGGAGCGCGACGACGAGAGCCTGTTCTGCCTGCTCACCGAGGGTCTTGCTGCTTTGTCCGAGCTGGGCGAGGTCATGCTTAGCGACCGCCTGCGCCAGATCTCGGTGCGTCCCGCGCCCAAGCTTTCGGTGCGCGCGACCGTCAAGAGTAACCTGCTCGACGTCGAGCTGGGCGCGAGCGGGCTTTCGGCGGCAGACCTTGCCATCTATCTCGATTCGTACAAGCGCCATCAGACGTTTGCACGCCTGACATCCGGCGACATCGTGCGCTTGGACGAGGGCGCTCGCGCCGCGTTTGGCCTTGCCGAGGACCTGGGTGTCGATGCGGTCGACCTGCTCGACGGCGTGTCGCTTCCCGCGTCGAGCACCCTGTTTGTCGATAGCATGCTCGCGCGCACGCCCGCGCTCGAGGCCGATCGCGATGCCGCATTCCGTCGCACCGTCGAGCGTCTGGATACGCTCGGCAAGATGGACTTTACGGTGCCCGCCTCGCTCAAGGCCACGCTTCGTGGCTACCAGGTCGATGGCTACCAGTGGCTCGGTTCGCTCGAGCACCTGGGGCTCGGTGGCATCTTGGCTGACGATATGGGCCTGGGCAAGACCCTGCAGATGATCGCGCATATCCTGGCACGCGTGGAGGCGGGGGACACCAAGCCCACGCTCGTGGTGTGCCCGGCATCGCTCGTGTACAACTGGACTGCCGAGCTGGAGCGCTTTGCGCCTTCGCTCGACGTGTGCGCCATCGTGGGCGCCAAGGCGCAACGCCGCGTGCAGATAGCCGGCGCCGCCGAGCATAACGTGGTCGTGACCTCGTATGACCTCATGCGCCGCGATATCGACGAGTATGCCGAGCAGGACTTTGCCCGCGTGGTGCTTGACGAAGCCCAGTACATTAAAAACCTGCTTACCCAGGTGGCGCGCGCCGCCAAGCGCCTGCCGGCCGGCGTGCGCTTTGCCCTGACGGGCACGCCCATCGAAAACCGCCTGTCCGAGCTCTGGAGCATCTTCGACTTTTTGATGCCGGGCCTTTTGGGCACGCGCGAGTCGTTTGCCAAGCGCTTTGAGAGCCCCGTCGAGCATGCCGAAGGCGACAGTGCCGCTCGCCTGCAGGCGCTCGTGTCGCCGTTTGTGCTGCGCCGTGTTAAGGAAGACGTGGTGGCCGACCTGCCCGAGAAGATCGAGGACACCGTCATGGCGCAGCTCACTGGCGAGCAGCGCAAGCTCTACCTAGCCAACCAGGACCGCATCGCCCAGCAGGTACAGCATCGCGAGGCCAATGAGTTTAAGAAGGACAAGCTCAAAGTACTCGCCGAGCTCACCAAGCTGCGCCAAATCTGCTGCGACCCGCATCTGCACTACGAGGACTACAAGGCGGGGAGCGCCAAGCTCGACGCGTGCATGGAACTCGTGCACGGCGCGCTCGATGGCGGGCACCACATTCTGCTGTTCAGCCAGTTTACGGGCATGCTCGATATCATCGGCAAGCGCTTGGCCAAGGAGGACATCGGCTTTCTTAAGCTCACGGGCGCATCGTCCAAGGAAAGCCGCGCCAAGATGGTCGCGCAGTTCCAAGCGGGCGAGGTGCCGGTCTTTTTGATCTCGCTCAAGGCAGGCGGCGTCGGCCTCAACCTGACGGCCGCCGATGTGGTCATCCACTACGACCCGTGGTGGAACGTGGCGGCGCAAGACCAGGCGACCGATCGTGCCCACCGCATTGGCCAGCAGCACACCGTGACCGTGTACAAGCTCATCGCCAAGGACACGATCGAGGAACGCATTATGCAGATGCAGGAGTCCAAGCGCGATCTGGTCAACAGCGTGCTCGGCGGTGACGGTATCTCCTCGGCGCTGTTCACGCGCGAGGACGTTCTGGCGCTGCTGGGAGGCGACGGGCGCTAGGCTGCGCAGGTGGCGATCGGGGCTGCCGGGACGGCTTCGGGTTGCCGGCGCGCCCTGACCCCGGGCGCTCGCCTCGCTCGTTATGTGTTCATTTGCCACGCCGTGGATGGTTCGTTTGCCTTTGGGCATAAGAACCATCGAGAACATTGGCACATCAGCAAAGGAGAACATCATGGCGAAATTCTTTAAGGACCCCGAAGGCAAGCTCATCGCTGCCCTTGGCGACGACGTTGCGACCCCTGCCGGCTGCACGGAGCTGACCGCAAACACCGAGGACGCGGCGCTCGAGAAGCACGTGCCCGTCGTCGAGAGCGAGCGCGACGGCCACGTGATCCGTGCACGTGTGGGCTCGGTCGAGCATCCCAGCCTGCCCGAGCACTATATCGAGTGGATTGCACTCGAGGCCGAGGGTCGCCTGGAGGTCCATTACCTCCAGCCCGGTATGAAGCCCGCGACGTTTTTTGCCGGCGGTTCCAAGACCGGCACCGTCTATGCCTATTGCAACCTGCACGGGCTGTGGTCCGCGACGTTCTAGGAGCGTGCCCCCGCTCGGGGTATCATAGCTAGCATATGCACATGCAAGCGCCGACTGCATCTTGCGGCCGGCGCTTTTACTACGATAACGACGGTTTACGACGGAAAGGGCTGAGCCATGAAGCTCGCACTTGCACAGATCGATATGCGCCTGGGTGATATTGAGGGTATCTGCGGTCGCATCGAGGACCAGGCGCGCCTGGCCCATGAGCGCGGTGCGCGCGTGCTGTGCGTGCCGGCCCCGCTCTTTATGGGAGCCCTGCCAGGTGGCCTGGTGGGCGCTGCCGACTTTGAGCACGATATGCTTGCCGGCCTGACCGGCGTCGCCGAGCGCATCCAGGAGCTCGATATGATCTGCATCGTGCCCGCGGCGGTTTCGTTTGAGGGACAGCCCCTGCTCGACTACATGATGCTCAAGGACGGTCGCGTAGTGCCGGCCCGCGCGAGCATTGCCCTGCAGCGCGGCGAGAACAACGATGCGCGTTGGGCGCCGCCGGTGTTCGATGTGGACGGCGTGCGCATCGCGGTGATCTTCGATCTGGACCGTGAGCTCGAGATGCTGCCGACCGGTGTTGACCTCATTGCCTATTTCCAGTTCAACGCATTCGATATGACCAACCGCGAGACCGCTGCCGTTGCCGCCGTGCGCAGTGGAGCCTACCGCAAGATCGCATCCAAGCGCAGCGTGTGGTTTGCCTGCATGGCGCCGGTCGGTGCGTATGACGAGTCGGTGTATACCGGCGGGTCGTTTGTGCTCGATGACTGCGGCCGCGTGGTGGCCCAAGCACCGTGCTTTGAGGAGAGCCTGCTGGTCCAGGAGATTCAGCGCGGCGTGATGCTCGATGCTCTGGAAGACCATGAGCTGCCGGAGTTTCGCTCGGAGGAGTGGCTGTGGCAGGCGCTGGTGCTCGCCGTGCGCGATAACGCCCGCGCCCACGGGACGTCGCGCGCCGTGGTGGCGCTCGAGGGCGACCTGCCGTCGTCCCTGCTGGCGGCGCTTGCCGTCGACGCCCTGGGTCCGCGCAATGTGATTGGCCTGGTGCTGGGACGCAACCGCATCTTTACGCCGGCGCAGGAGGAGGCGGAGGCCGCTCGCTGCGCCGCCGTCCGCGCTATTGCCGAGCGCCTGCACATTCGCACGGTTGAGCGCGATGCGCCGGATGCTGCGCGCGTGCTCGACCGCGACGTGTCGGCGGGCGACGCCGAACGCCTGCGCTCGCGCACGTTGGGCCTGATGCTGGAAGATACCGCGCTCGAGCTGGGCGCGATGGCGCTGAGCCCGCTCTCCAAAACCGAGTACGCGCTGGCGGCACCCGCGCTTTGCGGTGGCTACCAGGGCGATTACGCGCCCTTTGGCGACGTATATCTGTCGACACTCGAGTTTGTGGCGCGCGTGCGCAACCGTACGTCTGCCGTGGTGCCGCAGGAGCTCGTGACGCTCAACGCGGTGGAGGATTGCATGGAGCGCGTGCTGGCGCAGGCGCTTTCGACGCTCAATGGTCCGGTTGACATGCTCGACCGCGCGGCGCAGCTGCTCGGCGGGCTTGAGCCGGGCGAGGTCGATGGCACGCTCGAGTCGCACGTGGACCGCAATCGTCCTTTCGACGACATCCCGATGGCTGCCGGCAAGCCCGAGGCCTGCTCACTGCTGCTGATGCTCGTGCGCCAGGGCGAGGCTGCCCGCCACCAGCTGCCGACGGCGCCGATCGTCTCGGCGCGTTCGTTTGCCGAGCGCGCCTGGCCGTATATGCTCGCGTGGTCCGATCTGGGGCTTAACGGTAAAGAGCGCATGACGGTCGATTCGCTGGCGCACGACGAGGTTCGTCGGTATGCCGACGAGGATACGAGTGAGCGCATGCGAAACGAGATGATGGGCGTGCTCGGTGAGCTGCTGGGTATTTCGCCCGAACAGATGGAGGAGCTGCGTTCCGAGGACGGCCAGCGCCGCCTGCACGAGGGCATGAAGAAGTTTGAGGGCGAGGTCCAAGACGCCATCGATAAGATGATGGGCGGCCAGGGCGGCCCGCAGGGCGGACCTCAGGACGGACCGATGCCGCATCCGCCAGTGGATCCCCGTCAATTCCCGTTCTTTTCGCAGAATTAAGCTAGGGATAGGATTCGCTCCCAACCCCAACACTTCAACTAAGGATCTTGGCCCCGTTGTGTTATTCTAGAACAGACGTTCGTGAATGATGCGCGGGGCCTCGCCTTGCGCTTGGCAAAAGGCGAGGGGAGGCTGGCTTGGTTATCTTGGGTATCGACCCCGGTTTGGCCCATACGGGTTGGGGAATTATCGAGGAGCGGCGCGGCGAGGTTCGCTGCCGCGCCTACGGTTGTATCGAGACCAGTGCCGGGAGCCCGCTCGCGGTGCGCCTGTCGCACATCGCCCGCGACCTTAAGAATGTCGTTGAGCGGTACCGCCCCGATACCGCCGCCATCGAGAGCATCTACTTTGGCGCCAACGTCCGCTCGGCAATACCTACGGCACATGCCCGCGGTGCCGCGCTCGTGGCGCTTTCGGAGTGCGCGCTCGAGATCGGTGAGTACACGCCCATGCAGATCAAGCAGGCCGTGGTGGGCACCGGCGCCGCGGACAAGCGGCAGGTCGCCTATATGGTGCGCACGCTCACGCAGCTCGACCACGACCCGCATCCCGATCATGCCGCCGATGCCTTGGCCTGCGCCATCTGCCACGTTAACTTAAGCCGCACCCGCGCCCTCACCGGCGGCGAGTTCTATCAACAGAGAGGAACCGGATACTGATGATCTCCCAGCTCCATGGAACGCTTGTCGAGGCCACGATGAGCTCGGCCGTCGTCGATGTATCGGGCGTGGGCTTTGAGCTTGGCATCTCGGGCAGCACCGCGGCCACGTTGCCGACGCCCGGCGGAGAGGTTCGCCTCTATACGCGCATGCAGGTGCGCGAGGACGCCATGACGCTCTTTGGTTTTGCCTCCAAGGACGAGCGCACGATGTTCGACCGGCTCGTGTCCGTCTCGGGCGTCGGCCCGCGCCTGGCGCTCGCCGTGCTCTCCACCTATACCGTGGGACAGCTGTATTCCCTGGTGATGGCCGAGGACGACAAAGGCATGGCCAAGGTGCCCGGCGTGGGCAAAAAGATGGCGCAGCGCCTGATCTTGGAGCTCAAGAGCACCTTTGCCAAGGACAAGGGCTTTGTGCCAGTCGATGTCATACCCGGCCAGGTTGCGATGCCCGCGCCCGCTGCCGCCCCCTCGGCCATCGACGATGCCCGTGCGGCGCTCCTTTCCATGGGCTTTAGCCCGCAGGAGACCGATGTTGCCCTGAGCGGGTATGATGGGCAGGATATGCGTGTCGAGGATCTGCTCGGCGCGGCGCTTAAGCGACTCGGAATGGATGCGTGATGTGGGAAGCCGATGACTCTCAGGACCTGTGGGCGACGCCCGGCAACTCGCCGGCGGCATCCATGGCGCATGGCGAGCGCATGGTGGGCTCGGAGCTGACGCCCGAGGACCTCGATGTCGACCGTACCTTGCGCCCCCAGCGCCTGGACGACTACTGCGGCCAGGAGCACATCAAGCAGAGTCTGCGCGTGCTCATCGAGGCAGCGCAGAGCCGTGGCGAGACGCTCGACCACGTGATTTTCTCGGGTCCTCCGGGTCTGGGCAAAACAACGCTGGCCACGGTTATCGCTAACGAGCTGGGCGCTCAGATCAAGACGACGAGCGGTCCGGCCATCGCGCGCACCGGCGACCTGGCGGCTATCCTTACCAACCTGCAACCGGGTGACGTTCTGTTTATCGATGAGATCCACCGCCTCAACCGTTCGGTCGAGGAGGTCCTGTATCCCGCAATGGAGGACTTTGCACTCGATATCGTGATCGGCAAAGGCCCAGCGGCGCGCTCGATTCGCTTGGATATCCCCAAGTTCACGCTGGTGGCTGCCACGACCCGTTCGGGCATGCTCACGGGTCCGTTGCGCGACCGCTTTGGTATCTCGTATCGCTTGGACTACTACACCGTTGAGGAGCTCGCCCAGATCGTGACGCGCTCGGCGACCATCCTGGGCGTGACGATCGATCACCCCAGTGCGCTCGAGATCGGTTCGCGTTCGCGCGGTACGCCGCGTCTTGCCAACCGTCTGCTCAAGCGCGTGCGCGATTACGCGCAGGTGCGCGGTAACGGTCCCATCGAGCTCGATATCTGCCGTCAGGCGCTTGAGTTCTTCGAGATCGACGAGCTCGGCTTGGACTGGATGGACATTCGCATTTTGGAGACGCTTGCCAAGACGTTCTCCGGTCGCGCCGTGGGCCTGACCACGCTTGCCAGCGCGGTAGGCGAGGACCCGGGCACACTCGAGGATGTCTATGAGCCCTATCTGCTGCAGTGCGGATTGATGATCCGAACGCCGCAGGGTCGTCAGGCTACGCTTCGCACCTTTGAGCATTTGGGTATCGAGCCGACCCTGTAGGGGCCTTGTGCCGGCACGTCTGTAAGCTATCGCTGGGCATCGGGTAAACATATCGCCGTTCGTCGGTTACGGGTGTTTTACTATTGCGCGCGCGTGCTATGCTGGATTGGTCTTTTTCTCATCCGGTAACGAAAGGACCGCCCATGCCTACTGACATCGAAATCGCACGTTCTGTTACGCCGCTGCCTATTACCGAGGTGGCCAAGAACGCCGGCGTCGACGTTAAGCATCTGATTCCGTACGGCTTTGACAAGGCAAAGGTCGACTACTCCCTGCTCAACGAGCCGACTGATCACCAGGCCAAGCTCGTCCTCGTGACCGCCATCAATCCCACGCCCGCGGGCGAGGGCAAGACCACCACGACCATCGGTCTGGCCGACGGCCTGCGTCGTCGCGGCGTCAAGAGCGCCGTGGCCCTGCGCGAGCCTTCGCTCGGTCCCGTCTTTGGCGTAAAGGGCGGTGCCGCCGGCGGCGGTTGGGCCCAGGTCATCCCCATGGAGGACATTAACCTGCACTTTACCGGCGACTTCCATGCCATCGGTGCCGCCAACAACCTGCTGGCCGCCATGCTCGACAATCATATCCAGCAGGGCAATCAGCTCGGCATCGACGTTAAGCGCATCACCTGGAAGCGCGTTGTCGACATGAACGACCGCCAGCTCCGTCACGTCATCGACGGCATTGGCGGCAAGGCCCAGGGCGTGCCACGCGAGGACGGCTTCGACATCACCGTCGCTTCCGAGGTCATGGCAATCCTGTGCCTGTCCACGAGCATCAACGACCTCAAGGAGCGCCTGGGCGAGATCGTCGTCGGCTACAGCTTTGCCGGCGAGCCCGTCCGCGCCCGCGACCTTAAGGCCCAGGGTGCCATGGCGGCACTCCTCAAGGACGCGCTCAAGCCTAATCTGGTTCAGACCCTCGAGGGCACGCCCGCGTTTGTCCACGGCGGCCCCTTCGCCAATATCGCCCACGGCTGCAACTCCATCATGGCCACCCGCATGGCCATGCGCTTTGGCGATGTCGCCATTACCGAGGCCGGCTTCGGCGCCGACCTGGGTGCCGAGAAGTTCCTCGACATCAAGTGCCGCATGACGGGTGTTCGCCCCAGCGCCGTCGTGGTCGTTGCCACTGCCCGCGCGCTTAAGTACAACGGTGGCGTCGCCAAGGCCGACCTCAACGAGGAGAACCTCGAGGCCCTCAAGGCCGGCATGCCCAACCTGCTGCGCCATGTCGACAACATTCAGAACGTTTACGGCCTGCCCTGCGTGGTTGCCATCAACCGCTTCCCGACGGACACCGAGGCCGAGCTGGAGCTCATCGAGTCCGAGTGCCAGAAGCTGGGCGTTAACGTTAAGCTATCTGAGGTCTGGGCTAAGGGCGGCGAGGGCGCGCTCGACCTGGCCGATGAGGTCATGCGTCTGATCGAGCAGCCGAGCGAGCTCAAGTTTGCCTACGAGGACGGTGCCGATGTGGCCGACGCCCTCGAGGCCGTTGCCACCAAGGTCTACCGCGCCGATGGTGTCGACTTTACGCCGGCCGCCAAGCGCCAGCTCGCCGAGCTGCGCGAGAACGGCTTTGGCAACCTGCCGGTGTGCGTGGCCAAGACGCAGTACAGCTTTAGCGACAACGCCAAGGCGCTGGGCGCTCCCGAGGGTTTCCGCATCACCGTGCGCGAGCTCAAGGTTTCCGCGGGCGCCCACTTTGTGGTCGCGCTGACCGGTAGCGTTCTGACCATGCCGGGCCTGCCCAAGGTTCCCGCGGCCGAGAACATCGACGTCGACAACGACGGCAACATCACCGGCCTGTTCTAAGCCCGCCGTCCATAGCCGCTTGCCTGCCCCGTCGAGCCCACCAAGGCCCGGCGGGGCTTTTTGGTCCGCATGCGACGGAGGAAAACGGATCACTTAGGGGGTTGGTCCTACAGAATTATCCGTTTTCCTCCGTCGCATGCGGATCATTTTTTGCGGCGGCAATGTTGCGCAACAAGAATCCCGATTTCTCTCGTACGGTGTAGATGGAAGAATTGCGCGGGCGCATTGCGGCTGCGACGAGAGACGGGAGATGCGATGTATTGCACCAAGTGCGGAGCTCAGATACCCGACGGCTCCATGTTTTGCACGAGTTGCGGCGCTCGTGTGGGCGGGGCCGAGGACCAGGCGGAGCCTGTGGCGTTTCCGGTAGGGGATGAGCCGGCGACCGCTCCTGCGGGGCAGCACGCCCCTCAGGGTGCCCCGGTTCATATGGCGGTGGAGCCTCGTTATGAGGAGCCTATGACCGAATCCGCTGAGGCCGCTCAGCCGTTTGCTCCGACGCCGCAGCCCAAAAAACCCAAGCGCAAGGGCCGGATCGTCGCTGCCGTTATCGGCGGTGTTGCCGTTGTCGCCATTGTGGCGGCAATCGTCATCGTGCCGCGTATCGGCGCGTCGTCCGAGGTGACTTCGGGCGGCAAGGGCTACGTCGTCTGCGCGTGCGAGACCAAAGTCCTGCCCAAGAACAGCAAGGGCAAAAAGCTCGATAGTTATACCGTCGAGCTGGCGCCGGTGTCTGGCAAGGGCAAGAGCTATACCATCGAGGTCGATGGTGAGGACGGCTTTGCCATGGAGGACTTTGGCGAACTGCCCGACCAGAAGTACCAGATGACCATCACCTCGGGCAAGGGCAAAAAGAAGAGCACGACCACCATGAAGGTCGACTATACCAAGGAAGGTTCGGACGCTCCCAAGAGCGTCGAGCTCACGCAGTCCAAGAAGGAGGCCAAGGCCTCTGCCAAGGCGGCGGTCAAGACGGCAAACGAGCTATTCACCGACAAGATTCTCGAGTATCAGAAGAAGTACGGCGAGGGCGAGGCTGTCGAGATTGATGATTCTCAATCTACGTATGGAGCCCAGGGTGTTGCTTATGCCAAACTTGTTGACTTTGATGGCGACGGCCAAGATGAGCTACTGATTGAGTATTCCGATGAACCGGTGGACCGTGGGGATAACGCGGCCGCTGCGCATCTTGAAGTCTGGGCGTATAAGAATGGCAAGATTGAGAAGGTCTATACGCCGGATGTTAGTGTGGCTCCCAATCAGGCGTATGTGTCTTTCGCTCCTTTTTCTGGCGTTTATGGCGTGCTAGTTTACGATAAGGATTCGGTAAACGAAACCATCGCAACGGTGGCCACGACGCTGGAGCAGCTGAAGTCGAAGGACTCTGACGATGCGCAGGCGAGCTACGAGGCCGTTTCTGCCACGCAGGATGTCGACTTTACGGCTGCAGTTGGCGAAGGCCCGCTGGACCCGTCTCCCGATGACACGTGCCAGATTACGGCTACGTGGACCTATCCCCAGGTGAAGGGCCAGGGCGTGGGCGTCGCCAAGTTCAACAAGGATATGGTCCAGCTCGTTGCGGACACGCTCGACGCGAGCAAGCAGGCCTCGATGGATGACGAGGACAGTCGTGTGACCATGATGTACACCGCCGAGATTGTCTCGATCGATGGCGATATTGCCTGTGTGCGCACGTTTACACGCAGCTATCAACCTCCGTATCGATCGGTGCAAATGACGAGGTCGGCGTACTACAACCTCAAGACGGGCGAGCAGGTCTCTCTCGAAGACTCGCTTGCACAGCACGGCCTTTCATTCGAAACGCTCAAGAGCGAGGCCAAGCAGGCGATCAAAACGGCAAAGTCGGATATGGACTCCGCATATAACGATGGTCTCGACGATGACGACAACTTTACCGAGGACCATTTCTACTACGACGGCAAGGGTTACATTGTTGTCCTCGATACCGGCGTATTTGACTGCATGGCGTGGGATACGCACGACTTGGTTGCGCACGCCTTCGACTCGAGTTATTCCTGTGGTCAGGACGTAACGCCCGAGCGAGCCAAGGCTACATACGTGTCCAACGAGTAGAGCGAAGCAACAGGGAGTGAATTGCAAAGTCCCCGGCGGCGCAAAATGCAGCGCCGCCGGGGACTTTTTGATGCCAATTGGCTCCCCAGACAAGCCATCCGGGTCAGCCGTGCCATGAAAAGCGCCCATCTACTACGTTTACCCGGGCTGGACCGACCATGGAGCGTTTTTTAGCAATGCAGCAAGACGTTTACCTGCGGTTTTATTAACGCATATTTGGCTATGGTTGGCACCCTTGGGTTAAACGTAGTAGATGGGCGCATTTCGTGGCACACGACCCAAGCGGAGACCGTTGGCCGCGCATGTCTTGTAGATACCGGCGGGCTTTGCCCATCATAGGCCTTTGCGCGGGTAGAATGCATGGGTAACTTGATGCTTACGGGCGACGGAAAGGAATCGTTGCATGGACCAGGACAAGACGACCGTAATGGGCGGCTACGGCTCCCCGCGGACGGGCAATGGCGCCGATACGACCCGCGTCGTGCCGAATCCCGGTTACGCTGCTCCCGATACGACCCAGGCGTCGGCCGATCCCACACGCGTTGTGAACTACGGAAACACATCGCAGGACCCGTATGGTGCCTCGTCGCAGATCCCTTACGGCAACGCGGCGGCAGACCCTTATGATGACCTGCTGCAAAATCCCATTCCGCAACCTCAGCAGACGACGTATATGCCGCGCACGGCACAGCCGCGCTACGAGTCGCGCGACCGATATGCACGTGAGCCGTATCGCGAGTATCCCAAATCTATTCCGCAGTACGGCGAGGACGAGGAGAAGAAGCCTTCGCGTTCGTCGAGCGTGATCAAGAAGATTCTGATCGTGCTGGCGATCTTCTTTGCCCTGTCGGTTGTGTTTGCCATCGTGTCGGGCATGCTCAACAAGCGGGGCGCCACGACCGACACTACGACCGAGCAGACCGAGGTCACCTCGTCAGCCGCCGTCGACCTGAGCGATATCCCGGGGCAGTATTGGTCCAACGCCAAGAAGCTCCTCAGGTCGCGCGGGGCCGACCTCTCGAATGCCGTGATCCTGACCGATGATGGCTCGACGCCCGTCGTCGATGCCAACTGGGTTGTAACGTCTGCCTACTATAACGACAACGGCAACCTGGAGGTTCAGCTCACGCGCAAGGACGGCTCGTCGGGCAATGTGTCCGGCGATCAGGGCACTACGGACAGCTCGAGCTCCGATACACTGGAGGACCTGAGCAACAAGGCCCAAGAGCTGGGGGATAAGGCCCAACAACTGGGCGACACGGCTCAGAATCTCGGTGATACCGCACAGAACCTGGGTGACATGGCAACGAACGCCTGGGACACCCTGCAAAACGGCATTTCGGGCGCGCAGGGGAACTAGCGCCTGAGCGGCTAGAGCCTTGGCAGTGCAAATAAAAACGGGGCGCGGGACCGCGTGACCGGGCGCATATGGGCGTTGGTTGGCGGTCCTGCGTCCCGTTTTGCTGTCGATTACAGCTGCTCGGCTGGGCGGTCGGGCGAACTAAAACCCGAGTCGAACGTGACGACGCACGAGGCATCGGGCCGGCGCTCGTGCACGATGCGCGTGACGAGCTCCAGCAGCTCCTCGTCGGAAATGTCAAAGCCATCGGGGCGCACCAGGTCAAACGAAACGAAGCCGTCGTGCTCGTGCAGGTCATGGATGGAGAGCGCGGGGTCGATTTGCATGATGCCGCGTTTGACCCAGCCGCGCAGGTCGTCGCCGGTTGTGGCGATGGGGTCGCAGTGCAGCGTGATGTCGATGCCCATCTGGCGCTTGATATCGTGCTCGATGGTATCCAGGATCTCGTGGTGCTCAAAGGCATCGCCCTCGCCGGGCATCTCCACGTGGGCGCTGGCAAATTGGCGACCGGGGCCGTAGTCGTGCACCATGAGGTCGTGCGTGCCCAGGACCTGCGGATACGACATGATCTTGTCGCGGATTTCCTGGACGAGCTTGGGGTCGGGCGCTTGTCCCAGCAGCGGGCTGATAGCGTCGCGCACCAGGCCCATGCCGCTGATGCAGATGAAGATGCCCACGCCTAGGCCCGCCCAGCCGTCGAGGTCAAAGCCGGTCGTCTGTGAAATAAGTGCTGCGGCAAGGACCGATCCCGAGGTGATGACGTCGTTTTTGGAGTCCTGCGCCGTAGCGATGAGCGTCTCGGAATCGATGCGGTTGCCCAGCGTGCGGTTGAACGCCGCCATCCAAAACTTGACGAGCATGGACAGGATAAGGGCGGCCATGGAGACCAGCGTGTAGGCGGTGGGCGAGGGCTTGATGATCTTGGTGACCGACTCGAGAATCAGGTTGATTCCGACGGCGCAAACGAGGACGGCGACAAACAGCCCTGCTAGGTACTCGTAGCGGCCGTGGCCATAAGGGTGCCCCTCGTCGGCCGGGCGGCTGGCAAGACGGAATCCGAGCAGGCTCACGATGTTGCTCGAGGCATCGGAGAGGTTGTTGAAGGCGTCGGCGACAAGCGACACGGAGCCCGCGAGCAGGCCCGCGATGCCTTTGGCCAGGCACAAGGTGATGTTGAGCCCAATGCAGATGAGGCTTGCGGCAAAGCCGGCGTTGGTGCGGCAGGAGGTATCGACCGGTTCGCTTTCGCTGCCGGGAACAAGCGTATGTACCAGCCGATTTACAAATAGCATAACGGTCGTCCTCACAATCACGTTTAAGGGGATAGTGTAGCTCGCACGGACGCGTTGCGGGTCGATGCTTAGAAAATGCAGCAATGGTCTGCCGATGCTAACGGGCGTAGGGCGGAGACGAGCGGCTGTCCGCGCGGCTTCGAGCCCACTGCGCCTTCTCGTCCGTCCGAGTGCTCCATTTTGGGCCACATGGGTATGGGCACGCGCCGATTTGCTCGACATACTTACTGTTGACAGCCCCTGTGCAAAGGAGGACGTTTCCATGGACGAGATGTTTGCCATTAAATGCCAAAATTGCGGCGGCCCCATGTATTCGCACCAGGCAAAACGCAGCTTTGAGTGCGCCTATTGCGGAACGGTTATTCCGTGGCAGGCGGATGCCGGGGAGCCCAAGAGTGCCCTGGGTATCCGTCATACGCCGCTGACGGTGGTGGACGGGCTGCTCAAGCTCACCCATGTGTCGCAGCTCGAGCGCCCGGAGGACCCGGACTGGTATTTCTTCAATTCGCACTGGCGCAATCAGTCGGTTTTGGAGCATCTGCTGTGGGAGGACCGCGGTACGGCACAGGAGTTCCAAGAGGCGACGCACGTGAGTATTCCCTGTCCCTTCTGCGGTGCGTCCTTTGAGGGCGAGTCCACTCAGCGTGTATTTGAGTGCCCGTCCTGCGGCAACAAGATCGGCGTCGCGGACTTGCTCAAACCTGGCACGTTTAGCAAGCGCCTGACCATGGGCGTGGGTGCCGAGTACGTGCCAGAGCAGGGCATTCCGTGCGAGATATCACCGCAGCAGGCGCGCGCCAACGCGCTGCAACTGGTGCGTCGGTACCCGGAAGCGTTTGCCGGACACGATGTGGAAGATGCGATCCAAAACGACATGATGCTCTTCTATTTCCCCATGGCGCTCGCGGACCTGCGCATGATGGCGTCCTTCCCGGGCAAGGGCCTGAGCAAGGAGACCCTGGTGTACTACGAGGTGCTTGATTGGGCATACCCCAGGGCCAACTACCTGGACGTTCGCCTTATGGGCATTTTGGAGCCGTGGGACTTTGGCAAGGTTGGGCCGTTCGATCCCGCCATGCAGGAAGGAGACTTCCGCGTCGTCTCGGTCGATGCGTCCACCAAGGACCAGGTGGTTATTGACAAGCTAGCGCTCGACGTTGCGGGCAACGATGCCGAGGCGACCCTGGGGCTCAATAAAAAGAGCATCCGCACGTGGGCGCGCAAAGCCCGCAAGCACAAGGATGGTCTGGTGATGGTGCCGGTCTACTTTGTCGATCGCCCGGCAACGGACAGCCGCGACGGCGAGCAGGTGCGCATCGCCGTGAATGGCCAGACGGGTCGCGCGGCCGCGGTGGTGTTTAGCGACAAGCGCGAGACGCATATCGTGGCGCCGCTCAATCCGAGCGTGATGCTGTCGAGCGAAAGCACCGTGCACGCCACGCCCATCGAGGTCAAATACGTCAAATCGCCGTTCCTGTACCAGATCGTCCGCCGCGGAGGCGGCGAGCAACCGCGCCAGATTGCAGCTGCGGCCGAGGGCTCCTATCGAGAAGAAAAGCCCAAACGCAAGGGCCTGTTCGGTGCGATCTTTAGGAAGTAGGGGAGCGGCGCGGGGCAGCTCGCGGGAGTGCGAGCTGCCCCGTTTTTGTGCGATACGGATGCTTCTCGAGATTTAGTTTGAGGGGCGCTCTAAAACAGGCAGCTCTCAATCAGCTCCTTGCCGCGCAGGGTGTCGATCCATTCCTGCGGGATGGCGTTCATGCTGTATGCTGTGCCCGCGAGGGCGCCGGCGACGGCTGCGGTGGTGTCGGTATCGTCGCCCAGGTTGACGGCGGTAAGCACGCAGTCTTCGTAGTTGGTGGTGTTCACAAAGCACCAGGTGGCGGCCTTGAGCGTGTCGCGCACGAAGCCGCCTGATCTTATTTCGTGCTCGGGTACGTCTTTCAGGTGGAGTACCCACGAGGGAAGCGCACCGTCCATCACGGCCCTCATCAGCTCGACAAATATGACGCATGCGTCGGTTGACGTTCTGTGGGCGTGCGTTATCGCGGAGACCTCGCAGATCTCTTCGTCTGTCGCATCGGTGAACGCCAGGGGAGCGATGCGCATGAGCGAGCCGTTGCCGTTATCGCACTCGCCGGAGCATCCTTTGCCGGTGCGCAGAGCGCGAGCGGTCGTGCCGCCGTAATCGAAAACGCCGTCGATCGTATACTCGCCACGGGCGATCCAGCCTACGAACTTGTCGCGCATGTCCGCAGTGTCGATGCGGCCGAACTCCCTAATCGAGTCGCAGGTGGCAAGCGTCATGGATGTATCGTCGCTCCAAGTACCGGCGGGCTGCTCATGCGTGCCGTAGCCGACCATGTCGGTGCATTCGAACGTGCCGCGGGGCCTGAACTCATAAGGGACGCCCAATGCATCGCCAACAGCGAGCCCATAGATGCAGTCGCGCAGCGTTGCGTTTGATGTGTCTGCCATGTTGGCTCCTTCTGTATCTGACGATTAGAGGCGCGCCTAAGTGGCCTTCGACTGTGTTGAACTATCTTTTGATTCAACCATAAAACCTCGCGCGGACACGAATTGCCGTGCTGCCTGGCGCCTTCGCGAAGGTGACTCGGGGTGGTTAAAATGTGACCATAGAGACTGTTTTAACTCAACCCATGGAGTGACACGCATGGACAACAATACCCTGCTGTTCCAAGACAAGGGCTCGGGCAGGTTTAAAGACGTTAAGATCTACCCTAACCGCATCGAGGTGCTCAAGAAGGGCGTTCTCGGTGGCAAGCACACCGAGATTGTCTATCTCAAGGACATTACGGGGGTCAATAGGGTCAAGGGTCGCGACGTTTTCCTGCGCAATCGGCTGTTGACTGCCTGCACCTTCAGGCTCAGCAGTCGCGCGAAAGCCCAGGAATTCGTTAACGTGCTGAACTCGGCGATATGATTGATAGGATGCGCACTTGGCTATCGATGCCGTCCGTTGTCTTGCTTTTGACCCTAACTTTTTGCGACGGCGCGCTTTGGTCTGCCTGCCTTCGGGGCGTCGGCCAGGCGCGTAGCGATACTGTCGACCGTGACATACGTGCGGCGTCCCTTACGGTAGCCCCTCAAGATACCCGAGTCGAGCATGTGCGTAATTCTGCTAGGGGAGACGGAGAGCCTTCGGGCGGCTTCTGCTGCCGAAACCGTTTCGCCTTCGACGATGTAGCTTTCGTCGGTCGAAAAAGCGACCATCATGGAGAGTTCGCCGTCGGCGGGGTCATTGAACTGAGCTTCGGGCACCTTGAGCCCGTCTTTTAAAAGCGCGCCCACGTAGGTGCTTGCTGCATCAACTGCCTGCTCTGCCGCCTCGGCTATAGTCTCGCCGTAAGTAAAGCAGCCAGGCAAAGATGAGAACTCAACGTCATATCCGCCTTCGGAATCGACTGTGAGAATTGCTTGGTAAACATAGGTCTTCATTTAGATCATTCCTTACTGCTTCGGGCCTAGAGCCAACCGGCAACCTTTGCAATCTTTCGGTACGTGCCTATCGGTATTTCTTTTTTGGAGGTCGGTACGCTGATTTGGATGCCGTCTTTGCGCACGACAACGTGGCTGCCTTTTCCGGTATAAAGCGTCCACCCTTCCTTTCGGAATCGTTTGAGCACCTGTGCGGGTTCCTGTTCTTTAGGCATGGGACCTCCTTTCGATACTCTAATTGTAAACTATTGATAATAATTGGCAATATAAATATCAAGTATTTATATTTATGAAATAGTGTCTTGTGATTCTGCAAGCTAATGAACGGGAGCTGTTGGACACAAAAACCGGGATGCAAGGAGTCGCACCTTGCATCCCGGTTGAGCTAAAACGCCGCTGCTGCATGCCGTTTGAGCTTTAGCGCTTGATCTCGATGTCGTCGAGCTTAACGTCCATTGCCTCGGTCTTGGCCTTCGCGATGTCATCGGCAAACTCAAGGGACTTCATCATGGTCTCGACGGCGTCCTTGTGCTCTTCGACGTTGTCGATGCGCACGTACACACTGCCGCCGCCCGCCTCGGTGAAGTACTCGGTCGTCACGCCGCCCGAATGAGTGTAGGAAGCGTTGCGCCAGGTCTTGCCGTTGTACTTGACGGGATCGTTCTCGGTCCACTCAAAGCTGGCATTCCATTTGGCCTCGTAGTCGAACAGCTCGTCGGCGTTCTTGTCGGGGTCGAAGACGGGGATGAAGCGGTCGCTGGCGTGCTCGCTCTCGGTGAATTTAAACTGGGCCCTGTCAGCGGTATCGCCGGCGACGTCGGTGATTTCGACGCCCTCGGGGACCTCGACCTTAAACCAGATGAAGTCGGTCCTCATATCCACGGCTGGCTTTTCCGCGCCGCCGACACCGCCACTGCCGGCAGCGCCGCCGCTTCCGCCGCAGCCCACCAGGGCAACTGCGGCAAAGAGACTCAAGCAGAGGGTGAGAATCGCAAAGGCCTTCTTTTTCATGGTCGTGTCCTCCTCGATCTGTAACCGCCCATGGATTACCTGCCTTTACTGTACGCGCGGGCTGCTCGCTAAGGTGGGCCATGTGTCCCATTCTGGGGGTCGGATTTGCGCCGATAAGTGGCAATATGCACGGACGCAAAAGAGGGGAGGGCCGATGTTGCCGACCCTCCCCGGGGTTGGGTGCCTGCGCTTTTAATGGAACGCGCGCGGGCACTTGCTACTTGATCTCGATGCTCGAAATCTCGACGCTGCGTGCCTCCTTCACGGCTTCCTCCATGTCGTCGGGGAACTCGATGGAGTTGAGAAGTGCCTCGGCTTCTTTCTTATGCTGGTCGAAGTTCGGGATGAGGATATAGGCGCTTCCCGGCTCAACGTCGGTAAAGAGGTAGGTATAGGTACCGCCGTTGTCCTTGCACGTTCCGGAGAGCCATGTCCTGCCGTTGTATTCGACGGGGTCGCCGTCTTCCCACTGGAACGTGCCAGTGTGCCTTTCGGCCTGCTCGGCAAAGGACTCTTCGGCCGTCATCTTCTCTTCCCAGACGGGGATGAATTGGTCGACCGTGGTGTTCTCGTTTTCGGGGAAGGTGAGATGGACTCTGTCGGCGTTCTTGCCGGCGGAGTCGCTGACGCCAACGCCCTCGGGCATCTCGACCTTAAACCAGATAAAGTCGGTCTTCTTAGCGACGGGGGCCTTTTCCTTGCTCTCGCCCTTGGCGGCGCTGCTGCCCCCGCCCGATGCGCTCCCGCCGCAGCCCACAAGGGCGAGCGCGGCAAAGAGGGCGATGAAAAGGGAAAGGATCGATAGAGTCTTTTTCTTCATGGTGGCGTCCTCCTTGTCTCTTGGTGACATCGCGGTGCCGCAGGGCGTCGGGGCGTTGTCTTCGTTTGCGGCGGATGTCTTTGCGTGTGGTGCGGCGATACCTCCGTTCGTGGTTTGTGACCGTTGCGCTGCCATGCCCCAACGGGTTCCTTACTTATAGATATGCCCCAGTTTGCGCTGCCGGGGAGTCTCGAAAGGTGGGCCATGTGTCCCATGTTTGTGTGTGCGGGCTTGCCGCAAGGCGGGCCTGGCGCTGGGCAAGCGTGCGGCGTGGCTGATTCTCCCAATGTTGCGCAACAGCGATGCCGGCTTAAGGTTTTAGACTTGGCTCTGATAAAGGCTAAACCACGAAAGGTCGAACGATGTTCTGTCAAAAATGCGGACAGCAAGTTCCCGATGGATCGACGTTTTGCACGCATTGCGGGGCGTCTCTTGCGGGCGGCTCCGCACCGACGCTCGCGGCTGGCGCTCCGACTTCTGCACCCACGGCCGGCCCGGGCCTGACCCAGTCGATGCCGCCGGTCGCGCCCGCGCCTCAAAAGCCTAAGAGCAAAGCTCCGATCGTTATCGCGGTGGCGTGTGCCGCCGTGGTGCTTCTCGGGGGCGGCACGGTGTTTGCGCTCACGATGCTCAACGGGTCCAAGAGCTCCGACACGCAGATTTCGGTGATCGATACCGGGTCTTCGGACGAGAAAGACTCTTCTGCCAAGAAGAAGGATGACAAGTCCAAGGCCAAGGAGTCTTCGTCGTCGGATGACGAGGCTGTTCCCGAGGACGAATCGGCATACTACGGCTCGGGAGATTCGGACGATTACCTAACCGACGTGCATACGTACACGAACGACATGCATCCTTATAGCATGTCGATTCCCAACCGTTTTGAGATGGAAGATACTCCCAGCGGCAGCAGCACAAGGTACGAGGATCCGGAGACGGGTTTTGTGATCGGCCTGTCTGGCTTTGCTAACGTCAACGATGAAACCGCACACGAGATGTTCGTTGACAAGGATACCTCGGGCAAGGCCGACCTCTATACCGCGGAGGGCGACAACTGGTACGTGGTTTCGTGGCGCGAGGGCGATACGATTACGTACACAAAGACGATCGTCACGGACTCGACGGTCGCCACGGCGTCTCTGGAGTACTCGACCGCGAACCGCGATATGGGGTCGAAGATCATCGACACGCTGCTGCCGACATTCCAGGTGGACTAGGCCCTCGTGCCTATAGCCGGCAATCGGAAACACCGATAGCCAGAGCTCCTGACAGCCTTTGTCTTATGGGTTAGACTGGGCTTCGATAAAACCGATGAATGGGACAACCGCTTCCTGGCGTCGTTGTCCCATTTTTATTACGCGTGCCGCCCGTGGTGGTCGGCACGGTGGGCTGAGGTGTTTCGATGAGCCAAGAGATGATGGATAAAACCTGTCGCGGTTTTGCCGAGGCGCTGGCCGCACGCGAGCCCGTTCCCGGCGGCGGCAGCGCCAGCGCGTTTGTGGGCGCACTGGGCGCCTCGCTGTGCGGGATGGTTGCCCGCTATGGCGCGACGAACCCCGCGCTTGCCGATCGCGCGGATGATCTGACGTGCGCGTTTGCCCAGGCAGACGAGCTGGCTCAGGAGCTTGTCGACTTGGTCGCCGAGGACGTTCGCGCCTACGGGCAGGTGTCCGCTGCGTACGGTATTCCGCGCGAGGACCCGGCTCGAGCTGCTGCAATTCAGGACGCGCTGCATGTTGCCGCCATGCCGCCGTATCGCATCATGGATGCGTGCGGTCGCGCGCTGGCGCTGCTCGAGGATATGGCCGACAAGGGCTCGCGCCAGCTGCTGTCCGATGTGGCATGCGGTGCCGTGTTTTGTCGCGCGGCCATGCAGGGTGCGAGCCTGACGCTCTTTGCGAATACCACGTCCATGAAGGATCGCGCTCGTGCCGAGGAGCTCGAGGCGGCGTGCGATGAGCTGCTCGATACGTGGCTGCCGCGCGCCGATGCGCTGGCACGCCGCGCCGCCGACGCTGCAAGAAAGAGGGGATAGCCATGGCTGATCTGCTAAAGGGTGCTCCCGTCGCCCGTGCGTTGACTGAGGAACTCGCTGCCCGCTGCACCGCCCTGCGCGAACAGGGCGTTGTTCCGACGCTTGCTATCGTGCGTGTGGGCGAGCGCGAGGACGACCTGTCCTACGAGCGTGGCGCCCTCAAGCGCTGCGAAAAGGTGGGCATCGAAGCTCGCCGCGTTTTGCTTCCTGCCGATGTTTCGCAGGACGAGTTGTTGGCGGCGATCGGGGACATCAATGCCGATTCGGCTGTTCATGGCTGCCTGCTGTTCCGTCCGCTGCCCGCCGGCCTTGACGAGGACGCCGTTGCCGCGGCGCTCAATCCCGCCAAGGACGTTGATTCCATGACGCCGGCATCGCTGCTTACGGCGCTTTCGGGTCGCGGCGAGGGTTTTGCCCCTTGCACGGCCGAAGCCGTTCTGGCGATTCTGGATCACTATGGCGTTGAGCTGGACGGTGCCAAAGTTGCCGTTGTCGGTCGCTCGCTGGTGATCGGGCGTCCTGTTGCCGCCATGCTTACGGCACGCAATGCTACGGTGACGACATGCCACACGCACACGCGCGACCTTGCTGCCGAATGCCGTGCTGCCGATATTGTCGTTGCCGCGGTTGGACGCGCACGCACGATTGGCGCGGATGCGGCTCGCGAGGGCCAGACGGTCATCGATGTGGGCATTAACTGGGATGAGGCCGCCGACAAGTTGGTCGGCGACGTCGATTTTGATGCCGCGGAGCCGATTGTTGGCGCAATCACGCCCGTCCCGGGTGGCGTGGGCGCCGTGACGACGGCGATTCTCGCCAAGCACGTGATCGAGGCGGCTGAGCGCGCGGCAAAATAGGCGTTTTGACCACAGGGGTTGCCGGGGTCGTGGTTTCGCCCTTTTTGCGTCGAAGCGATACACTGTTACCGTTTGATTTCTTCGCTCAAGGAGGATGCGCATGCCGTGCACAACGATTTTGGTTGGTAAGAACGCGAGCTATGACGGGTCGACGCTGGTTGCCCGCAACGAGGACTCGTCCAACGGGGTGTTTGAGCCCAAGCG
>CAKUHA010000010.1 GCA_934655755.1 uncultured Collinsella sp.
AAGAACGCGAGCTATGACGGGTCGACGCTGGTTGCCCGCAACGAGGACTCGTCCAACGGGGTGTTTGAGCCCAAGCGCATGCGCGTGGTGCATCCCGACGAGCAGCCGCGCGTCTATACGAGCGTCCTGAGCCACCTGACGATCGAGCTGCCCGATAACCCCATGCGCTACACGAGCGTCCCCGACGTTATCCCCGGTCACGGCATCTGGGCCGAGGCCGGATTCAATGAGCTCAACGTTGGCATGTCCGCGACCGAGACGCTTACCACCAACGAGCGCGTCCGCGGTGCCGACCCGCTGGTGGACTATGTGCCCGCCAAGGGCAACGAGGGCGAGGACGGATACGTTCCGGCACAGCCCGGCGGCCTGGGCGAGGAGGACATGGTGACCCTGGTGCTGCCGTACGCCAAGTCCGCCCGTGACGGTGTGCGCATCCTGGGTGACCTGCTCGAGCGCTACGGCACCTACGAGAACAATGGCATCGCCTTTAGCGACGTGGACGAGATCTGGTGGCTCGAGACCATCGGCGGTCACCACTGGATTGCCAAGCGCGTGCCCGACGACGCCTATGTGACCATGCCCAACCAGCTGGGTATCGACAGCTTTGACCTGGACGACGCCGAGGGCGTCCAGGCCGACCACATGTGCTCTGCCGACCTGCGCGCCTGGATGGCCGAGTGGCATCTGGACCTGACGCTGGGCGTCGACGGCGACGGCCCGGCTGCGGTCTTTAACCCGCGCGAGGCCTTTGGCTCGCATAGCGACAGCGACCACGTCTACAACACACCACGCGCCTGGTACATGCAGCGTTGCCTCAACCCCAGCGACGTGTGGGACGGCCCTGACGCCGACTTTACGCCCGAGAGCGACGATATCCCCTGGAGCCGCGTGCCCGAGCGCAAGGTGACCATCGAGGACATCAAGTACGTGCTCTCGAGCCACTACCAGGGCACGGAGTACGACTGCTACGGCAGCAAGGGCACGCCCGCCACGCGCGGCGCCTACCGTCCCATCGGCATCAACCGCAACAGCCAGCTCGCCGTGCTGCAGCTGCGCCCCTATGCGCAGCCGGCCTACCGCGCCGTGCAGTGGATGGCCTTTGGCTCCAACTCGTTTAACGCGCTGGTCCCGCTGTATGCCAACGTCGAGACCATGCCCGAGTACTACGCCGACACCCAGGCACGCGTGACGTCCGAAAACTTCTATTGGGCCAACCGCCTGATCGGCGCCCTGGCCGACGTGCGTTTCCACGAGTGCGGTCGTGCGGTCGAGGACTACCAGGAGAAGGTCGGCGGCATGGGCCACAAGCAGATCCACGACGTCGACGCTGCCGTTGCCGCCCTGCCCGAGGCCGATATGCCCGCCGAACTCGCCCGCGCCAACGAGGAGTTTGCCGAGCGTGTGCGCGTGGAGACCGACGCTCTGCTGGGCAAGGTGCTCTACACCACGAGCTGCGCCATGAAGAACTCCTTCGCGATGAACGACAACGTGAGATAAAACGCTTTGTCGCTTACGCTCAATCTTGGGTACAAGAAGGCCAATGCAGTTGTTCATGATTGGAGCCAACCATGGTTATGAAATTCGATCAGCTTGTTAACGGCGCCATCAACGTAGGCTTTGGCGCCGCAGCCGTCGCCGTCGAGGGCGGCAAGAAGGTCCTCGACGACCTCAACACCAAGGGCGAGCAGGTTCGCAAGGACGCTGGCACCCCCGATATCGCCCGCAGCGTGTCCGACATGTTCGAGCAGGCCGGCGGCACCATCTCCGACCTGACCGAGCGCCTGGGCATGCAGGGCGAGACCGCGGCCCAGCGCGTACTTGACGAGCTCATTCTGGCCCGCGTCCGTGTCATGACCGCCCCCGAGCGCACGGCCTTTCTGGCCCACGTGCGCGACATCGTCGATTCGGTCGAGGACAACGTGACCTCGGTGCCCGTCGAGTCCGTTGAGCCCGACGATGCAGAGGATGCCGAAGAGGCCGAGTAGCAGCGCAGATGGCAGATTCCACCACCGATTACAACAATCAAGATCCCTTGTGTGACGAGGCGGCGGTTGTCGACGAGGTCGAGGCCGCCGTCTCGGGCGCTCGCAAGAAGCCGCGTGCCGTGGACATGGTGCCCGAAGAGCCCGATGCCATGGCGCCGTGCGATGAGTACCAGCTCACGCCCGCCGGTCGTCGCGAGCGCATTGGGCAAATCGTCCGCCTGGTCAAAAAGTACCGCGTGTGGGATAACCTCACGCCGGTTCGCCTGCGCCGCCTGCTTGAAGAGCTCGGACCCATGTTCGTCAAGATGGGACAGATCTTGGCCAACCGCTCCGAGATTCTGCCGCAGCGATTTTGCGACGAGCTCCGCCGCCTGCGCTCCGACGTTGAGCCTGTGCCGTACGAGGTGGTGCTCTGCTGTCTGGAGGAAGAGTACGGTCAGCGCCTGGGAGAGATGTTTGACGCGATCGACCCCAATCCGCTTGGCAGCGCGTCGCTTGCGCAGGTGCACCGCGCCCGCTTGGTGACGGGCGAGGACGTGGCCGTCAAGGTGCAGCGCCCCGGTGCGCAGCAGGTCATGGCGCAGGATATCGACATCATCCGCTCGGTGGTGCGCATTGTCTCTAAGTTCGTCAACACCGATCAGTTCGTCGACCTGCACGCCGTCGTCGAGGAGCTGTGGGCCTCGTTTCGCGAGGAGACCAACTTTTTGGCCGAGGCCAAGAACCTCAACGATTTCTATGAGTTCCATAAGAGTGTCCGCGGCGTATCGTGCCCCAAGTCCTACCTGGACCTGTGCACCGAGCACGTGGTGGTCATGGATTACATCGAAGGCATCTCGATTGCCGATCCCGAGCGCTTGGTCGCCGAGGGCTATGACTTGGAAAAGATTGGCGCCGCGATTGTCGAGGACTATTCGACGCAGGTGCTCGACGATGGCTTTTTCCATGCCGACCCACATGCGGGAAACATCATCCTCAAGGACGGCATCGTCTACTTTATCGACCTGGGCATGGTCGGGCGCATGTCGAGCCACGACCGCGGTATCGTCAAGGACATGATTTTCGCCGTGGCCGAGGGCGACGTGCCCAAGCTCAAGGATTCGCTCATGCGCTTTGCCGTGACGCGCGGCGATTCGGCCGAGCTCGACCATTCGGCCTTCTTGTCCGATCTGGATTTTATCGTTGCCGACTTTGCGGGCCTCGATCTTAAGGACCTGGATATCGGTGAGTTTTTGACCTCGCTGGTGAACCTGGCGCGCAAGAACGATGTTGAGCTGCCGAGCGTGGTGACGATGTTCGCGCGCGGCATGGTGACGCTCGAGGGCCTGCTGACCGAGTACATGCCCAATGTCAACATGATCCAGATCATTCAGACGCATATCAAAAACGAGAAGAGCACCTATACGCGCGTGCGCGAGATGGGCCGCGACTTTGCGGCGAGCAGTTACCGTGCGGCCAAGGGTTCACTCGAGGCGGCCGAGTATCTGGGGCTGGCGTCGCGCATGCTCACGCGCGGCCAGCTCAAGCTGAACCTGCAGCTTATGAGTAGCGATAAGGCGCTGCGTCAGATTGGCGCCATCGTCGACCGCATGTCGATGGCCATTGTCATCGCCGGCCTGTTTATCGGTTCGTCGGTGGTCTACTACGCGCGCATCGAGCCGGTTGTATTTGGTATTCCGGTCATCGGCTTTGCCGGCTACGTCTGCGCGCTGGCGCTGGCGCTCATGCTGGGTCGCGAGATCTGGCGCAACAGCCACGGCGGCAAGCGGTAATGATCCCCCGGGGACGGAGGAAAACGGATCATTTTGCCTTGCGTCGCTCCGGCGTGAGCTGGTCCGAACAAAATTATGCCGGTTTACGGGGCTGGAGTGCCGAGCCTCGACCATGCCGAAATCCGCGCTTTTAAAACCGCAGGTAGATGAGTCGCAGGTTTTCGAAAATGGCAGGTATGGTTGCGAAGTGCTGAATCAGCGCCGTAATCCGGCATGGTTTTGAAACGAGCCGTATTTAAAGGCCCGATAGCGTCCTTTTCTATCGCAAACCATAGCTTTTAGCTTGGGCTTCGCCTGTGTGCGGGGCCCTTTTGCGTGATACCATACTGACAGTAATAATCGATGGCCTAGATGGTGGTGCGGAGACGCACGAATGCGCGGTTTTCCTGCGCGTTTGGGAGAATTGGGGTGCAAGTCCCCGGCTGTACCAGTAACCGTAATTCCTCTTGGCCCGGGATGCACGCGCCGCAGATCGGACGGCGCGCCCGGGTCGTTAAGGTTAAGTCGGATCGCCTCCCATCTTGCACGCGGCCGCGGCGCACGCTGCCGGTACGCGTTGGGCTCTGGAAGGAAGGGGGACCCCGATGGGGGTACTCAAGCGCGATATGCGCGATGACGTGGGGCAGCCGTTGGGCAATGCTCCAAGTTTAGACAATAGGAGACAAATGGATATGTTTGAGGACGAGCGCCAACGCGCCTCGTGGCGTCGTCATGGAGCGATTGCCCGTGGCGTAGCCAAGCGCGGTCTGGTGGCGTTCCTGGCCTTTGCGATGGCTTTTGGTACCACGCCCGCCCAGATGTGGGCCGACGGCGCCGAGGGTATTGCCGGGGCCGTGGCACAGGCGGCGACGGCCGGCGAGGGCGCTGCGGCTGACGATAACGCTGCGGCCGATGCTGACTCGAATGGTGCCGCTGCCGAGGACGGCGCGGCTACCGGTGACACCGCTGCGAAAGCCGCAGGCAACGATAACGCAACGGCCGATGGTGCCGCCGGCGCCGAGAACGCCGCGGCAGTAGCGTCCGTCGCTTCGGAGCAGGGCGAGGCAAAGGCCGCCGCTTCCGCCACGACGCTTACCAGCGAGGCTAAGGTCTACATCCAGGATTCCAAAGATAAGGACAGTTCTTGGTCCAATAAGTCCGGCGCGCTTAAAGCTGACGACACGCTTTGGGCCAACATGTACGATGAGGTCGAGACCGAGGATTACTGGGGCGACCCTACGACCGAGACCAAATCGATTGCCAACCCCGGCACCTGGAACTATACCTGGCTCGCAGCAGATGCCAAGGGCTACAGTACGGCTGACTATACTCAGGAACTGGGTCATGAGCAGTCGCTTGTTATCACGGGCGAGATGGCCGGCAAGTACATCATCTGCAAGGTTACGGTCGACGGCAAGGACTACTACGCTCCGGCATCTACGTATGATGGTTCGTTCAACAGCAACATCATCCCCGGCCCCGTGTTGGGCGCCGGGCAGATGGAGCTTTACAGCGTCAAGCTGAACAGCGACACGCCGAGCATAGGCGATACCCTGACGGCGACTCCGTACACAAGCTATTATCAGCAAGCCCCCGCCGATGCCAAGGTCACCTACACCTGGTTCGCATCCAACTCTTCCTCCTCTGGCTTTACCAAGATTGAGGGCGAGACGGGCGCTACGCTTACGGTGACCGATAACCTTGAAGGCAAGTACATCAAAGTCGAGGCCACGGCTGGCGTTAATACGGTGACCAAGACCACTTCCAGCAAGGTCAAGCAGGCCGGCGCAGTCGAGATTTCGGCCGTGTCTATCGTTAACACCAAGGACGGCACGAGTGTCTTTGCGGTGGGGGACACCGCTAAGGCTCGCGCTAAGGAGAAGGGCGGCGCGTACGGCGCATTCGTCGATGCGAGCAAGCTCAACTATCAGTGGCAGAGCTCTGACACCAAGGACGGCGCGTATACCGATATCGCGGGCGCCACGGGGGAGACCCTCGAGCTTACCGACGCTTTGGGCGGCAAGCACCTCAAGTGCAAGGTGTCTTCGAAGATCGGCTCTTCGAGCTTGACCAACTCGACGGGCGCTCTCGTTGCTGCCGCCGGTTCAATTAATATCACGAGCGTGACTATGAGCCAGACTTCGGGCAAAGTCGAGGTTGGCTCCACGATTACGGCGACTGCCAAGGCGGGCTCAACCGACGTTACCGCCGATTCGCATGTCACGTGGCAGTGGTATAAGGGCACCTCGAGCTATGCAAGCTCGTGCAACACGCCTATCGAGGGCGAGATCGGCAACACCTTGACGGTGACCGCCGCTCTTAAGGGCTACTACGTCGTGGCCAAGGCCAACGGCGGTTACGGCGAGCAGAAGCCGTATTATGCGGTGGGTCCTGTCTCCGTCGCTGGCCAAGTTGAGCTTTACGACGTGCAGTTCGAGGGCTCTCCTACTACCAATGGCGTACACGTAGGTGATGAGCTCAAGACTAAGGTGCGCAAAAAGGACGGTTCGCGCTACAGCTATATCGACCGCACCGATAATGTGACCTACCAGTGGCAGTATGCAAATAGCAGCTCGAGCTCCGACTCCGCTTACACCGATATCCCCGGTGCCACCGAGGCCACCTATACCGTTGACGCTGCCTATGCCGGCAAGTATCTGCGCGTGAAGGTGACGAGCGAAAATACCGTTTCCAGCACGCAGAAGAAGAGCTCATACGGCGGTACGCAGTCCGTTGCTCCGCTTGGTCCGGTGACGCTTAAGGGTCAGTATAAGCTGGCGGGCATTGAGCTTGCCGATAAGAACGTTACGCTCAGCGTGGGTTCAAAGATCACACCGAGCGTGCAGGTTCCGGGTAGCTGGTCGGGCACGACCAAGGACGTGCCCGACGATGCCGAGCTCACCATGGCGTGGTATGCCAAGGGCGAGGGCGATGCCGACTGGACCGAGCTTACCGACGGCTTCGATACGGCCGATGGCAGCTTGACCATCTCGGACGCGCTTGTCGGCAAGAAGATTAAGGTTACGGCAAGTGCGCTCGACAACACGGTTGAGTGGGTTTCGTCCGAAAGCGTTACCGCAGCGGGGGAGTACAACCTGCTGCGCGTGATCGCCAACCCGCCGATCAATAGCGAATCGACCCATCTCGTTTCGGGTGATAGCGTTAAGGCGACGGCGCAGGCCAAGCGCGCTGATGGTTCGACCACCAACGGCATCGACGTGACCGCTCAGGCGACTGTTGCTTGGTATGCGGCGGACGATGCGAAGGCTCCGGAGGCCGACTGGACGCTGCTGTCTGACATGTCGGGTGCCGATGCAACAGTCTCGGCTTCTGCTGCCGGCAAGTATCTGAAGGCTGTCGCCACGAGCGGCAACTCGACGGTCGAGCTCGTCTCCGCCAACAAAGTTATCGCCGCGGGTTCGCTCGAGGCCGCAGCCCAAAAGCTCACCGATGCCAACAAGCAGATTGTTGTCGATTACAGTGCCAAGGGCGGAAACGTTAACGATGCCCTGAAGGCACAGCTTGCCGACCTGGGCTTTACCGATATCGACGTCAAGGTCTTCAAGGTTGCCTTTAAGGCCAAGAATACCAAGGCTACGGTCGGCATTTCCGACGCTCAGGATAAGACCAATGGCGATGTGACGTTCTTCTACATCGACCCTAACGATTACGCCGGTTACAACATCGACGGCCTGCGCAACGCCGTCGTGGAGTTTAAACTGTCGCGCGACGGCAAGACCGAGGATTACCAGCCTGGCAAGTCGGTGCAGGTTGCTTGGGACGAGGCTAAGCTGCAAGACCTTCTTGACAGTGCTGCCGAATCCCTGCAGATTGGCTACGCGGCGGGCGAGTCCGCCGATGGCGTGACCCAAAATGTCACGCTTCCGTGCGAGGCGGGTTCCGCAAAGAAATTCTCTGTTGAATGGACAAGCTCCGACACCGACCGCCTGTCTATTTCTGGTTATAGCTGGGAAGATAAGACGGGCAAGGTTTCGCGCGCCTCGGGCGATCGAGACGTGACGCTGACCGCCAAGGTTACGGTTACGAGTGGTGACATCAAGCTTGCCGGTTCGCACAACTTCACCGTGACCGTCAAGGGCGATCCCGAGAAGGTTGCCGCCGACAAGAAGGCGCTGCAGGAGAAGGTCGACGCGGCCTTTACCTACAACAACATCAAGTACTCCGGCACCGATATCGTTGCCGATAAGGACGGCCTGACCGCCGACCTGCAAATGCCGCGCACGAGCACGCTCAATATCGACGGCAAGTACTACGAGGTCAAGTACTCCGCCAGCACCAACGACATCACGTTCAACGGCTACAAGGGCACGGTCTTCCAGCCGTTGCCTGGCGCTCAGGCTGCAAACACCAAGATCACCCTCACGGTGACCGACGAGTCGAACGCCGAGGTCACGGCAAGCAAGACGCTCGATTTCGCCATTGCACCGCAGGACCAGAAGGAGCTCGATGCCGAGCTGTTCTACCTCGGTCTTGCGAAGTCTTCGTTCTACCTGGGTATTCTTGACGGACAGAATATCTCCGATGTGACGGGAAACCTTCATGCACCGCTGAAGGTGTATGGTCAAGGGTCCGGTCCGGGGTCTGCTGTTAATTGGTGCTACAGCACCGAAGAGGCCGATGGCCATTATGGCTTCGTGTTCAGCGAGCTTCCCGGCGGTACGGAGAATACCTATCGTTTGCTCAAGTCGAGCAAGCCCAGAGTAATCTCGCACGAGAATCTTGTATTTACGCAGCCTGAGTACAACACGAAGGTTACGATCAGCGGTCGTCTGAAGAGCGAGCGATTCGCTCGTTACGCCGAGCGCTACCCCGATAATTCGGACTACGCGGTACTTGCCGGCTTGGATGTTTCTGCGACGGTTAACGTCAAGGGAACGACGGGGCTCGACAACCCGAACGAGGGCAAGACCATTACGGTGACGGCTAAGGTCACGGGTGTGTCGGCAAGCGATGCCGACGGTAACTACACCGAGCAGTTGGTGGTGCCGCTGACTGAGGTCACGCTTCCTGCCGATGAAGACACGACGGCCGAGTCGGTCCTCGAGCAGCTCATGACGACTGCCGGCTGCAAGAACCTCGAGACAAACGCTTGGGGTCTTACGAGCGCGACGATGCCCGATGGCCGCGTGCTCAACATGACGAGCACCGAACCGTACAGCTACTGGTCGTTCTTCGTGAACAATGGCTACGCAAATACTGGCGCTCCAAGCTACTACCTCAAGAATGGCGATTGCGTCGAGTTCCGTTATGTTAAGGGCGACGGTACACAGAAGCCCTCGGCGGCCCCCGCTACCAATCCTGGGGCGGAGCACCCCGATGTCGATACGGCATGGAATGGCTTTGCGAACGGTGGCTCGGGGTCCGCAACAGACGCCCTGACGCCTACGACGAAGACCGATACGCCTTCATGGGCACTTAACCTTCTGACCGAAGGGCAGCAACAGGCGGGTGCATATCTCTCTGCGTCTGACCCCATTGTCGCGAACGGAAAGGTGTACCTTGTCACGGGTGCTTCGGTATATAACGGAAAGACGTGGAATGCGGTTCTCAACGAGGTTGACCCCGAGACGGGCTCCGTCGTGCGCTCTCTTGAGCTCGGGTCTTCCATGGATAGCACGTGCCGTCCCGTTATTGCGCAAGGCATTATTCTGATTCCGCTTTCCGGTGGTTACCTGCAGGCTGTTTCCATGAAAACGTTCGAGACGCTGTGGTATTCCGATGCCTTCGCCATGCAGAATCAGTCCTCGCTGACTGTTGACGGTGACTACGTCTATATCAACACCGTTGATTATTGGTCCGGCAACGACGTGCAAAACGGTACCGTTAAGCGTATCAATATTCGTACGGGTGCAGTTGCCGGCAGTGCCACTGTTGACGACGGCGGCTACTACTGGTCCGGTGGTCTGATGGTCAACGGTTACTATGTCGTTGGCGGAGATTTTGGTCAGGTCCGCGTGTATTCGGCTGATCTGTCAAAGCTTGTTGGTTCGATTAAGCTCTCTGGCGGCAATATTCGCTCGGCGCTTACCGTTCATGACGGCTATATATATGCCGTTACGCGCGATGATGGCACTTTGCACAGGCTGGCCATTGGCTCTGATGGCTCTCTTACTGAGGCCGCGGCAGTTCAGTTTGCCGCCTATTCGACTTCGACGCCTGTTTTCAGCGGAAATTACGCCTTTATTGGCGGTGCGACCGCGAGTGGTTGGAAAGGTAAGGGCCTGCTTTCAATCATTGATCTTTCCAATATGAGCGTGAAGCAGATTGCGAAGGCCGATGGCGAAGAGCTTGGCTTTGAGTCCAAGAGCACGCCGCTCGTCTCAACGCATGATGGAGAAACGTACGTTTACTTTACGCTGAATGGTGCGAAGGGCAATTGGCCTAATTACACTAGCGGCGGCGGCGTGTACATGTACAAGCTGGGCGATGCCGAGGCAACTGAGGTATTCGTTCCTGGTTCTGGATATGCCAACTACTGCATGGCTTCGGTTGTCTGCGATCAGTTCGGCAATCTGTATTACACCAACGATTCGGGCCATCTGTTCTGCGTGAAGTCTCAGGCTCATCGCGTCAAGTTTGATGTCAAGGGCGGCTCGTCGGTTGATAGCCTGACCCCCGCTTCGGGCTCGACTGTCACCAAGCCGGCTGATCCGACGCGTGAGGGCTACACCTTCGCTGGTTGGTATACCGACGAGGCTTGCACGAAGGCGTATGACTTTAACGCTGCGGTGACGGCTGATATGACGCTGTATGCCAAGTGGACCAAGAATGCCGTTACCCCTGGCGGTAACGGTGGCTCTGGCTCCAATAGCGGCAATGGCGGCTCGGGTAATGTCGGTGCTAGCGCCGGTTCCGGTAATGGCACGAATGGCCAGCAGGCTGGCGGCGCTGTTGCCCCGGGCCAAAAGCCGGTGTCCACCACGACCAAGACCGAGACCAAGGACGGTAGGGATTCCAAGAAGGATTCCGACAAGAAGTCCGACAAGAAGTCCGACAAGAAGTCTGACAAGAAGGACGGCAAGTCCAGCAAGTCCGGCTCCAAATCCGGCACGGGCTCGGCCGCTACGACCACCGCTAAGAAGTCCGTTAAGGCTTCTCAGCAGGAGTCTGGCTTTAACCCGCTCGCCATTGTCGGCGTCGCGGCTGGCGTGATCGGCCTTGCCGTTATCGCCGTCTTTGTGCTGACCAAGCGCAGCAAGGGTGACAGTGATGTCCGATAAGTCCAAAGACGCTGATGCTAAGCAGTCGGACGCTTCGTTCATCCAGCTCGATAACGCCACGCAAAAGGACGCCGCTTCGGCGGCGTCCGCCCCTCGGCGAAAGGCGCTCATTGGCGTCCTGACGGCCGCCTGCATCGTGCTGATTGTCGTTTCGCTTGGCTTTGTTCATCCCTCTGCCGGCGGCGCATGGTCCATCGACTGGATCGTCCGGACCGTGACGGGGGAGAGCGTTGTCACCAAGGGCGCCACGGTTTCCGGCTCGACTGCCGCTTCGGGAAAGACGGGAGCCAAGGGCTCAAAAGCTTCGGATGATGCGAACTCTGGGTCCAAGGATTCGGATGAATCGGATTCCAAGAACGATTCCGATTCTTCGGACAAGGACTCGAAAGAGAAGAAGTCCGATGGCAAATCCGCCGGGCAGAGCTCCGGTTCCACTGGTGGATCTGATTCTTCCGGCGGCGTTTCGTCGGGTGGCGGCTCAACCACTGATGGTGCGCCCGCTTCTGGTAGCGGCAGCGCCTCTGCAGGCAGCCAGGGTGGCTCGCAGGAGTCCGGCCACGTTACCGTGACGGTCTCGGTCACATCGAGTGCCGTGGGCAATCCTGTCTCGTCTGGTGGCATGTTCACCTTTAACAAGGGCGCCACTCCCTACGACGCACTGTGCGCGCTGGGCCTTTCTATTAACGCGCATGGCTCGTCGTATGGCACGTATGTTGCCGCGATCGGCGGCTTGGCAGAGAAGGAGCACGGCGGTACGAGCGGCTGGATGTACTCCGTCAACGGCGTAACGCCCAATACGGCCTGCAGCAACTACGTTCTCTCCAATGGCGACACTGTCGTCTGGTATTACGTAACGGGCTAGAGGCCTCGACATAATGCGCCAAACGGGCGGTTCGGACTAACATCCGAGCTGCCCGTTTTTACTACGAATGGGACGGAGCTTCCCAATCGAGGCTCAACCGGAAGGGGTGTCCCACTCTGAGGGCTGATTCCGGGACACAGTTTCCGAAACAGCGCCCATCGGGAAACCGTGTCCCGTTCTGGCGGCGAATTCCGGGATGTACTTTCCGTTAGAGCGGCGTTGCGGAAAATGAGTCCCACTCTGAGGCTAGAATCCGGGACACACTTTTCGCTTGAGTGGCGTTGCGGAAACTGCAGCCCGTTTTGAGGCCCCAATCCGGGACACGGCTTCCGGAACAGCGCCCATGGGGAAAGCGCGTCCCATTTCGGCATCGTAGCCCGTCTCGCGCGCGTCCTCGGCAAACAAAAAGCCGGTTGGAACGTGAATTCCAACCGGCTGCGAACGCAAGGTTATGTTTGGCTGCCTACTGCTGCGCACCCTCGAGGAAGAAGCGGCGGCTAAAGTAGTTGTACCAGGTGACCAGGAACGTGGCGATGGCCTTCATGGCCTGGTAGCCGATGCTCAAAAACGTGACGCCCACAAACATGTACAGGTCGTTGAGGCCCAAGCCAATCACCGACAGGATGGTGAAGATCGTGAACTCGCGCTTGCGGCTCATGCCCTCGCGGTGGTCGAACACGTACTTCATGCTGAGCCAGTAGTTGACCACGACAGACGTGATGAACGAGATCGTGGTGCTCATCAAAAAGTCGAGGTGGAACAGCTCGACGAGCGCAATGAGCATGCCCCAGTCGATGCCAAAGGAGATGAGTCCCACGACAGCGAACTTGAGGAACTGCTTAGTATGAGGTTGTGCCAGTGCCTTGCGCACGTAATCACATCCAATGCGTTGATGAATCGAGCAGAGGATACTTTAGAGCTTTTGAAAGGGAAACGTAAGGTCTTTGCCAAGAACTATACGAACTCGCCAAATTTTCAAGAGGCAATCCGTAAGCGTGCTGAATTTGCCCGTAAACGAATAAAGCCCGCGAACAACGCCGCACTCAGTGCGTGTCGTTCGCGGGCTTCGTAACGCTGCGAGAAAGCCGAGCTACTTGGTCTCGTCGCCCTCCAGGAAGATCTTGCGCGTCACAAAGTTGTAGACCATGACGAGCGCGGTGGCGCAAATCTTGGCGATATTGGCCTCGAGGCCCAGGCCGGCGTTGAGTGCCAGCACGATGCCGTCGTTAAGCGCCAAGCCAATTACGGACAGCACGACAAAGATGACAAACTCGCGGCGGCGGCTCATGCCCTCCTTGTGCGCAAACACGTACTTCATACTCGCGAGGTAGTTAAAGATGAGCGAGACGATAAAGCCGCTGGTGTTGGCGATTAGGATGTTGAGGCCCAGACCGTAGTGGAGCAGATTCATGATGCCGAAGTCGATGACCGTGGCGACGACGCCGACGACGCCAAACTTCATGATCTGCGCAAGGAGCTTTTGCATGGTACCTGCCTTTAGATGGCGCCGGAGCGCCGTGGGGATGACAAACTCAGCAAGTTTAGCCAATCCCCGCGGGCGGAGCTAGGCGCGCTCCTCGATAGCACCGTTTCTATATGCATCGAGCAGCTGGCGTAGGTCTTGGATCTGACTGCGGATCTTGGCCCCGGAATCGGTGTCGCTCACCATGCGGCGGCGGTCGGCCTGGTCAAAACGGTTGGTCTCGCTCTCGATGTCCACGTTGCGCGTGAGTGCCTCGGCAACCGTCGTGAAGGCCCGGTGCGACTTGAGGCGGCAGCCGCGCGAACTCGAGATGAGCGTATAGCCGGCGATGCCCGTCTTGGGATGGTAGGCGCGGCAGAAGCCGCCATCGATGACCAGCAGCTTGCCCTCAGCGCGGATGGGCTGTTCGCCCTTGGTGGTCTTAACGGGTGTGTGGCCGTTGATGATGTGACCGGTCGGCGAACATGCCATGGGGGCGACGCTGAACTCGCGCATGATGTCGTCGCAGACCGAGGGCGACTTGGTAAGCGTAAAGTACGGGTCCATCGGCTCGGCCCAGGTGCTTTTATCGGCGATGTAGGCGCGCTCAAAGGTACGCACCAGACGCCCGCTGGCGGGTGACTTAAAGCCGATCCACAGGTACCACATCCAGTCGAGGGCGTCGCGGTCGCCCATGCGCCAGGCGCGGCGGGCGATGTGGTCGCAAAAATCGAGATAATCGCGGCCGGCGTGCCACGTGCCCAGGCAGTTCATGCTGCTAAAGGTGCCGTCCTCGTTGAGCGGCACGCAGCCATGGAACAACAAGTTGCCGTTTGTGACCTTGTACATCGAGCCGTGGGTGTAGAGGAAATCGATATGGCGGTGCAGGTGATCGGCGGTGACAAACTCGGACATGAGCTTGTCGATGATGTGCTGTTCTTGAGGCGTGAGCGTGTAGGGGTCCGCCGGGTCGACGGTGGGGAAGTCGTTGGTCGTGAGCGGCCACGCGCTGCCGTCGGCGAGCGTGACCGTGCCGGAGTCGTGGTCGATCTTGTCGAGCAGCAGGCGGTCGGTCATGTCGAACTCGGGGTGGCGCTGGATAATCTGGCCCTCGAGTTTAAAGAGCAGCACGTTGATGGCCTTGATCAGCGGGGTGATGGACTCGCCGGCGGTGTAGGTGGCGTCGGCGAAGGCGACAAGCTCGCGCAGCGAGATGCCGTAATCGTTCTCGAGAATCTCGTAGTTGTCGTAGCGCAGGTTGTTGCGCAGCACCGTGGCGATGCAGGCGGGCTCGCCGGCCGCGGCACCCATCCACAGCAGGTCGTGGTTGCCCCACTGGATGTCGAGCGAATGGTAGGTGAGCAGACGGTCCATAATCTTTGCCGCGCCGCCGCCACGGTCGAAGATGTCGCCCACCAGGTGCAGGTGGTCGACGGCCAGGCGCTTGATGAGCGAGGCGAGCGACTCGATAAAGTCGTCGGCGCTGGCGGTCTCCAGGATGGACTCCACAATGCGCTCGTGATAGCGCACGCGATAGTTGTTCTCGTCCGGGTGCGTGTGTAACAGCTCGTCGATGATGTAGGCGTAATCGCGCGGGATGGCCTTGCGTACCTTGGAGCGCGTGTAGCGGCTCGAAAGCGAGCGGGCGACCATGATGAGCTGGTCGAGCATCGTTTTGTACCAGGTGGGCGAGTCCTCGTGCTGGCTGCGGACCAGCTCGATCTTCTCGCGCGGGTAGTAGATGAGCGTGCAAAGATCGCCCTTTTCGTCAAAGGAGAGCGTGTCGCCAAAGATCTCGTCGACATGCTCGCGTACGACGCCCGAGCAGTTGTTGAGGATGTGCATAAAGGCTTCGTACTCGCCATGCACGTCGCTCATAAAATGCTCGGTGCCTTTGGGTAGGTTGAGAATGGCCGAGAGGTTGATGATCTCGGTAAACGCGGATTGCTCGGTGGGAAATTGTCTCGACAGCAGACGCAGATACTTGAAGTCTTGCGGGTTGCGATCGAATGCGACCATGAAACACCTTCCGATATGGTTGGTAAAACTGATAAAGCAGTGTTGAGCGTTTACCAGTATGCGCCGGGTTTGTTTCGATTTAGCGCCGGTGGCTGAATTGTCAGGCGAACGGTTTGCTAAATCGATTTAGTGGAGGTAGATGTGTCGGTTGAGTGGAGACGAAGAGGACGGTTTTGCCTTGATTGGCCCACGGCGGCGATGGAGTTGTTCATGATAAAGATGTTCAATACAAATGGTTCGAATTGGTAAATAGTGGACATTTGTACCGTATTCAGGCCTGCTGTGCGATAATTTGCGCAGCAATGATTAAGGAGCCTCATATGAGTGATTTTGTCCTGACCTGTGAATCTGCCGCCGACCGAACCCGCGAGTTCTTTGCGTCGCGCAATATCCCTGTCGTGTGTTTTCATTACGAGATCGACGATGTTGTCTATACGGACGATCTGTATCAGTCGGTTACGCCGGACGAGTTTTTTGCCCAGATTGCCGCGGGCGCCATGCCCAAGACGTCTCAGGTAAGCGTGGGTGAGTACGAGGAGTTTTGGGAGCCGTTCGTTGCCGAGGGTAAAGACGTGCTGCACCTGACGTTGTCGTCGGGTATTTCGGGAACGTATGGATCGGCTTGCGTTGCCGCGCAGATGCTTGCCGATCGCTATCCCGAGGGCGGTAAGGTGCGCGTTATCGATTCGCTGGCCGCGGCTTCGGGCTTTGGCCTGCTGGTGGAATATGCCGCCGACGTGCGCGATAGCGGTGCCTCGCTCGACGAGACCGCTGCTTGGGTCGAGGAGCACAAGCTCAACTTGCACCACTGGTTCTTCTCGACCGATCTGTCGAGCTATCTGCGCGGTGGGCGCATCTCGGCCGCGAGCGCAATCATCGGCACGGCGCTCAAGATTTGCCCGCTTATGACGGTCGATTGCGATGGTAAGCTGTCTCCGCGCGAGAAGATCCGCACCAAGAAGCGCGCGATTTCTGAGATGGCCAAGACCATGATGGCGCATGTACAGGATGGTACGAACTATTCGGGCAAGTGCATCATGTCGCACTCGGCGTGCCGCGAGGATGCCGAAGCGGTGGCGGGACTGATTGAGGAGCAGATTCCGCAGCTCAAGGGCAAGATTGAGATCAACGACATCGGTGCTTTGATCGGTTCGCATACCGGACCTGGTACGGTGGCGCTTTTCTTTATGGGCGACAAGCGCGTGGATTAATTTGCCCCACCACGCTGCTGTGAAACTACTCAAGCACAAAAGGGCCCGCCTCACGTTTGTGTGGGGTGGGCCTTGCTGTTGCGGTTAGCGTTTCTTGCCGCGGAAGAAGAAGCCGTGGAGCGATGGCTTGAGGCCGCGGTTGGCGCGGCGCTCCTCAACGCGCTCATGGATCGAGGCGACACGCTCGATGACTTCGTCGGGAATCGGCACGTCGGGATTCATGTTCTCGACTTGGCTGACCTCGGCGGCGGCAACCTGGTCGATAATGGGCACATCGTCGCGCGAGATGACGGGCGTGGCGTCTTCCTTCATCTTGCGGTAGCGCTGCATCATGTCGGTCTGCAGCTGCTGGGCCGAAGGCGGAGTCCAGATGATGGCGTTGGCGCCGGCGGCGATGGTCTCACGGATGCTCTCGGGCGTCTTGCCGCCCGGTGCGATGAGCGGCAGGTTGGGATAGTGTTCGCGCAGCTCGCGCAGGACCTGCGGCGTGTTCTTACCGGCCGCGATGTTCAGGATCTTGGCGCCGGCGCGCACCTTGGCATGAGCATCGTCATCGCAGCGCACGACCGTGGCGATGACGGGGATGTCCGCCATGTTAGTGATGTGCTCGACCATCTCGGCGGTAGCGGGGGAGTTGACCACGCAGCCCGCCGCGCCCTGCATCTCGGAGACGGCCGCCATCTGCACGGAGCGCTTTCCGGTGGTGGTGCCGCCGCCCACGCCTACGAAGACCGGGCACTCGGCGACGGTCAGCAGCGCCTGCGTAATGGCCGGCTGCGGTGTGAAGGGATAGACCGCAAAGACCGCGTCGGCGTTGGAGTTGCGGATGACCGCGACGTCGGTGGTGTAGATGAGCGACTTGATGCGACGGCCGAAGAGCGTAAAGCCGCTGGCCTCCTCGATCTCGTCGGGCATGCGAAGGGCCGCCTTGCGCAGGCGCCCGTCGATGGGCAGCGGCTCCATGGGGAGCAGTCCGTTGGGGGTAACGGCGACCTGCGGCTCGGTGAACTCGTCGGCAAGCTCGACCTCGGAGAAATCGACCGAGGCGACGATGTCCTCGTGAACCTCTGCGGGAACATCGATGGGGGCTTGGTCGTTTGCCGCGGTGGGCGTGTCGAAGGAGCTAGTGCCGACAAAGGCGTCGACGCGCTCGTTGAGGTCGTTGAGGGTATCCATGAAGGCTCGATTCTATGCGATGGTGGCCGGCGTGATGCAGCCGGAGTTGCGAATGCTAAATCGTTTGACGAGTTAATTTTTCCCCGCCGCGCCGTCCGTTAGACTCAAAGGCCGTCGAACGTGAAGGAGCTGTGGTGGCGGGCGCCGAGGTGCTATCTTGAATGTCCCGTTTAAAAGAGAGGTGACGCGGTATGGAATTGACAGCAATGTTGGGCTCGATTGGCCTGTGTGTGGGCGCAATCGTTGCCGCCGCGGTCATCTACTTTGTGGTCACGGCCATTAAGGGCAAAAGAGCCGAGCGCAAGGAGCGCGAGGCGCTTAAGCAACACCGTGACCAGCAGGACAAGCGCGCACGGAGATAGCTTGTTGAGTTTTTGGTCCGTGCGCTAGCTGCGTTTTCGGATCAGGGCGATGTAGAAGCCCTCAAAGTCGCGGCTGGGCGGAATGGTGAGCGTGCCGGGCAGGCCGTTGGCGACGGCCGAGACGTGGCCGGCAGCGATGGCCTCGGTGAGGGCGTTGCACTCGACGCGTGGCTCCTCGCCGGCTTCCTGAGCGCGGCGTGCTTCGCTTTCGCTTGGCGTGCCGTTAAGGGGGATGAGCTCGCAGTCCATGTGCTTGTCGAGGGCCTCTTGCAGGGCGTCCTCGTTTTCCTGCGGCAAGATCGAACAAGTGGAATAGGCCAGCGTGCCGCCCGGTTTGAGGGCACCCATGGCGCGGTCCAGAAGCGCTCGCTGCGAGCGGGCGCACTTGCCAAGCAGCTGCTCGGTCAGTCCGCGTAAGCTCTTCTCGTTGCCGCTGATGACGGTGCCCGTGCCGGTGCAGGGGGCGTCGAGCAGGATGCGGTCAAAGCGGAAGAACTCGTCGAGCTCGCGTGCGTCGATGCGCATGACGGGAACGTTTTTGGCGCCTTGACGGCCCAGGTTGGACTCGAGCTTCTCGGCGCGGGGAATGCTCATCTCGCAGGCGGTAAGGTGCGCCTGGCCCTGCGTGAGGGCGGCGATCTGCGTCGTCTTGCCGCCAGGGGCTGCGCACATGTCTAGGATGTCCTCGCCGGCCTGGGCGCCCAGGACCAACGGCGGCATCATGGACGACAGGCTCTGCAGGTAGATCTTGCCGTCGCGGTAGATGTCGAGGTCCCACAGGTCGGAAACCTGGGCCTCGGGCAGGATGAAGGCATCCCGGTACCAGGTGACGGGGTTGTGGGAGATGCCGGCCTCGTCGAGCGCGGCGGCGATGTCCTCGGCGGT
Source organism: uncultured Collinsella sp. (assembly GCA_934655755.1). GTDB lineage: Bacteria > Actinomycetota > Coriobacteriia > Coriobacteriales > Coriobacteriaceae > Collinsella. Next base: position 18,955 of record CAKUHA010000010.1, read on the forward strand.
CGCCTTGAGCGTGTTGGCACGCAGGGTGACCGGGCGCTTGCTCGCGGTACCGAAGCCCTCGATCATAAGCTCGGCATCGGCCGCGGCGTAGGCACCGGCGATCGTGTCGACCATAAAACGCGGCAGGTCGGCGGCGCAGGGAAGGGCGGCAAGCTGGTCGGAAAGCTCGGTAGCAGCAAACTGCCTAAGCTTGAGCTCGGCCTTGACCTGCTTTTTCTGCTTACGACGACGCGGCTTGGACATCCGTCTTCCCTTCCCATTCCATCAAAAGTAGTCAATTTGGGACGGGGCTATTTTAGCTACCCGTCCGTTTTGGCAGGCGCTGCAGCCAAATTTGGGACGGGGTAGCTAAAATAGCCCCGTCCCAAATTGACTACTGCGCCATGCTGGTTTTAGTACTGGCTCTCGTGCTTGCTGAAGAAGTCGAAGCGTGGGGGCAGCGGCTTCACGCGGTGCTCGCCGGGCTTCTCGCCCAGGCTCTCCACGAACTCATCCGTGGAGGCAAAGATGTTATCCCAGCTAAAGAAGGCAACCGGGTCGACGTCGAAGTACTCGCAGATGAGCTCGCAGCCTGCCGGCACGATGCCGTGCATCAGGACGGTTGCTACACGCAGCTCGGTAAAGGCGTCGACGAGGGCCTGCGTCATCGCGGCATTGGCCGGCTCGCCCTCGAGCTTGTTGGCGGCCTTGGAGGCGTCGCTCCAGCGCTTGTTGGCGGCGCGCAGATAGTCGTCGCACACGGCGAGCGCGCGGTGCGTCTCGAACTTGTACATGGCCTGCTCAAAGGCGAGGGCCGCCTGCTGGGCTGCCTCGACCACGGCGTCAGAAGCGGCGCCGGCGGGAATGCAGCCGTTGCGATAGGGGCTCTCGTCGCCCTCCTTGACGGCGACGCCGTAGAAGCAGCTGCGGGCCAGGCGGTTGAACACGCCAGTCAAAAGGGCGCTCTCCTTGAGGGCCGGGTCGATAACGCGCTTGTCGTCGCAGGCACGCACCTCGTTGCCGTCCTTGTCCTTGCCGGTCACGCGCGCGTCGTATGCCTTGGGGCTAAAGCTCACCGGCTTCTCGGACAGGCCGAGCGACAGCCAATGCGCGCGCATCTGCTCGCAGGTGTAGTGGTTGAGCAGGTCGTCGGCCGGCGGGGGAGGCGTCTGCGAGGACGAGCTGGCCTTTTTGCCCATATAGAGCAGGTGGTAGCAGGCGCTGACGGTGCTCTGCGTAAGGTCCCAGTCCAGGGCCTCCCACATGGCGGTCTGCGCGATGCAATAGAAATAGATGTTGTCCTGGCCAATGAACTGGTAGATCTGTGCGTCGTCAGAGCACCACCAGTCGCGCCAGTCGAGTGAGCTGTGCTGATAGGTGGGCGTAGGCACCTGCGTGGAATCGGCGGCGGGCTCGCCCATGAGGGCGGCATCCTGGGCGGCGATACCCTCGGTCACGCCGGCGGCCTTGGCGTCGCGCGCGAGCACGGTGCGGGTGTAGCTGATGGGCGCCCACAGGCTCTCGGGCCAGCACCAGCAGGTGACGTCGGAAACGCCGTCGACCTGGGGCACCGGGACGCCCCAGTCGATGTTGCCGGTGATGCGGAAGGGCACGAGCGCCTTGCCGCTACGGAAGCGCACGCCGCCGTTGGCGAGCACCGCGTGGGCGTCGTCGCGCTCCTTCCAGCTGGGGAAGGTGACGGTGAAGCTGCTCTTGTTGCCCTCGGGCTCCAGCACGGTGTGCTCGGGGAGCTGGTCCTCGACGGCGTCGAAGGCCTCGCGGAACTTGTTCTGAATATAGAGCTGAGCAGGCAGCAGCCACTCCTCCATGGTCTTGGAGACCACGGAGCGAACCTGCGGGTTCTGGGCGAGCTTGGCGGTGTAGGTCTTCATAAAGTCGAGGTAGGCCGGCAGGTCGAAGTAGAGGTTGTCGACCGGGCGCAGCTCGGGCACCTCGCCGGTGAGCTGGCTCTTGGGCGCGATGAGCTCCTCGGGCTCAAACTGATGGCCCAGGTCGCACTCGTCGGCATAGGCCTTCTCGGACTTGCAGCCCTGGATGGGGCAGCGGCCGATGACTTGGCGGCCGTTGAGGAACGTGCCGGCCTTGGCGTCGTAGAACTGCAGGGTGGAGCGCTTGGAGATGGTGCCCTGCTCGTGCAGGCGCTCGATAATCTCGGCGGTCACCTCGTTGTGAATCTGGGCCGCCGGCTCAAGGCCCGAGCCGCCGTAGATGTCACAGCTGATGTTGTAGTTGTTGAGGGTCGCGGCCTGGCGGGAGTGGTTGGACTCGACATACTCGCTGATGGACTTGTCGTAGCCCTCGTTCTCCTTGAGCTTGCGGTAGCTCTCCATGATGGGCGAGCCGTAGCAGTCGGTGCCCGAGGTGAAGATCACGTTCTCGCGGCCCAGGCGGTCGCGCAGGAAGCGGGCGAAGAAGTCGGCGGGGACAAAGACGCCACCAACGTGGCCGAAGTGCAGGCCTTTGTTGCCGTAGGGCTCGCCGGCGGTAACGATGGCGCGGCGCGGCCAGCTGGGACGGTCGTTCATGGAGTATTTGGATGCCATGGGACTCCTTCGCATATGGTGAGGGCGCGGTCGGGCGTGGGACTCGGCGGCGCGGTGGTCAATTCGTGCATATCGTTCGACATTATCGCACATGCGGGCGGGTGCGTGGCAGGGGCGCTATCCTAAGATGCTATGAATGAGATTTCCAACATACATGCGTTTGAGGACGAGGATTTTCTGCACGCCTGCTTTGTGTGGGGGATGATCGTGCTTGCGGTGTTCGCCGCTTGCTTGGTGCCGGTGTTTATGCTGCTGGGTGGGCCCGCGGACCTGGATGCGGCTGCGGCGGGCGGCTGGACGGCGGTCGTGGGCTGGATGGTCGGCTTGGCTGTGGTTTCGGCGGCATCGTTTGCCGTGCACGAGCTGGTACATGCGGTGTTCTTTAAGCTGCTGGCGCCCGCGGGCGCGCACGTGACCTTTGGGGCTAACCGCGAGACGTGCATGATCTATGCCTGCGCGGAGGGCATTGTGTATTCGCGCATGCGCTATACGGCGATTTGTTTGGCGCCGACGGTTGTTTTGACGGCGGCGTTTGTCCTGGGCTTTGCGTTTTCGGGCTATCCGCTGCTGTGTTACCTGGCGGCGGGTCTGCACCTGTCGGGCTGTGTGGGCGATTGGTATTACGTGCGGACGATTTTGCGCGACCGCCGCATTGCCGCTTGCGAGGACACGTCCTTTGGCGTGCGCTTTTTTGGGTGAGGAGATGTCGATGAAGCCGTTGCTGCTGCATGCTTGCTGTGCGCCGTGCTCGCTGGAGCCGGTTCGATTGCTGCGCGAGGAGGGGTTTGAGCCCACGATCTGCTGGATCAATCCCAATATTCAGCCGCACGATGAATGGCAGCGTCGCCTGGACGAGCTGCGTCGGTGGTGTGCCGACGGCGGCATCGAGCTTATCGAGGCGGGGGAGGACCGTGAGCGCTGGGAGGCTGGCGTGGCTCCGCTGGGCGCCGATCGGCCCCGTCGCTGTCGTGCGTGCTATGCCCTTCGTCTGGCCGAGGCATGCCGGGTTGCCGAGGAGCGTGGATTTGAGTACGTGGGCACGACGCTCGCCGTCTCGCCGTATCAGCTGTTCGACACCTGCAATGACGTGCTTGAGCGCTTGGCGGAGGCGCGTGGACTTACGCCGGTGATTCGTGATTTTCGTCCGTATTATCCCGAGGCCACGCGTCGCTCGCGCGAGTTGGGCATGTATCGGCAGAACTACTGCGGCTGCCGTTTCTCGGCCGTCGAGGCGGCCATGGACCGCGCTCGCATTCGCGACGAGCGCAAGGCCGCCAAAAAGTAGTTCATTTGGGACGTCGGCCTGCTAGGATGTAGAGCGGACTTTAGCTATATAAGGAGAATCTGACGTGTCTATGCGTACCGATGATTTTGATTACAACCTTCCTGAGGAACTGATTGCCCAGGCTCCTGCCGAGCCGCGCGATTCCTGTCGCCTGCTGGTGGTGGACCGTAAGGGTTCCGAGGCCGGAACGCCCTTGGAGCATGGCGGTACCGTCGAACACCGCATCTTCCGCGACATCATCGACTATATCGAGCCGGGCGACGTGCTCGTCATCAACCAGACGCGCGTGATGCCGGCCCGCCTAATCGGTCGCAAGACCGGCTCGGGCGGCGTGGTCGAGACGCTGCTGCTCAAGCGCCGTGAGGACGTGGATCCGCTGGGCCATGTGTGGGAGTGTCTGGTCAAGCCGGGTAAGCGTCTCAAGCCCGGCGCTCAGATTGAGTACCGTGCCGGTGGCGCCCACGCGCCCGAGGGGGCTCCCGTGGTGCTGACGGCCGAGGTCGTCGACTTTGTCACCGACAGCCGCGGCGGTCGTCTGGTGCGCTTTGAGCCGGCCGGTTGCAATGCCACCGGCGAGCCGCGTACGCTCGACGAGGCTATCCACGCCGCCGGCCATGTGCCGCTGCCGCCCTACATCACTGACTACGAGGGCGATCCCGAGAAGTACCAGACCGTCTACGCCATGAAGGAGGAGCACTCTGCTGCCGCTCCCACGGCGGGCCTGCACTTCACGCCCGAGCTTATGGCTGCCATCGAGGCCAAGGGCGCAAAGTTTGCCGCCGTCGAGCTCGAGGTCGGCATCGATACCTTCCGTCTGGTGGAGGAGGACGACCCCACGCAGCACGTGATGCACACCGAGCGCTACCACGTATCGCAGGAGGTGGTCGACGCCGTGCACAAGGCCAAGGCCGAGGGGCATCGCGTGATCGCCGTCGGTACCACCGCGGTGCGCTCGCTCGAGAGCGCGTTTGACGCGGACGCGCCGGTGTCCGATCCGACCGTGACGGCGCGTTATTTTGAGGGCCGTGAGGACGGCGCCGACACGCTCGGCCGCGGTGACATCGTGGTGCGCGAGAACGCGACGACGCAGCTCTACCTCATGCCCGGCTCGACCTACCACGTGGTCGACGCGCTGATCACGAACTTTCACGTGCCGCGCTCCACGCTCATGATGCTCGTGAGCGCGCTTGCCACTCGCGACCAGATCATGGATGCCTACGCCTCCGCCATCGAAGAGCGCTATCGCTTCTTCAGCTTTGGCGACGCAATGCTCATTTGTTAGTTACGCGGTTCTACGAACCGCGTAACGGCTCGACGCTGCAAACCCGCCAGAGCGGCAATCTGCCTTTCAGCTTCGGCGGGTTTTCGCTGTCGTTGCCAAAACATCGGCGTTGCCTTGGCTCAACCTGCCAAAAAGGGACAGGTTTATTTTGGCAGGTTTTATCTGGGCAAACGTTGTTGGTGCAAGGGAGACATAGTCGTTGGACGTTCTTAAATGACTACCAGCTACCCATGCACCAAAAAGTTGCGGTGAGATAGTTCTTGGATTGGCCTATTTGAGGGCTAGACAGGAACTATCTCACCGCAACTGCGTTGGGGCGTATTTGATGTTTGGCTTACTTGCTCGTGAAGAGCCAGATTGCGATGATCACCAGGACCACGGCGATGATGCAGACGATGGCGCCGGTGAATTTGATGCGTGAGTCGCGGGTTCGCTCGCGCACGTCATCCTCGGCGGCTTCGAGCTGGGCGACTTCGCGCTCGGTCTCGGCGTATTCGGCCTTGTCGCGCGCCAAGGACCCGGCGAGCGATTCGGTGATCTCGGGGTGGTCGTGCACCTCGGTCGCCTGCTCGATTATCGACTGCGCATGCGCGGCATCTGCCTGAGCATTTGCGATAGCCTGTTCTTGTTCGCGGCGTGCCTTGTCCTGCGCGGCGATCTTCTCGCGCAGCTCGCGCTGGCGCGTCGCGGCGTCAGTTTTTGCGCACTGCAGCTCGTCGCGTGCGGCATCGGCCTCAGCCGTTACGGCCTGATGCGCTCGCTTGGCGTCGGCGATGGGCGCCTGTGCCTGCTCGACGGCCTGCTCGGCGGCGGCGAGCGAATGCTCAAGGTCTTCGGTCACACGCGGCACATCCGCCTCGGCCTTGCGGAGGGCATCGGCAGCGTCGGAGATTTGCATCGAGAGCTCGCTGGTGCGCACGGTGTAATTGGCGGGATTTGCCGAAGGATTGCGCTGCAGCTCGGCATACTCGCGGCGTAGAGTCTCGAGTTGTGCGCGCGTGGCGTCGGCAGCCTGTCGTGCGGCGGCGACGCCGGCGTCACGCTCCGCCTTCACTTTGTCGCGGATGCGCCTGGAATCCTCAAGGCGACGAACGAGGCGGTTGCCAGTCTCGCGCGAGCTCGCCTCGCGGGCCTCCACGGCGTCGAGCGCGGCCTTCAGGCGGAGCTCGACCGCATCGTCCTCTGCCTTCATTTGCTCGAGCTGGCCCTTGAGCTCTGCCACTTTGGCAGCATGGGCATCGCGATCGATTTCGGCTGCCGCAGCGGTCTTTTGTGCCGTGGCAATGGCCTGGCGCTGGTCGGCGACGATTTGGTCGTAGCGTCCTGCGATATCCTGGCGTGTCTCGAGCTCCTCGGCCTGGTCGGCAATGTGCTGCTCGAGCTCGGCCAGATGGGCGCGGGCGTCGGCGAGTGCCTTTTTGGCGGCGTTCATCTCGCGCATGGCCGAGGCACCCTGGGCGATAAAGGTGCCCACGGCATTGGCGGTGTTCGAGACGGCGCTCCCCAAGTCACGGCTTGCGGTGGGGGCGGGCGAGGTGGCCGAGTTCGCTGCATCAGCGGTATCCGCATCGGCGGTCTGCGGTGCGGCGATGTTGCCGGTGCCGCCCTCGATCACGGAAAAGCCTGCTGCATGTGGGTCGACTGCATCGGCGCCAATCGTGGGGTGCTCGAGCTGCAGGAACGAGGGCATGGTGCTGCCCTGGTCGGCAACCGGTGTCTCGCCGGGCACAAAGGTCGAGGCGGCCTCGGCGGCCTCCTCCTCTTCGGCGTCAACGTCGGCGTCGGCAACGGCGTCTTTCATCGCTTTAACGGCATCCATCATGGAGTCCATGACGGCGTCGAGCTCTTCTTCCGAAGACACCTCGATGGGGCCCGCTGCTTGCGGAGCGGCATCCTGCACGGGGTCGTCGTCCTGAGCGGGCGCATCGTCGTTTTGCTCGCCGGTATCATCGCCGGCAGGGGTTTCGGCGGTCGCGCTTTCGTCTAGAGTGGCGTCGTCGACGTCGGTATCATCGCAGGTTACGGCGTCGGTATCTGCAGCGACGTCTGTGGAATCATCAATATGCTGTTGAGTCTGGGGGTCCAGCTCGTCTGTCATAGGCATGTGCTCCTCATCGTTGTTTGTCACCCTATGATAAAGTTTCGCGCCGACATCCCGCGCCCCGCAGCAAAGTTTCAAAACGTGTTCGATGGCTCGCTTCGATAACAAAACTTCGGCCGCTTTATCCAGTTGGTACTTGACATTCCCTTCGCCGAAAGACGTTATGCCGTTCGCCTGCCGAGGCCTTTTCTTTTCACTTGAACACGCTAAAGTTGCATCTCAGCTTTTGGCGCGTTTATTTGGATGCGCGCAGTCGGCGGGTGTGCCCGTCGCGATTCTGAAAGGATTTCCATATGGGACTTTTCACTGGTAAGACCGTGATCATCACCGGCGGCGGCAAGGCCACGCTTAAGGACGGCTCTGCTGGCTCCATTGGCTACGGCATCGATATCGCTTTTGCCAAGGAGGGCGCGAACCTCGTCATCACCGGCCGCAACGTCGCTAAGCTCGAGGCTGCCAAGGAGTCTCTCGAGGCCGAGTACGGCGTCAAGGTTCTGCCCGTTCAGGCCGATGTTTCGGCTGGTCAGGACAACGAGGCCGTCGTCCAGAACGTTATCGACCAGGCTATCGCCGAGTTCGGCCGCATCGATGCTGTCGTCAACAACGCCCAGGCCAGCGCCTCGGGCGTGACCATCGCCGATCACACCATGGACCAGTTTAACCTGGCCATTTACTCCGGCCTGTATGCCACCTACCTGTATATGCAGAAGGCCTATCCGCACCTGAAGGAGACCAAGGGTTCCGTGGTCAACTTTGCTTCGGGCGCCGGCCTGTTTGGCAACTATGGCCAGTGCAGCTACGCCGCCGCCAAGGAGGGCATCCGCGGCCTGACCCGCGTCGCCGCCAACGAGTGGGGTCCCGACGGCATCAACGTCAACATCGTGTGCCCGCTTGCCTGGACCGCCGCGCTCGAGAACTTCCAGGATGCCTATCCCGAGGCATTCAAGGCCAACGTCCACATGCCGCCGGCGGGCCACTACGGCGACGTCGAGAAGGAGATCGGCCGCGTGGTCGTTCAGCTTTGCGGCCCCGACTTTAAGTACATGAACGGCGAGACCGTCACCCTCGAGGGTGGCATGGGCCAGCGGCCTTAGGGGTTACGCGGTTCTACGAACCGCGTAACCAGTTGACGCTGCAAACCCGCCAGAGCGGCAATCTGCCTTTCAACTTCGGCGGCATGATCAAAAGATCAATGCCGCCTTGTTTCAAGGCACCTTGCTCGCTCTGGCGGGTTTTCGCTGTCGGTGCCATAACATCGGCGTTGCCTTGGTTGTTGGAGAAGCTTCCAGACGCCCTGCAATATGAGAGTGGATAATCTCCCGTTTTGAGGGTTCGATTCGGCCAAAAGTGGGAGATAATCCACTCTCGTCGAGTTGGTGTCCGAAAATCCACTCTCATTGTGCTCTGGCGCATTGGTGCAAAGTAGCCTGACCCCTTTGCACCAGTTTCTGTCGAGTCGGTGCTCCTCGTTGGTTGCCCGTATAATGGTCTGCGTATGAACCGCAACCAAGGAGTTCCAGTTTATGGACCAGAGTCTCTTTAAATTCGACCTGATCGCCGAGGACCCGACGACACATGCGCGCGCCGGCGTGCTGCACACTCCGCACGGCGACATCGAGACGCCGATCTTTATGCCCGTGGGCACCAAGGCAAACGTCAAGGGCATCCCCACCGAGACCGTCAAGCAGCTCGGCGCGCAGATCGTGCTTGCCAACACCTATCACCTGTCCATGCGTCCCGGCGAGGACACCATCGCCGAGCTGGGCGGACTGCACAAGTTTATGAACTGGCATGGCCCCATCCTCACCGATTCGGGCGGCTTCCAGGTCTTCAGCCACAACGACGCTGTCAAGCTCACGGACGAGGGCGTGCGCTTTATCGTCAACGACTACGACGGCCGCCACGTGTTCTGGACGCCCGAGGACAACATGGAAATCGCCATGAAGCTCGGCTCCGACATCTGCATGCAACTCGACCAATGCCCCGGCTATCCCGCCACGCGCCAGTATGTCGAGCGTGCCGTGGAGCTGTCGAGCATGTGGGCCGAGCGCTGCTACAAGGCGCACACCCGCGATGACCAGGCGCTCTTTGGCATCGTCCAGGGCGGTATGCACCTGGATCTGCGCCTGCGCTCGCTGCGCCACCTGGAGGAGTGCGGCGACTTCCCCGGCTACGGCATCGGCGGCTACTCGGTGGGCGAGGACCACGAGACCATGTTCGAGACGCTGGCGCCACTGGCTTCCGAGTACATGCCCAAGTACAAGCCGCGCTACCTGATGGGTGTCGGCAACCCGACCACGCTCGTGCGCGGTGTGGGCGTGGGCATCGACATGTTCGACTGCGTGCTGCCGACGCGCACCGGCCGTATGGGCACGGCGTTCTCCAGCGAAGGTCGCCTCAACTTCCGCAACGCGCGCTTTGCGCACGACGACGGCCCCATCGATCCCACTTGCACCTGTCCGGTGTGCACGGGCGGTTACAGTCGTGCGCTCATCCGCCACATGGTCACGCAGAAGGAGATGCTCGGCGGCATCCTGCTGTCGATGCACAACATCTACTACCTGCTCAACCTTATGCAGCGGGCCCGCCAGGCCATTATCGAGGGCCGCTACGGCGCATTTGTGAGCGACTGGATGAACAGCCCTGCGGCGGTGGATTACTAAGAGCAGCGCGGGTGCTTGCGGGCGCGGGTAACGGCAAAGGGTGAGCGCCGGCTGGTCGGCACATTCGCTGACGTTGGCTGCGCGACCGCTGACCGATAGCTTGCAAGCACTTGATGCATCGTGGGTACCATACCGAATAGTTGATGTTCGGGCGGGTGTTTGGCGCATGGCGTCGACCCCGCCCGTTTTTCTTTTTCTCGATAGGAGTACCCATGATTAAGGATGAGAATGTCGAGGGCGAGCCCGCCTACGACGAGACGTACCGCCGCGGCCCCGTGGTTATGCGCGGCCCCATGATTCCTAAGGACAACACCTATGCCAACCTGCTGGCACCCGAGGATTCGACCGACTGGCTGCATGCCGATCCGTGGCGTGTGCTGCGCATCCAGGCAGAATTCGTCGATGGCTTTGGCGCGCTGGCCGAGCTCGGTCCCGCGGTGACCATCTTCGGCAGCGCCCGCACGCCAAAGACGGACCCGGTCTACAAGGCGGCGCGTACCGTCGGTCGCAAGATTGCCCAGCGCGGCGTTGCGGTTATCACCGGCGGCGGCCCCGGCATCATGGAGGCGGCCAACAGGGGAGCGGCGAGCGTCAACGGCAAGTCGGTTGGCTTAGGGATCGAGCTTCCGCACGAGCAGGGGCTCAACAAATACGTGAACCTCGGCATGGACTTCCGCTACTTCTTTGTGCGCAAGACCATGTTCGTCAAATACAGCTCGGGCGCCATCGTGTTTCCCGGCGGCTTCGGTACGCTCGACGAGATGTTCGAGGTGCTCACGCTGGTGCAGACGCACAAGGTCAAGCGCATGCCGCTCGTACTGGTGGGCAGCGAGTACTGGCAGGGCCTGTTCGACTGGCTCAACGGCCCGGTGATGGACGCCGGTATGATCAGCCCGCTCGATCCAGACTTGGTGCACATCACCGACGACCTCAACGAGGCGGTCGATGTCGCCCTGAGTGGGTTGATGTAGAGCAATCGTGCCGCCGCTACATGAATATGCATGGTAATCTGATGCTATCTAACATCAGATTGCCATTTTTATTGGGTAGACTGATGCAAAAGACGAGGGCGAGGAGGTCGCGTATGTCTACTGCAACGATTAAGCCCACGACGGTCCGCATCGAGGAGGGGCTCAAGGAGCAGGCGACTGAGTTTTTAGATTCGGTTGGTCTGAGCCTTAATTCTTATCTCAACCTTGCTGTTCGGCAGCTTGTGAACCAGCGGAAGATTCCGTTTGAGATTGTGGGCCGACCGGAGGTGCCCAACGAGGCGACAAGGCGTGCTATGGTGATCGCCGAGGCCCATGAGCTGGGGATTCTGCCAGACGACAGCCCGTCATTCGATAACGTTGATGAGTTGATGTCGTTCCTCGATGAGGACTAGGCGATGTTTGAAATTAAGGTCGAGGCTCAGTTTAAGGTCGACTATAAACGAACGATGCAGAGTCATCCGCAGCTAAAAACCGAGTTTAAGGCGGCAGTTGCCGAGCTCGCGGCACACGGCGTGCTTCCGGCGGAGTATGGCGCCCACGAGCTCTCCAACCCGGGCGACAACTACAACGGTTACATCGATTTTCATCTTTCAGATGGCTTGGTCGATGTGGTCGCTCTCTACCTGCCGCATAAAACCAATCCGGTGATCCGACTGGTCAGAATGGGTTCGCATCAAGAGCTGTTCCAGGGCCCCCTGAGCTAACCACCTGCTTCTAAGTTGCGGTGGAATAGGGACTGATTTGCGGCTGATAAGCCAAAAACAGTCCCTATCCCACCGCAAGTGCTGGGGGCGTCCCGCCTGTTGACGCAGCTTTCGGTTCTCCTCTTCGCTGGATTTCTTCCAAAAGCTCGGCTGCGACTTCGTTGCTTTTAAAACGAATGCTGCAATCCTCTTTCTTGGGAAAAGCCAGTAATGGAATGGTTCCGTACCAGACGGTTTCCTCGTCAATCACTGCCGCGCACAAACGCCCTTCAGTTTTGACGGAATAGTCGATGCCCATTTCGGCAAAGACCGCCTTCGCGTCATCGCGCGGAGTTGAGGCAACGATTATCTCAAGGGCGATCCCGCGGACGGCTGTTCCTGTGAGCGCGGCGGTGAGCTTCGCGAGACATGCGGCGGATGCGTAAGGAGCGGCTATGAAGACACTCTTTGCGGCGCCGGCAATGTCGTCAACCAGAGTCTCTATGGCATTCGCTGGCTCTATGAGAATGTTGTAATCGGGTTGCCCACTGTCCTCTGCTGCATAAACCTCGTACCCGAGCTTGGCGTAGGTCTTGAGTCTCTTCTGGTACATGCGGGCGAGCATGGGCATCGACAGGTCAACGTAGTCGAATATCTCAACCCGCCGCTTGCCCTCGTGACTTCTATGCAGTCTGCCCGCCTGCTGCGTGATGCTGCCGTCCCACGATATCGGCGTGGCAATGAGTAGAGTGTCAAGGTAGGACAGATCGAAGCCCTCGCCCAGAAGGCTTTCGGTGGCGACGATGATTCGATGTTCGTGTTCGAAGCAGGGAAGACTGTTCAGTATCGCTTTTCTTTCTTTGGCGTCGATTTCCCCGGTCAGGAGAATGGGTTCGTGTTCTCGGTCTTTAAGCAGTCTGAACAGCTCCTCAGCATGCTTTTTCCTTTTAGATAGCACGAGCGGATGCCGACCGTTTGACGCAGCTTCGAGGGCGTCGTCAACAATCAATTCATTTCTTGCCGCATGTGCGCACAGCAGGTTGAGAATCTGATTGAAGCTTGCGCCTGGTTCGTAGGCGGGTAGTCGAATTCCAGTAAAACGAGGCCGTACGATGCGCTGGATGCCCTGTTGAATCGCTTGCGTTTTTGGATCGATGACATAGCGAAGCGGGCCGCAGAGCATGGAGAGCGCCCTCGTAAGGCCGTCGGAGCGTTCGGGCGTCGCAGAAAGGCCGTATACATATTTGGCCGGGGCAGACTTGAGAACAAGCTCTAGCTGTGGCGCGGCGGCATGGTGACATTCGTCGCAGATAATGAGGCCGTAATTGCGAACAAGGTCCTTAACTATCGGCTCTCCGGTTTGGCGGTCTTTGCCAGATAGCGACTGGAACGAAGCGACGTCGACGAGGCCGCTTACGGCCGTTTTGCCTCCTCCTATTTGTCCGATGACCGGAGGCTGCTTTTTGCTGATTCGTCCTTTTGGGGTTCGGAGGGGCTCCCTGTTGTCCGTAATATCGATAAATCGTTCGAGCCGGGATTTCCATTGGGTTATGAGTGCGGTTTTGGGAACGATGACGAGCGTTGGAAGGCCAATGGAGGCAATTAGATAAGCCCCGATGACGGTTTTACCGAAGCCCGTCGGCGCGGACATGATTCCATCTTCGTACGAGAGCATCTGGTCAGCGGCGATTTGCTGTTCAGGGCGAAGGACGCATTTAAATGTCATCACAATTTGATTGTCGGATTTGCGTTCGTCTGAATAGTGGGCAGTAACACCGGTTTCTTGGAGCAGCTGCTCAAGCTGAGTTTTGCAGCCTCGGGGAATCGCGACATAACCATCTCTCAGTTCACTAAGGTCTATGAGCCGCGGTTTGCCGAATACTGATTGATGCATGGACTGCGCGCGATAGAATTCCGGGTTGGCGAATGTTGCGAGCCCGCGGATTTCCATTTGAGCCGCTGGACTCAGAGATTTCTCGGGGATGTACAGCATATCGGCTTGCGTGACGGGCAGCGATGAAGGAAAGTCTCGCGATGTGAGCGGTAGCCGCTTTCGTGGTTTTTGGGCATATCGTTTGGTCTTGTTTGCGACCGTAACTGTTGCTAGCCCGTGCGGGTTGTCCCCAGTGGTCTCGATCAGATTTTGCACTGTCGAGCGCGGAATCAGCTGGATTTGTGACAGATAGAGCCATTGGTCGGGAAAGGGCTTGAATTGTTCGTCTACAAATACGCTGTTTCCTTCACGTTGTGCCTTGCCTTGAAAGGGGAGCGCGATGAGGTTTCCAAAGCCTCCATCGGGAATAGTGGCCTGAGCGGGTAGCATTCGATCAAAGGCATCGAACGTGATTGTTTTATTGAGCGCCGCAGCTTCGGTTATGAGGCAACTTCCAAACTCTCTGGCGGCCTTTGCACTGATTGACTCGAGAAAGAAAAACCAGATGTGTGCGCCGTTGCCGGACCTTGAGCGCTCGACGGCGGCGTTAATGTTCCGTCGTTTTGCAACAAGCCGTACGGCATTTGTTGCCTCTTTCCAGTCTGCTTTGTCAAAATCGATGACGAGAACTTTCGTGTTGCAGTTCTTGTCGAGTACATATTGCCCGAGGACATCGCGGAACCGGTCATCGTTGCCTTTAAAGTGAGCAATGATTGCGGCATCGCTTAATTCGGGGAAGCCGCGATTTGTGCACTCCGCGCATCTGACTCTTTGTTGGGCTGCTTTGGGGCAAATTCCCGGCTTCCACTCATTTGCGCAAGCGGGCGTATAGCCGATACCCCCGTCTTTCCTGCGATATCCATGAGCGTAAACATCTTTGCGCCCGGTAAAGAGGCTGCGAAAGAGCTCGAGTTTGTCGCGTGCTGGGCTCGCGCTGGTGACGATGCCCTCGATTTGCGCACGTTCATCGAACAAAGCGCCGGCTTCTTCCCATTCTTCGAGCGTTGCGTAGCGTACGTCTGAGCCGTTGTTGCAAATGACGATTTGTCGGTGTGGGTCTGCGGTGTGCGCAATCGTCTGATCGTATTTAAATTGTGCGGTCCCAAAGAGAGCGTATTGATGCATGGTGTTGCCCATTTGAATGCCATTCTTGTATTGGAGTTGCTGAGACGAGGGTACGGCATTGCGACTTCTTGGGATATATTATTTCGATTCAAGTTCGCTAATGGTGAGGGATTGCTCCGCGAGTGGCTTTCGGTCGATGCCAAGGCGCGCGACGGCCCTTGGTAATCAGGATTTGCGGTTATGTGGGCAGCCGGAGGCGTAAAGAGCGGGCTTCATCCGGACCCGGTGGGCAAAAAATGGCAAATATGAGTACTGTTGCCTGGCTAGTACCATATCATTTGGAAAGTATTTAAGACCAATTGGCTGAGATTAGATATTTCTAACCCCCTTACCACGACGATTCAGGGCTTTATGGCGCTTGAAATCGGTGAAAGCGGGCAATTTCAGCTAGATTTTGCTGTTACTAAAATTGTGACAGTACTCATATTTGCTATTTTTTTGCCCAGCGGGCATCGTTCGGGGCCAATCAAAGCTCCCCAAACAGCTGGGAACGCGCCGATCGCCAGCAATATCTTGTATGTGGGTAGCGCGCGGCAAAAAAGTTGCGGTGGAATAGGGATTGATTTGCGGCTGATTAGCCAAAAACAGTCCCTATTTCACCGCAAGTAGTAAAGGTGCCCCTAGCGGGTGGGTTGGTAGCGGGGGCAGTAGCTGATGGCGATGGCGTCCACGCCTACGTGGGTCGCGATGGTGCAGCCGATGGGGCCGGTGCCGGCATCGACGTAGTCCTGGCCCGCGAGCGCCTGGTTGACGAGCTCCTGCTCCTCGGCGGCGCCGGTCGTGAGTACGCGCACGCTCGAACCCGGGTGCTCGGCCAAAAACGCGAGGCAGTCGGCCATGGTGTTGGCGACGATGCGCTTGGCGCCGCGGCCCTTCTTGATGGCCTTGATCTCGCCCGACTGCCACTCCGGAGAAACGGCCAGGCGAATGTTGAGCATCTGCGTGAGCTGGCCGGCGAGTTTGGGGGCGCGGCCGTTCTTGACCAGGTTTTCGAGCGTGCGGGGAATCAACAGCAGATGGGCGTCGGGCAGCGTTGCGCGGATTTGTGTCTCGGTCTCATCCAGGCTGCGGCCGTCCTCGCGCATAGCGAGCGCATACTCCACCAGCAGGCCCTCTGCGCCCGAGCCGGTGCGCGAATCGATGCAGCGCACGTCGAGCTCGTGGGTCTCAGCCACCAGGCATGCGTTGGCGTAGCAGGCCGACCACTCACTGCACAGCGAGATAAAGATGGCGCTGTCGTGACCGTCGGCGTGCACGCGGTCAAACAGCGCCTTGAACTCGCCGGCGCTCGGCTGCGAGGTGTGCGGCAGCTGCTCGGAGCCGGCCATGCGGGCGACGTACTCCTCGGCGGTGATCTGCACCTGATCGAGCAGGTCCTCGCCTTCGATAATCACATGCAGCGGAATCACGTAGATGCCGAGCTCTTGAGCGCGGGCGGGGGAGATGTCCGACGTGGAGTCGGTTATGATGGCAAAAGACATAATTGCACCTTTCGATGGGGCGCCGCGGCGCCGCCGATTGAGAGCAAAGTGCGTCAAGTATAGTGGAGTTGTTCCACGTTGCCAGCTTTATTTGTTGAATAGTCAACAGTTTGAAGCGGTGGTGTGGAAATCGTCAACTGGGGAAGAGGGATGCCCATGGCGGCATTACAGCTATGTGAGCGGCCGATCGTGCTGTTCGATTTTGACGGCACGGTGGCTGACACGGGCCGGGCGGTGATGACCTCGACGCGCAAGACGCTGGCTGCGCGCGGGTTTTCGGAGGCGCAGATGGGCGACCTGCGTCGTATGATTGGGCCTCCGCTGTGGAAGAGCTTCCACGACTTTTACGGCTTTACGCGCGAGGAGTCGCTCGTGGTGGCTGACGAGTACCGCGCCTTTTTTGACGAGCTGGGGCCGGAGGAGTATCCCGTGTTTGACGGGATCCCGCAGCTACTCGACTGTCTTACCGTGCAGGGGCATCGCATGGCCGTGGCGACGTCGCGCATGGAGGCGAAGTGCATCGACATGGTGCATGAGCTGGGGCTTTGCCAGTTCGAAGCCGTGGTTGGCATGAATCCGCCGCAGGGGCGCGAGACCAAGGCGGATTCGGTCCGCGACGCGCTGGCGGCCCTGGGCGCGACCGCGGACGATGCCGTGATGATCGGCGATCGCTTTAACGACGTCGAGGGCGCGCACGCGATGGGCGTACCGTGCATCGGCATCTATTCGGGTGCGGCGGCGCCGGGGGAGCACGAGGCCGCGGGTGCCGATGCGGTGGTGCACTCGGTGGCTGAGCTTGCTAAACTTTTCGCTATATAAGTATGTGATGTGAGGGGCGGGTGCGCTCGCCGCTCATTGGTAAGGAGGTCGTCCATGAATCAGGTGGAGCAGAGCGTCGCTGAGTATGTCGACGAGGTCTGGGAGGATGTCGTCGCCGATATCGAGCAGCTGGTGAGTTATCCGTCCGTGGCAGTTTCTGCCGATGCGGAGCCCGGCGCGCCGTTTGGCCGCCCGGTCCGTGACGCGCTCGATTGCGCACTCGGCATCGCGCAAAAGCTCGGCTACCAGACGAGCGACGACGAGGGCTATGTGGGCATTGCCGATATCCCTGGTCGCGGCGACAAGCAGCTCGCGACCATCTGCCACGTGGACGTGGTTCCCGCCGGCCCCGGCTGGAACACCGATCCGTTTGCGATGGAGCGTCGCGAGGGCTGGCTGCTCGGCCGCGGCGTGATCGACGACAAGGGTCCGGCCGTGCTGTCGCTCTACGCCGGCGCCTACCTGCTCAAACACGGCATCACCCCGCGCTATACCTTCCGCGCGCTGCTGGGCTGCGATGAGGAAGTGGGCATGTCCGACGTTCACCATTACCTGGAGAACTACGCAGACCCCGACTTTCTGTTTACGCCCGATGCCGAGTTCCCGGTCTGCAATGCCGAGAAGGGCCAGTTTGAGGCGACGTTCGTGAGTCCCAGGATTGACGGCGGGCGCATTGTATCCTGGAGCGGCGCCGAGGCGACCAATGCCATTCCGTCGCAGTCCATCTGCGAGCTTGCGATTGCCGTCGACGAGCTGCCGGCGCCGGTCGAGAACGCCGACCGCCTGGAGATCACGGCGCTCGACAACGGTCGTGCCCAGATTTTCGCGCACGGCATCGGTGGCCATGCCTCGATGCCCGAGGGCACCATCAATGCCGTCGGCCTGATCGTGGCGTACCTGCGCGAGGCCGAGGATGCGTTTGGTGCTCGCGGCGAGCGCCTGCTGACGCCTGCCGAGCACGAGTTCGTCAAGTTCCTTGCTTTTGTGCACGCGGATGCCTATGGCCGTGGCCTGGGGATTGACGCGACGAGCCCGGCGTTTGGCCCGCTCACGTGCAACCCTGGTGTCATCCGCGTGGTGGATGGCCACATTGAGCAGGTCATCGACGTGCGTTTCCCCGACAGCACGAGCGCCGATACCATGTGCGAGCAGCTGGAGCCGCTCGTGGGCCGCTTTGGCGTGACGTATCGCGTGGGCCGTGCCAAGGTGCCGTTCTCGGTTTCGGCCGACGACCCGGCCGTGAAGGCGCTTATCGACACCTATAACGAGTTTACGGGTAAGCATGCCGAGCCCTTCGCCATGGGCGGCGGCACGTACGCGCGCAACTTTGCCCGCGCCGTGTCGTTCGGTCCCGAGGAGACCGGCCTGGAGCTGCCCGCATGGGGCGGCCAAATGCACGGCCCCAACGAGTGTGCCAACGAGGACCAGCTCAAGCAGGCGCTCAAGATTTACATCGTGGCGATTCTCCGTCTAAACGAGCTTGAACTGTAGGGCTTCCCCAGGTACCCGACCTTGCCCCTCAAACCGTCGCTTGCGTACCAAAGTACGCGGCGCTCCTCTTTCGGGGCAATCTCGGGCACCTGGGAAACCCCAACATTTTGCTTGGATACACGAGCCCGGCGCTTCGGCCCCGGGCTGTTTAAGTTGCGGTGGAATAGTTCCTAGATGAGGCTGCTTGGCGGCCAAACAGGAACTACTTCACCGCAACTTCTTTTGTCGGTGTAAAAGGTGTGCCATGCTTGGGGTGGGGATTGTTATTCGTTTGTAAAGGCCGTGCCGTGCTTGCGGTAAGGGTCTATCAGATGCCCGTAAGAAACCGCAGCTGGCGCGGCTGCCGTCCGATCGAGGTCGTATCTTTCCAAACAGCAAAGCGGGCAGGGTGCCCGCGAGTCGCATGTATGAAAGGAAGATCATGCTCGATCAGGCTTATTCTCGTCGTCAGTTCCTCGGCCTCGCTGGTGGTCTTGCCAGCATCGTCGGTCTCGGTCTTGTTGGTTGCGGTGGCTCCAACACTTCCGATGCCGCCGACAAGGGTAGCGCCGCTGCTGCTGCCGAGTCCGTCTCCGGCGAGGTGACCTACGACGGTGCCTCTTCGTTCCAGGCTCTCGTCGAGGCTGCTGCCGAGAAGTTCATGGACGCCAACCCCGACGTCTCCATCTCCGGCTCGGGTAACGGTTCGGGCAAGGGCCTGACCGCTGTCGCCGCCGGCACCGTCACCATCGGTAACTCCGACGTCTTCGCCGAGACCAAGCTCGAGGCCGACCAGGTCAAGAACCTCGTCGACCACGAGGTCGCCGTCGTGGGCATGGGTCCCGTCGTCTCCAAGAACGTCAAGGTCGACGACTTGTCCCTCGAGCAGCTCAAGGGCATCTTCTCCGGCCAGATCACCAACTGGAAGGAGGTCGGCGGCGACGATGCCACCATCGTCGTCCTCAACCGCAAGGCCGGCTCCGGCACCCGCGCCACCTTCGAGGCCGCCGTCTTTGGCGACGAGGCCGTCGACTTTAAGGGCGACGCCGAGCTCGACAAGTCCGGCGACGTCCAGACTCAGATTGCCAGCACCGACAACGCCATCTCCTACCTCGACTTCTCGCACTTCGACGACTCCAAGTTCAACGCCATCAAGGTCGAGGGCGTGGAGCCCAAGAGCGAGAACGTCACCGACGATTCCTTCAAGATTTGGGCTACCGAGCACATGTACTGCTCCAAGGACGCCGACGAGGCCACCACGGCCTTCCTGAAGTTCATGCTCTCCGACGATGTCCAGGGCAAGCTCGTCGAGGAGCAGGGCTTCATCCCCGTCTCTGCCATGAAGGTCGTCAAGGACGCCAGCGGCAAGGTTTCCGCTAAATAAGTAATCGCCCCCGGAAAGGTTTGCAATGGCAAAACAGCTGCCAAAGCGCGACCTTGAGAACGTGGGCCTGGGCGTCACGGGCGCGTGCGTAGCGCTCGTGACGCTTGTTGTTGCCGCGCTCATCTTCATGGTCGCCCAAAAGGGCCTCTCGGCTTTCGTTAAGGACGGCGTTTCGGTCGTCGAGTTTTTCACCGGTACTAAGTGGGACCTGGCCAACACTGCCGAGAACGGACTGCCCTACACCGGCGCCTTGCCCCTGATCGTCACCTCGTTTGCGGTCATGGTGCTCTCCACGCTCATCGCGCTGCCCATCGCCATCGGCTCTGCCATCTTTGCGGTCGAGATCCAGCCTAAGTTTGGCTCCAAGGTCTTTCAGCCGCTCATTGAGCTTTTGACCGGCATTCCCTCGGTCGTCTTTGGCCTGATCGGCTTTCACGTGGTCGTCGGCCTTATGAAGAGCGTTTTCCACGTGAGCACGGGTCTGGGCATCCTGCCCGGTGCCATCGTGCTGGCCGTCATGATCCTGCCGACCATGACAACGCTTTCGGTCGACGGCCTGCGTGCCGTGCCCGACAGCTACCGTCAGGGTTCGCTCGCGCTGGGCTACACCCGCTGGCAGACCATCTGGCACGTGGTGCTCAAGTCCGCCATGCCGTCGCTCATGACCGCAGTCATCCTTGGCATGACGCGCGCCTTTGGCGAGACGCTCGCCGTGCGCATGGTCATCGGCGGTATCGAGGCCATGCCGACGTCGCTGTTGTCGCCGGCTTCGACCATCACGACCACGCTCACCACGTCCATGGCGGTCTATGCCGAAGGCTCGGCCCAGGACGACGTTCTGTGGGCGCTCGGCCTGCTGCTGATGGGTATGAGCCTCATCTTCATCCTGATCATCCATCTCATTGGCCGCAAGGGGGCGAAGGCTCGTGGCTAGCACGCGCATCAACATCGACGAGGCGAGACTCGGGCGTGTCCAAAAGCAGGACCGCATCGCCACGGGCGTGTTAACGGCGATCGTCGCCATCGTCATGCTCATTGTCGTTTCCATGGTGGCCTACATCCTGTTCGAGGGCATCTCGACGCTCTTCCAGCCGGGTTTCCTCACGCAGCCCGCGCGTGCCAACGGCACCCAGGGCGGCGTGCTCTACCAGCTGTTCGACTCGTTCTACCTGCTGCTGATCACCCTGATCATCTCGGTGCCCATCAGCCTGGGCGGCGCGGTCTTCCTGGTCGAGTACGCGCCGGACGGCCCCGTCCGCGACATCGCCTCCACCGCCATCGAGACGCTGTCCTCGCTGCCTTCCATCGTCGTCGGCATGTTCGGATTTCTGGTGTTCTCGGTGCAGTTGGGCTGGAAGTACTCCATCATCTCCGGTGCCGTCGCGCTCACCATGTTCAACATCCCCATCCTGGTGCGCGTGATTCAGCAGGCGCTCGAGGACGTGCCGCAAGCCCAGCGCGACGCGTGCCTAGCCATGGGCCTCACCCGCTGGGAAGCCACGCTGCACATCCTGATTCCCGAAGCCATGCCCGCCATCGTGACCGGCATCGTGCTTTCGGCCGGCCGCGTCTTTGGCGAGGCGGCGGCGCTGCTCTTTACCTCGGGCATGAGCTCGCCGGTTCGCCTCAACTTCTTGAGCTTTAACCTGTCGAGCCCCACCTGCGCCTGGAACGTGTTCCGCCCCGGTGAGTCGCTCGCCGTGCACATCTACAAGATTTACGGCGAGGGCAGCCCCGAGGCGCAGCAGATCGTTTGGGGTACCGCGGCACTGCTGATGATCTGCGTGCTGCTGTTTAACGTAATCGCCCGTATCGTGGGCAAGCAACTGGCAAGGAAGATGACGGCCGAATGAGCGAGATGAATGCAACGCCCGCAACCGAGGCGGCCACGTCCGAGACCCAGGACTTTCTGTCGAGCGTGGGGGAGAGCGAGAAGCGCGTTCGCGTGAGCGGCAAGGCCGTGAGCGACGAGGTTGTGCTCTCCACCAGGGACGTCAACGTGTACTATGGCGACCACCATGCGCTGCACGACACGTCGCTCGACTTCCACAAGGGCGAGATCACGGCGCTCATCGGGCCTTCGGGCTGCGGTAAGTCAACCTTCTTGCGCAGCCTCAACCTCATGAATCGCGAGATTCGCGGTTGCCGCGTGGAGGGCGAGATCAACTACCGCGGGCGTAACGTGAACACCAAGACCGAGAACACGTACGAGCTGCGCCGTTCCATTGGCATGGTGTTCCAGCAGCCCAACCCGTTTCGCAAGTCCATCCGCGACAACATTACGTTTGCGCCCAAGCGCCACGGTATCACCGACCGCGACGAGCTCGACCGCATGGTCGAGGAGAGCCTGCGCGGCGCGGCCTTGTGGGACGAGGTCAAGGACAAGCTCGACAAGAGCGCCTACGCGCTTTCGGGCGGACAGCAGCAGCGCCTGTGCATCGCGCGCACGCTGGCGCTCAACCCCGACGTGATCTTGTTCGACGAGCCCTGCTCGGCACTCGATCCCATCTCGACGCTGGCGATCGAGGACCTTATGTCGTCGATTGTAGCCGACCGCGCCATCGTCATCGTGACGCACAACATGGAGCAGGCGTCGCGCGTGTCCAACCGCACGGCGTTCTTCTATATGGGCGATATGGTCGAGTACGACGAGACCGACGAGATTTTCCAACGGCCCAAGGATCAGCGGCTGAATGATTACCTCACCGGCATGTTCTCCTAGTCCGGGACGTGCTTGAGGCCCGCGGCGGCCACGATCGCTACGGGACTGATTGGAGAGGCGGGTCATCTCTTGCGGGAGATGGCCCGCCTTTTTGTGTCGCTGCCGGCTGTCGACCTGCCAAAAAGGGACAGGTTTATTTTGGCAGGTTTAACGTTTTACCATGGAGTGCCCTTGGACCGCCCCGACGTTTGCCCAGATAAAACCTGCCAAAATAAACCTGTCCCTAATTGGTAGGTTTTCGCTGCTATCATGGACAACGTTGAATTTCTACGAAGGAGCAGGGCATATGGCGATTCTTTTGGGATGCGATTCCGTCAGCCTAGAGTTTCCCACCAAGCATATTTTCGATAGCGTGACGCTCGGCGTGGGCGAGGGCGACCGTATTGGTATCGTCGGCAAAAACGGCGACGGTAAGTCGACGCTGCTGAGCGTGCTTGCGGGCACGCTGGAGCCCGACGATGGCCGCGTGACGCATCGCCGCGGCACCACGATCGGGCTGCTCGGCCAAAAGGATCAGCTTGTCGATACCGACACCGTGCATCATGCCGTTGTGGGCGACACGCCCGAGTACGAGTGGGCGTCGAGTCCGCGTACGCGCCAGATCCTTGCCGGCCTCATTAGCGATGTGCCCTGGGAGGGCACGGTGGGCGAGCTCTCGGGCGGTCAGCGCCGCCGCGTGGACCTTGCGCGCCTGCTGATCGGCGACTACGACGTGCTCATGCTCGACGAGCCCACCAACCACCTGGACATGCGCACCATCAACTGGCTCGCGCGCCATCTTAAGGCCCGCTGGCAGCGCGGCCAGGGCGCCATGCTCGTGGTCACACACGACCGCTGGTTCTTGGACGAGGTCTGCACCAGCATGTGGGAGGTCCACGACGGTCAGGTCGATCCCTTCGAGGGCGGTTACTCGGCATACATCCTGCAGCGCGTGGAGCGCGACCGCATGGTCGCCGTCACCGAGGAACGCCGTCGCAACATGGCGCGCAAGGAACTCGCATGGCTGAGCCGCGGCGCCCAGGCCCGTTCTACCAAGCCCAAGTTTCGCGTGGAGGCAGCCCGCGAGCTCATCGCCGACGTGCCGCCCGTGCGCGACGAGCTGGAGCTCAAGCGCCTGGCAGTGAGCCGCCTGGGCAAGCAGGTCATCGACGTCATTGACGTGGATGCCGGCTATGCGGACACCGACGGCGCGTCCAAGCAGGTGCTCTCCGATGTGACCTGGCTCATCGGCGCGGGCGACCGCTACGGCCTGCTGGGCGAGAACGGTGCCGGCAAGTCCACGCTGCTCGACGTGATCCAGGGCAAGATCGCACCCCTGCGCGGCCGCGTGAAGATCGGCCAGACGGTTCGCTTTGGCGTGCTGTCGCAGCAGCTCGAGGAGCTCGAGCCCTTTATGGGCGATACGATCCGCGAGGTGCTCGGCAACTACAAGAAGTACTACGTCATCGACGGCAAGGAGACCTCGCCCGAGAAGCTCTGCGAGCGCCTGGGCTTTACGACCCAGCAGCTCTGGAGCCGCATCGGCGACCTTTCGGGCGGCCAGCGCCGCCGCCTGTCGCTGCTGCTGACGATTCTGGACGAGCCCAACGTGCTCATCCTGGACGAGCCGGGCAACGACCTCGATACCGATATGCTGGCGATTGTCGAGGACCTGCTCGACGGCTGGCCCGGCACGCTGATTCTGGTGACGCACGACCGCTTCCTCATGGAGCGCGTGACCGACCAGCAGTGGGCGCTGTTCGACGGCCACCTGACGCACATGCCCGGCGGCGTCGACCAGTACCTGCGCCTGTGCAACGCTACCGCCGAGGGCGAGCCTGTGGGAGCGCCGAGCGCCAAGACCGGTACGTTCGACACCGGCGCGGCGGCGGTTGCGGCCGAGAAGCCCAAGTCGAGTGGCCAGCCCAACGGCCTTTCCAACGCCGAGCGCCAGAAGCTCCGCCGCGAGGTGAGCTCGCTCGAGCGCAAGATGGAGACCCAGCGCGCCCGCGTGGAGGAGGCCGAGGCCGCGATGGCCCAGGTCGACCCCACCAACTACACGGCGCTCGGCGAGCAGCAGGCAAAGATCGACGAGGCCCACGCCGCCATGGACGAGTTGGAGATGGCGTGGCTCGAGGCGAGCGAGAAGCTCGAGGGCGAGGAGTAGACGAGGATGATCAAGGCCGCGTTTTTCGATATCGACGGCACGCTACTGAGCTTTAAGACCCATCGGATTCCGGCGTCGGCGCAGCAGGTGCTCGATAGCTTTCACGAGCAGGGGATCGCGTGCGTGATCGCCACGGGTCGTCCGACCTACCAGATGCCGGACTGGCTGTTCGACCTGGGCTGGGATGCGTACATTACGCTCTCGGGCCAGCACTGCTTTGACGCCGAGGGCGTCTATCGCAGCTGCGCCATTCATCCCGATGATGTGGCTGCGATCGTGCGTCAGGTGGCCGAGGGGCGCTACGACTCGCTGTGCATGCAGGGCGAGAATTCGTTTGTGAACCGCCTGTCCAAACGCGTGGTGGCTGCTGCGGATAACGCGGGCATTTCCTACCACGAAGAGCCGTTTGAGCATGCTTTCGATGCGCCGGTCTACCAGTTCTGCGCTTTTGTTGATCCGGCTGACCAGGGCATTGTGAATGAGGCTCTGTCGCATTCGGCAACCACGCGCTGGTGTGATCTGTTCTGCGACATTATTCCGGCCGACGGCGGCAAGGACCTGGGCGTGGCGGCGACGCTCGAGCGCCTGGGTATCGACGCGAGCGAGGCGATCGCCTTTGGCGACGGTGAGAACGACCTGTCGATGTTCTCGGCCGTGGACACGAGCGTGGCCATGGGCAACGCGCAGGAGACCGTCAAGGCCGCCGCGACCTACGTAACGACCGCCGTAGACGACGATGGCATCTACAACGCCGCGAAGCACTTTGGCCTGATCTAGCCGCGGACCGGCACTCGGCACTTGGGGACGTTCCTTTTCTGCCGGCAGCGGGGGACACTCCTTGCGCGCCGTGGCACTGCGCTTCGCCCGCGCGTTTTGTGAAACACGGCTAACTTTTTGTGCAATGTAGTAAGACATAGGCAACTTTTGCGGTAAAGTAAGCCAAGGAAAGTATCCAAAGGCTAACTAGCATCATCGCGAAAGGCGGCCCATGGCCCTACGTGAATCCGGAGAAGACTACCTCGAATCGATCTATGTTCTGTCGCAACGCCAGGGCATCGTGCGCTCGATCGACGTCGCCGAGTACCTCGGCGTGACCAAGGCAAGCGTTTCCAAAGCTATGGCGACGTTGGAGAACAACGGCTACGTCGAAATGGGCAAACGCGACGTGCATCTGACGGAGCGTGGTCTGGAGGTCGCGCGCCAAATGTGGGAGCGCCACTGCTTTTTTGTGCAACTGCTCGAGGATGCGGGCGTTTCGGCCGAAGTTGCCGCGCAGGAGGGCTGCCACATGGAGCATTGCCTGAGCGAGGAAAGCTTCGAGAAGCTCAAGGCGATGCTGGAATAGTGCTTCTGCCGTGGGCGCCGTGGCAGCAATCTGCTAGAACAGCCCCAACTGCTCGCAGGCTTTATAGATGCCGTCGTCATCGATATCGGCGGTCACCATGCTCGCGCGCTGCTTGAGCTCGGGCACGGCATTGCCCATGGCGACGCTTGTCCACGTGGGGATAAACATCGACAGGTCGTCTTTGCCGTCGCCAAAGACGATAACGTCCTCGTAGCTGCCGCCCTGAACGTCGACGATCTTCTTGATGCCGTAGGCCTTATCCGCCGGTTCCACAAAGAGATACTCGCGATGGAAACGGCACCAGGGGAGACGTTTGAGGTTGTCGAGCTCCTGCTCGTGCGGCTCCAAGCAGGCGATATAGACCTTGTAAATCTCGGGGTAGTTGCGCGGGTCGAGTCCGGGTACGATTCGCGTGCGCATGTAAATGTCATGCGTGGCTTCGTAGAAACGATCGTCCGGAACAAAGCGCACATCGGAATCATCAACCTGGATTCCCCAGATAAAGTCCTTTGTGCGGCATTCGTCGACGAGGTCAACGCAGGCATCATGGTCGAGCGGGCGCACGCCCTGGAACTCGCCATTAATGGTTGTGCCCCAGCCGCCGTCGCTCACCATGTTCTCAAATCCGAGCTCGTGCATGTAGTCTACAGCCATCGCGTGCGCGCGACCCGTTGCGATTGCCAAGAAGTGGCCCGCGTCGCGGAGCTTTTTGAGCGCAAGTTCGGTAGAGGCAGGAACATGCTGCTTGCCAGGCACACCCGAGGCAAGCGTGCCGTCAATGTCAAAGAACAGGTATTTGCGGTCGGACATGTACGATCCTTTCGTTGCGGCTGAGATAACTATATTCGCTAGGGATCCACAGCTGCCCGTGGGCGATTTTCGTAAGTAAATGGACGGAACAAATGGCCCCATCAGCCAAGTCCAATTCAGAAAAAGAACCTCGCCAGCAAGCGATGCCCAAGAACCACCAGCAGTGTCACCGCAGGCCGGGTCCGGGCTTGGTTTTGAAAACACTCCGCAGACCAGTACGGCGCCTTGTCCGCAGCTCCGAAGGAGCAGGACAAGGCGCCGTACATGGTCGAGGACGTTTTCAAAACCAAACCCGGTCCCGGCCAGAGGGACCACGAGCGCTACAGGTTCTTGACACCCATCGCGCGCATGGCGTTCAGAATGGCGATGATCGCCACACCCACGTCGCCGAACACGGCGAGCCACATGTTGGCGATGCCAAGCGCCGCAAGCACCAGAATCAGCAGCTTAATACCCAGCGCAAAGATGATGTTCTGCCAGACAATCGTCATCGTCTTGCGCGCCACGCGGATCGCGCGGGAGATGTTGGACGGCTTGTCGTCCATGAGCACCACGTCGGCGGCCTCAATCGCGGCGTCCGAGCCCATGGCGCCCATGGCAATGCCCACATCGGCACGGGTGAGCACGGGCGCATCGTTGATGCCGTCGCCCACAAAGGCGAGCTTGCCCTTGCCGCTTTCGGCCGCGAGCAGCGTTTCAACACGCTCGACCTTGTCGCCCGGCAGCAGCTGCGCGTGGAACTCGTCGAGCCCCAACTGTTCGGCAACGGACGCAGCCACTTCCTCGCGGTCGCCCGTGAGCATGACGGTGTGCTTAACGCCGGCGGCGTGCAGGTCGCGAATCGTCTGTTCGGCATCGGCCTTAACGGTGTCTGCAATCACGATGTGGCCGGCGTACACGCCGTCAACGAGCACATGCAGAATCGTGCCGACGACCTCGCAATTGGGGGCGTCGGCACCTGCCGCGGCGAGCATCTTGGCGTTACCGACGACGACGTGCTTGCCGTCGATGGTTGCCATCACACCGTGGCCCGCGTCGTTGGCGGAGTCGCTCACGCGTTTGGGGTCGACCTCGCCCGGGTAGGCGGCACGCACCGACTGCGCGATGGGGTGGTCGGAGAACGACTCGGCTAGGGCTGCGACCTCGAGGAGCGACTGCTCGGTATAGCCAGCCTCGGGATGTACCGCGACGACCGAGAACGTGCCGTTGGTGAGAGTGCCGGTCTTGTCAAAGACGACGGTGTCAACGTCGGCAAGCGTCTCGAGGTAGTTGGAGCCCTTGATGAGAACGCCCAGCTTGGACGCACCGCCAATGCCGCCAAAGAAGCTCAACGGCACGCTGATCACGAGCGCGCACGGGCAGCTGACGACCAGGAAGGTCAGACCGCGCAGGATCCAGTCGGACCAGGCGCCGGTGGCCAGGCCGCCGCCGAGCGCGAGCACCGCAGCAGCGCCGGTGACGGCGGGGGTGTAGACGCGGGCAAAGCGCGTGATGAAGTTTTCGGTGCGTGCCTTCTTCTCGCTGGCATTCTCCACGAGCTCCAGGACGCGCGCGACGGTGGACTCGCCAAACGGCTTGATGGTGCGCACGTGGATGAGGCCCGTCATGTTGATGCAGCCGCTGATGATATCGTCGCCGGACTTGGCGGGGCGGGGGACTGACTCGCCCGTGAGCGCGGCGGTGTCGAGCTGGGTTTCGCCTTCGACGATGACGCCGTCGATAGGCACGCGCTCGCCGGGCTTGACCACGATCACGGTGCCGACGGCGATGTCATCGGGAAAGACCTGTTCGAGCGTGCCGTCGGCTTGCTCGACGTTAGCGTAGTCGGGCGCGATGTCCATCATGGCACTGATCGACTTGCGGCTCTTGCCCACGGCGTAGGCTTGGAACAACTCGCCGACCTGGTAGAACAGCATGACGGCGGCGCCCTCGGCCATGTGCGGGTCGGCGTCGGGGAAGAGTACCATGGCAAACGCGCCGATGGTTGCGACGACCATGAGGAAGCTTTCGTCGAAGGCCTTGCCGCGGCGGATGTTGTTAAACGCCTTTTGAAGGACATCATAGCCGCCGATTAAAAACGGCACGAGGAACAGCACGAAACTGGCGTAGATGTCGCCCGGTTCGCCGAACATTGCGGTCAGGGCGCCAAGCTCCTCGAGGGCGTATACCACAGCAAAGATGCCCAGCGCCACCAGGATGCGATTGCGCTTATGCTCGAGGGACTCTTTCTTCTTGCGCTTTTTCTTTTTCTTTTTGGGGTCGGCGGTCGCCATGATTCAAACCTCCCATTTGAATGTGTGAACACTCGCTCATATAATATCGCGAGCAAAGGCCGCGGCAAGCGCGGCCTTGCGGGTCAGCACTTGTGCGGACTAGAGGATAATCTCGCAGTCGGGCTCAGCGTCGGCCGTGAACTCCACGACGCGGGCCAGGACCTCGTCGAACTCGGTGTCGTCGGCCTCGAGCGTCAGCTTCTGGGTCATAAAGTTGACCGACACGGACTTGACGCCCTCGAGCTTGGCCAGCTCGTCCTGAAGCTCGCGTGCGCAGTTGGCGCAGTCGATCTCGTCGAGCTTGAACTGCTTTTTCATGATGGGTTCCTTTCCCTGTATTAGCGGCCTGGGTGCCGGCCGCGCTGTTACTGAGGTTGGATACTATTCGCAGATATGGCTCATGCCCTGGTTGAGCATGGTGTAGACGTGGTCGTCGGCGAGCGAGTAGAGGATGTTGCGGCCGTCGCGGCGGAATTTGACCAGGTGCGATTGCTTGAGCGTGCGCAGCTGGTGCGACACTGCGGACTGCGATGTCTCGGTTGCTTCGGCGATGTCTGCCACGCACAGCTCGCGGCCCATGAGGGCATAGAGGATCTTGATGCGCGTGGTGTCGCTGAAGACCTTGAACAGGTCGGCCAGGTCGTAGAGCAGCTCCTCGTCGGGCAGGTCCTCGGGTGAGCAGGTGGTGGGGACAACGGTGTCGACGGCATCGCTGCCGCACTTTGCTTCATCAACGTGGTCGCTCATTGCAACATCCTTTCATATGAACATGCGCTCATATAACTTACTTCCGAGTATATGAGCGCATGTTCATATGTCAATATCATTTAGCTCATTTGTCGTATTAATGATCGGAAAATACGGTCAAACGGGATCTGGCCGAGCGGTTTTGATAGTCGACGCCAAGGTGGGTGCCCCTGCGCCGTGCAGAAATTGGAGTATTCTGCAACGCTAGGGGGTCTGTTAATCTACTGTAGGCCAAATTATGCCGTTCAAGAGTTATCCAAGGGCGGTAAACAGATAGGTTCTTCCTCAAATGTTGCCTAATGTACCCATCCAAGAGCGATTTCGCTTCACATTTGGATTCACTCGGGGGTGATGGATGCCCGGCCCTGCTGAATACTCGAAATTTTGCACGCCGCTAGGGTACCCACCTTGTTAGTCGGGCTTGTTTCCGGCCCCGAAGACCCTGCCCTCGGGCGTGCGGCCGCTTCTTTGTGCGCACGAGGGGCTGTCGGGTTCGGCAGTTTGCATGTCATCGATTGCCGGGACTTCGTTAATCGTTGGGTCATCCAGCGTGATGCCTTCGAGCATCGCTTTTTCGAGGTCGATTCGTTGGCGTTCTTCGGAATCCTGACAAAGTTGCTTCTGGATTCGCTTTTTCTCCTTTATAAACCTTCTGAGCACAAACTGTCTCAAATCCTCTTGCATGATTTTAAAGTCCTTTGGCAGGCGTGAAGGGCGAATGCCTTCTTTTCGCTGAATCGCCTCCATAACCCTAACGAAAGCACTAGCGTGCATAAAGGAATGGCGGCTGACGGTGATGATTCCGTATCCCATGGACGCAAGTGCATTTTTGCGCTCTTCGTCGATGGCTCGGTCTTTTTCCGCGTCGTGATAGAAGCCGTTGTATTCGACGTCAGTGCGAGATTTTTTCAGATACACATCCATAAAGAACTTTTTGCGTCTCGTGAGATTTTTCGCGGCAGCGGTGACCTGTACCTCGTAATCGGTTTCAATCCCCTTAATACCGAGCCCTCCTTCGCTTTTGGGCAGCGTAGGCATCATGACAAAGGCCGTTTCCATGGGAGAGCGGCATCCGTCACGTACGTATTGGATCGCTTTCCGGGCAAGGGCCAGTCCATCGCATCTGGCAAGGGAATTAAAGAACTGCTTGAGCCTCTCGGTCGAGGTGAGCGCAATACGCTCGGTATAGGAGGTGGAAGATCCAGTTCCAAGGGAATAGGCGCCGCACAGTTCAAAGTAGTATTCCACCAGTTCGCGAAAAGAGAGATAGGTGGCGGCCTGAAGCGCACAAAGTTCGATGCCGACAATGAAGATGCCTTCTCTGAGCTCAATAAAGCGCGAGCTCGAGAATCGCTTTGACGAAACATGGCATCGACAGTTCATTGCGTAGCGCGCGTTCCTGCGATCGAACACCATCACCTCGAGGGATTCATTTGAGTCGAGGGCAACATCATGTTTGGTGAGCCATGCTGCGGCTGCATCGAGGAGCGTTCCGGTGGGGCGTGATCCGTAAATCGCGGCGGGACTACAGGGCTCGCTGACTTCCGTAGACACCGAGCGCGCGGCCTGGTAGACCGCTTTTGCTGTGGTATGTGACAAAACGATACTCATGGAATGTATCGTGTCAGATAAGACTGTGCCGATGGCGCTGAGCGAGAAAACCGTGTTAACGGTCAAACCAAATGCTGTCCAAAAGCTTGACGCATTTATGGGGCCGTTTGCCCTAAAAACATGTTTTCGCAGCTCAGATATAGCATGGGAATGCACACTTACTACACATTTAGTATCGGCGCGTTGCTAT
The DNA here is from genome assembly GCA_934655755.1 of uncultured Collinsella sp. Taxonomy (GTDB): domain Bacteria; phylum Actinomycetota; class Coriobacteriia; order Coriobacteriales; family Coriobacteriaceae; genus Collinsella. The sequence goes on from CAKUHA010000010.1 coordinate 50,560, forward strand.
CTGACAGTAAGTTGCGTGTCGGGAAACGGCCAAAATCGCTCAAAATAAGGGTTCAGTATTTGTGAAGAGCCTGCCTGCCTATAAGAACCCGTCTGCCTATAGAGCGTAAAGCGGCCCCGCTGCGGGGTTTCTCGCTGCGGGGCCGCTTGCGGGCAGGTCCGTGCTTGTCGCAGGCGTTGCTACTTCGCGAACAGGTTCTTGAGGTTGAACTCGGCTTGGACGGTTCGGAGCATGAGGTCGGTGTCGTCGAGGCCCAGGTGCTGCTCGTTGGCGTCGGCGGCGAGGGTGCCGCGGCGGCGTGCCCAGTTCTCGAGCGCGGCGGGCGCGGATTCGCGGGGGAGCGAGCGCACGTCGGCGTCCAAGCTGCGGCAAATCTGGCGCGAGTCGATGACGATGATCTTGCCCGCGCGGCGCGCCTCGGCGTAACCGTCAAGGTGAATCTTGAACCAGCTGTCCTCGAAGGCGGCGTTGTGCGCCATGTACGGATACTTCTTCATGAGCTTGAGCAGCTGCTTCTGCAGTTCCTTGTTCTCGCGGAACGGCTTTTTGCCATCGATGTCGTCCCAGGTGATGTGGTGGATATTCGACAGCGGCACGTCCTCGCCGCGATAAATGTCGGGCAGGCCGCAGTAGTGCGCCTCGGCGTCGTGCGGTACAGCGTCGCTGGTGAGGTCCATGATCTCCCAGCCCACGTTGATGATATAGCCGCGCTCGGGTGCGCGACCGGTGGTTTCGATGTCGATGCCCAGCACCGTGCCCTGGATGGGCTTGCGGGCATACGCCACGCCGAGCGCGTCGCGGTCGCCGCGGATCTCGCGCATGACGGACGCGGCGGTGCGCTTTTGCATCTTGCCGATGGCGGCGCAGGTGTCGGCGTCGGATAGGCCGCGCGAAAGCGTCGCGGGCGTCACGTTACGCAGGCGCGCCTCGCCGATCTGGTCGCACAGGTCGCGGTTGCGGTCGGCCAGGTCGCGTACGGTGGCAAAATCGAAGCCGGGGTCGCCCTCGGCGGTAAAGTACTCGGTCTCGAGCACCTTGAGGGCCTCCTCGCCCTTCTGGCGCTCGGACTCCATGGCGCCGTGGTCGCCGTAGATAAACATGGGGATAAACGGCTGGCGCTCGTATTCGAGTGCTTGCGAAACGTTCATATGCTGCTCCTTGGACGGGCCGCGTCGCGCGGCTCGGGGTTACTGAGTTGTGGCGAGATGATAGTTTACCATGGGCAACTATTGGCACCGCGCCTGGGACAACTACAATACCCTAGTTGACCGCTAG
>CAKUHA010000011.1 GCA_934655755.1 uncultured Collinsella sp.
GCCGTGATGCGCGACCGGGTGCCCTACCGGGAGTAGCCCCGGCGGTTGACAAAACTATAGGAACACCCAACGACTAGTCTGGCAAAACCGCGTAACTAAAATGCTTCCAGGGCGGCGGCGATGCGCTTCATGGCGGCGTCGGCGGATGCTTGGTCGGGTGCCTCTGCCAGCACACGGATGACCGACTCGGTTCCGCTCTTGCGCACGAGCACGCGGCCCTCGCCCGCCAGCGAAGCCTCGGCCTCGGCAATCGCATTCTGCACGCCCATGCTGTCGAGCGCGGCATCCTTGTCCGCCACGCGAACGGCCACCTGCGCCTGCGGCAGCAGTTTGCACGGCGCCGTGAGCTGCGAGAGCGTCTCGCGCTCGGCGCGAATCACTTCCATCACGCGCAGCGACGTCATGATGCCGTCGCCCGTACGCTCGATATCGCCAAAAATCGTGTGGCCCGTCTGCTCGCCGCCCAGGCTGTAACCGCCCTCGCGCATCTTGGCATACACATGACGGTCGCCCACGCCGCTAGTCACGGCACTCAGGCCGGCAAGCTCCAGCGACTTGATCAGGCCAAAGTTGCTGGCGATCGTCGGCACCACGGTACCGCCCGAAAGGCGACCGTGCTTGTTCAGGTACACGCCGCACACATACAGAATCTGGTCGCCGTCGACCACGCGACCGCGCTCGTCCACAGCCAGGCAGCGGTCGGCATCGCCGTCATAGGCAAAGCCCACGTCCAGGCCCTGCTCAACCACGTGGCGCTGCAGGCGCTCCATGTGCGTGGAGCCGCAGTCGACGTTAATGTTAAAGCCGTCGGGCGCGGCGTTAATTACGCGCACGTCGGCGCCCAGTGCGTCAAACACCGGCTTGGCAACCGAGGACGCCGAGCCATTGGCACAGTCCAGGCCAATCTTGACGCCCTGCAGCGAAAAGTTTGCACTCGCGATGAGCGAAGCGATGTAGCGGTTGCGGCCCTGCATGTAATCCACCGTGGCGCCAATGTGGTTGCCCGTGGCCAGCGGCACCTCGCTCTTGCCATCGATATAGTCCTCGATGAGCTCCAGCACGTCCTCGTCCATCTTAAAGCCGTCGCTGTTGACGAGCTTAATGCCGTTGTCGCAAAACGGGTTGTGGCTCGCACTGATCATGATGCCGCAATCAAAGCAGCCCTCCACGGTCTGATGCGCCACACCCGGCGTCGGGATCACGTGCAGCATATAGGCATCTGCACCGCTCGCGACCAGGCCACTCACCAGCGCCGCTTCGAACATATAGCTCGAACGGCGCGTGTCCTTGCCCACGATCACGCGTGCTTTGCGCTCGCGATTGGCGCCGTAATACCAGCCCACAAAGTGGCCAATCTTGTACGCATGCTCTACGGTCAGCCCAACATTGGCCTCACCGCGAAAGCCATCGGTGCCAAAGTACTTCATATCCTACTGATCCTGTTCAAACGTTTGAGCGGTTGGCGTGGTACGAACCTGGAGCTCCTTGTGCCCAGAGTCCTTCGAAGTCGTGACCGTGTACTCGACCTTTATGTCTTGCCCCAGAAGCATGTGGACACCGCCCCATGCAACCTTCAGACCATCGTGTGTCGCTTCGTTCATCTCGATAGAACCGGAGCCCGAAGTCTTAATGTCCGAAATGCTGCCTCCCGCGGGAGCATAGAGGTAGAGCCTCAGAATCTCGTCGTCGATATCCTGGCTAATGCCGTTATGGCCCTGGAAATAACCCGGCATCTCGGCCTTCTCCTGAGAGGTCATGGTGTTCTTGAGCGTGGTAGTCACCCGATACGTCGTCGAACCGTCGGCATTTTCAACCGCAGAATCGATGCTGGTTCGCTTATCGAGGAACCAATCCATCTTGGAGTAGCTGTAATTGTTGACGTAGACGCCCAAAATCGGGTCCTCCGAAGGATCGTTTTGGAGAGCGCCGGAAATGCCAAGGGCCTTTGCGGCCTTTTCCTCGTCATCGTTTCTCGAATACATCAGGATACGACCCTCGGAAGCACCCTTTTCGATAGCAGCGGCGATCTTGGTGATATCGCTGGAGCCCAATTCGTCCACGATCTTGTTGAAAGCCGAGCCGGCGACCGCCGCAAAGATGGCGTCCTGCTCCTCCACCGGGTAATTCCAGTAAATATCGTGCAGCAGCACCTTTGCAGCGTTGCTTCCGTCGACGACGGTGCCGTCAGGAAGCTGCGTGCCGCCCACAATGCCGAGCATATACTGCAGAAATACCGGATCGACCGCAAATACGCCGTCGATGTCATCTCCGACAATGGCCTTCTGCATATCGCTGGCAAGCTGAGCCGCGCGCGGGAAATCGGGCGTCATCGTAACGTCGCCCATCGTGTATCCGAGCGTGTTGAATCCCGTCAGGCCCCATCCGGTCGTGAACAGGTTTGCCTCTTCGTCGGTAATGGGAAGCGGGCTCAAAGGTTCTTTCATCATGTCGACCTTGACGAAATCGCCAAGCTCGAGCTTGCCGTCGGTTACCGACATCACGCCGCGAGAACCGGGAAAACCGCCGCAGGCGCGAATCTCGACGTTGCTCATCGCGAGCACAAGATAATGACGTGTCTGGCCGTTGGCGCCGAGCATCTGGGGTAGGACGGGGGCGACCTGCTCTGCCGCGTCGACCGCGCCGTCCAGGGTGGCAAAACCGTCCTTGGCCTTATCGACCAGCTCGGTCACCTGGGCGATATGCGTATCGCCGATGCCCTGGACCTTTTCATTGGCGCTCTTGAACACCTTGGAGCTATCGGAGAGCGAATCGGCGACCGCCTGCAGCGCGGACACGTTGATCGTCCCGTCCTGGAACAGCTTGCCGGGCGTCGCCTGCGAAAGGTTATCGGCCATGGGGACCAGCGCGTTGCTCGAGACATCGGACAGGGCGTCGATCATGGTGCGAGCCGCGGAGATATCGCTGCCGTACACCGGGACAAACGAAGCCATCGTCCACAGCGGGCTCGAGGTCTCCGATTTCATGCTATTGCAAAGCTCGTCGATTTTCTTCGCGTCGTCGGGCAGCGTCGAAAAGTCGCCCGACGTGACCTTGCCCTTAAGGCCGCCTACGATCTCGACGGCTTCCTTCGCTTGGCTCTTTACGGTCTTCGCCGAGTTCAACAGCATGAAACCGCTCACGCCCAGCGCGACAAGAACCACCGCGACGACAGCGGCGACAATGGCGGCGATGCGGCGCTTTTTGCGCTCGCCCTTGCGATGGCGATGGCGAACCAGGCCGTCCGAAGTCGAGCTAGTCGAGGAATCGCCGCCGTAGTTCAGGCCAAAATCGTAATAGTCTTCCTTGGAGCCCGAGCCCTTAAACTCGGCGCCGTCGTCATTGAGACGGGCAAACGCGCCGGTCTCGGAAGCGCCCGTATAGATGGTGCCCAGGTTGCCCGTAAGCCCTGCGCCCCCGGCGGAAGGAGCGTTGCTGGCGGGGTTGGCGGGATTTGCATGGTTATTGGAGCTGACATTGTTGGCAGGGCCGGTAGGACCGGCGGCATTCGCGCCGTCCGCAGATGCCGAACGAACCCTGCCCGACGAAGCCGCGGGGCCTGTCGCACCGGGAAATGCCTGTCTACCAGCTCGGCCAGCCTGTTTAGCCTTCTGAGACTGTTCGTACAAAGCGGCAAACATCGCCGTTTCGCCCGGAGACGTACGGTTGCCGGCGCTGTTTTGGCCAGATCCACTCGGCACGCCGGCTTTTCCAGTCCCGTTTGAACGCGGCGGAACTGCAGGACGGTTGCCGTCGCTGTTCTTAAAGTGGTTACCAGCCATAGAGGAGTCCTCGCAATACATAACGTCAATAACGCTATTAGTTTATGACATATTGCGCATCGTCAGTTAAACTCCAGACGCGGGCAGCAATTGGCGGATTTGTAGTGCAACACCATATCTGCCTGGAAAGCGGCGCCGGCTACACCGTCAAAAACATCATCACGATGATCATGGCAAAGCCGATAAGGTCGGTCGGCAAAAACACCGTGCCCAGCATAACCGCGCTGGTAATGGTCGCCGACACCGGTTCCACGGTTCCGATAAGGCTCGCGCGCACGGAGCCAATGTCCTTAACGCCCTGCATGTAGAGCATATACGCCAAGAACGAGCCAACGATCACAAACACCGCGAGCGCCTCGATACCGGCGGCATCGAGGGCCGGCATATGAGCCCACGGCTGCACAAGCGCACACGAGACCACGCCCGCCGTGAGCATGGCGGAGCCCGTAACGATGGGGCTGCCGTATTCGGGCAAAATCTTGGCGGGGATCACCGCCATGCAGGTGGCGCTGACCGCACACATAAGACCTGCTGCCAGGCCAAGCGGCGAGATGCTCAGGCTGGTGGGGTCGCCACCGGTAGCGATTAAAAAGGTACCGCCCAGGGCCAGGCCAATGCCGACCGCCTCGCGCACGCGCGGCATGCGATGATCGATCACACAGGTGTAGCCCATGATGATGACCAGCTGCAGGCATTGGAGCACCGTCGCGGTTCCGGCGTTGGTCAGGCGCACGGCCGAAAGATAGCAAAACTGGTTAAAGAGCAGGCCAAAGGCGGTAAAGAGCAGCAGCTGCCTGCGGTCGGCGGGCGTCGTCCAAATCTTGATAAGGCGCTCGCGGTCGCGCGTGACAACCACGGCCATAAAGAGCAGGCCGGCAAGAATCTGTCGCACGCTCATAAGCCACAGCGTGTCGACGTAGTAGGTGTCGAACAAAAAGCTCGCGCTGGTGCCCGAGAAGCCCCAAAACGAACCGCCCACCAGCGTCGCCACGACGCCCGTGATCATCTTGCGCGTCGAAGCGCTGTTCAGGCGGTCGCGCCATGCACGGCGGGTGCTGCGGCTGAGCTCGTCGGTGCCCTCGGGCACATCAATGTTCGATATATCGGTCATCGGCACCGAAGCCCCTGCGCCTTCGACCTGCTCGACACACTCTTTGCTCATTCCACTCCCCCGAAACAGTCTAGAAGCAATTCGGCTTACCTTATCACGGCGAAGGCACCGGCAGGAGGCTTGTCCGCTTATCGGTAGGACAATTCCGCAGGCGTCTTTCCATAGCTCGATACCGCAATGGCCTTGCATTATGCGACAGCCAAATCGCGGCAGCAGGCTCTTTTGAAATGGATATGACAAAGCCCCCGAATTCCACAATGTAAGCGATTTTTAAAAATGTTCTTGCCACCGAGTTCAGGCTCCGTTATATTATCCCTTGCGCACTTGCGCACCCTTGATCGGGCGTTTAGCTCAGGGGGAGAGCGCTTCCCTGACACGGAAGAGGTCAGAAGTTCAAATCTTCTAACGCCCACCAAATGTTCGCAGCTCAGAGGTTATGTCCTCTGGGCTGTTTTGTTTTATGTCGCCAAATCCGCTGGCAGTTCCAACCGTCATCGCAACGTAACATCAATTCACCTGACGAATGGCAGCCAAACAAATTCAATACCCCAACATCAACAATAACTTTGATATCCATCGCGAATATAAATTCGCTTGATGTGCACGAGCAACAGATGGCGCTCCTTTTTGAGTTTTGGCAACTGGCCGTGGCTATTTTGCCATCGCACACCCCCAAATGCTCATTCGCAGATGTCTAAACCGCAATCCGTCAAGCTTTTGGCAAGGTTGCCGCCAGCCAACCAAAAGCTGGCCATTTACTTGCCAATTAGCCTGGTGCCACAACCAGCCAGCCCGCACAGCGACTTCTCGGCCAAACGCTACGACGTCCACGCCCTGCGGTATCCTTGAGCCACCTGCACCCGCGCACCAAGGAGCCGCCATGCGCACCGAGCTCGATGTCCCCTTTTCGCACAAAGAAGAAGCCAAGGCGCTGGGCGCCAAATGGGACCGGACCAATAAGATCTGGTATGTACCCAGCGGCGTTAATCCCGAGCCCTTTGCCGAGTGGTTGCCCGGCGTAGACAGATTCGACCCCTCTGCGCCGTATATATATCTGGTGCTGGGCAAGCGCGAGTGCTGGAAGTGCCACAAAGAGACCTCGGTCGCGGCCTTCGGCATTCCCTATCGAACCGATAACGGCGAGGGCATCGCCATCGCGCACGCGCCCAACGAAGCCGGGCACATTGCCATCGACACGGCCAATGCCAACGCACTCGCCATCGTGCCCGCTCTTGGCTGCGTGCCGGTCGAGATCCGCGACTACCTTCATAAGCGCTGCGGCTACAAGCCCGTAGGCGCGCGAGCCTCCAAAGCCCCGTCGCTCGGCAACACGTGCACCAGTTGTGACGCGCTGCAGGGCAGCCGCTATCTGTTCGAGGAGCCCACATCCCCGTTTGCCCTCACTGCCATCAACAAGCTGCCGGCACTGGAGTTTGTGCGCGTCGAAGTTGCCGGCGTCTTTGGCGTCCCGGCCATGCGCACCGACTTTGACCAGGCGCTCTTTACTTGGGCACGCGACCATCACGCCGAGTTCCACAAGCAACTCGGCGAGGGGATTTATTTGTAGGGACGGCGAGGCATGCACGGTCTACTACCCGCATCACTTACCCCTCGTCACCGTCGTCATACATGATATCGAGGTTGCAAACGGGACACTTCTCCGGATACACCGGCATATGAACGCCCGTGCGTTTTCTCGCATCTTTGCTGAGTCTATCGCGCGCATCGATAAACCGAATGTCGAGACACGGAATTTGCAAGCCACAGCAAGGGCAGGCGACAGCAAACGAACCGTAATCAACTTCCACATTCGGGAACATGCTTTTGTCGATGAGGGCGCGCGGCAGTTTTCCGTACTTCCCCAGCGCGACGTCACTTCTCCAACTCATTCTCGCTCCCCTCTCGTTATTCAAACCAGGAAGAGCATGCACCAGCAAGCACACGTGAGATTGCATCGCCGCGCGATCCGATCAAACGGCACGATCGTCAAAGAATGCCAAATCCTAATACGCTAATACGGCAGAAGCCCCGCCTTTTCACGCTTCTTTTCCGAGCGATCGAACTCGATGCGATGGGCCTCAAGAAACACCGTATTGGGTCGCCACTGATGTTCATTCGGCTGCCTTAGCGTCGCACCCGCAAAGGAAGCGTAATCGGTCTTATCCAGCAAGTACGAACCACACAGCCGATATTCACCGCAAACAGGCTCAAACGAAATCAGATGAGCATCGAAGAGAGAATGTAAGTCGCGCCGAAGCAGAATGCCATTGCTGGCAACCTGTGATTTAGGGCCCGAGTAATTCTCGATATGTGCAGCCTCCAGAGCTTCGCTGACGCCGCAGTCCGACACCGCGCAACGGCCGTCATAGGCGGCAACGAGCTGCTTGCGGAACCATTGTTGCCCCAGTCGCTCGCGCCTTAACGCATAGCGGACCTTTTCGTCGTCGGTCGCACCCTGTCCGGCAAACTCAATATCGACGGGCATGTGCTTCAAATAGCTCATGTCGGGCGCAAAACGGGGGTCTGGACCACCCTTATGAACAGGTCCGCGCAACACAAACCAGCCGTTTTCGGGCTCGAACCGCTCAACAAACGCAAGGCCGAGCACCTTATAACCCACCTCGGTTGCAAATATGACTCCGACTGGAACGCCGCAATCCATGCAGTTGAGCATTTTCCGGTTATAGTCTTGGTCTCGAGAACCAACAGCGCCCGGCGCCTGAACCGAGTATTTAATGACCCACGTACCATCGTCTAAATAGAGTGGGGGGGACATCGGCATAAAGGCCTTTTTTGGAGTTATGAACCGAGAGCGCAAAAGTCTTATTGGGATCTTGCTTCACCTTATCCTGGCCCGGCCAGAAGATCCCTGAATCCCGCGTTACGGGAAAGAGGTCCGAGCCAATTCTCAAACGATACTGATACTGAGGGCTTTCTTCCTTGGTGTGGTGCGGAAGGCTGGTCCAAACGCCGCCGCGCTGCTCCTCGCTCAGAAACCACTCCCACGCCTCAACGTACTCGGAAGGCACGAGGCTGCAAGCGCGGTCATAGCTAGGTCCATCCATCAACGGAACAGCAAGGTCAATGTCGTTCATCGCCAGCACCTACAACCATACGAACGCGAGTCATGCTCCTCAATAATATGGCCGGGAGTCAATTATTGCGAGATCACATTCCGCGATCGGCACATCGTTGATGCTCTCGGTTTGCCGTTGGCGCGCTTGTACCCCGCTACCCCACTCCCCTGTATACTGATGTAGCACGTGTTTCATCCGGGCTTGTTGGGCCCAATCGTTCATGGGAGGGTCTTGTGGCTGCTTCGAATCCGCCTAAGGGGAGCGTTTCCTCCTCATCCATCAAACCGGTTACGCGCAAGGCCGTGCGGTGCCAGCGTGAGGTTGCCTGGCTTGTTACGCAGGCCGCGGGCAGGCTCGTGGCGACCACGGAAGACGTCAATGCGCCCACGCCGAGCTTTGTGTTGGCGGCGGCACTCGAGCACGTGCGCCAGTTAGAACTTGCCGCACAGGAAGCCGGCAGCGCCCTTGACTACCAGGGCACCATGGCACCCGACCTGTCCACGTTTTGCCGCATGGCCAAGCTGCCTACCGCACCCAACGCGCTTTCGGACGCAGGCTACATGTTTACGCTTTCGGGGGCGGAGCTCATCCGCGACATCTATGCATACTGCGGCGAGCTTACCGAGCGCCGCGTCTTTGATGCGACCGAGATCAAGCCGGGATACGCCATCAAGCTGGTTCTTAGGCTGTTCTTGATGGACGGCTCGGGGCCATGCCAGCGTAAGCCAAGTCTTTAGCATCGCCGTCGACTGGGCAACAACCTCCTTACCTTAGCGGGCGTCAATCGAGAGTCGATTATTGGGTCACTTCGTCCACTAACGCATCTGCTCTGCGCGTTCCGTTAACCGGTACTTGCGGTTGCGGCTCGTCGCTGGCGCCGTGGGCTCAAGCTCGCCTTGAGCAATGAGCGTGTTGACGCGCGACCTAACCTGGGAAATGGTGAGCCCCGTGCGCTCTGCCAGCTCACGCGTCCCCAGCTCGCCGTAGTGTTTGAGTGCCGTCACAATTAAGCCCCCGCCGTGATCGACCGGCTCGATCTTTGAACGGTAAAGTACGACCTTGAACCGATCGAATCCCGGGCAGAACAGGGGCTCGGCCAAACCATGCGCACGCATGGCGTCAATCATCATCGGAATGCCCGAGCCATTGCCCTCAGCCGGCGAACCTGCGCCATCCGGCAGCGGAACAATCGACATGAGTTTCACGAGCGTCGCGTTGCGGCATCGGGAGCTACCGTCAAACAAGTTCTCGCGAGTCTTTCCTCCGTACAGACCGCCGGGGTTTGTCACTTCGACGCGATCGTCAAAGACGTCGACGGCAATCGATTGCCCGCAGAAGCGATCCCCATATTCTCGGTGGATTACGGCGTTGGCGACTGCCTCACGCAGGACCTCCTCGGGAATCTCCAGCGAGTCGACACGCGAGACGCCTTGGATGGTCGAGGTTCGCCGCAAATTCTTGGCGACAGCCGCGACGGCATCCGAAATCATCTCGCCCAACGTTCCCTCGCAGATCGTACGGTCCATGAACCTCAGCGACCCCGCTGCGCCTTTCTGGGTCCCCGCATGGACAGCCACGTCGATAAAGAGCTTGGGATAAAACTGCTGAGGATAGGCGCCCGCAGCCAGGAGCCCGGCCTTAATCACATTACCCTGGGAGTCGAGGAAATTCAGGCGCTCCAGCTTTGTTTTCTTGTCCGTCGCACCGCGCATAGCTCGGGGCGTCAGCGAGAAAGCACGCTCTATCGTGCGGTCAATCAGGGCCTCGTCGAGGTCGCCTGCAACTGCACCTGGCACCGCATCGCGATCACTGGGGCTCGTTCGTTCATACGACGACAAGGACAGGACCTCGGTCGATGAAAGCGGCACGTCTTTGTCGTCGATGCGTTTGTAGCTGCCGCCCTGGGCGCCCCGCTCTATGACATAGCAGGGCTTGCTCGCCGGGTCGAGCTCCTCAATCGTGATGACGAGAACAATGGTGCCCTGGAGCTCCACCCGCTCAATGGTGTATTTAGGCGGATTGGCCAGCTTTCCTCGACCACCCGCATCGCCCATGCCTGCCACAAATTGGTTGAGCACCTTCTCGGTCTCGAAGTTCTCGACTGGGACAAAGCCCGCGCGCTCGCTCACGCCGAGCACGATGATTCCGCCGGCGGTGTTCGCGAATGCGCTAACCGTTTCCCATACGTCGCGGGAAAGCGTCGTGGCGCTCTCCTTCACTTCGACGTTAAGATCATCCGAACCCATGCGCCTTAAAGACTCGAGCAGATTAGCCAGCTCGTTTTCGTTCATCTGCATGCCCTTTCGTCTCGACTCGGCGGCGAGTGTCCCAATGGGCTTCTCTCGTCTCTCAGTTATCTCTCGTAATTATCTCTCGTCTTTCTCTTTATCTCTCGTCTCGGAGATGAGTGAGAGATGAGAGATAAACTATCTGCTATTTGCTTCATTAAAACATGTTTTTGCTGGTAGAACAATCAGTGTTTGATGATTCGATTCGTTATTTGTCTCTTAGCAGCACTGTTATCTCTCATGATTATCTCTCGTCTTTCTCTTTATCTCTCGACTCAGAGACGAGAGATGCATGAGAGATGGATGAGCGTGGATTATTGGACGGCTGGAAAATGAGAGTGGATTTTTGGACGGTTTTTGGGCGTTTGGAGGCTGATTCCGTCCGAAAATCCACTCTCATTCGGCGGGCGTCCGGATTTCCACGCTCGTGCGATCCGGACGACCGGCGACGCATCGACTTCCCGCCAGCATTACCTACAGTTCGTCGCGGGCCCGGCGCTCCTTATGGGTATACTCACGGGGATTCGACTCGATTCGCCCCCGTTGGGGCGTCAAAGGAGACTGCATATGCCCACTTCTTCAACCGATCCGCGCGCTGCCGCCGCTGCGCTGCTGGTTCCCGGCGCTACCTGCCACGGCTTTGCCGTCGAGCGCTGCGAGGCCGTGCCCGAGCTCGATTCGGACGCCTACGTGCTGCGCCACACCGCCTCGGGCGCCCGCCTGCTGTACCTGGCGTGCGACGACGAGAACAAGGCCTTCGCCATTGGCTTTAAGACGCCGCCGGCCGATTCCACCGGCGTGTTCCATATTCTTGAGCACTCGGTGCTGTGCGGGTCGGCCAAGTTTCCCGTCAAGGAGCCGTTCGTCGATCTGATCAAGAGCTCCATGCAGACGTTCCTCAACGCCATGACCTACCCCGACAAGACCATCTACCCCGTTGCCACCACCAACGAGCAGGATCTGTACAACCTGATGGACGTGTACCTGGACGCGGTGTTCAACCCGGCCATCTACACCAAGCCCACCATTTTTGAGCAGGAGGGCTGGCACTACGAGCTGGACCTGCCGGAGGGCGAGGGCTGCGAGGGCGATGCCGATGACGCCTGCCCCCAGGACCTGCGCGCGGGCACGCTGCGCTACAACGGCGTGGTGTTCAATGAGATGAAAGGCGCGCTGTCCGACCCCATGAGCGTGCTGGACGATGCCGTCAACGCCGCGCTCTATCCCGACACCGCCTATGCGCACGAGAGCGGCGGTGACCCGCGCGCGATCCCGGCGCTCACCTACGAACAATTCCTGGACACGCACGCTCGTCATTACAACCCCTCCAACTCTTATATAACGCTCTACGGCGATCTGGACGTGGACCGCGCGCTGGCGTTTTTGGACGAGCGATATCTGTCGCAGTCGAGCGCCGCGAGCCGCCGCATGGACGCCGCCGTTGCCGCTGGCGAGGACCCTTCCGCGCTGGCACCCAACCCGCTGGACGTTCAGGCACCCGTGAACTGCGAGTATGAGCGCGTCGAGATGGCCACCACGCCCGAGAATGCCCTGGTGGGCCTGGGTCTGGTGCTGGGCAACGCGCTCGACCGCAAGCGCACGATCGCGGCGGATATCCTGTTCGAGGCGCTGCTGGGCTCCAACGAGGCGCCGGTTAAAAAGGCTATTCTGGCGGCGGGCCTGGGCGGCAACGTGGTGAGCTACACCGCGGCTGAGTGTCTGCAGCCCTACGAGCTCATCATGCTGCAGAACGCGCAGCCCGGCGTGGCGCGCGAGCTGCGCCGCGTGTTCCAGGATGCCTGCCGCGACCTGTGCGAGCATGGCGTTCCGCGCGAGCGCCTGGAGGCCATCATCAGCAGCAACGAGTACGACCTGCGCCAGCGCGACTACGGCATCGCCGACGGCGTGGCCATTGCGTGCGACGCGCTGAGCACGTGGCTCTACGATGACGACGCCGCGACGCTGGCGCTCAAGTACGGCCCGGTATACGAGAAGCTGCGCGGCGAGCTGGACGGCAGCTACTTTGAGGACCTGCTGCGCGAGCTGGTGCTGGAGAACGACCACGTGGCACTCGTCGAGCTGGTGCCGGTGGACGCCGCCGAGGGCGCGGAGAGTGCCGAGGCCGCGGAGCTTGCAGCCAAGCGCGACGCCATGACCGACGCCGAGCTGGCCGATGTGGTCGAGCGCACGGCCGCGTTGCGTGCTGCACAGGAGGCCGAGGACACGCCCGAGAACAAGGCAACGCTGCCGCGCCTGCGCGTGTCCGACATTGGCGAGGCGCGCCCCGAGCCGCCGCTTGTCGTGGACACGACCGCGCCCATCCCCTGCCTGCGCCACGGTATCCCCACCAACCGCCTGGCCTACGCCATGCAGTATTTCGACCTGAGCTGCGTCGCATTTGAGGACCTGCCCTACGTGACGCTGCTCTGCCGCCTGCTCAAGCAGCTGCCCACGCGCGAGCATTCGGCCGAGGAACTCGACAACCTGCTCGCCGGCAAGCTGGGCTTTTTGAGCTTTACGACCGAGGTCATGACGCAGCCCGACGTGGACGGCGTGCGTCCCTACCTGCTGGTGAGCGCCGGCGCCCTGTCCGAGAAGATTGATGCGCTGGCGAGCCTGCCGCGCGAGGTGTGGTCGAGCACGCTTTTGGCGGACGCCGACGCCGACCGCGTGCGCGACGTGCTCACGCAGATTCGCATTGGGCTTGAGCAGGGATTTATCAACAACGGTCACTCGGCGGCGCTCGGCCGCGCGATGAGCTACAGCTCGCCTTCGGCCGTGGTGCGTGAACAGCTCTCGGGAGTGGACTTCTACCTGTTCCTGCGCGATCTGCTCGAGCACTTTGACGAGCGCCTGGACGGGCTGCGCGCCAAGCTTGCCGAGCTGGCGGGCCGCATCTTTGTGGCCGACGGCTGCATGGCGAGCTTTACCGGCAGCGACGAGGACTTCGATGCGTACTGGGCCGCCGCGGGCGACCTGGAGCTGGGCGCCGGCAACGGTGCCGCTGCCGGCCGCGGCGCGCTCGTGGTGCCGACGCCGTGCGACCGCCACGAGGCCTTTGTGATCCCCAGCGACATCTGCTTTGCCGCACGCGCCTGCGACCCGCGCCGTCTGGGCATTGACGTGACGGGCGCCTGGGCGGTGGCTGCCAACGCGCTCTCCTACGACTACCTGTGGAACGAGATCCGCGTGAAGGGCGGCGCGTACGGTTGCGGATTCCGCGCTGCCGGCGAGCGTCAGACGGCGTTCTACACCTACCGCGACCCGGCGATCGACCCCTCGATTGGGCGCGTGGAGCGCGCAGGCGCATGGCTCGGCAGCTTTGAGCCCGACGAAGCCGCCTTCGAGGGCTTTATCGTGAGCTGCGTGAGCGGCATGGACGCGCCCGTGAAGCCGTACGCGCTCACCAAGCGCCGCAACACGACCTACCTGGCCGGGCTCGATCCGCACGCCCGCGAGGAGCGCCGCGCCCAGATGCTCGCCGCCACGCCCGCCGAGCTTCGCTCGCTCGGTGCCGACGTGACGCGCATCGCAGCCGAGTCGCCGACCTGCGTCTTTGGCGGCCGCGACGTCATCGCCAAGAGCAACGCCGGCTTTACCGTAGTCGACCTGCTGGCCTAACGCACAAAGGTAGATTTTTGGGACATGCCTAAAAATCTACCTTTTCTTTTTGCCACTGCTTGGGCGGGGCGGCGCAACCCGTCCCAGCGGTTTGTCTAAATCTGTAACATCTAGACGGGAATATCGGCTCCAGATGTTACAGATCGAGATAATTCCGAATGGCGCCAGCCCTTTGTCTCAATCTGTAACAGCTAGGCCCATTTTTGCCGAGTATCTGTTACAGATTGAGACAAACCGCCACGGGTGCCCATCCCTCAGCAAAAACCACCACAAAGGGGACAGGCACCTTTGTGGTGGCTTTGGGTCGGGCCTTATTTGTGGAAGGGATCGAGCGTCGCCTTTAGCGGGTCGAGTCGATACAGGCTCACAAAGCGCTCTTTGCGGGACGAAGACGTGTTGACCCAGCTGCCGTTGCAGACGTCGTACTTCGAATCCAGACGAATCCACTCCTCCGGCTTATTCTTCTCGCTCTTATTACAGAAGTAACGCTGGTACTCGACCTCGTGCTCAAACTCAAACTCGTCGCCCGAATCACCATCGGCGTACTCGTCGACCGCCGTCAGATTGCCGAACTCGTCGTAATAGAACTCCGCATGGCCGTCGCGCGTGGAATCGATCCGGTCGAGCTTGCCGTCACTATACGAGTAATCAACCGTGGAAAACGAACCCAGCGAGCCGTAATCGTTGCCATGCGTGTCATAGGTCACGGGCGAGATGCGCGAAATGTTTCCGTCCTTGTCGTACTCGTAGTTGAGCGTGAGCGTCCACCTCGTACCCACGGTGTCGCCCTGACAGTCCGTCGTAAAGGACGTCACGCGGCCTTTGTCGTATCCGTACGAGTAGACAACCGTGCGAGGATTGCCCGGGCCGGTCTCGGTGTCGGACACCAGGTTACCACCCTCGTAAACGTACGCGCTCGTGCTCTCGCCGTAGCCCGCATTGGTCGTCTTGTTGACCAGGTTTCCATTCGAGTCATACGTGAACACCGTGGAGGCCGACGCGTCGCCAATGGCGGCATCGCAATCGATACGCGTCAGGTTGCCGTCGGAGTCGTACGTGAGCATGTTTTCATCCTCGTACTCGCCCGAGAGGAGTTCCGCGATCTCCGAAATACGATGCGATTCGTCGTGTTCAACGGCGTAGCTCATGCCGCCGCCTTGCTTGAGGCTGCTCACGTACCCCGTGACGTAGCCGTTTTCGTCGCGCTCAATCTCGTACGTGCTGCCGTGCACACCGTCCTCGTCGGTGCCTTCGTAGTACACCGGCAGCCACAGCTCCTCGAGCTGCGTGTCCTTAATGCCGCTGACCTTCGTGTCCTGTGGCAACGCCAACGTTGCGAGCTTCTTTTTACCCGAGAGGTCGACGCTTTTGAGGCCCTGAGCATTTTTGAGGTCGAGCTTCTCGATGTTGTCGCAGCCGTCCAGGTTAACGGCAGTGACGCTGCTCGCCGAGTTGAGGTCGACCGTCTTAAGGTCGCCGCAACCCGAAAGGTCCAGGTTGATGAGCTTATCCCCGCCAGATTCCACATTGACGACATGCGGAAACGCCTTTCCCAAGCCCTGCGTCGACGCGACACCGTCCAGCTCGACCGACGTCACCGCCTTGGACTCATCGCGCGAGATGCGCCCGTCGCCGTTGGTGTCGTACCTGGTCGAGACGAGTGCGCGCATGCCGCTATCGGGGAAGGTCTTCTCGTCGATTGGAGTGGTCGCGATCTGGGCGAAGTAGAACAGCGCGCCGCCGCCGATGCCCGCCGCCACGACAAGTACCGCGGCAAGCGCGATCAGCGGCTTCTTGGAACGCTTGCGCGGCATGGGCTGCTGCACAGGCACGTATTGTTGAGGAGCGGGTGCGGCAGGCTGGGGTTGCCGCGAGGTCGCGACCTGGTCGGGCGCTACAGGCGCGCCGCATACGGGGCAAAAGAGGGCGTCGTCGACAAGCGGCGTGCCACACGAGCGACAAAACATGGTGGGCTCCTTTCGGTGCATTCTTTCCACCATGAAGGTAAACCCAAAACCGCAGCTCTTGTTGCGCAACATTCAGCCCAAACCACCACAGGAGGCAGGCACCTTTGTGGTGGTTTTGGTTTGAATCCGTCGCGTTTGCCCAGATAAAACCTGCCAAAATAAACCTGTCCCTTTTTGGTAGGTCTGGGAGATGGTGGCTGGAATGGATAAGGCTGAACTGCGGCGGGCGTTGATTGCTCGGCGCGATGCGATTGCGTTGGATGTGCGGGCGACGAAGTCTGTCACCGTTTGCGCGCGGCTTGTTGAGCTGTTGGAGTGCTCGGACACCGCGGCTCCGCGCACCGTCGCCGTCTATGCCGCCATGGGTTCCGAGGTTGATCCTGCCGCCTTTGCCACCGCTGCCGCCGCACGCGGCTGGCAGGTGGCCTATCCGTGCATGCTCTCGGCAGCTGACGCCGCGGCTTGCGGCCAGCGCATGTGCATGCGAGCAGTCGCCGCCGGCGACGTCGACACGGCTCCGTTTATTGCCCATCCCACGCAAGCCTTCGCCGCCGAGGACATCGACAGCAATCGCTTCCCCATCGTGCCTGCCGAAGCACTCGACATGATCGTTGTGCCGCTCGTGGCTTTCGACCGCACCGGCGCACGCCTGGGCTACGGCGGCGGCTGCTACGACCGCTTCCTGCCCACGGTCTCGGCATCGTGCCAAATCATCGGCATCGCCTTTGACGAACAGCGCGCCAACCACGTCCCCACCGACGCCCACGACCTGTCGCTATCCAACATCATCAGCGCCTAACGGCTGGCGCACCTCCCGACAGCCTAGTGCTCCTCGCCGGCTCGTGCCAGGTCGTAGGGCGTGGTCTGGTAGACGTAGTAGTTGAGCCAATTGGTATAGAGCAGCTGAGCCTGGCTGCGCCAGACGTTGCGCGGCTCGGCCGTGGGGTCGTCGTTTGGGAAGTAATGCGCCGGCACCTCCGGGTTGAGCCCGCGCTTCACGTCGCGCTCGTACTCCAGGCGCAGCGTGTCGGTGTCGTACTCGGGATGACCAAAGACAAAGAAGCGGCGGCTGTCGGTCGATTTGACGATGTACAGGCCCACCTCGTCGGACACGGCCACGACCTCGAGCTGCGGCTCGGCCTCCACGTCCTCGCGGCGCACATCGGTGTTGCGCGAGTGCACGGCATAGAAGCGGTCGTCGAAGCCGCGCACCAGCGGGCTTTGCGGCTTCACCAGATGATGCTCGAACACACCGCTTGCCTTGGCCGGCAGGTCGTGCTTCTGAATACCGTAGTGGTGGTACAGGCCAGCCTGTGCACCCCAGCAAATGTGCAGCGTGGAGTGCACGTGCGTGGTGGACCAATCCATGATCTGGCAGAGCTCGGGCCAGTAGTCGACCTCCTCGAACGGCATCTGCTCCACCGGCGCGCCCGTGATGATCAGGCCGTCGTAGTGGATATCGCGGATGTCGTCGAACGTGCGGTAGAACGTCTCCAGATGGCCGGCGCTCACGTGCGTGGCCTCGTGCGTCTTGGTGCGTAGCAGGTCCACTTCCACCTGCAGCGGCGTGTTAGAGAGTTTGCGCATGATCTGCGTCTCGGTGGCGATCTTGGTGGGCATGAGGTTGAGGATGAGCACGCGCAGCGGGCGGATATCCTGATGCAGCGCGCGATACTCGGTCATGACAAAGATGTTCTCGCTCTCGAGCTGCGCGGCGGCAGGGAGGGCGTCGGGGATGCGAATGGGCATGGATGCTCCTTACGAGTCAGTTGCAGCTATGGTACAACGAGCGGCCCCATCCGCGCGAGCACATCGCCCAGCGATGCCGTCAGCGGCCCAAAACGCCTCAAAAGTAGAAATTACGGCATGTCTCTAAAATCTGCTGCACTTTAGCCTAGCAAAGTAACGGCAGGACGCTACAATGTTTCAACGCGAAAAACTCGGCCGAAAGGATACTCATATGTACCAGACGCGTAAGATCGGTGTGGTCGGCCAGGGCCACGTAGGAGCACATGTCGCCAACAGCCTGCTTATGCAGGGCATTGCCGATGAGCTGTACCTGTGCGATATCAACGAGGCCAAGGTGACGTCCGAGGTCCAGGACCTGCGCGACTCCCTTTCGTTTGTCCCGTATAACACCAAGATCGTCAACTGCTACGACCACTACGAGGAGCTTGCCTGCTGCGACGTCATCGTCAACGCCGCCGGCAAGGTCGCGCTGGCCGCCGGCAACCGCGACGGCGAGCTGTTCTTTACCACCGACGCCGTCCGCACCTTTGCCAAGCGTATCGTCAACGCCGGCTTCGACGGCATCTTCGTGAGCATCTCCAACCCCTGCGACGTCGTGTGCACCGAGCTGTGGCACCTGACCGGCTACGACCCCAAGAAGATCATCGGCTCGGGCTGCGGCCTGGATTCTGCCCGCCTGCGCACCGAGATCTCCAAGAAGGTCGGCGTGAGCCCCAAGTCCATCGACGCCTACATGATCGGCGAGCACGGCTTTAGCCAGCTGGCTGCCTTTAAGGCCGCGACCATCGCCGGCAAGAGCCTGACCGAGCTTCAGGCAGAGAACCCCGACAAGTACGCCTTCGACCACATGGAGGTCGAGGAGCTCGCGCGCAAGGGCGGCTACGTGACCTACCAGGGCAAGCAGTGCACCGAGTACGCCGTCGCCAACTCTGCCGCGCGCGTCTGCGCCGCCGTGCTGCACAACGAGCACGCCGTGCTTTCTGCCTCCACGCTCATGACCGGCCAGTATGGCGAGGAGGGCATCTTCACCTCCCTGCCGTGCGTGATCGGTGCCGAGGGCATCGAGGAAGTCTACACGCTCGACCTGTCCGAGCACGAGCTCGAGGGCTTCCACAAGAGCTGCCAGCACATCCGCGACAACATCGCCCAGCTCGACTGGTGGGACGCCGAGGCCTACGACGCAAAGTAGGCCGTTGGCTGCCGCAACCTCACACCCAAGCGCAATACGAAGCGGGCCGCGTCGGAAACCCCGGCGCGGCCCGCTTTTTTGACTCATGCAACACGTTTGCGAATCGAAGGTGAATGGTTTTCCCGTTACTTAGTACTGCTCGATGCCCATGTAGCGGCGGAACTCGGGGCTGTGGTCGAAGACCTTGCCGCGGGCGGCGCGCAGCTCGCAGCTCATCGCGTAGAAGAAGATCGGCTCGAGGAACGAACGCACGCTGGCGGGAACCTCGCCCACGCCGTACTCGAGCGCGTCGAGCACCATGATCGTGTCGGTGTGCGTGTTGAGGAACGCAAGCGCACGCTCCTCCATGGGACGGCACTCGCCCGCGCCAAGCTGCACAAAGTAGAACACGCCGGGCTCGGTAGCCTCGAACGGGCCGTGGAAGTACTCGCCGGAGTGGATGTAGCAGCAGTGCTGCCACTGCATCTCCATGAGCGAGCAGATGGCCATGGCGTAGGTCTGGCTAAAGTTGGGGCCGGAACCCAGGATGTAGAAGAACTTGTGCTGCTGGCAAAGCTCGGCAAAGCGGGTGCCCAGTTCGGCGTTGACCTTCTCGCGGGCAGCGGGCAGCAGCGCGTCCATCTGCTTGAGGCCCTCGTACATGTCGGCGAGCGCCTCGTAGCCCTCCTGCTGATCGAGCAGCTCGGCGGCGATCAAAGCGCCGATGCCCTGCGGCACCTCGGCCTGCGACACGCCCTCGCCCCAGGGGTAGACCCAGGTGGTCCACTTGCCGTTGTCGATCTTGGAGCCCTCGCAGTCGGTCATGGCAACGACCTCGGCGCCGGCGGCCAGCGCCATCTCGCAGCCGTCGACGACCTCCTGCGTGTTGCCGCTATGGCTGCAGGCAATAACGAGCGACTTCTCGCCAAGGCTCTTGGGAGCCATCAGGCAAAACTCGCGTGCGGTGTAGACCGTGGAGGTAAACGTGGCGGCCTCGCGCTTGAGCAGCTCGTTGGCCGGCATCAGGTCGATCATCGAACCGCCGCAGGCGATCCAAAAGACGTTCTCGATCTTACCCTTGCGCTCGATGATTTCCTGAACCAGATCGTGTGCATTCATCCTGATGTTCCTCCCTGTGCGGCAGCCTCGAACGATGGCAGCTCGTACCTGCGGTCGTTCTATGTTGTTCTATTTATACCATTCGCGAAAACGCCCGTGAAGTCATTTAGGCAGATTTGTTCTATGTTGTTCTATCTGTGGACGTTAGATGTCGAAGACGTAGCGCGAGCCCACGATCTTTTGGCGGCCGAGCAACAGGGGCCGCTCATCGGCATCGGTAAAGTACGCCTCCATATAAAAGAGCGGCTCGCCGACCGGGACCTCAAGCAGCGGAGCGGCTTGAGCATCGGCCAGCGCGATCTCCACGGTGCAGGGATCGGACTTGAGCGGTGCGCGACCCGAATGCTCGGCAACGAGTGCAAAGATCGAGTTGTCGGTAAGGTCCTCGTCGGCCAGCGTCTGCAGATAGGGATGGTCCGCCAGCACAAAGGCGTTGTTCTCGAGCATGACGGGAATGCCGTCGGCCGTGCGCACGCGCTCGACCACGATGAGCTCACAGCCGGGCTCAACGCCAAAAAACGCCGCGTCCTCGTGCGTCGCCGCGACCACCATACGCGACACCAGGCGCGCGCCCGGCACCATATCGTTGGCAGCGCAGCCCTCGGTAAAGCTCTGGACATCGCCCTTCTGGCGAATCTTGCGCTTGAGCTTGGGAGCGCACACAAAGGTGCCCCTCCCCTGCTGGCGGTTGAGGTATCCCGCGCGCGAGAGCTCCTCAATCGCGCGGCGCACGGTGATGCGCCCCACGCCGTAGGACTTCGCGAGCTCCATCTCGGCAGGAATGCGCGAGCCGGCGGGGTACACGCCGCGCGCGATCTCGCCCTTCAGATCATCCATGACCTGCTGGTACAGCGGCACGGCGGGCACGTCAGTACGCTCGGCACGCTCGGTTTTGCTCTCGGTTACCATCGTTTATGCTCCATCCCGCGCGTGCTCGGATTCAAATTCTTCAATCGCCGCCATAAACTGCTCGCCAAAGCTGTCGGCCTTTTTCTCGCCGATGCCGTTGACCTGAATCAGTTCATCGCGTGTCTGCGGGCGCAGACGGCACAGACCGCGCAGGGCCTTGTCGGAAAAGACCATGTACGGCGCCATCTCCAGCTCGGTCGAGATCTCTTTGCGGAGTGCCCGCAGGCGCTCGAACAGCTCGGCGTCATCGCCCACGCGCGGGCGCTGGTCCAGCTCGGCCTCCTCGCGCAGCAGATCCACGGCACGACGGGCGCGGGCCGAGGCCTTGCGCTTGGACGCGCGGCGTTTAATGGTAAAGGCAAACGCCTCGTCCTCGACCTCGCCGGCGCGCGGACCCAGGCCTACCACCGGATACTGGCCCTGCGAGGTAGCCAGGTAGCCGCGGCCGCAAAGCTGGCCGATGATGTCCTTGATGCGCCCGACCGATTCGCTCGACAGCTCACCGTAGCCGCGGTCCTCGTCCAGATGCATCTGCCGAATGCGCTCGGTATTGCCGCCATGAAGCACGTCGGCGATGAGCGACTTGCCAAAGCGCATGGGGCGCGTGGCCACGTAGCGCACGGCGGCGCAGGCCATGCCGGTGACGTCCTCGACCTCGAACTGCGTGAGGCAGTTGCTGCAGTTGCCGCAACCCTCGGCCTCGTCCGCAGTGGTGCCGCCCGCCGTCGCATGCTCGGCCGCAGCCTCGTCACCAAAGTAGCGCAGCATGTATTCGCGCAGGCAGCCGGTGGTGTTGCAGTAGCCCTCCATCTGGCTGAGCAGGCGGTAGCGGTTCTGGAGCGCCCACGCGCGCTGCTCGTCGTCGAGTGCCTCGTCGGCCGCATCGCCGCGGTCGATCAAAAAGCGGCGCATGCGGAAATCGTTGCCGTTCCACAGCAGATGACAACTTGCCGGATCGCCATCGCGGCCGGCGCGGCCCGCCTCCTGGTAGTAGGCCTCGATGCTCTCGGGCACGTTGTTGTGGATCACGTAGCGCACGTTGGGCTTGTCGATACCCATGCCAAAGGCGTTGGTGGCAACCATCACCTGGATGTCGTCATCGATAAAGGCACGCTGGCTCTGACGGCGGGCATCATTGCCCATGCCGGCGTGGTAGCGGCCTACGCGAATGCCGCTGGGGCCCAGCGCCTCGGCAAGCTCGCCCGCCAGCGCGTCGACCGTCTTGCGGGTCGAGCAATACACGATGCCGCTCTCGCTCGAATGCGCGATCACGTAGTCGCGCACCCACGCGGTCTTGGCCTTGTCGCCCATCTCCTCACAACCAAAGTAGAGGTTCTTGCGATCGAAACCCGTCACCACGGTCGCAGGGTTTTGCAAGCCGAGCATCTGCTGAATGTCCGCACGCACGCGCTCGGTCGCCGTGGCGGTAAAGGCCGCCACGATCGGGCGCTGCGGCAGTGCATCGATAAACTCGCGAATCTGCAGGTAGGCGGGGCGAAAATCCTGGCCCCACTGGCTCACGCAGTGGGCCTCGTCAATGGCCACGAGCGGCACGCCGATGCCGCCGGCGGCTGCGGCTTCCTGCGCAAAGGCCAAAAAGCGCGGCTCGAGCAGACGTTCGGGTGCCACGTACATAAGCTGGTAGCGACCCTCGCGCGCACGCTTGAGCACGGTATTTTGCTGAGCCGGAGTAAGGCTGGAGTTGAGGTAGCTGGGGCGCGCACCCGCCGCGAGCAGCGCGCGGGTCTGGTCCTCCATGAGCGATAGCAGCGGACTCACCACAAAGGTGATGCCGGGCAGCATGAGCGCAGGCACCTGGTAGCAGATGGATTTGCCGGCGCCCGTGGGCATAACGCCCAGCGCGTCGCGACCGGCAAGGATCGCATCGACCATGCGGTCCTGACCAGGGCGAAACGAGGTGTAGCCAAAATAGGCGCCGAGCGTGTCGAGCGCCATCTGCTGCATGCTATCGGTCATGGTTTCCTAACGTCAGAATCATCTGCCGCCGATTATACGCCGCCACGCGGACAACAGCACACGACCGCCGCCCAGACTAGTTGTTGGGGACGTTCTTAAACGACTAGTCAAACAAGAACGTCCCCAACGACTAGTCGACAAGGAGTGTCCCCAACTGCCGGCACAAAAGGAACGTCCCTATCTGCCGTATCTGGACCGTGGCAACGCCGATGTTTTGGCAAAGCCAGCGAGCGCCCGTCATTTGAGCCAAGGTGCCGTGAAATGAAAAGGCGCTGACCTTCTGGTCGCGCCTTTGAAATTGAACGGCAGATTGGCCAAATGACGGGCGCGCAGCGTCGACCGGTTACGCGGGTTGGTAAACCCGCGTAACCTACATGACCATGACGTAGCGCGATCCCACGTAGTACTGCTTACCCATCAGGACCGGCTCGCCGTTGGGACCGATGAAGCCGGCACGCAGGTTGAGCAACGGATCGTGCGGCGCAATACCCAGCTCTGCCGCCTGCTCGGTGTTGGCGCGAACTGCCTCGACCGTGCGGTAGCCAACCGAGACAATCGGGGTGCCACCGACACGCTCGACCTCGTCAAAGATCGATTTGTCCTCAAGGTCAGCAGTCAAAAGCTCACGGTACTCATCAAACGGCACAAAGATGTTCTCCTCAAAGATGGGCTCGCCATCGGCCGTACGCACACGCTTAATGTGCAGCAGCAGCGCATCCTTCTGCAGGCCAAAGAACTCCATCTCGTTTTGGCGCGCCGGCACAATCTGACGATCGACCACATGCGCCCCCGCCTTCATACCATTCGATGCGCACAGCTCGGTAAACGTCTGCAGCGCCGTGGCATGGAACTGGCGGTTGATGTGCGGCGTGGCGACAAACGTGCCGCGGCCCTGCTGCTTAACCAGGTAGCCATCGGAGCACAGCTCCTCGACGGCACGGCGCACCGTGATGCGGCTCACCTCGTACTGCTCGGCGAGCTCAAGCTCGGATGGGATGCGCTCCTTGGGTGCATAAACACCCTTCTCGATCGCATCCTTGATCTCGTCGTAAATCTGCTGGTAAAGCGGTGCGTTTTTAGGTGCGGACATATCTGTTCACTCTTATCAAACTATAGAAATAACTCATACGTATATAACGTCTTTTTATATGTTACCTCAGTTTGATAAAACGATATACCGCATACGACAAATCCTTACTTGCCGTCGTCCTGCTGCAAGCTCTCCTGGTCGTGCAGACGGGCCTGCCTGCTGGCCATGCGCGCGGGCTTATCCGGATCGGGCACGGCCGTAGGCATGGGCTCGTCGACATGGCCGCCCCACCAGCCGCCTACAAAGTCGAGCGTATGGAACACGTTGATCACGGCGCCGGGGTCCACGTCGCACACCAGCTTGACGATATCCTGGCTCTCGTAGGTCGAGACAACGGTGTGCAGCAGGTACATCTTTTCGCGGCTGTACCCGCCAATGACCTCGGCGCAGCTAATGCCATGCTGAAAATGATCAACGTAGGCGGTCATGATCTCGTCGGCCTTGCGCGTCGTGATCTGCAGCGTTACGCGGTCGTAGCGGCGGTAGAAGCTGTCGATGGTCTTGGTCGAAATAAACTGGAACACGATGGAGTACGCCGCGTTGTCCCAGCCAAACATAAAGCCAAAGATTGCCAGGATAGCGCAGTTGAAGCCAAAGATGACGCCCCAGATGGTCTTGCCTGTGTGGTTGGAGACCCATAGGGCGATAAAGTCGGTGCCGCCGGTGGACGCGCCGGACTTAAGCGCGATGGCGGCGCCCAGGCCCGAGACCACGCCACCAAAGATGATGAGCATGATTTTGTCGCCCAAAAACGGCGCAAAGTGAAAGATGTTGAGGAACAGCGACGAGAGCGCAACCTGCATCATCGAGAAGATGACGAAGCGCTTGCTGATGCCGCTCCAGCACAGCAGCGCCACGGGGATGTTCAGCGCGAGCATGCCGAGCGAGATGTCGATATGAACGCCGCCGAGCGAGGTGACGCGATCGAGCAGGACCGCGACGCCGGTAAGACCGCTCGGAAGCAGGTCAGCAGGCCGAATGAACGCCTGAATCAGAAACGTCTGGAGAACGGCGGATATGGTGACCGCCACCGCCGTGATGGCGCGACGGACGATAGTGAGACGGCCGAGCACGAGCACACGGTCCGTGAGCTGTTCGATGGCGTTCGCCACGCAGGCTCCTTTCGAAGGCAAATCTAGTTGTGGGGCATGTCGGCGATTGTAGCAGGAGTAAGAAAAAACCACCACAAAGGTACCTGTCCCCTTTGTGGTGGTTTGCTGCTAGATAGCAGATAGGATGTCGGTGAGGTTGTCGATGATGGTGTCGGCGGCGGACTGGTCCAGGTTGACGCCCTCGTGCGGACGCAAAGCCAAAACACGGGCGCCGGAGCGCTTGCCGGCCTCGATGCCCATCGGCGAGTCCTCGATGACCAGGCACTCGGCAGGCTCCACACCCAGCGCCTCCATGGCGCGCAGATAGATCTCGGGATCGGGCTTAAACGCGCTGCACTCGTGACCGCTGATGGTGTAGTCCAACACGTCCGCGATTCCGGCGATCTCCACCAGCTCGTCGACCAGCTCGCGATAGGACGAGCTCGCGATGGCGCAGAGCACACCGCGCTCGTGCAGTTCGCGCATCACCGGCTCCGTCTGCTCGTTGAGCAACTCGGCATACGGAACGGGATGGACCGGGCTGTAGACCTGTTTGTACTCCACACGCAGACGCTCGCGCAGCTCGACATCGTCGGGCACCAACGCCTGCCAAATGGCGGGCTCATTAGACCCCGAAAGATCGGGGATCTCGTCAAAGTGGAACCCCTTCTCCTCCATAAACGCCACGCGGCGACGATTGTAGAACCACTCGGTATCGACCAGCACGCCGTCCATATCAAACAGCACTGCCTTGATCATACGCATCTCCTCTCAAGAGCAAAAAGGGGACGGGGCGCAAACCCCATCCCCTTTCAATCAACCCGTAAGGTTTACTTACTTGTGATTAGTAGGAAAGCTTCCACATGTAGCGACGCATGGTCAGCGGGTGCTGACGGGCCTCGGCGATCTGGTTGCCGTACTCGCGCATAACGGCGAGGTGCAGCAGCGGGTTGAAGTAGGTGATGACGCTCGCCGGCACAGCGTCGGCCAGACCGTAGTCCTTGGAGTCAATCAGAGCGACCTTGGCGCCCATGCGCTCAAGGAAGGTGAGGGCGCGGGCGTCCATCGGACGGGTAGCACCATCGGACATGAAGAAGACGTAGGGCTTACCCTCGGTGGAAACCTCGAACGGGCCGTGGAAGTACTCGCCGGTGTTGTAGGCGGCGGCGTCGATCCACTGCATCTCGGTGAACAGGAAGGCGGCGTGAGAGTAGGCCATCTTCTCGGAGGCACCGGAAGCCATGAAGTAGATCATCTTGTCGTCCTTGAAGTCCTCGGCGAACTTCTTGGCGAGCTTGGTGCAGTGCTGAGCGGCGTTCTCGCACAGGTCGAAGATGTTGGTGAGGCCGGTGATCATATCCTCGTAGTGATCATAGCCCTCGGTCTGCTGAAGGATCTCGAGAGCAAGAGCGATGGCGTAGCCAGGCTTCTCGGCCTTGGCGGCATAGTTGGCGTGGAAGCCATGGACGATGACGTGGTCGGCGTCGACGGTCAGAGCGGAGCCAGCCTTGTTGGTGAGGGAGACGACCGGGCAGTTGTGCTTCTTGGCGGTCTTGTTGGCCTCGACGGTCTCGGGCGTGGAGCCACCGAGGGAGCAGGTGATCACGAAGGTGTGCTCGTTGACCCAGGAAGGCGTGTCGTAGTTGAACTCGTTAGCGGTGAAGATCTGAACGTTCAGCTTGTCCGTGTTGTTGGCCAAGAAGTACTTGGCGGGGTACAGGTCGGACATGGAAGCACCGCAGCCGACGAAAGCGACGCTGTGGATCTCGTGGTTGGACAGGACGTCAGCGACGATCTGCTTAGGGAGGTTAAGGTCGATCTCGTACATCTGACACATTCCTTTCGATTTTTTGCGGCGCCACATTGCCGGGCGCTCGCAGGGTTACTGAGGTTAGGACCGAGTCGCCGGTCCGTTGAGGATGTGACATAAGGGACGGCCCCTTTGTCACGTTTGGGGATGGGAACCTGCCTGGGGTATGGGCTGCCAGGCAGGCCCCCGGGGGAAAGCGCTAGGTCGCGACTAGGCCAGGATGCCGGCCGCGGAGAGGGCGATGCCGCCCACGATGGCGATCACGAGAAGCCAACCGGTGTTGACGTTCTTCTTGATGAGCGCATACATAAGGCCGGTGAGGCCGAGGGAGATCATCTGGGGCATCATGCCGTCCAGGATGTCCTGGATAACGACGGTGCCGTCAGCGAACTGCAGCGGGGTGGTGGCGCCGATCAGCGTAGCGATCATGCCGCCCACGGACATAAGGCCCACGATGCCGCAGACATACATGAGCTTCTCCATGAGGTCGCCGCCCTGGAGCTTGCTCAGGTACTGGTGGCCGCCCTGGTAGCCCATCTTGGCGGCGAACCAGGTGATCAGCACGGAGGGGACGATGGAGATGAGCATGGCCAGGATCGGACCCATGATGGAGCCCTGCTGAGCCAGCTGGACGCCCAGACCAAAGGCGATAACGCGGATGGTGCCCTGGAAGAAGGAGTCACCGATACCGGAAAGCGGGCCCATGAGGGAGGTCTTGACCGCGTTGATCGAATCGGGGTCGAAGTTCTCGGGATCCTTGGCGTACTCCTCCTCCATGGAGGCGGCGAGGCCCAGGACGAAAGCGCTCGTCTGCGGGGTGCAGTTGTAGAACGCCATGTGACGGTGGTAAGCCTCTTTCTTAGCAGCAAGCTGCTTGGGGTCGGACTCGTCCGGATAGAGGCGGTCGAGCGTGGGAACCATGCCGTAGAGGAAGCCCATGTTCATCTGACGCTCGTAGTTCCAAGAGGCCTGGATGGCCCAGGAGCGCCAGAAGAACTGGCTGACCTTCTTGTTCAGGGACACGTCCTTGGTTGCGGTTGCCATAGTGTGTTCCTCCTTAGTCTTCGTCGTCTTCGAGCGGATCGTAGTCGGAATCGACACCGGCGGTTGCATGGGAACCGTTGAACTTGAAGCCCATGAAGACGATAGCCAGGCACACACCGATCAGAGCGACCGCGATGACGGACAGGTTGAGGTAAGCGGCGAGCAGGAAACCGATGAACAGGAACGGGGTCATGCCCTTCTTGATCATCATGGTGAGCAGCAGGGCCAAGCCGTAGGCAGTCATGATCTTGGTCGAGACGTTCAGACCAGTGGACAGCCACTCGGGAACCATGTTGACGATGGCCTGGACCAGGTCGGTACCGACAAAGACGGCCAGGAAGATCGGCAGGAAGTACATGATGGCGTACAGACCGGAGCCGGCGCAGATGTGCATACGGTAGGCGGTCTTGAACTTGCCGTTATCGATCGCGCTATCGGCCACATGGGTGAGGGCGGCGATGATGGAACGGAAGACGATGCCGAGGAGCTGACCCAGGACGGCGACCGGGATGGCGATCGTCATGGCGGTCTCGGCGGAAGCGCCGGTCAGGCAAGCGAAGGCGGAAGCCACGATGCCGCCCAGAACCATATCGGGCGGAACGGCAGCGCCGACCGACACGAGGCCCATGGAAACGAGCTCGACGGCAGCACCGACGGCGAGGCCAGTGGGCACATCGCCCAGCAGCAGACCGACGATCGTAGCGCCAACGAGGGGCTGCTCGAAGTTAAGACGACCGAGCAGGCGGGAGTCCCACATGCAGAACACGCCGACGAGGCCGACGAGCACCGCACTGATGAACGTATTCATACCCTTCTCCTTTCAGTCAGGCAAAAGCCTGGTTGATTACAGCTTGGCGTCGATGTCGACGCTCTGATACGTGGGGGTCTGCTGAACGTAGAGCTTGATGCCCATGTCGAGCAGCTGGTTGACGTCAGCCTTCTGGGTGGCGTCGAAGAAGACGGAGCTGTCCTTGCCGCCGATCTGATCGGCACCGTCGTGGTTGGCGGTGGCGCCCAGGTTGATGGCATCGAGCTTGTAGCCCTGGCAGAACTGCAGCATCTCGGCGGTGTTGCCAAAGATGAACATGACGCGCTCGCCGAGGGTGTTGAGCTTGTCCATCTTGGCGAGGGCACGCTCGACGGTGAAGACGTTCAGGCGCACGCCCTGGGGCTTGGCCAGCTTAAGAGCGCCCTTCTTGATGTCATCGTTGGCGGCGGAGTTGTCGACGACGATGATGCGCTCGGCCTGGACCTTGGTGGTCCAAGTAAAGACGACCTGGCCGTGCAGCAGACGGTAGTCAAGACGTGCGAGGACGATCTTGGCGGGACCGGCGTTGTGGCGGGCGGCCTTGGCCTTCTTGACGGGGGCTGCGGCGACCTCGACCGGGGCGTTGGGGTTGGTCAGACCCGTGCGGGCCTCGTTGATGAGGGCCGCGAGCTCGGCGCCCTTGACGGGGGCGGGGCTCATAGCGAGCGTGAGCGCCAGCGGGATGTTGAAACCGCTGACAACCGTGAACTTCGTGCCGTTCTTGGAAAGCTCGACCATGTTGTTGTTGACCGAGCTACCGAGCATATCGGTTAGCACATACACGGTGTCGTCCGCGTTGAACGTGGCGATCATAGCCTCAACCTTATTGGTGATGGGCTCCTTGTCGTCACGAGCAAGCGACACGACGTGGACGTTCGACACGTCGCCGAGAACCATCTCGAGCGTGTCTTTGGCGCCTGCGGCCAGGCCGCCATGAGATGCGAGAATGATCTGATTCATCTTGCCTCCTCCTTTTCGTTATGGTCATTATAACGTCTTATACGTTGCTTATATTGCTAATTAGTATAAAGACCGTTCGCGGGTGAAAATCGACCGTTGACGGGTTTAACGTACTCGAAACGTTGGTGTTGGGTAGGTCGGCACCGACTAAAAACCGCTGCTCAGGCGCTATACCACGCCCCCTATCGCACGAAGTACCAGGGGCTTTCCTGAACGGTGGGCTCCAGCGCGATGCCCGTGCGTTCCTTGAACAGATCCATGTCCTGCGATTTCTCGGTCCACCACGCGTTGGGCTTAAAGGTCATGCTCTCGACAATACGTTTGACAATGACGCTGTTACGCAGCTTGGAGAAGTCGGTGTTCATGATCAGGATGGACATGAGCACCAGCACGATGCCCAGGACCTTGACGGCGCCGGCGGACTCGGCATAGATGCCAATACCCACCAGGACGGTCGCCACGGTTTCGAACGAAGCCACGACCGGCACCTTCGACGTCTCTAGGTCCATAGAAAGGCCCTGCATATAGAAGATGTATGCAAGGGCAGTAGGGATAAAGCCAAAGCCTACAAACAGCAAGATAAGCTGCGGGGACATTGCCGCGGTCACATCGGACCATGGAGCCGAAAGGGCCGCCATAAAGCATCCGCCAAAGACAAAGCCCCAAAACGTGACAGCCAGCGGATGCAGCGTCTTGGTGGCCATGCGGCTAAACACCGCCAGCAATGCGCCGCACAGTCCGGCGATAACGCCCGAAGCAACACCCCATACAGAGAAATGGAAACCGGACAGGTCGCCACTCGTCACCGCGAGCACGCAGCCAACGATGTTAAAGACGATGGCAACGAGCTTGTTGGGGGTCACGTCCTCGTGATAGAGCACGCGGCCGAGCGCGACGCCGAACACCGGCGAGGTATAGAGCAGCACCGATGCCGTGGACATGCCAACTTCGCCCATGCACTCGTAATAGCAGGTGTTGGCGATGGCAAGGCCGACGATACCGACAAGCGCGCAGGGAACAAGCTCTTTAGGGCTTGCCTTGAAGAGTGCCATGGGACCCGCGGCCTTTCCCTCGCGAGCACCTCCCTGGCAACCCATAAATGCCAAGACCGGGGCCATCAAGATGGCACCCGACAACAGGCGAAAGGCCGCCATGCTCTGAGACGAAACGCCGAGGGCCGATATTCCATTGACAAAGATTCCGATGGTGCCCCACATAAGCGCGGCGATCAGCACCAGCACATAGCCCAGATTGCTTCTCTTCAACGTAGCCTCCCCGGCTTTGTTGCCAATATGTTTCGTACTACGTTATAGTCGTTATATACATTTATCAAGACCGAAATCGGCAAAAGGGAAATGATTCCCAGGAGTGTCCCCAAGTGCCGGCAGAAAAGGAACGTCCCCAAGTGCCAACCCCGGCAACGCCGATGTTTTGGCAACGACAGCGAAAACCCGCCAGAGCGAGCAAGGTGCCTTGAAGCGAGGCGGCATTGACCTTCTGGTCATGCCGCCGAAGCTGAAAGGCAGATTGCCGCTCTGACGGGTTTGCAGCGTCGACCGGTCCGCCGTTCGGTAGAACGGCGGAACTAATCCCTAATAGTCGAGCTTCCACATGTAGCGGCGCGTCATGTAGTCCTTGTGGGTGACGGCGGAAAGCGCACGCATGTAGACGTTGTTGAGGATCGGGGCGAAGATCAGGTGATTGAAGTACTCGCTCACGCTGTCCTTGATGTCGTTGAGGCCGAGCTCCTTGGCGTCGAGCTGATAGACGCGCTCGCCACCGTACTGGTTGACGAAGCGGATGCCGCGCTCGTCGTTGCAGCGGCTGCGGCCGACGCTGATGAGCTGGAACAGCGAGGTACGCTTGTCCAGGATCTCGAAGGGACCGTGGAAGAAGTCGCAGGTGTTGATGGTGCAGGAATCGATCTGCAGCATCTCCTGAACGTTGCAGATGCTAAAGACGTAGGCAGCGCCAAAGAGCGGGCCCTGAGCCATGACGTTGATGCAGGGCTTGTCGGCGTTCTGCTCGGCCCATTTGGCGGCCAGCGGACGGGTGTACTCGACGGCCTTGCGGTAGATGGGATCGACCAGGTCGAAGGCGGCCATGGCGGTCTCGTACTCGGCATAGCCCTCGGTCTGCTGCGTGAGCTCCATGGCGATCATGGTCACGACGGCGGAGTTGGTGCGGCCCATGCAGGACTCGTCGACGGCCAGGCTGTCGTACTGGATCTTGTAGTCGCAGACCTCGGTGAGGCCGGACTCGTCAACATAGATGGCGATGGTACTGGCACCGTGGTCCTTGGCGACCTGAGCGGCGACGATGGTCTCCTTGGTGCCGCGCATGGACACGACGACGGCCAGGGTGTTCTCGTTGACGTAGGCCGGGGTGGCGTGCACGAACTCGTTGCTGGTGTAGTTGGAGCTCACGACCTGCGTGGCCTCGTGCTCCATAAAGTACTGGGCAGGATAGTTGCCGCCGTTGGATCCGCCGGCGCCGATCCACACGACGCGCTTGATACCGCCCTTGTCTGCCTTGTCGGCCAAAACCTGGGATACGACGTCCTTAACCTGTTCCTGAGTGGTCATCGTGCATCAGCCTTTCTTCTCGTTTGATGCTTATCACAAGCATACAAGTTACATACATGTTTTGACGATGTCGACTAGTTGTATGCTATATTTGTTTTAGAAATTTTGCTGGCGTGGTTTTCAGAAATCATTTACCAGCGGTTTTGTTGTCTGATTGAATACATGCTTTCTTTGGCAAGCATACAAGTTAGGTACAGGTTGGTCGCATGAGCACTTCGTCGAAAAAGAACTTGGCCCAATACGCGCGTCTGGCAGGCACGCTTCGCGACCGCATCGCCGCCGGCATCTACGCACGCGGAGACAAGCTGCCGTCCGAGATGGAGCTCATGGATGAGTCGGGGCTGTCGCGCAGCACCGTGCGCCATGCACTTAAGGTACTGGTGGATGAGGGCCTGGTGCGCACCGAGCGCGGGCGCGGCGCCTTTGTGGCTGACACGCCCGAGGTGCACGAAAACAACCTGGTGTTCTCGAGCTACACGGCGCAAGTTGAGGGTCAAGGCATGAAGCCCACCACGCGCACCGTGGACTCGGGCTTTGCCAGAGCGGCCGGCAACGTGGCCAAGTTCTTTGATGCCGCCGTGGGCAGCAAGCTCGTCAAGCTCGTCCGCCTGCGCTATCTGGAC
This sequence comes from uncultured Collinsella sp., assembly GCA_934655755.1. Classification (GTDB taxonomy): domain Bacteria; phylum Actinomycetota; class Coriobacteriia; order Coriobacteriales; family Coriobacteriaceae; genus Collinsella. The sequence continues at coordinate 32,777 of CAKUHA010000011.1, forward strand.
GACGTGCCGCTCTGCTTGGAGACCACGTATCTGCCGCCGAGCTTTGGGTCGCTCATCGACCGCGACATCAACGGGTCGCTCTACGCCACACTGCGCCAGGAGTTTCACCGTGCGCCAGCCCAGGGTCACAAGACCTTTGAGGTGTGCTATGCCTCGCAAAACGAGGCATTCCTGCTCAATGTTGAGCGCGGGCAGGCGCTGATCCTGATCACCGACTACGTCTACGACACCGACGGCCGCCCGCTCCACATCTCCAAGCGCATCCAGAGAACCGACCGAGCTAAATACACCGAGCCCATCGGTTAACCTGCCAAAAAGGGACAGGTTTATTTTGGTCGGTTTTATCTGGGGTTTTGTTAAACCCGCAGGTCAAACCAATCAAACGGACGCACCAACATAAAAGCCGCCGCGAAGGTATTCGTATCCTTCGCGGCGGCTTTTAACGTTTGCCCAGATAAAACCTGCCAAAATAAACCTGTCCCTAAATGGTAGGTTTGGGGAGGTTGGGGAACCAGGTTGGTTTGGGCTGGTTGGGAACGCGCTCGGCTAGGACCAGCTCCATCCAGCACATGTCGTACCAGCGGCCGAACTTTTGCGCGCAGCGATCGAAGGCGCCCACCAGGCGATATCCCATATGGGCATGGAAATCCTGGCTGTTGTGTGTCAGGTACTCGTCGTCCTTGTCGTGCGGCACGGCGATGAGCGCGCACATGTTGGTGATGCCCATCGCGACCAGGCATTGCTTGAGCGCGTCGTGCAGTTTGCGGCCCAGACCGCCATGGCGCACATCGCGCGCCAGGTAGATCGACGTCTCGACCGACCAGTCGTAGGCCTCGCGGCTATTGAGCGCGCTCACATAGGCATAGCCCACCGGGCGGCCATCGAGCTCCATCACCAGGTACGGATAGCGCTCAAGTGTCTTGGCAATGCGCCCAGCAAACTCCTCAACGCTCGGCACCTTGTATTCGCAGGTGATTGCCGTCTCGAGCACGCACGGCTCGTAGATGGCAAGCAACGCCGGCGCGTCATCGGGCGTCGCCAGGCGAATCGTCGGCTCGGACATCTCGGATTTCTCGGGCATACAGCCCCTCCCCCTCAAAAGCAAAGGCCGCCTTGCGCCAAACGCAGGCGCAAGGCGGCCCCTCATCATCACATCAACCTACAGGACAGCCGCCAGCGCGTCGATGTCCTCCTGCGTCGTGGCCCAGCTAGTGCAAAAGCGCACCACGGTGTGGGTCTCGTCGTACTTTTCCCAGTACTCAATCGCCGCATGCTCGCGAATGCGCGCCATGTCCTCGTTGGGCAGAATCACAAACTGCTGGTTCGTGGGCGTCTCCAAGAAGAACTGATAGCCGTGCTCGTGCAGCACGCGGCGCAGGGCCTTCGCGGTATCGATCGCCTGGCGACCGATCTCAAAATACAGTCCATCGGTAAAGAGCGCCTCAAACTGCACGCCCGTCAGGCGGCCCTTGGCCAGCAGCGCACCGTGCTGCTTAATGCGCGGAATGGGATGCGCCGGAGCATGCATGCCGCAGAACACCACGGCCTCACCGCAAAGCGCGCCGCACTTGGTGCCGCCGATATAGAACACGTCGCACAGCTGCGCCAGCTCGGGCAGGGTGATGTCGCACTCATCGGCCGCCAGCGCATAAGCCAGGCGGGCGCCATCCACAAACAGCGGAATCTCGCGCTTCTGGCACACCGCGTGAATCGCCGCGAGCTCGGCCTTGGAGTACAGCGTGCCGTACTCAGTCGACAGGCTCACGTACACGGCGCCCGGAAACACCGTGTGCTCGTAGCTCTCGTTTTCGTAGAACACCTGGATATAGTTCTCGAGGTCCTCGGCGTGCATCTTGCCCTCGTAGCCGGGGATGGTGAGCACCTTGTGGCCGCCAAACTCGATGGCGCCTGCCTCATGGCAGGCGACGTGGCCGGTCCCGGCGGCAACGACGCCCTCGTAGGGTGCGAGCAGCATATCGATCACCGTGGCGTTGGCCTGCGTGCCACCCACCAGCAAGAACACATCGGCATCGGGGGCCTGGCAAGCCTCACGGATGAGCTGCTTGGCATGCTCGGTGTGCGCGTCGGTACCGTAGCCGGGCTGCGGCTCCATATTGGTGTCGACGAGCGCCTGCAGCACCGCCGGGTGTGCGCCGTGGGAATAGTCGTTGTTGAACGCGAGCATGGCAATCCTCTCTTACCGGGTTTCGGCCAGATGATTCAAACGGGGTTATTGTACGCCGTGCGGATAGGCAATGCGCGCGGCAAGGCATTCGAGCGCCAGCACCAGGGCAAAGCCGCAGCTCACGTCACTCAAAAAATGCGCGCCGATCACGATGCGACCAAAGGCGACGAGCGCCGCGACAGCCGCCGCGATCCAAAAGACCACGCGACGGCGCGCCGGCTTTTCCGTAAAGGCCGCCGCGGGAAGCCCGGCAAGCATAAGGCCGATCGCCGCGTGTGCGGTGTGCCCACTCGCAAACGACTTAAAGCCGTCCTTGATCACGCCGGCCGCAATGTAGCTCCACTTGTCGGAGTTGCCAATCACCCACCACGGCTGAAAATTGAGCCCCGGCGTGACCTCGATCACGCGCATACGCGGGCGCGACCATAGCGGTTTAACGATGGCGTTGAGGATGATGGCCTGGGCAGCCCAAACGGCGAGCACCATCAGCGCCCAGCGCGTGAGCTCGTCGGGCGAGGTTTTGCGCGTAAGGCGATAGACGATGAGGTTGGCGGCGATAACCAGCACAAATGTCAGTACCAACTGGACCGCAACGAGCTTGCCGCCAACCCGCAGGGACGAAATGATCTCGTAGCCGGCCAGGCCCACATTGACGAGGACACCCAACACGGCGAGCCATTTGCTCGCCCTGGAATCGGGGCGCACCGCGCGCACGAGCATAATGCCTGCGACGCTCGCCGTCAGCTCAAACGGCAGCTCGCCGGCCGCCTCGACAAAACGGCCGAACAGGCTAGACGAGTTGAACAGCGCACTCGAGATTTGGTAATCGGAAAACGTGCCGATGAGCAGGCAGAGAGCCAGGATGGCCGCAATGGCAGAGGCATCTTTCTTGTAGATGTACCCGAACATGGCTTCCTTTCGGTCGGGCGAGGGGTCGACCCGCAACGTGGTGGGACATTGTTCCATAAATGCCCTTACAGGTTGAGCATAAGCGAGCGAAAACGTCCCATTTGAGGCAAGGTGGCCCGAAGGAGGAGGGAAGCGTACTTGCGTACGCGACCGACGAGTGAGGGCCAGATTGCCCAAATGGGGCGTTTGCAGCGTCGACCCGTTAATCGTCGTCACTCGCCCCTAATTGCTGCAGCAGCATGAGCGCGGCTGCCACCGGGCCGGTGCCGTCGTTGGCGTCGAGGCCGCGGCCCAGGCCGCTACCCACACCGGCGCCCGCCTTGTAGGGCACCGACAGCTTGCGGCTCTTGGGGAAGTTCACCGCGCCGTAGCGATTCTTGAACTCAAAGGCCACCTTCTTGGGCACGTCGACGCCCAGGAAAGTAATGCGGCCGCCGCTGAGCGTGACGCTCTCGAGCCCCAGACGCTCTCCGCGAATACGGATGCGTGCGCGGTTGAACAGGTTGAGCCCCGCCAACGGCAGCTCGCCATGCGCGGCCTCGGTCCCCTCCTGTACCTCGTCGATGCTCTCCAGATCCTCGGCCGCCGCGAGCTTTCGGTACACGAGCACGCGCTGGTCCACCGCCGGCAGGTACTCCTCGGACAGGAAGTAATCGGCCGGCAGGTTGATACCCACGCTCGCCGCCTCCACGCCGGCGTCATCATCGCCGCGCGCCTCGGCCACGGCCTGTCCCAGCATCTGCGTAAACAGGTCAAAGCCCACGCTCGACAGGTTACCGTGCTGCTCGGCACCCATAAGCGAGCCGGCACCGCGGATCTCCAGGTCACGCATGGCGATACGCATACCACTGCCCAGGTCCTGGAACTCGGATAACGCAGTCAGGCGCGCCGTGGCCTCCTCGGTCAGCGGCAGCTCGCCGGGGAACATAAAGTACGCGTATGCCTGCGTGGCCGAACGGCCAACACGGCCCTTGAGCTGGTAGAGCTGCGCCAGGCCCAAGCGCTGCGAGTCCTCGATGATGAGCGTGTTGGCCGTTGCGTTGTCGATGCCGCTCTCCACGATGGTCGTGGCGATGAGCACGTCGATCTTTTTGGTCGCGAACTCGATCATCACGTCCTCGACCTCGCGCGGGCTCATCTTGCCATGTGCCACGCCCACGCGCGCCTCGGGCGCGGCCTCGTGAACGCGCGCCACGGCGTCGTCGATGGTCTTGACGCGGTTGGACACGTAGTACACCTGGCCGCCGCGGCCCACCTCCAGGCGAATCGCCGCGCTCACCACGTCGGGGTCGTACTCCCCCACGTGCACGATCACGGGCCGGCGCCCGGTCGGCGGCGTGGTGATCAGGCTCATGTCGCGCACACCGCTCGTAGCCATCTGCATGGTTCGCGGAATCGGCGTTGCCGAAAGCGTGAGCACGTCGATCTGCTCGCGCAGGTTCTTGAGCTGCTCCTTGTGCTGCACGCCAAAGCGCTGCTCCTCGTCGATGATCACCAGACCCAGGTTCTTGGGGTTCACATCGGCCGAAAGCAAACGGTGCGTACCGATGAGCACGTCAATCGTGCCCTCGGCAAATGCCTTGAGCGCGCGCTTTTGCTGCGCCGGCGTGCGGAAGCGGCTGAGCACCTCGACCTCAAGGCCAAACGGGGCAAAGCGCTCAAAGAATGTCTCGTAGTGCTGCTGAGCCAGAATGGTCGTGGGGCAAAGCACCATGACCTGACGGCCAGAATCCACGCACTTAAACGCCGCGCGCAGGGCAACCTCGGTCTTGCCGAAGCCCACGTCGCCGCACAGCAGGCGGTCCATGGGCTTGGGCGCCTCCATGTCGGCCTTAATGTCGGCGATGGCCTCCAGCTGGTCGCGCGTCTCGTCGTAGGGGAAGCTCTCCTCCATCTCGATCTGCTCGGGCGTGTCGGGCGGGCAGGCGATGCCGGCGATCGACGAACGGCGCGTATACAGGTCGACCAGGTCAAACGCCAGCTTTTTGGCATTCTTGCGCGCCTTGTTGGTGGCGCGCGTCCAGTCGGCGGTGTTAAGCCTGGTCAGGCGCGGCTTGTCGCCGTCGGGGCCAACATAACGCGTAATGCGGTCGACCTGCTCGAGCGGCACGTAGAGCTTGTCGCCGTCGGCATATTCCAGCAAAAAGTAGTCGCGCTCCTTGCCGCCCACTTCCTGGCGCGCGATCTCGCTAAAGAGCGCAATGCCGTGGGTGGCGTGCACCACGTAATCGCCCGGCTTAAAAGGGAAGGTGATCTGCGTAATGTCAACCTTGCGGCGGCTGCGCGCGCGGTTGGCGTCCATGCGGGCGTTAAGGTCGGCGATCGAGAACACGGCCAGGTTAGCGTCAGGCACCACCACGCCCTGCGGCAGGGCGGCGTCCACAAAGGTCACGCGCCCGCGCGAGATGGTGGGCACGGCGGCGCCGGCGGCAGCCTGGGCGGCACCGGCCTCCAGAGAGCGGGCGTTGAGCGCGTCGGCCTTGCGTTCGCGAATTGCAGCATGAGCCTCCTGGCGTGCGGCGCGATCGGCAGAGTCCGCCGCCGCCACGCGCACGCGGTCGCCGATGGCGCCGGCGTTTTCGGGCGCCGCGGTCAGCGACTCCTCAAAGGTAATGCCCTCATCGCCAAAAGTGAGCTCCATCGACTCGCGCGCGCCGCGGTCGGGAATGGCAAACACGCAGGCATAGCGCTTGCCCACGACCTCCTGAATGCGCGTCATAAAGCGATTGTCCGAACCCGCGATAGCCGGCTGCTCAATCTTGAGCTCAGCGGTCACCGCGCCACCGGCGCGAATCAGGCTCACGTAGTTCAGGCGCTGCTGGGCACCAAAGTCGAGCTGCTGGGCGCGCACGTACAGACCGTCCAGACGATCGACCCCCGCCTCGCCGGCGCGGGCCTCGATATCCTCGTAGGCGCGCAGGCAATCGTCGAACAGCGAGCGCGGCTCGGACAGCACCACAAGCGCCTTGCCGCTCACGTGCGACAGCGGGCTCACGGTCTGGCCGTACATCACCGGCAAAAAGCGGTCGAGCTCGGGCGTGACGATGCGCGCGTCCACCATCTCGAGCAGCGCCGCCAGCTTGCTGTCATCCTGGCTGGCGCGATAGAGCGCCACATGCATGTTGTGGACGGCCTCGTCGGTGAGCGCCAACTCGCGGCAGGGGAAGATCTCGATGCTGTCCTCGTTGCCGATGGTCTGGCCCGTGGAGCTCACCATACGGCGGATGCGATCGATCTCGTCACCGAAGAACTCGATGCGCACGGGCGCCTTTTCCTGCGCGGGGAATACCTCGACGGTGTCGCCGTGCACGCGGAACAGACCGGGCGCGTCCGCGGCGCCAGCGTTGGTGTAGCCCATGCCCACCAGACGCTGCGGCACCTCGTCAAAGGGAATCTCCTCACCCACCGCAAAAGTAGTGGACTCCCAATAGCAGCTCTCGACCGGCGGCACGCAGCGCAGCAGCGCGCGGGCCGAGGCGACCATGATGCAGTTGTCGCCGCGCACGATGCGCCCGAGTGCCTCGCAGCGCTGGGCCACCACGGCGTCGTCGGGCACCTGCTCGCGCCAGGGATAGTCCTTACGCTCGGGGAAGCGGCACACGTGCGCCAGGCCCACATAGGCGGCCAGGCTGCGCGCGGCACGATCGGCCGCGTCCTCGCCGCTCACGATGTAGACCGTGGGACGCGGACGGCGCGCAAACTGGGCGGCCGCCATAAGCGTGCGGCCCGACTGCGACACGGCAAGCGTCACGTCCTCGCCGGCATCGAGCCCGGCCTCGACGGTCTGCAGCGCCTCGGCAGTGTAGAGTTGCGCGGCTATACGGTGAATGAGCATGCTGTTCCTCCGGCATCGCAACGCCAAAAGCCCGCCGGGGCAAGCTCGGCGGGTCGTTCGTCAAATTCATTGCCTGTCATGGTAGCGCATGGAGAGGACTCCGACCCAAGCGCACGCCCAGTCCCGCAACAAAAACGCCAGACGGACGAGCCGCCTGGCGCTATCAGAGTGAGCTATACGCCAAGCCTAGTCGTAGACGCCCATCTTGAGCAGCGTAAAGGTCGGAACACCGTCGCCTTGCGCAACGCGAACCGTACAGGTCTCGGTGCGGCCCCTGGACGCATCAGCCTGAATTGCGGCGACATACTGATCCTTCGGCAGGCCATAGGTGCTCTCGGGGATGTCGGAAGGAAGTAACATACCGCCAGCACCGTAGACCTCATAGGTGAGCTCGTAGATGTTGTCGCCAAGGTCCGTCGCGCCCGTAACGATGGCACACGGTGGGTTGTAATTTCCCTGCCCGTATTCCTGCTTGAGATACAAATACCCGTCATGCGCTTCGGCCGAATCGGGAATCGCCTGTCCCTCCGGCGTTCTGTCATAGGTCATATCGGCATCGGAAAGCGTCAGACCCGTCAAGCGGTTGAGTTCCCTATTGATTACATCGGTCGCTATGCGCTGGCGATTGCCGTTGTCATAGTCACCCTTCTCGATTCGATACGGCGCGTTGTCAATAAAATGGCACCAGATGAACTTAACCAGCTTGTATTTCTCGTCATCAGAAAGTCCATCAGTCGAATCGAAGCTGCCCGTCTGATACCAGTCCAGATCGAAGTGTTCCTCCGTAAAGTTCGACAGGAACAGGTTTGTAGCAGCATAGGTTGCCTGGTCGTTGAGGTCGACCTTTACGCTACTGCCGGTCTCCTCGGGCTCTTCTGCCTCATCCTCGTCGTCGGCAGGCTTCTCCTTGGCGCTTCCCTTGTCCTTATGCTCGGCCGAACCCTCGTCGGACCCCAGCACCGTAATCTGCGACGAGTTGCCCTGTCCAAGTGGACCCAACACGCCGGTCAGCGCCAGCGCGGCACCGCCGGCCACCAGCACGCCCGCCACGCACACGCCGATAATCACCGCGCGCTTATGCGACTTTTTCTGTACGGGAGGCATCCCTGCCGCCGGCATCGACGCAGGCTCGACAGGCGCGGCCGCCGGAGAAGCAGCGCCCATGCGCGCCCCGCAGTTCGTGCAAAATTCAGTTCCATCGGGCATCTCGGAGCCACACTTGGTGCAAAACATATTCGGGCATCCCCTCACAACAAACAGCATCCATCGCCATCATATTGAGCCCTCAAAACGCAAATGTGTTGCGCAACATTGGCAACGGCCCCGGGCGCCGGCAAAACGCGTCGAGCCCTACCCCGTCACGCGCACGCTGGGGCACAAATCCGCCAGCGGGCACTCGTCGCACTTAGGCTTGCGGGCGTCGCAGATCTCGCGACCAAAGGTAATCCACTGGTGGTTGACCGACTTCCAATATTCGTGCGGCAAAATCTTGAGCAGGTCCTGCTCGGTCTTGAGCGGCTCCTTGGCGTGCGTCTTGGGACTCAACATCAGGCGGTGCGCGATGCGGTTGACGTGCGTGTCCACCGCGATGCCCTCCACGATGCCAAACCCCACGTTGAGCACAATGTTCGCGGTCTTGCGCCCTACGCCCGGCAGCTTGACGAGCTCCTTCATGTCCGCCGGCACCTCGCCGCCGTAGTCGGCGACGATCATCTGCGCCGCCTCCACGGCATGCTTGGCCTTGCTCTTATAGAAGCCAAGCGACTTGATCGTGTCCGCCACGTCGGCAACACTCGCCCCGGCCATGGCCTCGGGCGTGGGCCACTGGGCAAACAGCTGCGGCGTCACTTTGTTGACCTGTGCATCGGTCGTTTGCGCCGAGAGCAGCACGGCAATCAGCAAGCGGAAAGGATTCTCGTGGTCCAAGAAGCACTCGACCGGGCCATAGCGACGGTTGAGGCGCTCGCACACCTCGATGGCGCGCTCGCGCTTGGCGGCATTGGTCTCGCGTGGCATAACGACTCCTCGGCTCAACAGCTCAACGGCACAACAAACTTATGTCCACGATTGTCCCACGTCCGGGACCTTTACGCCTCCAAGAATGCGCCGGTTTGGCGGCTCCACAGGCTCGCGTACTCGCCGCCCGCCTCGACGAGCTGCGCATGCGTGCCGTCCTCGACAATCTCGCCATCGGCCAACACCACGATGCGGTCGAGCGCCGCCACGGTGGACAGGCGGTGCGCCACCACGATGGAGGTACGCCCACGCATCAAGTTCTCGAGCGCCTCCTGCACCAGCGCCTCGGACTCACTGTCCAGGGCAGAGGTCGCCTCGTCGAGCACCAGGATCGGCGCGTCGGTGAGGATGGCACGGGCGATGGCCACGCGCTGGCGCTGACCGCCCGAGAGCTTAACGCCGCGCTCGCCCACCATGGTGTCAAAGCCATGAGGCAGGCGGTCGATAAACTCCAGGGCATTCGCCAGGCGCGCGGCCTCGCGAATCTGCTCGTCGGTGGCGTCGGGGCGGCCATAGGCGATATTCTCGCGGATGGAGCGGTGGAACAGCAACGCCTCCTGCGGCACGTAGGCAACCTGGCGGCGCAGACTCCGCTGCGTGCAACGCGATACATCTTGGCCATCGACGAGCACGCGGCCGCCCTGTACGTCGTCCAGACGCAGCAGCAGCTTGGTGAGCGTCGTCTTGCCCGATCCCGATTTGCCCACCAGGCCCACGCGCTGGCCGGCCGCCACATGCAGCGTCAGGTCATCGAACACGCTCTCGCCTGCCGCGGCATCACGGTACGCAAAGCTCAAGTGCTCAAAATCGATTGCGCCCTCGCGCACTTTGAGCTCGGGGGCATGCGGGTCGTCTGCCACCAGACGCGGCTCGTCCAGCACACGCGTCATCTCGGCGGCGTCGCCCAGCGCGCGGTTGATGCGCTGCATCATGGAGCTCACGTAGTTCAGGCGCATGGTGAGGTTATACGTGTAGGTAAAGATTATGACGAGCGAACCGGCCGAGATGCCAAACCACGCGTTGCCGCCCGCCACGAACACGCTCACCACAGCCATGGTGATGACGATAAGGCCCGAGGTCGTAAAGTTGCGCTGCATCATGGCGTGCATCGACACCGTCTCGGCGTCGCGCGCGGCACGGTCGGCGGCATCGAACAGGTCGCGCTCAAAGTCCTCGCGCCCGCACGTCTTGACGGCCAGGATATTCGTGACCGCGTCGGACAGCACGCCCGACAGCTTGTTCTGCGCGGCGGACGTCGCGGCCGAAAGCGGCATGATACGCTTGTACATAAGCCAAACGAACGCGATGTAGACCACCATGATGCCCACCAGGATCACGGTAAACGTCGGCACCACCGGAGCGAGCGCGGCCACGGTGCAGATGACCGAGGTGATGGTGGGGATGAGCGAATACACCGTTACGTCCACCAGGCCCGTGTAGCCGCTCATAAAACGGCTCGTCTGGCTCACAAGCGATCCGCCAAAGCGGCTGGCATGGAATGTCATGGATTGGTTGGAGAGCGTATCGAAGCACAGGCGCGCCAGGTGGTAGTTGCCCGCGATCTCGAGCTTGTAGACGGTGTAGTCCTGCAGCTTGGAGAGAATCTGGCCCACCAGGTTAACGAGCGCGAGCGCCAAGATATAGGGGCCGAAGACCTCAAACACCTGGTCACCCGCCACGGGACCGGCCTGAACGCGATCGACAATGAGGGCCATCACGTAGGTGTTGGCAAACGTCAGCAAAAAGATGTAGCCGGCCGACGAGAACACCGAGAGAAAGACGATCAGCGGCTGCGTGCGCGTAACATCCCAAAACCGCCGCAGCGTGCGGCGCACGGTCGAGCGCTTAAGCGGGCTGGTGCTTCTCTGAGACATGGGCTTCCTTTCGCATCTGGCAGGTCGAACAGCCATTGTTGCACATTGGAGCATACTCCAGGCAAGTGCGATGCGAAAAGCGGCGGGGCGCCCGCATCCGCGATGGCGCCCCGCCGCCTTGCTGTAGTTAGTCCTCGTCTTCTTGATCTGCGAGCAGGCCTGCGGACGTGAGTCCCAAGATCTCGTCGGCCTGGTCGGTATCCTCCAGCGCATCAATGTCCTTGAGCTTACGTTCCATAACGTTGGTGCGCGTGGTGATAATGCCCTCGACCGTTTTGCCCGCGGTCTCGATCTGCTGCTGGGCGCGGCGTAGGGCCTTTTGGTACCGCGGTAGCTCGGCCTTGACGGCGGAGAGCACGCGCAACACGTCGTCGGTGCGTTTTTGCAGCTTAAACGTCTGATAGCTCATCTGCAGGCTGTTGAGTATGGCCGCCATGGTGCTGGGGCCGGCCACGTTGACGTGATAGTCGCGGCCTAAGGTCTCGATAAGGCCGGGGCGGCTGACGATCTCGGCATACAGGCCCTCAAACGGCACGAACAGGATGCCAAAGTTGGTCGTCGCAGGCACACTCAGGTACTTTTCGCAGATGTCTTTGGCCTCGCGTTTGACCATCATATCGAGCGTCTTGCGCGCGGCCGCCACGGCATCGGCATCGCCCAACTCCTGCGCGTCGAGCAGGTGCTCGTACGCATCACCCGGGAACTTAGAGTCGATCGGCAGCAGCACGGGATCGCCCTCGTCAACTGGCAGCTTGACGGCAAACTCCACGCGCTCCGAGGCACCGGGCTTGGTGGCAACGTTTTCCAGGTACTGGTCGGGCGTGAGGATGTCTGCCAGGATCGCGCCCAGCTGCACCTCGCCCAAAATGCCGCGTGCCTTTACATTGCCCAGCACGCGCTTAAGATCGCCCACACCGGTGGCTATGGACTGCATGTCGCCCAAGCCCTTGTACACGGCCTCGAGCTGGTCACTCACCTGCTTAAACGATGCCGAAAGGCGATCGTTGAGCGTGCGGGAGAGCTTCTCGTCAACCGTCGCGCGCATCTGGTCGAGCTGCACGTTGTTGTCCTTGCGGATGGCGCCCAACTGAGCATCGACCGTCTCGCGCACCTTGTCCAGACGATGCTCGATGCCCTCGCGGTTGGCGCCGAGCTGCTGGACCGTCTCGCGACGCAGGTCGTCCATGCGGTCGCCCGCCTGCGAGAACTCACGCGCGACGGCCAGGTAGCGCTGCTGTTCCACCGCCGCATCGGTCGCCTGCTGCTGCGCGATGGCATTTGCCGTGCGCCGGGTTTCTGCCAACGCCACATTAAGGGTGTCGAGCGCATTGTTGGCCTGTTCAAGCGCCGCCAGCGTCTCCGCACCGTTGTCGCCACGTTCCCGCAGCTCGGCACGCAGGCTCTTAAGCTGCAGGGCACAGGCCACGGCGATCCCAACCGCCACCAAGGCGATCACAACAAGCACAACATCAATAGCAGACATACATTCCGCCCAACAAACCCAATCGAGCACCAATCAAAACCGCGATCAATCTTACCCCGCCACACGCGCAGGGCGCTCGGGGCCATACGAACAAATGGCTATTGCACCGACAGAGAGGAACGCTAGCTTTCCCAGCCGGTACGGACGGCTGTTATGACGTCGCCTAGGCGCTGACCGAGGGCTGACAGGTGCTGGAGTACTTCGTTGGGAGAAGCACCGTTGAGGATGCAGGTAAGCGCATACGAGACCAAGAAGATCGCCGCAAGTCCTAACGGAATAAGCACGATCATCGCCAGCGTACGCAAGCACTGACCCATGCGGCGGTGACGCGCACGACGCTTGTCGAACGCGAGCTCCTGCGCATACGAATCCTGCTGCACGGAATACGCTTCGGGCGCCGATTCGCGCCCGGGCACAGCTGCAGGTACAGCAGCGGGCGCGGCATTTTGCGCAAAGGGCTGGGCTACCGCCCCTTGCATTTGCATCTCCATGAGTCGTTGCTGCTGGCGCAACATGCGCTCAGCTTGTTGCTGCGGAGTCTCAAGAAACAGGTCCATGCTGGCCTCCAAAATTCGGAGCATTCGACGCTTACGACCAGCATCCCGCACTGCCATGCCCACGGCAACGCAATCAGCGGTAATCGCTGTAAAGTTTCTTGCACTCAAAAGCTGTTGAAAAGCTCAACAACTCCCCTACCAGCACTTTCTCTGAGCTTTTTTATCGAATGATCTTTTGCCCCTCCTCCATCACGCCAACTGACCAAAATCTAACCAAAAGCTTGACGAAAATTGTGAAGACCGGGACCCCACAAAAAACGTGCCGCCCCAAAAGGGGCGGCACACAAACTTCTTATCAGCTTTTCTGTAGCAATCCCGCCCTCCCGGCCCAGCCCACGTTCGTATCGGCGCTAGTAGTTCACCACTTGCTCCTCAAAGTACGCCTTGGGGTGGTTACACACCGGGCACACCTCGGGCGCCTCGGAACCCACATGCAGGTGCCCGCAGTTCAGGCACTTCCATACCTTTACGCCCTCGCGCTCAAACACCTCGCCCGACTCAATGCGCTCAACAAGCTTGTTATAGCGCTCCTCGTGGGCCTTCTCGACGGCGCCGACGCCGCGGAACTTCTCGGCGATCTCGGCAAAGCCCTCCTCCTCGGCGGTCTTGGCAAACTCGTCGTACATCGTGGTCCACTCGTAGTTCTCGCCCGCGGCGGCATCGCGCAGGTTGTCCAGGGTGTCGGGAACGGCGCCGTCGTGCAGATACTTAAACCACAGCTTGGCGTGCTCGGACTCGTTACCCGCCGTCTCGGCAAAGATATTCGAGATCTGAACGTAGCCGTCCTTCTTGGCCTTGGATGCATAGTAGCGATACTTGGTGTGCGCCTGCGACTCGCCGGCAAAAGCGGTCTCGAGGTTCTTCTTGGTTTGGGAATTCTCAAAGTCCATAGGTGTACTTCCCTTCAACACATGCCGCCCGTAGGCTTCGAGCGGCCTTGTCTTTAGGATGCCCCCATGCCGAGAATCTAAACCTTACAATCCTGTTTTCCAGATTCGCGCAGGCTAGACGCTCAGCCAACGGTCGCCCTCGGCACGGCAAAAGCCCTCGCGCTCAAGATCGGCCAAAATACCCGCAACCAGCTCACACTCGGCCGGCTCTCGGCCGGCGGCTGCCTCCATCTCGTTAACACCAGCAACAGCCTCGTCAAGCGAGATGCCCGCTGGCTGTCCATCGCGCGCAGCCAGCAGCATGCGCACGATATGGGCACGCTTTTGGCGGCGCGAGCCCTCAAACTTGGACTGGCGGCTATAGCTCGCCGAGCGTCTGGACGGATTGGGCAGCGTCTTTTTTAGATACGCGCCATAATCAAGCAGCGCGTAATACCAGGCACGCGGCGTGTCGGCATCGTCTTGGGGCACGGCAAAGGGAGCGACCTCGTCCGCCGCCGCCCCGGGGGCAGCCGGACAGGCAGCCTGAATCAGTGGCACCAGCTCGCGATCGGGAACAGCCGGCACATCGGGAAAGAAATGATGCAGAAAGACCGTCCGGACATTAGTCTCCAGGTACACGCCCGGAAGATCGAACGCAAACGATCGGATGCCCTGCGCCGTCGCCGGCCCAATACCGGGCAGGGAAACCAAATCGCGTGTCTCGCGTGGAAACTCCCCACCCCAGTCCTCTACAACCTGCTGTGCGGCCCTGTGGAGCGCTAGAGCGCGTCGGTTGTAGCCCATGCCCTGCCAGGCGTCCAAAACATCCGAGGGCGCCGCTGTGCTAAGCGCCTGCACAGTCGGAAAGCGGTCGAGCCATGCCGGCATGCGCGTCTCCACGCGCGGCACCTGTGTCTGCTGGAGCATGACCTCGGAAAGCCAAATAATGTACGGATCGCGCGTGCGTCGCCACGGAAGGTCGCGATAACGCAGGACCCCTTCCGAACGAATCATCGAACGAAAGGGGTCCTGAATCATATCTATGCTCCTTATGCGGCGCTATTCCTCCCGGCAAGCGCACGCGCAGGAGGCGTACTCGGGAAACGCATCGCGGTCGGCGAACTTGGGATCGACGGCCGGGTACTGACGGTATGCGACGATATCGCCCAGCGAAACGGAATCGAGATAATCGCGCATCAGTGCTTGAGCTCCGGCCCACAGGGGATGATAGCAGCACGTGCCCATGCGTGCACAGTCACCATCGGGTGCCGTGCAATCATTCATAACCATGGGGCCCTGAACGGCCTCGACGACCTGACGAATGGTGACATCGTCCGGGCTGACCTTTAGACGCATGCCGCCATGGACGCCGCGCAAGCTCTCAACGATGCCCGCCTGGACCAAACCATGCTGGATCGAACGCGCAAACGAATAGGGCACGTTGACCTCTTCGGCGGCAGTGCGAACGGAAAGCAGCCGCTCCGGCTCCTCGGCAAGCATCGCAAGCATGCGAAGGGCATAGTCAGTCTTTCTCGATATGTCCATTTTTCCCCTTTCAAGGAATAGGAACAGCTCGAACGGGCTCCGGGGCCGAGCTTACGCCGAGACGCCAAACGATCGCCAGGACAACCGAATAGCAAATCGGGTGCCCACTGGATGCCGCGCCTGAAGTCGATTGCATCAAAAACGGCCTACAGTGAAACTTAGTATAACCTAACCCCCTGCCCCATTAAACAGGTGTTGCGCAACAAACGCCTTGTTTGAACATATATATCAGTTGTGCTTTGCCACAGATTGAGGCGATGTGATCTGAGATGAAAGACCGATGGGATCAATGTCCTATTAAACGCAAAAAGCCACGTCCGAAGACGTGGCTTTAATTGCGTTGGCGGGAAGTACGGGGCTCGAACCCGCGACCTCCGACGTGACAGGCCGGCGCTCTAACCAAACTGAGCTAACTCCCCAGGCAGTCGTTCGCGTTTGTTTCCGCTCGCGTGCGCTGCGGGGATTAGTATACACAGAAGTCTGTCCGGCGCGCAACAACTTTTTTGAAAAAAATTTTGGGGCTGTCCGGGAGGGTCTCCGGGGCTGTGGGGCGCGGGTTAAGTTTGCTGCTCTACAGTCCTGCGCAAGACGGAAAGCACATTAAGTGCTTTCCTTTGCGTGCGGAACTCGCGACAAACTTAA
>CAKUHA010000012.1 GCA_934655755.1 uncultured Collinsella sp.
TCAACTGACTGTCTAATATCTAGGGGAGGATCGCGATGCAGGCAGATTCCGCTCAGCAGCAGGGCCTTTATCGCCCCGAATTCGACCACGATGCATGCGGCATCGGTGCGCTTGCCGATATCAACGGCGAGCGCCATCACCAGATTCTGGACGACGCGCTGTCCATTCTGGTCAACTTGGAGCACCGCGGCGGCACCGGACTCGAGAAGAACACCGGCGACGGCGCCGGCATCCTGTTCCAGGTTCCGCATCACTTTTTCCGCAAAGAGGCTCAAAAGTGCGGCCAGATTCTGCCGGCAGAGGGCGACTATGGCGTGGCCATGCTGTTCTTCCCGCAGGATGACAAGGGCGTAGAGGATGCCCGTCGCGTGTTTGAGGAGGGCTGCGCCGAGGCCGGCGTGCCGCTGCTCTTTTGGCGCGAGGTGCCCGTCGACCCGCACGACCTGGGCGAGACGGCCCGCGCGTGCATGCCCACCATCCTGCAGGCCTTCCTGGGCCGCCCCGACGACACGCCCGCCGGTGACGCCTTCGAGCGCCGCCTGTACGTGTGCCGCCGCACCATCGAGAAGAAGGCCGACGCCGAGTTCGCCCTGCGCGACAAGATTTTCTACGTGTGTTCCATGAGCTCGCGCACTATCGTGTACAAGGGCATGCTCGTCGCCACGCAGATGCGCCGCTTCTTTATCGACCTCAACGACGCCGCCGTCAAGACGGCCGTGGCGCTCGTCCACTCGCGCTACTCCACCAACACCACGCCCAGCTGGGAGCGTGCGCACCCCAACCGCTTTATCATCCACAACGGCGAGATCAACACCCTCAAGGGCAACGTCAACTGGATCCGCGCCCGCGAACCCAACCTGTACAGCCCCGTGCTGCAGCACGATCTTGAGCGCGTGATGCCCATCATCAACCGCGAGGGCTCTGACTCCGCGATTTTGGACAACGTGCTCGAGTTCCTGGTTATGAACGGTCGTCCGCTCACGCGCGCCGCATCCATGCTGCTGCCCGAGCCGTGGGACCACAACGGCAGCTTGAGCGAGGAGCGCCGCGCCTACGACGCCTACCAGTCCATGCTTATGGAGCCGTGGGACGGTCCGGCCGCTATCGCCTTTACCGACGGCCGCACCCTGGGTGCCGCCCTTGACCGCAACGGCCTGCGCCCGGCCCGCTACTACGTGACGCGCGACGGCCGCTTTATGCTGGCGAGCGAGGTGGGCACCATCGAGGTGCGCCCCGAGAACATCCTGACGAGCGGCTGTCTGGGACCGGGCCAGATGCTCGAGGTCGACTTTGCCCGCGGCCGCGTGATCTACAACGACGAGCTGCGTGCCCGTTACGCCAAGGAAAAGCCCTACCGTGATTGGATTGCCGAGGAGACGCTGACGGTCGACGCGCTCGACAAGCCCGCCGCGGAGACGCCCGCCGAGGATGCCGAGGTGCCCGCTGCCGTGCGCATGGCCAAGCTCGGCTATCACTGGGATGACGTCGACGAGGTCGTGCGCCCCATGGCCCAGCAGGGCAAGGCCCCGCTTGCCTCGATGGGCATCGACGCGCCGCTGGCCTGTCTGTCCAAGAAGACGCGCTCGTTCTACGACTACTTCTATCAGCTGTTCGCCCAGGTCACGAACCCGCCGATCGACGCCCTGCGCGAGCATATGGTCACCTCGACCACGCTCTACCTGGGCAACCACGGCAACCTGCTCGAGGACTCCCGCACCGCCTGCCAGTTGGTGCGCCTGGAGCGCCCGTTGCTCAACGAGGAGGAGTTCGACCGCATCTGCGCCATCGACCGCGTGGGCTTTAAGACCCGCCGCTTCCGTGCCGTCTACCGCCGCGATGCCGGCGAGGGCGCGCTGCAGACTGCGCTCAAGCAGCTTGCCGAGGACGTTGAGGCCGCAGTCCGCGATGGCGTGAACATCGTGGTGCTGAGCGACCGTGCTGCCACGGGCGAGGTGCCCGTGCCGTCGCTGCTTGCCGTGGGCTGCGTGCACAACCACCTGATCCGCGCCGGCGTGCGTACCTTTGCCGACATCGTGGTGGAGTGCGGCGACGCCGTGTCCCCGCACGACTTTGCGGCGCTGGTGGGCTACTCCGCGAGCGGCATCTATCCGTACAACGCACATGTGTGCATCCGCGATCTGGCAGCACGCGGCGACCTGGGCGTGACGGCCGAGCAAGGCATCGCCAACTACAACAAGGCCGCGACGGCGGGCATCGTCTCCATCATGTCCAAGATGGGCATCTCCACGGTGCAGAGCTACCATTCGGCGCAGATCTTCGAGGCCGTTGGCTTTACGCCGGAGTTCGTCAACGCGTATTTCGCCGGCACGGTGAGCCGTGTGGGCGGTATGGGTGTCGAGGACGTCGAGCGCGAGCAGAATGAGCGCTATGACGCCGCGCTTGCCATCCTTAAGAGTCCGGCTCCCGATCAGCTGCCCACACTGGGCCTGACCAAGTGGCGCCCGTTCGGTGGCGAAGATCACCTGATCGACCCTCAGACCGTCTACCTGCTGCAGACCGCCTGCCGTGAGGACAGCTACGACACCTTTAAGGAGTACAGCGCCCGCCTGCACCGCACCGGTCGTGCCGTGCGCCTGCGCGACCTGCTCGACTTTGACGGCAGCGGCCGCACGCCGATTTCGCTCGACGAGGTGGAGCCCGCGCTCAACATCGTCCGCCGCTTTAACACCGGCGCCATGTCGTACGGCTCCATCAGCAAAGAGGCACACGAGTGCATGGCCATCGCCATGAACCGCCTGCACGGCCGCTCCAACTCCGGCGAGGGCGGCGAGGATCCGCGTCGCGAGACCCCGCTGGCCAACGGCGACTCCAAGAACTCCGCGATCAAGCAGGTGGCAAGCGCGCGCTTTGGCGTGACGAGCCGCTATCTTTGCAGCGCCTTTGAGATTCAGATCAAGATGGCCCAGGGCGCCAAGCCCGGCGAGGGCGGCCACCTGCCCGGCAAGAAGGTCTATCCCTGGATCGCCGAGGTCCGTCAGTCCACGCCCGGCATTGGCCTGATCTCGCCTCCGCCGCACCACGACATCTACTCCATCGAGGACCTGGCAGAGCTGATCTTTGACCTTAAGAACGCCAACCCCGGCGCGCGCGTGTCGGTCAAGCTGGTCAGCGAGGCCGGCGTCGGCACCATCGCCACCGGTGTGGCCAAGGGCGCTGCCGACAAGATCTTGATCAGCGGCCACAATGGCGGCTCGGGTGCCGCGGCGCGCGATTCCATCTGGCATGCGGGCCTGCCGCTGGAGCTTGGCCTTGCCGAGGCTCAGCAGACGTTGCTGCAAAACGGCCTGCGCTCCCGCGTGGTGCTCGAGGCCGACGGCAAGCTCATGGACGGCACCGACGTCGCCGTCGCCTGCCTGTTGGGCGCCGAGGAGTTTGGCTTTGCTACTATGCCGCTCATCTCCATGGGCTGCCTCATGCAGCGCGACTGCCAGCAGGACACCTGCCCGGCCGGCATCGCTACGCAAAACTGCCGCCTGCGTCGCGGCTTCCGCGGCAAGCCCGAGCACGTTGAGCACTTTATGCTCTTTGTTGCCGAGCAGCTGCGCGAGGTCATGGCGAGCCTGGGCTTCCGCACCGTCGACGAGATGGTCGGCCACCCCGAGTGCTTGCGCCAGGTCGAGGTCCCGGGCAACCGCAAGGCAAACCTGCTCGATCTGTCGCCCGTGCTGGCGAGCGCGACCTGCGAGTTCGGTGCCCATATCCCGGGTGCCGACGGCCGTCACTTCCTGCCCCAGATGGCTGCGGACAGCGAGCTCGACAAGACGCTCGACTCCACGTTGTTCGTGCCCTATACGGCCGATGCCCGTGCGCACCTGCGTCCGATTCGCTTCCGCGCCGATATCGCCAACGTCAACCGCTGCGTGGGCACTATCCTGGGCAACGCGGTGACCAAGGCGCATCCCGAGGGCCTGCCCGCCGGCTCCATTACCATCGATTGCGACGGTTCGGCCGGTCAGAGTTTTGGCGCGTTTCTGCCGCGCGGCATTACGCTCAACGTGTGCGGCGACGCCAACGACTACTTTGGCAAGGGCCTTTCGGGCGGCGAGGTGTCGGTGCGCCCCAACCCGCATGCGACCTACAAGTTCGACGAGAACATCATCGTGGGCAACGTTGCGTTCTTTGGTGCCACGAGCGGCCGCGGCTTCATTAACGGCCTGGCCGGCCAGCGCTTTGGCGTGCGCAACTCCGGCGCCACTGTGGTGGTCGAGGGCTGCGGTAACCATGGCTGCGAGTACATGACGGGTGGTCTGGCGCTCATCCTGGGCGAGGTCGGGCAGAACTTCGCCGCTGGCATGACGGGTGGCGTGGCCTATGTCTTTGACCAGTACGGCACGCTCGATGCCCGTGTGAACCACGAGAGCGTTGAGCTCAAGGCCCCGACGGCCGGCGAGCTGGCGCAGATTCGCGAGCTTATCCAGGAGCACGTGGACGCGACGCAGAGCCCGCGCGGCATTAAGCTGCTCTACAGCTTTGAGACGATGAGCAAGCATTTTGTGAAGGTCATTCCGACCGAGTACGAACGCGTGCTGGCGATTGTCGCTGCGGCCGAGGCCGTGGGCAAGACGCATGCGCAGGCTGAGGAGCTGGCGTTTGACGTTGTGACCGGTCGCGCGAGCGCCGCGGATGTTGCTCGCTTCGATGTTGCGGGCGGTGCTGCGGGTGCTGCGTCCGTGGCTGCCAGCTCTGTTGCTTCGACCAAGAAGGAGGCGTAAGTGCCATGGGTAAGCCCGGTGCTTTTCTTGATATCGATCGTGTGACCCACGAGCTTCGCCCCGTGGAGGAGCGCAGCCGCGATTTCGATCCGCTGTACGTGGAGCTCGACGACGACGCGCGCCGCGCCCAGGCGAGCCGTTGCATGATGTGCGGCGTGGCGTTTTGCCAGATGGGCGCGAGCTTTGGCAAGGCGCGCCCGAGCGGCTGCCCGCTGCACAACCTGATTCCCGAGTGGAACGAGCTGGTGTACCGCGGCCGCTGGGACGAGGCCGCCGAGCGCCTGTCGCTCACCTCGCCCATGCCCGAGTTCACGAGCCGCGTGTGCCCGGCGCTGTGCGAGGCCGCGTGCAATCTGGGTTCAGTCGACGGTCAGCCCACGACGATTCACGACAATGAGCGTGCGATCAGCGATCACGAGTGGGCCAACGGCGGTCCGCGCCGCTTTGAGCCGGCGGGGGAGGGCGCGCCCACGGTTGCCGTGGTGGGCTCTGGCCCTGCTGGCCTGGTGGCCGCATGGGAGCTCGCTCGCCGCGGCGCCCGCGTGACGGTGTTTGAGCGCGACGACCGCCCGGGCGGCCTGCTCATGTACGGCATCCCCAACATGAAGCTCGAGAAGTCCGTGGTCGAGCGCCGCGTTGCGCTCATGCGTGAGCTGGGCATTCTGTTTGAGCTGGGTGCCGACGTGAGCGACCCCAAGGTCGCTGCCAAGCTTGATGACTTCGACGCTGTTGTGGTGGCTGCTGGCGCCCGTGCTCCGCGTGGGCTTTCGGCTGTCAACATCGACGCCCCGGGCGTGGTGTACGCCGTGGACTACCTGACGGCTTCGACCGTTTCGGTGCTCGACGGCGGCGAGCCCGCCATTGACGCGCGCGGTCTGGATGTCGTGGTCATTGGCGGCGGCGATACCGGCAACGACTGCGTGGGTACCGCGGTGCGTCAGGGTGCGCGCAGCGTGCGCCAGTTTGAGTTCTTGCCGGCCGCGCCCGACAAGCGCGCGGCGAGCAACCCTTGGCCGCAGTGGCCCAATGTTAAGAAGACTGACTACGGTCAGCAGGAGGCTATCGCTGCCATGGGCGGCGAGATGCGTGCCTGGGGCGTGGACACGCTCGAGGTGCTGCTGGACAAGAAGGGCGCGGCCGCGGGCCTGCGCGTGGTCGATCTGGATTGGTCGGCCGGCAAGCCCGAGCGCATTGCGGGCTCCGAGCACGAGGTGCCGGCCCAGCTGGTGCTCATCGCCTGCGGCTTTACGGGTCCCGAGCATGGCGTATTCGACGCCGTTGGCGTGCCTGTTGCCACCGCTGGTCGTCCGCTGCCGGTGATGGCTGCCGAGGGCTCGTACCTTGCGGCCCGCGTCGACGGCGTCGCCGCGGATGCCGCGCCGGTGTATGTGGCCGGCGACGCCCGCAACGGCAGCTCACTCGTGGTGAGCGCCATGGCCGATGCCCTCGCCTGCGCGGCCGAGGTCGCCGAGGCCTTGAGGCTGTAAGGTAGTCATTCAGGCGCGTCCCCAACGACTAGTCATTGGGGACGCGCTTTTTTGTCTAGTCGTCGGGGACACTCTTAACGTATGACTGCTCATTTGCTGACGTGCGGGCTCGCGGCGCCTTGCTGTTTTCGTGATGGCTGCGGCTGGCAAGCTCAAAATCTCTGTTTATTTGTCTATGTTTAACTGGGGTTTTGCTTCGGTATAACGTATCGGTCAAGTGTCCCGTCAAGTGTTTGGTTAGCATCTGGTTTGCAGCCGAAGGCCTATTTTGCCCGCGCTTGCCTCGGTTGCTCGCCCTCTCCGTAAGCTCAAATTGAGGTCCATCAGTTTGAGGAGGATGTCATGACTGACCAAGTTTTTGACCGGGGACGTCTGACCGAGGCCGTCGGTGACGATATTGCCGACATGGCCCAGTTTTGGATGCTGCGCAAGTTTCAGTTTTTGGAGTCGGCGCGCACACAGTTCGAAGTGATAGTCGATCCATGGCTCAGCTATTGCGAAGAACCATCGCAAAGCGAAATCATGGCCTATAACATGGCATTTACCGATTGGCTGCTGTTCGAGCGTCCCTATTACCATGGCAAGACGCTGCTTGAGCTGTATGTGGACGAGCCGCCGGCGTCGCTTTCGCCTGCTTCGCTCAGGCGGCTCGAACAGGTGCGCGACACGCAGTATTTCTCGCGCTTTGGCATTTTGGACAAGGATCCTGCGACTGGTATGGTCGCGTTGCGCGACACGCGCACCGACCGTCGTTTTGATGTCTACGACCCACATATCGTGCAAAAAGAGCACTGGCGCGATGGTGCGATTGCGGTGCGTGTCGCCTGTGTTGACGATGTCTGGTTAACGGCGGGCCAGCTCTATCTGTATGACGTCGCGCGCCTGTGCGACACGGCAGTCGATGGACCGGGCGCGGTGCATCCAGAGGACCTGGAGGACGGTTTCGATACCTCGTGCATCAGCTTCTTCTTACGGCTGATTCGCGACACCATGGGTGCGCGGGGACGGTACGTGAAGTCTCTCAATATTTACGAGCAGGAATGGGATTAGGGGATGGGGCCGCTGCCGGTTTGTCTCAATCTGTAACATCTGGAGGCGATTCAGGTCCGTAACTGTTACAGATCGAGACGGAAGGTTGGCTGCCGATGAATTATCTCAATCTGTAACATCTAGCTGCTAAAAACCGGTCCACCTGTTACAGATTGAGACAAAGGGTTGGACCGCTGCCGAAAGATCTTGATCTGTAACAACTAGAGGCACAAAGACCGTCTTCCTGTTACAGATTGAGACGTTTGTCGGCAGCGGCAACGGCGGTGATGGTTCGTTTGTCAGATTTGGTGGTGATGGAAGTGTCCAATACCGTCTGCAAGTATAGGCATGCGACTCGCAACACGTTGGCGCGGAACAGGATGCTCGCCCGGTTGAAGGATGCGACCAAGCAGGGAGCGTTGCTTGTAACCCATAACAATGCCGAGCTCATGTGGCTGCGGCGTCATGTGGGAACCGATGATATCGCGGAGCCCGAGCCGCACCTGTTCTGTTTTCAGCATGATTGGGATGCGCTGACGCCGTCGGAGCGATCGCTGCGGACCATCAAGGGGCTTGCGGAGTTTCATCCCGATTGGGCGTTTTGGGGATATGACGCGGCTCTTCTGTGGGGCTTGGAAGTGCCGAATGATTTGCTCGGTCTGCGTTTTCTTGTTAAGACGGGCTGCACCGCGGCGCTGAGCGGTGGGTGCAGGTTGCTGCGCCCGCAGATGGCGGGTGCGCTTGAGCGTGTCGACGGTGTGCGGGTGACGCCGTTTTGGCGCACGGTGGAGGATTGCCTGCTACGGGCGCCGTTTTCGTATGGGCTGGCGATTGCCGATTCTGCCTTGCGGGCGAAGGGTTCGTCGCGCGACGAACTGTGCGGGCGGCTTCGCGCCGATTGCGATGGTCGGCGTGGATATCGCAGGGCGCAGGTGATCGCGTCGCATGCGGACGGGCTGTCCGAAAACGGCGGCGAGTCTCGCTTCCGGGCGTTCTTTATTGCGTACGGCTTTCCAGCGCCACAGTTGCAAGTGGAATTTCGCGATCCGCTCGATCCGAGCCAGGTGTTTCGCGTCGACTACTTCTGGACGCTCGAGGACGGGACGTGCGTGATCGGCGAACTCGACGGAAAGGGGAAGTATACACTGCAGGCCGGCGAGGACCGGAAGTCCGTCGACCCGTTTGTGGCGGAGCGTCAGCGAGAATCCCATCTAACGATGCTCGGGCACAAGGTGCTTCGGTTTACGTTCGATGAGCTCAAGGACCCGGGGAGGCTGGTCGAGAAGATGAGGCTGGCGGGTATTCCGCAGCAGGCTGAGTTGGCTGAGGAATGGAAGCGTCAGTGGTATGGGCACTGAGAGGGTTTGTCTCGATCTGTAACACCTGGCGGCTGAAAACCGGTCTTCCTGTTACGAATCGAGACAAAGGCTGGGTCCCTGCCGAAAGATCTTGTTCTGTAACACCTGGCGGACAAAACCAGGTCCTCCTGTTACGGATCGAGGTGTTTCGTGGTCGCGGTCACGGCTGGGGCGGAGTTCGTATCGGTCGCGCCCATCCCTTCGCCCCCTCTTCTCTCCGTTAACCGATATGTCCACATCAACCCCGCCGCGCTGGGCGATAATGAACAAATGTTCATGTTAATCGAGGGGGGAGGAGCCCGATATGGCGACTGCCGATCGTCCCACGTTGTTTATCAATGCGACCGTTCTGGATGGTTCGGAGCATATGGAGCCGCAGCCCGATATGGCCGTGGTTGTTGAACGCGGCGTCATCACCTGGATTGGCCCGAGTGCCGTGGCGCAGGCGCCGGCGGGTGCCGAGGTCATCGACCTGGCAGGCGCGTACCTCATGCCGGGCCTCATCAACATGCACGTGCATCTGTGCGGCTCTGGCAAGCCGGTTTCGGCGGGCGATGCGGGCGCGCTCATGAAGAAGCTCGACAACCCCGTGGGCCGCGCCATCGTCCGCCACATCCTCAAGGGCAGCGCCCAGCAGCAGCTGGCAAGCGGCGTGACCACGGTGCGCGGCGCGGGCGACCCGCTGTTTGCCGACATCGCCGTACGCGATGCCATCGACGCTGGCAAGTATCAGGGTCCGCGCCTGGTGGCGCCGGGCACGGGCGTCACGGTGCCGGGCGGCCATGGCGCAGGCCTGTTTGCGCAAGTTGCCAATACCCCCGTCGAGGCGGCCGAGCAGGTGCGCGACCTGTACGCGCGCGGCGCCGACGTCATTAAGCTGTTCGTGACGGGTGGCGTGTTCGACGCGACGGAGGTGGGCGAGCCCGGCGTGCTGAGGATGCCGGTCGATGTCGCCACGGCTGCGTGTAAGGTTGCGCATGAGGTAGGCCTGCCGGTCATGGCCCATGTCGAGAGCACCGAGGGCGTAAAGGCTGCACTCCAGGCCGGCGTCGATACGATTGAGCACGGCGCTCCGATGACCCCGGAGATTCTGGATCTGTATCACGGTGCCGCGGGTACCCAGCTTGAGGGCCGCGCGCCGAGCGTGACCTGCACAATCAGCCCAGCGCTGCCGTTTGTGCTACTCGATCCGGAGAAGACCCATTCGACCGACACACAAAAGAAGAACGGCGACATCGTATGCTCGGGCATTATCGAGAGTGCTCGCGCTGCCCTGGATGCCGGCGTCAAGGTGGGCCTGGGTACGGACTCGAGCTGCCCGTTCGTGACGCAGTACGACATGTGGCGCGAGGTGGCTTACTTTGCCAAGTACGTTGGCGTGAGCAATGCGTTTGCGCTACATACGGCCACGCAGGTCAATGCCGAGCTGCTGGGCCTGGGCGGTGAGACGGGCACGATCGAGTGCGGTAAGGCGGCTGACATTTTGGTGACGCGCGAGAACCCGCTCGATGACCTGCGCGCCCTGCGTGAACCAATGCACGTGATGTACCGCGGCAACCTGGCGTGCAAGCTGAAGGTGAAGCGCATCTCCGAGGTGGATGCCGAGCTTGACGCGATTATGGCCATGCCGGCAGAGGCGCTGGCCGAGGAACTTGCCCGCGATGGCGTAGCGTAGGCGCTGGTGTGACGGGGCAACAGCTTTATCGAATGATGTCGTCCCATGCAAAAAGCCGAGGTCTCAACACGAGGCCTCGGCTTTTATTTTGTCCTATGGTGTAGCGGCTAGGAGCGTGTCTCCATCTTGGCGTGGCACTTGGGGCAGGTGACGCGGATCTTGCCCTTGCCCTTGGGGACGGACAGCATCTGACCGCAGTTGGGGCACTTGAGGTACGCCGTGGTCTTGCGGCCCTTCCACATCTTCTTGGCCGTGCGCTTGGCACGCTCAAAGTCTTCCTTGCTCGTTCCAGCTGCGCGCGAGGTGCTGGCCGCTGCGGCTCCGCCGCCCAAGCTGGCGACGAACTTGCCTAGGCCGGGGACGTTTGCAGTCGCCGTGACAAAGGCATCGTTCTCCTTGCGGCGCGCGTCGATGTTTTTGGACAGGCCGCGCAGCACGCCGAGCACGATCACGGCGATGGCGATCCAGCTGAGCCACTGGATACGGGCCATCGATCCGATCATCGCGATGACGATTCCAGCAAAGCCCATCACGATGGTGAGTTCATCGGCGCCGTTGCGACCCTTCATAAAGTCATTCATGCACACTGCCTTTCATTCGATATGCTGCACGCCTTTATACCCGATTTAGAGCAAGGGGGACAGGTTAATCTGCACCAATGTGGTGC
This sequence comes from uncultured Collinsella sp., assembly GCA_934655755.1. Lineage (GTDB taxonomy): Bacteria > Actinomycetota > Coriobacteriia > Coriobacteriales > Coriobacteriaceae > Collinsella. The sequence continues at coordinate 10,950 of CAKUHA010000012.1, forward strand.
AAACGTACCTGTCCCCAATGCCCCAATTACTTGGAGAGCTTGTCGACGACGCGTTCGATCTCGGCGAGCTTGGCTGCCTTGAGCTCCTCGTCGCCCGATTCGATGGCCGAGGTGACGCAGCCCTCGATATGGGCCTTGAGCACGTCGGCATTGATGCGCGCGATGAGCGCCTGCGTGGCCATGAGCTGCGTGGAAATATCGACGCAGTAGCGATCCTCCTCGACCATCCTCAAGATGCCGTCAATCTGGCCGCGCGCCGTCTTGAGCATGCGGGTCACCGATTTATGGTCTGCCATCATGGCGGGTCCTCGTTTCTGATCGATCTTCCGGATACCCCCATCAGTTGCGGTGAAATAGTTCCTGATTGAAGGCTTGAAGCGTTTAAACCGGAACTATTTCACCGCAACTTCTGAGGAGGCAGGTGGCAGCTGCTACGCGGCGGTCACGGATAGGGCATGGAACTTTTCGCCGGCGGCCTCGACGGCGGCGGCGAGCTGCTCGGCGGTCACAGTGTCGGCGCACTCCACCTGGACGGTCTGGGTCTCGTGATCGGCATCGGCGTCGGTCACGCCGGCCACCTTGAGCAGCGCGGTCTCCACGGTAGCATCGCAATGGCCGCACATAAGGCCGGAAGTCTTAATGATGTAGTTCATGGTTGTCTCCTTATCGATTGAGATTATCTGACAGTTTAGTTGTAAACAGAGCCATCTTAAAGGCACGCTGAGGTGCCCGAGATTGCCCCGAAAGAGGAGCGAAGCGTACTTGGGTACGCGAGCGACGGTTTGAGGGGCAAGGTCGGGTGCCTCAGCGCGCCGTCTTGGGCTTAAAGGTTCGCAGGCGCAGGGCATTGCTTACGACGCAGACGCTCGACAGGCTCATGGCTGCGGCGCCAAACATCGGCGAGAGTTGCCAGCCGGTGAGGGGGAAGAACACGCCCGCGGCGAGCGGAATGCCGATGCCGTTGTAGAACAGCGCCCAGAACAGGTCCTGTTTGATATTGCGGATCGTGGCGCGCGAAAGCTCGATGGCGCGGGCGACATCCATGAGGTCGCTGCGCATGAGCACCACATCTGCCCCTTCCTTAGCGATGTCGGCGCCGGTGCCGATTGCAAGGCCCACGTCGGCGCGCGCCAGGGCGGGGGAGTCGTTGATGCCGTCGCCCACCATGGCGACCTTGCTGCCCGCGTCCTGCAGCTCACGCACGTGGCGCTCCTTGTCGGCGGGAAGAACGTCCGCGATGACCTGCTCGCTGTTCAGTCCTACGCGACGGGCGATGGCCTCGGCTGTCACGCGGTTATCGCCGGTGAGCATGCGCACGTCGACGCCGAGCGAGCGCAGCGCGGTAACGGCCTCGGCACTCGTCTCCTTGACCTCGTCAGCCACGGCGATGGTGCCGGCAAGTTCGCCGTTCTTGGCAAAGAACAGCGGTGTTTTGCCCTCGGTGGCAAATTGCTCGGCAAGACCGGCGGGCACCTCCGCGCCCAGCTCGTTCATCAGACGCACGTTGCCGGCCGCGATGGTATTCTGCCCCTCGCGTGCCGTAACGCCTCGCCCGGGCACGGCGGCAAAGTCTTCGACCATGCGCGCGACGATGCCGCGTGCCTCGCACTCGGCCATAATCGCCTCGGCCAGCGGGTGCTCGCTCTGGCGCTCCAGCGCTGCCGCGAGCTTCAGCAGCGCCTTCTCGCTCATGGCGGGCGTGCCGTCGGCGCGCTTGGCCACCACAATGTCGGTCACAGCCGGCTTGCCGCGGGTGACGGTGCCTGTTTTGTCGAGCACCACGGTACCCACGCTGCGCAGATTCTCCAGCGCCTCGGCGCTCTTAAACAGAATGCCCATCTCGGCGCCCTTGCCGGTGCCGACCATAATGGCGACGGGCGTGGCCAGGCCCAGCGCGCACGGGCAGCTGATCACCAGCACGGCGACGGCGGAGGTGAGCGCCTCGTTGACGCTTCCGGTCAGCATCATCCATGCCACAAAGGTTACGGCCGAGATGACAAACACCACGGGCACGAACACGCCGGCGACCTTGTCGGCCATGCGGGCGATGGGCGCCTTGGTGGCGTTGGCATCCTCGACGAGTTGGATAATCTTGGCGAGCGACGTGTCGGCGCCCACGCGCGTGGCACGGAAGGTAAACGAGCCCGTGCGGTTGACCGTGGCGGCGTTGACGGTGTCGCCGGCGGTCTTTTCCACGGGGATGGACTCGCCGGTCAGTGCGCTTTCGTCCACAGCCGAGGCACCCTCGAGCACCACGCCGTCGACGGGGATGGACTCGCCGGGGCGCACGCGCAGCACCTGGCCAGGCAGGATGGCGTCGACGTCGACGGTGGTCTCGGTGCCGTCCTCCGCCACGACGGTCGCGGTCTTGGGCGCCAGGTCGATTAGCGCCTCAATGGCGCCGCCGGTCTTGGACTTGCTACGCGTCTCGAGGTATTTGCCCACGGTGACGAGCGACAGGATCGTGCCGGCGCTCTCAAAATACAGGTTGTCCATGCCCGTCATCATAGCCTCGTGGACCTGTCCGACGGCCAGCTGGTCGGCCATGATAAACATGGCGTAGAGCGACCAGGCGATGGATGCGGTGGCGCCGACGGCGATGAGTGCATCCATGGTGGGCGCGCCGTGCACGAGCGATTTAAAGCCGTTGATAAAGTACGCGTCGTTGACGTAGACGATGGGAATGAGCAGGACGAGCTCGGTGAGCGCGAGCGTCATGCTGTGGGTGTGGTCGGTGAAGATGCCGGGCAGCGGCCAGCCGAGCATGTGCCCCATGCCTATGTAGAACAACGGGACGAGGAAGATGATCGAGATGATGAGGCGGGTGCGCATGGCGGAGGCGGTGGCCTCCAGCTTTTTGGTGGGCGACTCCATATGGGCGGCGCCGGACCTGGTTTGCGTGCTGCCGCTTGGGGCGGCGCCGGTGTCCGCGTCGACGGGCGATGCCGAGTAGCCGGCGCGGTCGACGGCGGTGCAGATGTCGTCGGGGGTGACCTGTGCGGGGTCATAGTCGACCAGCATGGAGCCGGCGAGCAGATTGACCGCGACGCTTTGGACGCCGTCGAGTTTGCTGACAGCACGGTCCACGTGCGCCTGGCAGGCGGCGCACGTCATGCCACCCACATCGAACTTATCTTGAGCCATGGCTTCTCCTTTCTGTGGGGTAATGTCGGAAATGTTAACCTGCCGATACTATACACCCATACCCCCTGGGGGTGTCCAGTGGGGATGAAAATGTATGACATTCCGTTGCAGGGGAGACCGACTGCCAGGTTGGTGCGCCATCCCCACCCTTCGTCTCAATCTGTAACATCTAGCAGGGAAAACGTCCCCTTACTGTTACAGATCGAGACAAACAACCTGGTGACGACCCAAACGTCTCAATCTGTAACATCTAGCCCCGATTTTGCCGAGTTACTGTTACAGATTTAGATAACCCGTCTGGTGGTTACCTCAACATCTCGATCTGTAACAGTTAGACCGGTTTTTGACCCCTTACTGTTAACAGATTGAGATGTTGTCTCGTGGGGCTGAGATTTGTCTCGTTCTGTAACATCTAACCCCGTATTAGCCGAGTTGCTGTTACAGATTTAGACATTACGTCGAGCCACAGCTCAACGTCTCGATCTGTAACAGTTAGGCTGGTATTTGGGTTCTAGATGTTACAGATTGAGATGAACGCTGGAGAGGGACCGACCGTCTCGCCGTGGCAGCATCCCTGTTAGATACAGAACCCAGGGATCACGCAGGTCCGCTTGTCCGGCTTGCTTACAGGCGTGGCGTACATAAAGACGTCGCCGTCGTAGCCCACGCGGTTCATGTAGAGCGTGCCCTTCTCGTCGGACGTGTCGGGGCTTACCGTGCGCTCCCACCAGCAAGTGTCCTTGCCCTTCCATTGACGAATCATGGTCGAGTTGGTGGAATACGGGCTCACCTTAAGCTCGCGGAACAGCTGGTACTCCTCGCCCTCGCCGTTGTAGATGTCGGCCAGGTAGTGATAGTCTTCGGCAAATGACTCGGGTGGTTGATCGCCGCAGAGCTCGACCATGGCGGGAAGCCAGAGAGTCGCGGGCAGCTCGCTCAGGCATGAAGCATCAGTCGCGGCGCCCGCGTTATTCGAGACCTTCTTGACCGCTTTGATAACCGCACGAAGCTCGTTGGGCAGTAACTTGATGCCGTCGCTGTCGAGCCATTCCCGCAGTTCACAATCTGCCCAGCCGCTGTTGAGTGGCTGCTTCGCAGCGTCGCGCTCGGCGATGCCGCCGTCAAACATAAACGTCAGCCCGGCTTTGCCCGTCCCGTCCAAAAGTTCGTCGTGGAGAATGCCCACGAGCTGCGCGCCGACCTCAAGCCCGTTGGTAAGCTTCACGCGCTTGGTGCACGGATAGGGGATGCGTCCGTCGGCGTCAAGCAGATGGTAGCGCCTGGCAATCTCGCGTGCTACGCTACGGGTCTCGGCGCTCTTAATTTTGAGTGAGATCTCCTGCAGCTGCTCCCAGGTATAGTCGCCGAGCGAGCCGCGAATGCCGTCGAGGTAATCGGGAATGCCAAAGCCGTTGGTCGCAGCTCCGATAACGCCGAGCCCCGCGGCAACTGCCACAACGCCGCCGATAATAAACCGGCGACGGGTCATGGCGTCGCGACGGGCCTGTTCCAAAAGCGCTCGAGCGCGGTCGCCGGCGACGTCGACCTTAAGGTGCGCACCGGCATCGATGTTGATGGGCTGGTTGGAGAGCCCCGGCGTGCTCACGGCCGATTCGCCCAGGTCGGGGGCGAATGCCAGCAAGCCTTCGTAGAACTCGCGCTCGCTGGGGCGCGATGCCTGGTCGGTCGCGAGACACGACATGATAAGGTCGGCAAAAGCCTGGTCGTCACCCTTGTGGGCAACGAGCGGCTCGGGTTCGTTTTGCGTCTTGAGCAGGTAATACGAGCAGACCTCACGCGCTTGGTGCCTGGCTGCCCTAAAGGGGGTGTGCCCGCTGTAGAGCTCGTAGAGGATGCTCGCGATGGCATATACATCGACGGCGGGCGAGCGGCGCAGCGCGGTAACGTTGGGGATATCACGGGTGAGCATCTCGGGCGCGGCATATGCCGGCGTGGCATAGCGCCAAATGTCGGCGCGCTGCGTGAGCGTGTCGCTGCCCAGGGCCGGAACCGAGGAGCCCATGTCGACCAGGCACGGCTTAAACGCCAACGCCTGCACCTGCTCCTCGATGCCAAATTCGTTGGTGCGAAACATGATGTTCGCGGGGGACAGGTCGCGGTGCACGAGCGGCGTCTCGAGATTTTGAGTCGACAGCAAGGTCCCCAGCACGGCGCAGCCTATCGAGGCGGTGGCGGTGCAGGTTACGCCCTCGCCGTCGTGCGGCAACATGCTGGTCGCTTTGTCGAGCGACGTACCCTCGACCCACTCCATAAGGATGAGCGGCTCGCCTTGGCACGTACCATAGCCGTAGACATGGGGAAATCCGCGCAAGTGCGACACACGGCAGAGGTTACGGTATTCCTCAAAAAGCGCGGCAGTGTTTGCTAGGTGCATGGCGGATTCGTCTGCCGTGCGCGACGGGGTGCTGGTGCCCAGTGCGCGCACGAGGGCGTTGTCCGAGAGCACCTTGACGGCAAAGCGTTCGGCAGAGGTGTTGTGCGCCATGAGCACGAGACCCGTGTTGCCGTGCGAGGAGCGGTCTGCCGTGACCATGAGCGTCATAAAGCGGCGCTTAGCGAGTTCCTCGTCGGCGGGGTTGACGGGGGCGGCGGTATCGAACGATTCGAGCTGAAAGAGAACTGTCGGGGAATCGGGCTGCGGAGTGGTGTCTGCCATGGTGACCTTATCTTGTGGTGTTGCGTCCACGGACGCAACACTTCTTGCCAAATACACGTTGTGCCCGGTTCGCCACATACGGCGCCGGGCACAACATTAAATTGCGAGTTTCATAACCAAAAAACGGGTCGTGGCACCCAGGCAAATAGTGTCGCTGTGCCACAGGGGGACGGGCGGGTACTCGACGCCGGGCCTGCGCGTATGGCGCGGCGGCTCGACGACGTGCTGGGACATGTCGGCGCCCGAGATGAGCACGGTGCCGTTGGTGGAGCCCAAGCCCTGCACGTACCAGTAGCCGTCCTTGGCAAAGACGCGCGCGTGGCGGCGCGACACATCGCGGTCGACATCGGTGATGGCGCCGGTGCCCGTGGCGAGCGAACCGATCACGGTACCGCCCTCGCCCTCATTGAGCGGGTACAGCGGAGGCTTGGCGGCGTTACCCACAATGCGGATGAGGCCCAGGCGCTCGGCATGCTTGACCTCGGGTTCGACGGCTGCGGTAAAGCCTTCGCCCACGCTGAGCTCGGTAGTGGAGAAGTGCCCGCCCATCTTGTCGGCGATGAGCGTCTCGGTCACCTGCACGGCGGCTTGCGGGTCGCACAGGCAGCCGCACGCCACGAACAGCGTGACAAGCGGCAGGGCGCAGTCGGCGGCCGTGGCGCCGGGTGCGGCGATGCGGTCGCAGGCGTTGCGGTAGATGCGGTCGTCGAGCCCATAGGTGCTCAGCGACTCGCGCATGGCGTCGGCAGCCTCGCCGCTGTAGTGCTCCGCCACCATGGCACGAGCCATCTCATTGCCACCAAGGTTGGAGATCAGGCGAGCGGTGATGTTTTGGGCCGTCTGGGTGATATCGGCAAACAGCTCGGGGCGCGGACGCTCGACGGGAGCGTGAACAACCTCGCGCGATAGGAACGTTCGCTCGTCCACGCGGTCGCGCGGTGCTTTGCCGCCGGCCATAGGGGTGGAGCGCAGCAGCATCCAGGCGGTATCGCGATTGGTGATCCCGCCGAACTTGCGCAGATCGTCGAACATGACGGAGCGCGGTGTCTCTCGATCCATTGGTCCCCTCCTTGCGGTTGCGGCACGCGGGTTGCGTTTTGCGTGCAATTTGACGTTCCGACCTACTATATCCGATTGGGCGGAATAAAACATGCACGTCAACGCCGTCTTTACATTGCTATAAACGGGCTTGGGTGCAGGCGCTAGATAATCGCGTCGAATTTGGGCATAACGCGCCAGTCGCCGGCGTCGTCGAGCACGCCCCATTTGCCGCTATCGTTGTCCTGCACAGGCAAAAAGACGTCGGACGAGGTATAGAAGATATCGCCCATGGCGCGGAACTTGGGCTCGACTTGCCAAGCGCCGCTCACCGTCGAGCAGCCCCATAGGCCGGTCGCCTGGTCCTTGACGGGAGCCCAGCCGTTGGCGAACTCACGCGCCTCGGCAAAGGTGGCAGAGAACGCGCGCGTGCCGTCGGGCAGAATATAGCCCCACGAGCCGTCGTCGAACTGTACCGCGGCGCGGTTGCTGGCAAAGCGGCGGGCTGCCTTAAACTGCGGCTCGATCTTCCACTGGCCGTAGCCGTTGATGTAGCCCCAGGTGGTGCCGTCCTGCGTTGCGGGCCCCAGGCCGTTTGCCGAATCCCAGCCGCCCAGGCCCCTAAAGGTCGGCGGCACGTCGTTGCGCTTGCCGGTCTTGATGTAGATGTAGCCCCAGCTGTCCTCTTCGTTGCTCGAGCGGAAGGGGACAAAGTTGCCCAGCACCATATCGCCCATGGCGTAGTACTTGGCATCGACGATCCATTTGCCCTGGCGGTTGAGCACGCCCCAAAAACTGGTCTGCGCGTCTTGGGCGACGGCGCCGTAGTCGTTGAAGGGCCGGGTGTCCGAGAACTGCGGCTCGATGGCCCAGTTTCCGTCTTGGTCGATGTAGCCCCACATGCCGCTCGGGGAATCGAGCGCGGCGGCAAGGCCGGCCCCGTAGAGGCACATGTCGCTGTAGGTCGGTTTGACCTTCCAGGCGCCGGTGTCGTCGATCAAGCCCCACTTGTCACCGCTTTGGGCGGCATAGCGCATCTCCACGCTTATGCTTTTGGATGACGAAACGTCGTCCGAGGAATCGGAGTCGCTGTTCTTTTTGCTTTTGGACGAGCTGTCCTCGCTTTTGGCGTCTGTCGCAGCTGCGGTGTCGCTTCCGGTGTCCGAGTTGTGCGTCAGCAGGAAGGCGCCGCCGCCGGCAAGTGCGGTAAGGGCGAGTCCGCCCGCTGCCAAAAAGGCGCGACGCGAGACGGATGCGGCCGCCTTAGTTGCCGCGACTGCCGCAGGTGCCGCGGGCGCTGCCGAGGAAAAGCCGGCAGAGGCGGTGGAGGCGGAAGGGCCTGCCGCGGCGCCGCCGAAGATCGCATTTTGCGCGACGGGCGCAGCGGTATCGGCCGCTGAGGACACGGGCACACGCATGCTCGGCGCCGTGGCCGTCGCCGGTGCGGCAGGCATGGACGCGGCGGCCGACACAGCGGCATCGGCGCCATAGGCCGCCCGGGGTGCCTCGAGCACGACCGGTACGGGCAGGTAAGACGCGCGGTCCTGATGCCCGTTGTCGACCGGAGCGCCTTCGGCAGCAGCATCGGGTACGGCTGCAAACGGGTCGACCGGAGCGGCGACATTGTCGTTGTCCAGCGGAAACATGACCGGCTGCGCCGTGTCGAACGTGGCCGGCACGGGCTCATCGATACTTGTTCCAGGGCCAATGTAGGTGGTCTGGGCGTCCATGGCCCTGATGCCCCAGACCGGCTCAGGCGTGGGCCAGTCGCCCAGCTCGCTCGATTGCCAGCGGCGCAGCAGGTCGAGCATCTGCTCGACGGAGGGACGCTGCTCCTGGTCGACGGCGAGTCCCGCCACGATGATGCTAATGAGCGCCTCATCGGCTGCCGTGCGGGCCTGCGGCACCTCAAAGGCCGTTTCGGTTTTGACACGGTAGGGCGATGCGGTCCCCAGCGCCTGCAGGTTAAACGGGGTATGGCCACAATACAGCTCGTAGAGCACGCTCGAGAGCGCATAGATGTCGACGGTGGGACTCAGACGCCTGGCCTCGATGCCCGCGATATCGTGGGTGAGCATCTCGGGCGGCGCGTACTCGGGCGTGCCGCCGCGCCAGACGTCGGCGCGCACGGTAAACGTGGGGTCGATGGGGTTGAGCGCCGTAGAACTGCCAAAGTCGATGAGGCGGATGTCGAAGTCGAGCGTGGCGAGCTGGTCTTGGAGCGAGCGCTCGCTCGTGGCGACCATGATGTTGCGCGGCGAGATATCGCGGTGGGCAACGCCGGTGTCCAGGTGCCGTACGTTATTGAGGATGGAGAGCACGGCCACACCGATGGCCGCTACCGCGTCGCCGCGCACGCCGCCGTCCTCGTGGGGGAGCTGCGGGGTGATGTGCTTGAGCGTGGAGCCCTCGACCCATTCCATGACGATGAGCGGCTCGCCGTTGCTGGTGCCGTAGCCGTATACGCGTGGAAAACCTTTAAGGTGCGAGACGGTGAGCTGGTTGCGATATTCCTCGAACAGCACGGCACGCATGCCGGCGGCGACGCGCTCGTCCGTGGTGTCGCTCACGTGCAGGCGTTTGATGGCAAAGATCTCGCCGGCGGTGTTGGTGGCGCGCTGGACTACGCCCGTGCCGCCCTGACCGGCCTCGCTTTGGACGAGGAACATCGAGAAACGGCGGCGCGACTCGTCGCGCTTGGCGGGATCAAAGGCAACCGCGGGCTCAAACGTATCGAGTACGATGAGCTCCTGCTGTCCTTGATTGTCCATCTTCGCCCCCTTGGGTATCAGTCGTGATGTTGCGCGGACGACGGCGGCGCGACTGCCGTCCGCTTCCGCGCGCAATGTTCAATAGTATGGCTAGTTTCTCTCATTCGCGGTTGCGGCACTGTTGAAAAACACCGTTTTGCGTGCAGACGTCGTGCTGCTGTGCGATGATGGGCGCGTTTGAGAGGGGCCCGCCGTGTCCCCAAACCTAGACGAGAAAGGACCCACCATGGGTTTTCTTGACGAAATGCAGGCGTCGCTCGACCGTACGGCAGCCGATGCCAACCGTGCCCTGCAGGTCAATAGGCTCAAGAGTCAGATGAACGATGCCCTTAAGCGTCGCCAGCAGCTTGCCGGCCAGCTGGGCGCCAGCTTGTACGAGGCGACCAAGGACAACGCCGAGCTGCGCCAGGGCCGCGAGGAGCTCTACGACGGCATCGCCGCGATCGATAACGAGCGCGCGCAGCTCCAGGCCCAGGTCGACGAGCTCGAGCGCCAGGCACAGGCCGCTGCCTATGCCACGGCGTTTGTCGATTGCCCGTTTTGCCATAACCGCCTGCAGCAGTCGTCTATGTTCTGCTCGGGTTGCGGCAAATCCATGGCCGAGATTAAGGCCGAGCTGGCGCGCCAGACGCAGGCCGCTCCCGTGCCGGTCGAGCCCCAGGTTGCCCCTGCCGACGGCGCCGCGACGTGCCCCTCGTGCGGCGCGCCCATTCAAGCGGGCCACGCCTTCTGCATGAACTGCGGCCACAAGCTGGGCTAATCTACGGGATTAGACCTCGACGGAGGCGGCGGGGACGAACCTCAAAAAACAATTTGAAAGTTGCGCAACAACTTTTGAGCGATAGCGGTGAATATGGTCGTGCGGGCCCCAAGGGTCCGCACGACCTGTTGTTTAACCCCAAGGAGGTACCCGATATGTTCTGCCCCGGTTGTGGCGCCAAGATCGACGACGGTGCTCGTTTCTGTCCTATTTGCGGCCAACAGATCCAGGCGGCTTCTGCCCCCGCGCACGCCGCCGCTCCGGCTCAGCCCCAGCATGCGACTCAGCCCGCCCCCGCGCCCGCGCCGGCCGCCCAGCCCCAGCCCGCGCCGGCCTTTGCCGCGGCGCCCGCCATACATGCGGCAGCTCCTACCTCTGCCGTACACCCGGCCCTGTCCATTGCTCGCATCATCCCCTGCGCGCTTGCGGTCATCGCCATCGTGCTGTCGTTTATGCCGTGGTTTAGCATCTCGCCCACGGTGGTGCAGGCTTCGAGCTATGCGAGCCAGGGTGCCAATTTCTTGAGCCAGCTCGCCGGCCAGAGCACCGACTATTCGTCGACTCTGGGCTTTGACGAGAGCTACAACGTTTGGAGCCTGGGCAAGGCCGGCGAGGTCGCTGTCACCTACCAGAGTATGTACGATTCGGCTTCCGACCTTGCGAACTCGCTGAGCAACTCCTACTACGGCGACGATTATTCCGATTCGGGCCATGGTCATGTCGTGGGCATCACCAACCCCAACTACGGCGAGGTTTCCTCCGGTGGTATCGCCTTTATCTCGATGGTCGTCACCGCCTTCTGGGCCCTCGGCATGCTTGCCTCAATCGCCGGCATCGTGCTCTACCTCACCCAGGGCCTCAAGGTCGTGCTGCCCGCTGGCTGCGGCCTTATGACGCTTTCTGTCTTGGCCTTTGAGCTGCTGTACGCCAGCTCCATGAGCGCTATCGGTTCTGCAACCAGCACCCCCGTCTTTATGGCGCTGTTTGCCATTGCCGCCGCCGTACTCACCTTTGTGCTGCGCGAGCAGGCTGCCCCGGTGGCCCACTAGGGGACCGGCAAAAGGGTTCGGCGTGCGAAATAACTCAATACCGCAACCCGGCGCGGCCGTGGACATCGTCCCCGGCCGCTTTTTTATCGACGGTTGCCCGCGTCAAGCAGGCAAAACAAAAAAGTTTCGCCTTTTGGCAATGTTGCGCAACAACATTTGAGTTTTTGCCTTCATGGTAGTGGTAGCAAAGAAAGGTAGGTGCTTAACAAGATGGATCAGACGACCGAGAACAAGAACATCGCGGCGGCTCCGGTCGACGCGAAGGTTCAGATGATCGCCAGGCTGGCCGGCGTTGACGGCCTCAAGCTCGTCACGAGCGCGCCGGGCGGCTCGCAGGTCTTTGTCGGTTCCTGCACGGCAGACGGCCTGCGCGGCACCTCGTGTTCGTTCAAGCTCATCCGTGGCGATATCGCCCACCTGCGTCGCCAGGAGGATTTCTTCCGCCGCGTTCTGGACGTGCAGGCCGATGCCGGCGGCACCCTTACGCCGTCCTCGCACGGTCTGGCCCGCGTGCTCTTCCACGAGCTCGTCGCCCTTCCCGGCGACGATACCGTCCTTGCCGTGGTGACCGTCATGGTTCCGGGCGTGTCGTTTGCCGATGTGGTGCGCACCTGCGCCACGGGCGTTCGCAGCCTCTCGTTTGCCCAGACGCTGCTGCTGGTGTCCTCGTGCTTTGGCGCACTGGCGCGGGCCCAGGAGGCGTTTGACGGAGCGTTTGTCCACCAGGACCTTAAGCCCTCCAACATTGTGTTCGAGAGCGACCCGTTCGATCTGGCGGCCGACCTTTTGGGCGAGATTCCCCAAGCGGCCCTTATCGACCTGGACTACTCGTTTTTGGACGAGGAGGGCGCCTACTGGGCCAGCCCGCACGGGACGCCGGGGTACCTTGCGCCCGAGCTGCTGATGGGCGAGGGCGATGCCCGTCGCGCCCAGCCCGCCTCTGACGTGTTCTCGCTCGGCGTCCTTGCCCACGAGGCGCTCTGCGGTAGCCTGCCATATTTGGCGGGCGCTCCCGATGCCGGTGCATGCGGTAATGCCTGGAAGGACTTTTTCGAGGCCTGCCGGAGCACGGGGGCGAGCGCCATCGCGGTGGACGAGGAGCTCCCCGACGACGTTCGCAGCGCCATTCTGGCCTGCCTGGCGGAAGACCCGGCTGCCCGGCCTTTGGCATCGCAGGCGGCCGTCGCGTTTGATGATCTTGCCCGCCGCCATGTGCGGCTTAAAGGCGATTTTGTCGGGGATCGGCACGTGATGGATGTGGTGACACCGGTCACGCTGCTGTAGGGGCCGCCGACCGGCGGCAACGTTGAGTTACTGGACTGTTCCCAAGGTGTTGTGCAACAGCAAGGGAACACGGCGACCTCTAGAGTTGAGGTCTCCGGGGGAGTTAGGGAAGGGGCCTCATGGCGAGTTCCTCTCAGGTTTGCGATTGTGTCCACGAGCACGGCTGGGACAGTGCGTTCTATCGCTTTGCCGAGAGCATCAGGGACCTGACGTGCGGCGGCTGCAACCATAAGCACATCTACGCGCTCGTGGGCACCCGCGGCAGGTATATCAACCACACCAACCCCATCGTGCGCAAGCGCACCGCGGCGGCTCTTTCGCGCCTTATGCACTCGAGCCGCTATGCGGCCGACATGCGTAAGGGCTATGCCGACGACAGCTCGGTGTTCTCGCGGGCGGCGGCTTCGCTTATCGACATGCTGCGCAATGCGACCGACCTGGACGATGCGGGGCTGTTCGATTTTGTGCTCCACACGTCGTGGCCCGAGCTGCTGCGCGGCCTGGAGAGCGAGCGTCGCGCCGGTCGCGAGATCGATCCGCTGCGTATGGCATGCGAATCGCGCGAGGTCGTGCGCTGGGGTGAGCAGCAGGCCGCCTGCGGACGCGCCCCGCTCGCTGAGCTCTTGGCGGCGTGTTTTCGCACCATGGCTTTTGGCTGCCTGGACGACCGCTTTGCCCGCACGCTGTGTTCCCGTACGCCCCAGGAACTCCAGGCGCCGCCCGATACGGGCGACGGGCGGGCGCAAGACGGCGCCTGTCTGGTGCGCGTGGCCGACGGTGACGGCCCTTGCGTCTTGGGCGTGTGGTGCGTGGACGCGGATCGGCCATTCTCGATTGGGCGGTTTAGCAGCTGCGATGCGATCGAGGCCGACCCGGTGGTCTCGCGTCTGCACTGCCGCGTGTTCATGCTCGACGACACCTGGTTTTTAGAGGATGGCGGAAGCACCCACGGCACACGCGTCCTGCGCGATACGGGCGGAGGCCCCGCCTGCGTCTTCGATAGCGGGGAAGGCGACGGGCCGCGGACGTTCCCGCTGGAGTTTGGCGACCGCATTGTGCTCGCCGGCCGGAGTACCTATTGGTTTTGCGCGCGCGACGCGCATGTTCTGACGATTGGTTAGCGAAATGGAAAAACGAGTTATTCAACAGCGTGACGGTTCTATGGCGCTCGGTTATGTCGTCGCCGATCAGCGTCAGCTCGACAAGCGCCTCTACGAGGCCGTGACTTCCGGCAGCGTGGGCTGCCTGCTGCCCGGCGCGCTCATGCGCTATCCCGACGGCGTGCTCGAGATGCGCTATCGCATTGCCGGCGAGACGCTGGAGCAGCGCCTGGCGCGTCCCTTCGACGGCGCCGAGACCTGTGAGCTGCTCGAGAGCATCTCCAACACGTTCGATACCCTTATCGCCTCGCAGCTGCCGCTCATGAACCTGCGCTTTGCGGTCGACGAGGTGTTTATGGACGCCTCGGGCACGGGCTGCCGCTTTGTGTTTTTGCCGATGGTTGGCCTCACGCCCAACCTGGATGCCGTTCGCGTGTTCTTTGAGCAGGTCGCCGCATCGGTCAAGCCTTCCGACGATATCGCCGAGAACGCCATGTCGTCGTTTAGCGCATTCTTTAAGAAGTCCGGCCCCTTCGATATCCTGGGCTTCTCCCGCCACCTTAAGCAGGTGAGCGCGAGCGCCATGCTCATGGACGCCGGCACGACGGTGCTCGACGGCGGCGACGACCACGGCACCACGGTGCTCGATGACGGCGAGGACCTGGGCGGCGTCGCACCCGGCCCCATTCTGGGAACGGTGGTTCTTTCCGATCTGGAGGACGAGCCGATCTCTTCTACCGAGCCCGCGCCCGCGCCGCAGCCCGAGCCGCAGCCGGCTCCCGCGCCCGAGCCGGAACCTGAGCCCGAGCCGGAACCCGAGCCCGAGCCGGAACCTCAGCCCGAACCCGAGCCGGAGCCCCAGCCCGAGCCCGCGCCCAAGGACGAGGACGATCTGGCCGACGCGCCCATCGCCCAATCCCGCCAGGACCGTACCGGCGTGCTCAACCCCATCGACTTTAAGGTCGCCGAGGGCTACGAGTCGCTGTTCTCCAAGGACACGGTCGAGCGCCATGGCGCTCATGCGCACGCTGCCAAGCCCGAGCCCAAGCCCGAGCCCAAGCCCGAACCCAAGCCCGAGCCCAAGCCCGAACCCAAGCCTGAGCCCAAGCCCGAGCCGGCATCTAAGCCCGCCCCCAAGCCCGAACCGGCTCCTGCGCCCGCAGCCCCCGAGCGTCACCTGCGTTTCTTCCTCACGCGCATCGCTACCGGTGAGCGCTTCGAGGTCCGCGGCCGTCGCTTTGTGGTGGGCAAGTCCAAGCACAGCTCGTTTATGGTCAAGGGTTCCACGACGGTTTCGCGCAGCCACGCGATCTTTGTCACCGGTCCCGACACCTGCACGATCGAGGACGACAACTCGCGCAACGGTACCTTCGTCAACAACGAGCGCATCGACCCGGGCTTCCCGGTCGAACTCGTCGACGGCGACACCGTGCGCATGAGCGATGAGAACTTTGCATTCGAGGTCCAGCCCGCCTAAGGGCGCGCGACCCACGTCTAGATATTCGAGAAAGGAGCGCAGATGCTATTTGAAGGGGCCGGTTATTCCAACGTCGGCCGTACGCGCGAATCCAACCAGGACAGCTACCTGATCAAGGTCGCCTCCACCCCCGTGGGCGATGTGGCGCTGGTCGCCGTCGCCGACGGCATGGGCGGTCTTGAGTGCGGCGAGCTCGCCTCGGCTGCCGTGATCAGCATGCTTTCGGACTGGTTCGACAACAAGTTGCCCGTGGCCCTGGAGGCCATGGAAAGCTCCGTTGGCGGCTTTGAGAGCTTCGTCGACGGCCAGTGGGGTGGCCTGATCCAGGACATGAACATGGCGCTGATCCGCTACGGCATGGCCGAGCACATGAACCTGGGCACCACGCTTACCGCCATGCTCGCCATCGGCGGCCGCTATTCCATCGTGCACGTAGGCGATACGCGCGCCTACGAGCTTACCGAGTCGGCGACCAATCAGCTCACCGTCGACCAGACCTTTGTGCGCCGCGAGGTCGAGGCCGGTCGCATCACGCCCGAGGAGGCCCTGACGCACCCGCGCCGCAACGTGCTGCTGCAGTGCCTGGGCTCCACCAAGGAGGTCGTGCCCGACCTGATCCATGGCAACCTCGATCGCGATGCCATCTACCTGCTGTGCTCCGATGGCTTCCGCCACGTGCTCACCGACACCGAGCTTCGTCGTCGCCTAGGGCCCGACGCTCTGGACGCCAACGCCTGGGATGCCGAGCGTCGCCGCGGCGCCTATGCCGCCTGCACCGCAGCCGACCTGGACCGCGAGGAGCAGGAAGGCTTTGAGCCCGGCTGCGTCACCCAGCGCATCGCCGATACCGCCAAGCTCGTCATGGATCGCAAAGAGGCCGATAACGTTACCGCGCTGGTGCTGCGCGTCCAGCCTCAGGGAGGTCGATAGCCCATGCCGTCTACCAGAAGCAGGCGAGAGGTCGACGCGCGCCGTAAGCGCGTGGGCGACGTCATCAAGGGTCGTTACAAGATTCTGTCGGTGATCGGCAAGGGCGGCATGAGCCGTGTCTACCTGGCCGCCGACCTGCAGCTCACCAACAAGCAGTGGGCCGTCAAAGAGGTCGACCGCAACGCGACCGACCCCACCGGCCGCCCCATCGAGCAGTCGCTGGCAAGCGAGGCCGAGCTGCTCTCCAAGCTCGATCACCCCAATATCGTCGACATCGTCGATATCGAAAAGACCGAGGACTTCATCTACGTCATCATGGACCACGTCGAGGGTACGTCCCTGGCCGACGTGGTGCGCCGCGAGGGTCCGCAGTCCGAGGAAAACGTGCAAAAGTGGATGCTGCAGGTGTGCGATGCCCTGGGCTACCTGCACCGCCAAGATCCGCCCATCGTCTACCGCGACATGAAGCCCTCCAACATCATGCTGCACCCCGATGGCTACATTAAGCTGATCGACCTGGGCGTTGCACGTGAGTACAAGGACGAGGCCCGCAAGGACACCATCGCCTTTGGTACCACGGGCTACGCCGCGCCCGAGCAGTACGGCAAGGCGCAGACCGACGCCCGTACCGATATCTACGGCATCGGCGCCACCATGTGGCACCTGCTGGTGGGCGAGGCGCCCCCGGTCGAGTTCCCGCTGCCCAACGTCCACACCAAAAACGAGAACGTGGGCGAGGGCTTTGCCGACGTCATCATTCCCAAGTGCTGCGAGCTCGAGCGCGCCCGCCGCTATCAGGACTGTGACGAGCTGGCCGCCGACCTCGAGATCTACAAGGAGCTCACCCGCGAGTTCCGCGATAAGCAGGCCCGCAAGGTCAAGACCTTCTTTGGCTGCATTATCGCGTGCGTGGTGTGCCTGGCAGTGGGCATTGGCAGCATGGCGCTGCGCGAGTCCACGATCACCGAGAAGTTTGACTACCAGATGAAGCTCGGCCGCGACCAGACCCAGTCGGCTCCCGAGAAGGCCGAGAAGGCCTACCTTGCCGCCATTGGCTACCGTCCGGGCGACGTCGAGGGCTACGAGGGCCTCATCGATGCCTACAAGGCCGACGGCACCTTCACCACCAAGGAGAAGGCGCAGCTCGACGACGTGTACCAGCAGAACCTGACCGAGCTCGAAAAATCGAGCAGGTTCTCGGAGCTGTCCTACGAGATGGGACGCCTGTACTGGTACTTCTACTCCTATGGCGGAAATAAGGACGACGAGGACGCCAACCGCACCACGCGTATCAAGGCGTCTGCCGAGTACTTTAAGAACGCCGCGGAGGATTCGTCGTTCGAGAACCACGACAAGGCCAAGATCTACAACGGCATTGCGCAGTTCACGACCAAGATCGCCATCGCCGTCAAGACCGACGACGATTCCGATTCCATGTACAAGGAGTACTGGGGCAACCTGGAGGACCTGGCCGACGAGATCGCCAGCGAGTCCAACGAGACGGTGCGTCTGGACAGCTACGCGCTGATCTCCAACGCCATGGAGACCTACATGGATAAGTTCAAGGCCGCCGGCATTAAGAAGTCGCAGGCCGAGAAGCTGTACAAGAAGGTCGATGCGGGTCTTAAGGCCGTCTCGCCCAAGGACGATGCCGCCGAGCAGCGTCGCGACGAGACCATCCAGCGCCTGGAGAACGAGGTCCAGCGCAAGATCACCACGGTGTATTCCAACGCCGTCGTCGCCGAGGATTAAGGAGGGGCGAACATGGAAAACGTTTACTTTTACGTAGCGATCGCCGCGTTTGTTCTCGCGGCCGTGCTCGCCGTCGCCGCGGTGGTCGTGTTTGTGAAGATGGATGTCATCAACGCCATCCGCTTCCTTCAGGGCAAGCGCGTGCCCACCTCTGGTGAGGGTTCGCGCCGCCGTACGACGCGCGGCTCGCGTGGTGCCGGTGCTAAGAAGTCCAACCCCGCCCGCTCCGTGCTGGGCGGCCCCGAGGGCGACGACCGCGTGACCGACATTGCGCACGAGGGTCCCGAGGGCGACGACAACATGACCACGGTGGTCGCGCCCATCAGCGACGAGCCCGCATCGGCTCGTCACGCCAAGGCCCATGCCGCCAAGGTGGAGAAGGACGTCCGCGACGAGAACGACGACGAGGGCTTCGCTGGCAGCGAGACTCCGACCGAGGTTCTGACCGAGGACGACATGGAGACCGAGCGTCCGACCGGTGTTCTGGTTGAGGACGAAGAGGATTCCGAGCGCCCGACCGGTGTTCTGGTTGAGGACGAAGAGGATTCCGAGCGCCCGACCGGCGTGCTTACCGAGGACGAGGATGAGGAGTCTGAGCGTCCGACCGGCGTGCTGGTGGAAGACGACGAAGAATCCGAGCGATCCACCGGTCTGCTCACCGAGGAGGACGAGGAGTCCGAGCGCGAGACGGGTCTGCTCGACGAGGCCGACGAGGACTCCGAGCAGGAGACCGGTCTGCTCGACGAGGGCGCCGAGGCGTCCGAATCCGAGACTGACGTACTTGGTGAGGGCGATGTTTATGAAAACATCGGTTCACAAGGTGTTGCTCAACACGAGGATGACGGATTCCGCTTCATACTCAAACAGAATGTGATAGTAGTCCATACCGATCAATCTATCGATAGGCTCTACGACTAGGGAAGGAAAGACGAACGATGTCTGTGTTCGATAAGCTTAAGGCGTATTCACGCAAGCCTGCCGCCGTGATCCTCGCCACCGTGATGGCCACCTCGACCATCCCCACCACCCCGATCGCCCAGGCCGTGACCGCCGCGTATGCCGCGGAGACCTCGACGCCTGCCAAGACGACCAGCGGCGAGAGCGCTAAGGCGGAATTCGATCCGTCCGATGTAGTCACCACCATTTCGGACTGGAAAGGCGACAATCAGGAGCTTAAATATAGCGTCCATGTCGGTAAAGATGCTGGCTATGCGAGCGCTACCATTTCTAAAGCGGATATCGAGAGCCTCCTCAAGGAGCATGTTAAGAAGGAAATGGCGAGCGACTTTGTTTATGCGCCCGACGGAACTAATGCTCTGAGCGTGGCCATTAACAATTCGCTGAAAGAACAGAAGCTGGATAAGGATTGCTCGAACCCCGTTGTTCGTCAGAATGAAGACGGCACGTATTGCGTCGAGCCCTCTATTGCAAATGTTGAGTATAAGCTCGTGTCTCCTGGCGCGGAGAAGATCGACGACAAGGGAAACGTTACCGTCAAGCGTCGTGAGGGCGGAGATGTTCAGCTTGAGTTCCAGATCACTTCGGTGACGCTTTCCGCTAAGTATTATTACAACGTGACCAAGACGACCGTTGTGGAGAAGCCTGATACTGGCTCCACTGGCACTGGCACCGAGACTGGCGGAACTGGCTCCGGTACCGGTACCGGTGAGACGACGCCTGGTACTGTATCTGACGTGACCGAGGGTGAGGGCACGCCGTCTGTTCCCCCGACTGAGACCGTAAAGATTAAGGACCCCGTAGCCGTCAAGGACGTCAAGCCGTCCCTTGATGGGAAAAACGTTAACGTAACGACGGGTAAACTGAGTTTTAGAGAGTATTACGAAAACGAGACGGCTAGCGTTCCTGCAGCCGTTACCGCCGACAACTTGATGTATAAGTCTGGCAAGCGCGAGTATACGCTCACCCTTGGCGGCAAGGGCCTTACCGGCGAGGTCGTTAATAACAACGAGAAGTTCTTTGCTGCGTCTGTTTCGGGCGCTAACGAGAGCCAGACGCTCTCCATCGACCCTCTCAAGGCGTTCAATAACGACGAAAAGGATAAATGCGATCCGAAGACGGTAACTATTAAGTGGAAATATCCCGATGGCACTTACACGCCTGAGACGACTACGGTCACCGTTCCCAATATTGCCCGCAAGCCTGTTTCTGTTTCTCTCCCGGGAGAGAAGGACAATGCATACACCTATCGACTCAAGGATGCTGAGCAGGACGTTGTGTTGAAGAGCGCCAACGATGCCGTTAGGAACCAGATCAAGACCGATACTGGTGATGACATCAAGGGTGATCTCTTTAAGTCCGTTACAATTTCTGGCATGCAGGCTGAGAGCCCGAACCCCGACAAGAAATACAACGATACTAAAATTTCTTTTGACTATGCTGACGAGGCTCTGGAAAAGGCTTACTCCAACTATCAGTTTGAACTTCCTACCACCGTTGCGATTGCTGTGGTTGCGAAGGCCGACTGGAAAGATACAGGCATCACTGCCTATTCTGATAATGGCGGCGATTGCAGCAGCCTGACGGGGTCTCAGTACTCTGCAGGAAAATGGCTCAACGGCACGAACGGCAGCAACACTCCTGTTACGTTTGCTTGGAAGAACCATAAGCTTGCGATAGATGCTCCCGAGGACGGCTCCGGAGACAAGTTTGCAGAAACTGTCGACCCGAAAGTTACGGCTGATGGTGATTTCAAGTCGGGTATCACGTTCTTTGCTGTTGATGGAGACGGCGTCGTCACCAAGACAACAGATGTTAAGTTCCGCAGGGATACGGCGGCGCCGGTTCTTGAAACCACTGAACTCGTTTCTGGTTTTAATACTCGTAATCAGAAAGTTCATGACAGCCTGACAGCAAAAGCCAAGTTTGTCACTGATAAGCTTGCTCTTAATGCGTTCGTCGTTGACCCGAACGGGGAGAATGCCTCTGGGCTTTCTTCTGATCCTACGGTGTCGTATACCTATGGCAAAAATTCAAAGTCTGCCGGTAACGAGAACAACGGCTCCGGCTCGCTGGTTAGCAAGAAGGGCAATTCTTTCACTTATGACCTTTCGGGCAATTCCGCCGATCAGAAGGTTTTTGCCGGCAATATTAAGGTGAGCGCTACTGACGTTGCGGGCAATAAGATGGAAAAGGCTGTTACCGAGGCGAAGGGACAGCTCAAGATTGCGGAGCTCGAGCTGATTCAGAACGCTTCCAAGCCGACGGTCACCGCGGGCTTCGATAACAATAACGTTCAGCGCGAAGCCAACGGTCGCGGTTATTACAATGCGAATCGTACTTTTACCATCACGGTGACTGATCCGTTTGGCGACTACGTGCGTGAATATGACTCCGATCAGGTCATCGCAACGATTACCGATGGCAACGATACGTTTAACGTGACGCCCCATGATCTTATGGACATGGGTAACGATACTTATACGTTCTCCTACACCTTCGGTGCTAAGGGCGATGCGGACTGCAAGGTTTCTGCGGTTAGCTACGTGAACCTCGCCAACACTCCTGCTGTATCTACCTTCTCTGGCGACACCTTCACCATCGATAAGACCGCTCCTAAGCTGAACGTGTCTTGGAACACTGAGGCTGCTCAGAACGGTAAGTATTACAACGCTGCTCGTACGGCTACCATCACGGTTGAGGAGCACAACTTCGATCCGAACCTGTTCAAGATCGAGGCTCCGGTCTCTGCCGGCAACGGTGACGAGGCTACTCCTGCCCAGATCGGCGGCTGGACCAGCAACGGCGATACCCACACCGCTACGGTGACCTTCCCGGGTCAGGGCGTCTACACGCTCTCCGTCTCCGGTGAGGACCTGGCTTCCAACAAGTCCGAGTCCTACACCTCGCCTGAGTTCGTGATCGACACCATCAAGCCCAAGATCGACATCCAGAATGTCGTCAACCGCACGGCTTATGCTGGCGAGGTCGCCCCGAGCGCTGCTGTCCACGACACCAACCTTGCCGATGGCACCACCATCGAGGTTTCCAAGATCAGCTACCCGCTGTCCAAGGACGATCCGAACCCCTATGCGGGCGCCGCGATCAACACCTCGGCTACCGACAAGTCCGTGAGCTACCTCAACCCGGCCAAGACCAAGGGCAACGACGGCGTCTACACGCTGACCGTTCAGGCTATCGACCTTGCTGGTAACACCGAGTCCGAGGCTGTCACCTGGTCGGTCAACCGCTTTGGTTCGACCTACGTCATCTCCGACAACACCGGCAAGATGCTCGACCAGTACCTCAAGAGCTCCAAGACCACCGATGTTAAGGTGACCGAGATCAACCCGTCCGGCCTTGATGACAACAAGACCTCCGTCGAGCTGACCCGCGACACCAAGAACACGACGCTCAAGAGCGGTGACAACTACACCACCGACTCCGACACGTCGAGCGGCTGGAGCGAGTACAACTACACCGTCAGCAAGTCCAACTACGACAAGGACGGCGCGTACCGCGTGCTGTTCCACAGCGAGGACGCCGCTGGCAACTCCTCCGAGAACACCATGGAGGGCAAGAACGCCAAGAAGACCGGCGCCGCTGCCGAGATTAACTTTGCCGTTGACGACACCGCGCCCATCGCTTCCTTCGTCGACCTTGCTTCGAACGGTAAGTACGAGGAGTCCTCGCACAAGGCCAAGGTGAGCTTCGAGGACAACCTCAAGCTTTCGAAGGCTCAGATCAAGGTGAACGGCAAGACTGTCGCCACCTTCACGGCCGACCAGCTCGAGAAGAACCCGATTCGCGAGTTCACCCTCGACGGCAGCTCCTCCAAGCAGGACGTCACCGTTGTCGCTTGGGACGCCGCGGGCAACAAGTCCAAGGAGCTCAAGGCTACGGGCGTGCTCGTCACCAACGACTCCTTCGTTCTGTGGATGAACAACCTGCCGCTCATGATCGGCACCATCGTCGCGATCGTCGTTGTCGCCGGCGGTATCTACCTGGTTGTCGCTAAGAAGCGCAAGGAGAACGAGGAGAACTAAGCTCTGCGCAAGACGCTTGTGCATCTGTGAGCTTTACGGCGCCTTGCCCCACTGCTGGGCGGGGCGCCGTTTTTATAGGAAAGGAATGATCGATGGGTTCCAAACAGGCATATTGCCCGTTTTGCGGCCAGACGGTCGATGAGGGGACGCGCGCCTGTCCGTTTTGCGGGGCGCCGCTGAGCGTGGGCGACGACGCGCCGGCACCGAGCCATGCTGCTCCCATGGGGTCGCATGCTGCCGGCGCTCACGCTGCTGGCGCGGATCATGCGGCTGCTGCTGGGACGGCTCCTGTTGCTGATGCTGCTGCCGCGCCTGCCCCGAAAAAGCCCGGGCATCGGTTTGCGAAGGCCTCTGCGCCGGCTGCTGAGCCTGCCGCGCAGGCTCCGGCGGGGGAGGACGCTCTGTTCTCGCTTGATAACCTGGATGGTGATACGGGTGTGAACCCCAACGCTTCTGCCGGCAAGGGTGCCGCAGCTTCGCGTATGACGCCTCATCTGGATAACGCGCGTGCCGCGGTGCGCAAGCCGCTGGCAAAAAAGATCGCGATTGCCGTGGCCGCCGTGCTGGTTATTGCGGTGGTCGTGGGCGTTGGCTTGGCCTGGAAGAGCGACCAGGACCTTAAGCGCGAGGCCCAGCAGGTCTCGGCCCAAAAGAAAAAATCCGAAAGCAAGCTCGACCTGATGGGCGGCGATCGCAAGATCAAGACCGAGGCCAAGGCTGGTCTGGGCGGGGACGCGATGGTCTGCGACGGATCGTATCTGTATTGGGCGGATGCCTCTCATATCCTGGCGCGCAAGGCTTCGGGCGCCAAGGCCGTGGATGCGACGGTGCTTACCAAGGCCAGCGCAAAGTACCTGAATGTTTGCGGTGGCGACCTGTACTATGCAGACGGCGCAAACGTAATGAAGATCGAGGACATTGCCGCGTGCGCCAAACAGGCGGGCGGCAAGGGCAAGTCCAAGGTCAAGGTAAAGACGGTGGCGACGCTCGAGGGCGACGTGAAGGGACTTGTCGTGCGCGATGGCACTGCTGTCGCTATGACGCTCAAGGACGGCAAGGCCTGCGTGTGGCGACTCGATGACGACGCTGCGCACCTGGTGGCCGCGCAGCCCGCCTCGAATGCCTGGCTGTTTGGCGACAGCTCGCACTGTGATTTGGTCGTTGCCACCGATACGGGTTGGACCGTGTGCGAGGCGACGCTTGCCGATGTTTCCTCTGCCGGCGAGATTGTGCTTGAGCAGGAGGATGCCGAGACGGAGGCCGAGCATCCGCAGGAGACACATGGGCCCTTTGGCTCGTATGTTGCCGGCTCCGAGCAGCTCAAATGCGCTTTCTTTAGCGAGGGAACGCTCTATGCCGTGCTGACGGGCAGCGACGGACACACCACGCTGTCGCGCTGCACGCAGGGCGGTACGTTTAGCTCGTTCGATTCCTATGCCAACGCCGGTCGCCTATGGGCCAATAGCCACGGTTGCGCGCTGGTACTGTCGGACGGCGAGCTCGGCTGGATTGACGCGAGCTCGGGCCTTTCGAGCGATTACGATAAGGTTGCCGATAAGGCCGGTCTCGATCTTAATCCCTCGACTTCGGCGCTATGGCTCAACGGCACGACGCTGTTTGTGGCGGATAATAGTGGCAAGTCCTCTACGCTTTGGGCGCTCGACACCGCGGCCGATGCCCCCAAGCTCGTTAAGATCGCACGTTAAGGCGCCCAGCGCCGGAAAGGACCCATCATGTTTTGTGGTAACTGCGGATACAACAATCCCACTACCAGCAAGTTTTGCCTAAAGTGCGGCGCGGAGCTTGCTAAGTACATGCCCGGTGGCGTTTCTGCCGCCGCGGCGGCGACGCTTCGCACGCCTGCCCAGCAGCAGCGTCCCGTGCAGGCTGCGGGTGCGCCTGCGGCTCCGGTTGCACAGCCCGGAATGGGTGCCCAGCGTCCCGGTGCGGCTCCGATGCCGCAGACGGGCCGTCCCGGCATGGCGCCTATGCCGCAGCCCCAGATGCCCCAGGCTGGCCGCCCCGCTGCCGGCGCCTATCCTCAGCAGCCGGCGCAGCGTCCTGCGCGTACGTCGCACAACCGTCCGTCAAACATCCCCGATGCCGGACCCGCCGTGCGTCCCGGTACGCACCCAGCCGCGGCTCCCTCTGCCGCTCCTGCCGGCGCCAACGGCAACGTGGTGATTCCCCGCGGCCCCGTGGCTGGCGCTAACCAGCCGGCTGGCGCCTACAACCAGCCCAACGCGGTCTACAACCGCCCCAGCACGGGCGTGACGGTGCTCGACGAGCTTATGGCGTCCTCGGATCACCCGTCGTCCTCTGAGCTGCCGCGCATCGCCTCCGATGTGCCCCGTTCTGCCTATGGCCCGCGCATGACGCTTGTCCGCGAGCGCGGTACCCGCTACGAGATCACCGAATTCCCCGCCACGGTGGGCAAGGGCTCGGCGGCAAACGTCCGTATCGAGGGCAACACCGCCATCTCGCGCGTGCATCTGCTGGTGCGCTACACGGGCCAGTGCTTTGCCGTCGAGGACAAGAATTCCACCAACGGTACGTGCATCAACGGCAACCGACTTGAGCCCGGCGAGCTCGTTAAACTCAAGAACGGCGACAAGGTCAAGATGGGCAACGAGGTCTTTACGGTCGAGATTCGTTAACGAATACCGGTCTTTACAAGGCAAAACATTGCGCAAAAGCGGCGGCGGGTAAAAAACTTGCCGCCGCTTTTATTGTTGCGCAACAACTTTTGAATTTTTGGGTGGATGATTCTAATCGTCAATGGTGTTCGAGCGGACGCGGGATCGAGCCCAGCCGCTCCCTTAAGAAAGGGGAATGATATGTTCTGTCCTCACTGTGGTTCCCAGCAGCCCGATGGCGCCGTCTTTTGCGGCAACTGCGGCCAGTCTATGGTCGGCGCTCCTTCCGCGCCTCAAGCGGCTCCCGTCCGCCAGGCCCCGGCTCCGCAGCAGTTTGCTCCGCAGCCCGCGCCGGCGCAGCAGCCGTTCGCTCAGCCCGCGCCTGCCGCACATCACGGCTTTGGCGACGCCGGCTCCAGCTTTCAGAGCACGCTGACGGCGGCTACGGGCTTTGGCAAGCGCTCCCTCGCCATGCTGGGCGGCGCCGTGGCCTCCTTCGTGTGCATGTTCCAGCCGTGGATCGCTATGCCTTGGATCGACAAGGCGCTCGGCTATGCCGCTAACCAGGCTGGCTCCGATAACTACGGACTCAACCAGACGGCGATCACCTCGGCCAAGGCGCTTGTTAACAGCGCGTTCGACATGCCGCATGTGTTTAGCCTCTCCGGTGCGCTGCGCGGCCTTTCTACGGGTGTTAACAATCTGGCGATGCAGATTACCTCGTATGACACCTCGGCGGCCGCTCAGGCTCAACAGGCCGCCAGCTCTCTCGGTCTGGTCGCCAATGTCCTCACCATTCTCTTTGTGCTGTGGGTTGCCTGTGTGGTGGCTATGATCGCCGGCGTTGTGATTAAGTTCCTCAAGAAGCAGGATGTTGTCCTGTTTGCCAGCCTCGGCGCCTCTGCAGTTCTTTCGCTTGTATGCATCATCGGCGCGCTGGTGGCAAACGGCCAGATTGACGGTGCGCTGACCCAGATGCTCGCGTCGAGCGGCGGTTCGAGCGCTTTTGCCGTCATTACGACCATCAAGCCGTTCCTGGCCCCGGCATATGGTGCCGTCCTTACGCTGGTCTTCTCGATCGCCGGCTTGGTGAGCGCCTTCGTCCTCAAGGAGGACTAATTTCGTCGATACGCCTGCCGGCGGGCAAGACTCGGCCCCGCTTACAGGAGACTATCGTAGGCCCTGCGGATCTTCCGCGGGGCCTTTTGCTATGAGGTGACAATTGTTGCGCAACGTTGTTGGCGGAGCGCGGGTTACACTCTGAGTAACGGAATTGTTGTAAGGGAGAACCTTATGTTTTGCACTAAATGCGGTTCGTACGTGCCCGACGGCCAGCACTTCTGCACCAGCTGCGGCGCCCCTATGGAGGAGTTTGGGCCCGTTGATGCCGCTCCGGCGCAGCCGACGTACCAGCAGCCTGGTCAGACGCAGCAGGGCTATGGACAGCCTGCTTCTGTAACGGGCGCCAGCGACTTGCCGCCCTATATGCCGCCGGTCGACGTACCGGGTGCCTA
Source organism: uncultured Collinsella sp. (assembly GCA_934655755.1). Classification (GTDB taxonomy): domain Bacteria; phylum Actinomycetota; class Coriobacteriia; order Coriobacteriales; family Coriobacteriaceae; genus Collinsella. The sequence goes on from CAKUHA010000012.1 coordinate 38,085, forward strand.
TGACATGGGTGCGAACGCGCCTGGTCTGCAGCGCCCTAAAAAGAACGGTAAGAAGGCTGCGCTGATCACCGTCGGCGTGCTTGCGGCTATCCTTGCGGGCGGCGGTGCCGGCTATTACTTTGGTGTGTATCGCCCGCAGCAGGCCGAGCTCGAGCGCATCGAAAAGAAGAAGGAAGAAGAGGCCGTCAAGCACTCCAGGCACCCGGTGCGCATCACGGCGACCGGCATGCAGTGGGATACCGATACCGGCGCCACCAAGCTGCCGGTGCACGTGACGGGAACCGACGTTGACGGCAAGGACGTCGACACGGTCTTTTACGTCGACAGCGACGGCAACGGTATCAAGCTCATGCAGGGCAGCTACAGCCTTACGGTTGCCGCTTCGCCCCTGGGCGCCGACGGCGAGATTTGGGATATCCCCAACGTTTCGGTGAGCATTAAGCTGGGCGACGCGCTCAAAAAGGACGAGAAGCTCGACCTGCGCGAGAATGCCAAGTTTGAGCTCGGCGATCCGGTGAACGCCGTGGATGTCGAGCCCGGCGAGATCACCATGGCGCAGAATTACGCGCGTCAGGGCGGATGCGACGACAAGGACGAGGCCGATCGCCTGGCCGGTCTGGCCTCCTCGGCGCGCAACGGCGCGGTCGCGAGCTATAACGCGGCCGTCTCGGAGGCGAGCCGCAAGAGCCGCACCTACGACGGCGATGTGTTTACGTTCGAGGTCCCCGAGGACTGGGGGAGCGACTGGGACGTCAAGACCTCGCAGGGCTCGTACAGCGGCGTCAAGAACGGCCTGTGGGTTGATTACAAGATTGTCCACGACGGCTATACGGTGGGAACGCTCATGATCTCCAATCACTACAACTCGGGATTCAACACGATTGGCAAGACGGGCAACGTGGGTAAATCGACTAACTTGTGGCTCGGGTCGTACGACTCGCTTTCGGGCGACTCCGACTGGGAGTACATCATCGATTCGATCTACATTAAGTAGCCGACGTCTTTTGGCTTGGATGCGGGCTGTGCGTAGGGTTTGCGCACGGCCCGTTTTTTGTACTGGCGATGCGTGCTGTGAGGGAGTGCCCTTTACAGAAAAGCGCCCGTTTCTCTGGTGGAAACGGGCGCTTTTGCTTGCGATGAGGCTGTGTCGCTCGGCGTTACTCGTCGACGTCGGTGAACTCGGTGGGCGGGACGGAGTCCGTGGAGTCGCCGTAGTCGTCGGAATCGTCGTAGCTGTCGTCGTAGTCGGAGTCATCGGAGTCGTAGTCCGAATCGTCGGAGTCGTCGTAGCTGTACGACTTGCTGGAGCTGCTCGACTTGCTGGACTTGCTCGACTTTTTGCTGGAGCTCGACTTGCTGTCGGACGAGTCACTCGACTTGCTGCCACTCGGATTGGCGTCGGAATCGGTGCCGCTGATCTTGGTAGTGAGGACCATGAGCGTCTGCTCGACGGTATCGACCGTGTTGTTGAGGTTGAGCTTGGAGGTGTCAATTGCGTTCTCCGGAGCGGTGGCGTCCTGGTCTTCCAGGTTGTCGCTGTAGCCCTTGATGAGGAAGGCGCTCTGGTCGTCGAAGTTGTCGCCGTGAAGCTCGCCCTCGGCAGCCTTAAATTCGGTGCCGTCGTACGTGAAGTACTTAGGCTCGGCATCGTCACCAACGAGGACTGCGGTGTCGTCTGCCACGAGCTGAGGCAGATAGACGTGGTTGCCTGTGTCGCCGATCATGGTCTTAAAGGTCACAAAGACGTAGCCGCCGTTGGAGGCCTCCGGCGAGCCGCTGTAGAGGTTGACGACCTTCTTGCCGTTGTAGCCCCACACGTCCAAGACGTAATCGCCGTTCGAAAGGCGCGTCTTCTTGTTGAAGGACTTCGCCTTGGTCTTGGAGTGGACGGTCACGAGCTCCTCGAGTCCGTCGCCGTTAAAGTCGACGAGCTGGGCAAACTGGACGCCGCCGATCTGGTAGTCGCTCGAGCCAGTCGAGACGAGCTCGGGCTCACCGTACTTCTTGATCAGGCTGTTGAGCTTGCTCTTATAGGCCGTGCAGGCCGCCTTGTACGTCGCGTCGTCAATCGTGGCGGGCGCGGAGGTGTCGACGGTGTCCTTGGACGTGTCGGTCTTTTTGTCCGTCTTCTTGTCGGACTTGCTGGGCTTGGAGCTGCTCGTGCTATCGCTCGACGTGCTCGAATCGTCCTCGGACGTGGAGTCGTCCGTGCTCGTGGAGTCTTCGCTGGCGTCATCCTTGGAGGTCGTGCTCGAGGAATCGTTGCTGTTGTCCGTGCTGCTCGACGCGTCGTCATCCTTCTTGGGGGTGTTGACGGTCACGCTCTCGGCAGGCTTCTCGGCGCTGGCGTCGTCCTTCTTGACCACGGTGGTGTTGAAGTTTTGGACCGTGTTGCCCTTGGTGTCCTCGATCTTGCAGCTGTAGTCGCCGGGCTTGACCTTGCCAAAGTCGCCGATGGTAAAGCCGTCGTCGCCCTTGACCTTGATCTTGTAGCTCTTGCCGCCGTTCTTGGGCGTGAGAGTCGCGGTGTAGCTGTGGATCACGCGGTCCTTCTTTTTGGGCAGGACCTTGGTGTCGACCGTGCACACGACAGCGTCCTGGCTGCCCGAGGTGATCTCGACGGCGTTGGCGTTGGGCGTGAGCAGCAGGATGGCTGCCACGGCGGCGCCGGCGGCGACCAGGCCAAGGCCCGCGAAGACCGGCCAGCGGCGCTTCTTTTGCTGCGGCTGCTGGGGCATGGGTATCTGCGGCTGGGGCTGCGGCTGCGGGATGGGAGCGGCCTGCATGGTGGTGTCGGTCATCTGCTGTTGGGGCAGGTCGACGACGGTGGCACCGGCCGTGGGGCGTGCCACGCCAAGCGACTCCATGGCCTCGGCGGTTGCCTGGGCATCCTCGTCGAACTCGGCGATGGTGGTGGGGTCGTCGTTGACGTTGACGAGCGTGGTGGGGTCGTCGGCGACGGCGGCAGGCGCGGCTGCATCGTCGCCGGGGAAGGCGACGGCGACGGCTGCGTTGTCGTCGGTCTCGAAGATCTCCTCGGCCTCGGCGGCGTCGACGGGCGCGGCGTCGTCGACGATGGGCTCGGCGGCCTGCTCGGGGTCGCCTGCGGGCTGTGGCTCGGCGGTTTGCTCGGCCGAGGGCTCAACGGCATCCAGGGTGACGACGGTCTCGCCCGGGTCGGTCTGGCCTGCGGGCGGCTCGGCGGTGTCTGCCGTGGTCTCCGGTTCCGGCTCGACGGCGTCGAGTGTGACGACGGTCTCACCCGGGTCGGCGGGTGCCGGGATAGATGCTTCGGCTTCGGCATTGGCCGAGGGCTCGACGGCATCTAGCGTAACGACCGTCTCGCCGGGGTCTGCATCGACGGCGTCCAGTGTGACGACCGTCTCGCCGGGGTCAACGGCGGGTGCCGCGGCAGTCGCGGGCTCGGCCGGAGTTGCGTTTTCGGACGTCGGCTCAACAGCGTCGAGCGTAACGACGGTTTCGCCCGGGTCAACGACGGGTGTCTCGACGGGCGTGGGCTCAGCAGCTTGGGCCTCGGCGGGCGCCGGAGCCTGGGTTGCCGCCTTGGGCGCTACGGGCGCTCCGCAGCCGGTGCAAAAGCGAGCGTCGTCAGGCAACTTCGTTCCGCATTGCGTGCAAAACATAAGGTGAGCTCCCTTCTTTTGGGTGTTTCTTTGGTTCGAATCTATGGTACCTGCGGTATAGGGCAAAGTTGTTGCGCAACAGTGCGAAAAACCCTGCAACGGCGCCAATAGTGATGTTCATGTGTACAGATAACGTCTCGATCTGTAACACCTGGACGGGATTTCAACCTCTACCTGTTACAGAACGAGACAGCTCTTCACCCAACACATCAAACATCTCAATCTGTAACAGTAAGGACCCGTTTTGCTCAGTAGATGTTACAGAACGAGATATTGTCCGGACGATGTCTCAAATGTCTAAATCTGTAACATCTGGACGGGAAATTAGCCGGCAACTGTTACAGATTGAGATATTTGGTCTGACTCATTCCGTTTATCTCAATCTGTAACATCTGCAGACCATTTGGCCGAGTAACTGTTACAGATTGAGATGTTGTCCGGCGGAGGATTCTTCTATCTAAATCTGTAACATCTGGGACCGGTTTTGCCCAGTAGCTGTTACAGATTGAGACATTACCCGGCAGGGGGCCCTGCGCGGCTCCGATATCCCGTCATCTGTGGTTTACGTGGGGGCATACGGAGTACGGGTATACTAACCCGCGGCGAATCTGCTCCATCGCTTAGGGCCGCCGCGTCTGGACGGCGCGTGATAGGGCTGCCAAAGCGATCGCCAGCGTGCTGAGCAACGTCCTCTCTGTGCGCACCTGTTTTGTATGTATTAGCGCACTACCAAGCACGCTCGCGCGGCCGCATGCCGTGCCCATAACGCGTGCAGATAAGGAACAACAACATATGCGTAATTCTGTATCCGACGTCACGGACGCCGAGATTCTGGACGAGACCCGCGAGGCCATGACCCAGGCTGCCTTCGATGCCGCCGATGAGGCCAATGCTGCCCAAGCCGTCGAGTCCGCTACCGAGAGCCTGCCCGCCTTTGACGAGCTGGGCCTTTCGGACGAGATTCTCCGTGCTATTGAGAACCTGGGCTACACGGCGCCGACGCCCGTGCAGGCCGGCTCGATTCCCGTGGTGCTCGAGGGTCGCGACCTGCTTGCCGCCGCTCAGACCGGCACCGGCAAGACGGCCGCCTTTTTGCTGCCGACCATGAACAATCTGGAGCACATCGCTCCGCCCAAGCCCGTGCGCGAGCGTGGCGGCCGCAACCGCCGTCGCGGTGCTAAAAAGCCCGAGGGCAACGGCCGTGGCCCCGTGATGCTCGTCATCACCCCCACGCGCGAGCTTGCCCAGCAAATTGACGAGGTTGCGAGCAAAATCGCCGACGTCACCGGCCATGTTGCCGTGACCGTCGTGGGCGGCGTGAGCTACAAGCCCCAGACCGCTGCCCTCAAGTACGGCTGCGACATCCTGGTCGCCACGCCGGGCCGTCTGGTCGATCTGATCGAGCAGGGCGCCTGCCACCTGGACGAGGTTAAGGTCCTGGTGCTCGACGAGGCTGATCGCATGCTCGACATGGGCTTTTTGCCCGCCGTCCGCCGCATTGTGCGCGAGACGCCGGCCGAGCGCCAGACACTGCTGTTCTCGGCGACCCTCGACGAGGAGGCCGTGGGCGAGATCACCGACCTGGTGAACGACCCGGCCCGCGTGGAGATCGCGCCGGCCACGTCGACCGCCGACACCGTCGACCAGTTTGTGTTCCCGGTGTCCATCGAGGCCAAGAACAACCTGCTGCCCGAGTTCCTCAAAAAGGAGGGCCCGGAGCGCACGATCGTCTTTATGCGCACCAAGCACCGCGCCGACAGCTGCTGCCGTCGTCTGGAGCGCAAGGGCATCAAGGCTGCCGCGATTCACGGCAACCGCAGCCAGGCCCAGCGCGAGCGCGCCCTTTCGGCCTTCCGCGACGGTACCGTCGACGTGTTGGTGGCAACCGACGTGCTCGCCCGCGGCATCGACATTAGCGACGTGCGCTACGTCGTGAACTTTGACGTGCCGGCCGAGCCGACCGACTACATCCACCGTATTGGCCGTACGGGCCGCGCCGGTGAGCTGGGCTGGGCCATTACGTTTGTGACCGAGCAGGACGTGGACGAGTTCTACGAGATCGAGAAGCTCATGGACAAGACGGCCGACATCTACGAGGCCGGCGACCTGCATGTGGGTCCCAATCCGCCTGCGGTTGACCCCGAGCGCGACCCCGCGGCCTTTAAGGTGAAGAAGAAGACCAAGCGCGGCAAGTCCAAGAGCAAAAAGAAGCTTGAGCAGGCACGTCGCGACGGCAAGCGCAACGGCGATGACTACGGCGATGTGGCCGGTCGTTCCAACCGCGGTCGCGACGAGCGTCGCGGCGACGGCGAGCGTCCGAGCCGTCCCAAGCGCGGCGGCAAGACCCGCGTGCGCGAGGGCGTTCAGGCTCGCGTGGACGAGGCCGTGGAGAGCGTGGCCCGCGAGGTGGCTGCCGAGGAGCGCGGCGGTGCTGGTGCCGTCGAGCAGGCCCCGCGAGGCAACCGTGCCGAGCGCCGTGCCAAGCAGTTCCAGGGCGAGGCACATCGTCGTCGCCGCGAGGACGAGGACCGCGGCGGTCGTCGCCGTGTTGAGCGCGAGGACGAGGGCCGTGGCTCGCGCGGCGGCAAGCGTGGCTCGGGCGATCGTCGTCGTTCCGGTCGCAATGACGAGCGCGGTGGCCGTGATGAGCGCCGTGGCGGCGAGAGTCGTGGTTCGCGTGACGAGCGTGGTACCCGCGGCGGCAAGCGCTTTGACGAGCGCGGAGGCCGCGAGGGCGGCCGTGGCACTGAGCGTCGCGAGGGCGCCCGCGGCAACGGTGGTCGCAGTGGCGCCGGTCGTTCGAATGAGTCGCGCGATCGTCGCGACCCGCGTGCCAGTCGCGATCGTCGCGATGACTGGCGCAACTACGACGATACCCGCGAAGAGCGTCGCGGCGGCTACCGTGGTGGTCGCGGCGGCAACCAGGCCGGCTCCCGTGGCGGCCGCGCCGGCGGTCGCGATAACCGTGGCAGCTATGGCAACAGCCGTGGCGGCAAGCGCGGCGGCAGCTCCCGTCGCCCCGGTGACGGCGGCGGCAAGCGCAAGTAGCATACGCGTCGCACGCTAACGCGAGGCGAACCAAGGGCCCCGAGCAGGCAACGCTCGGGGCCCTTTTGTTTGCCGTATCCGACCGCTAGCTCAAACGTGATTTCCTCGGGAATGTGCCTGGAGGATGCCGAGGCCCTTTGTTCCACGATGCGGCAATGGGTCCCCTGGGATGCGCCGTGCATTTTTTGGAATATTCTGCAGTTCGAGTTGGCTGCATACGATTCGGCATCGCCAATGGTGGCCTTCGGATGTTCCTAGCGAGCGTTTTTGAGCCAGATTTCAACGTTTTCCGGAGCAAAGGTGCGTCATTCTCGTTATATCGGGACCCAAAATGATACGGCGCCCTACAGTTTGCCCGCCCGCGGCGGTGTTGGCGTGAGTGCGCTGCAGAATACTCCGTTTTTTGCACGGTCCGGGATGGGGTACCTCAGGAGAACGCAACGGTATTCAGTAAATTTATGCAATCTGCAGCGGGAATTATGCAAAACGAAGAGGAAGGCAGCATGGGTTGGTGCATCGGGGTGCTTGGGGTGCCAAAACGGGGGCACCATGTGCCGTATACTCTGCCTGAATGTGAAAACGGCCTGGCCCGTTGCCAGGCGTAGGGGAGGGTGCCTCGATGAGCGTATTCGAAATGGTGTTTAGCCCGACGGGCGGAACACGGAAGGTGTCTGGCCTTATGACTGAGGTACTGGGCGGGGATACCGTTACCATCGACCTGACGGATAGCGGGCTAGATTTCCGCGGGGTCTCGATGACGAAGGATGACGTGGCGGTTATTTCCGTGCCATCGTATGCCGGTAGGGTTCCGGCCGTGGTGGTCGACCGTTTGGGCATGGTATGCGGCAACGGAGCTCGGGCCGTTCTGGTCTGTGTTTACGGAAACCGCGCATTTGAGGATACGCTCGTAGAGTTGGAAGACGTTGCGAAGCGTGCCGGATTTCGGGTGATTGCGGCAGTTTCTGCCATTGCTGAGCATTCCGTTGCTCGTCAGTTTGCTGCTGGGCGACCGGATGCGCAGGACGTGGCGCAACTTGCAGAGTTTGCGCAGCGGATCCGGCAAAAGCTACTGGATGGGGATGCGTCCGAGCCCTTTATTCCCGGCAATCGTCCTTATAAACAAGCCGGAGGCCACAGCATGGTGCCCCAGGCAACGGAGGGCTGCGTCTCCTGCGGCGCATGCGCTGCAGCATGCCCTGTTCGTGCTATCGACAAGGACGATCACAAGCAGGTAAATGGCGAGACGTGCATCTCCTGCATGCGTTGCATCTCCGTATGCCCGCAGAATACTCGCAAACTTGACCCTAACAAACTTGCTGTCGTTACCCAGATGCTGAGCAAGGCTTGCGTCGAGCGCAGGGAATGCGAGCTCTTCATCTAGCGCAAGCGAGATTGGTGCAATGGGGAGTGTCCCCGGGTGCCGGCAGGAAAGGAACGTCCCCAAGTGCTGCCAAAATACCGTTTATCGGAGAAAAAATACCGTTCGCCGTTCGCAATGGTTGTTCTGCTTTGGGCTTGTCTAGAATAACCAGCGTAAAAAGAAATGCGGAAGGTTACCGAGTCCCTCGGACGTGGGCCTAACCAAAGTCTTTGAACGGATGTGTCTCTA
>CAKUHA010000013.1 GCA_934655755.1 uncultured Collinsella sp.
ATCGTTCACCCCGCCCTCGAGTGCGTATTCACCACCGACGAGGAGACTGGCCTGGTCGGCGCCGAGACGCTCGACAAATCCCAGATTAGCGCCCGCACTATGATTAACCTTGACTCCGAGGAAGAGGGCGTTGCCACCGTCAGCTGCGCCGGCGGCGTCGTCGTTACCTACACCTGCCCGATCGCACGCGAGCACAAGACCGGTAGCACCCTCACGCTCGCCATCTCCGGCCTGCTGGGCGGTCACTCCGGCTCCGACATCAACCTGGAGCGCGGCAACGGCAACCTCATCATGGCCCGTATCATCGACCGCCTGATGGTCGCCGGCGAGCCCGCCATCGTCAGCTTTAACGGCGGCACTAAGGACAACGCCATCAACCGTGAGTGCAAGGCTGTTCTGGTCTACGCCGACCACGCTGCCGCCGAGGCCGCGGCCCAGATCGCAAAGGGCATCATCGCCGACGTCACTGCCGAGCTCGAGGTCTTCGACCCCGGCTTTACCTGCACCGTCGAGATTGCCGACGACGCCGAGGTCGAGGCCATGGACCAGAAGTCCGCGCTTGCCCTCATCCGCGCCCTGCGTCTTGCCCCTAACGGCGTGATTCGCCGCAACGTCGCCACCGACGGCTCCGTCGAGGTTTCCTCCAACATCGGTGTGGTTGCCACTTCTGACGACGAGGTCAAGATCATGCTGTCCCCGCGCTCTTCGATCACCTCGCTGCAGAACGAGTTCAAGGATCGTCTGCAGACGCTTGCCGATGTCCTGGGCTTCGACGCCAAGTTTGAGTTCGAGTATCCCGGCTGGAGCTATGCCGAGCATTCGCCGGTCCGCGACGTCTTTGTCGAGAGCTATCGCGAGCTCTTTGGCTCCGAGTTGCGCATTGAGTCCATTCACGCCGGCCTTGAGTGCGGCCTGTTTGCCGAGGCCCTGCACGGCCTGGACGCCATCGCCGTGGGCCCGACGCTCTCCGATGTCCATACCCCGGACGAGAGCATGGAGCTCGCTTCTGCCGAGCGCTTCTACGAGCTGCTCATCGACGTCCTCAAGCGCCTCGCCGCGTAAAGGACGCCTTGGATAAGTCGCTCAAAAACGGCTGGCTATGAAAACGGCCGCCTGGCGTAATACCGGGCGGCCGTTATTCGTTACAACACCAAAATCCCCAGGTGCTCCAGCAAGATCTTGAGGCCGATGAGGATGAGCACGACGCCGCCCACGATGGTGGCGGGCTTTTCGTAGCGTGCGCCGAAGGTATGGCCGATCGCCACACCGGCGACGGAGAAGATAAAGGTTGTGACGCCGATGAGCGACACGGCGGGGACGATATCGACCGAGAGCGCGGCAAACGAGATGCCCACGGCCAGAGCGTCGATGGAAGTGGCGATGGCCAGGATCAGATATTCTCCCAGGTCGATCTTCTCGGCGTCCTTACCGTCGCCTTCGTCATCGTCCTCGGTAAATGCCTCCCACAGCATCTTGCCGCCGATGAAGGCGAGCAGGACAAAGGCGATCCAGTGGTCGATGGGGCCGATGATTCCCAGGAACTGACTGCCGAGTGCCCAGCCGATAACGGGCATGCCGGCCTGGAAGCCGCCAAAGAACAGGCCGAGCACCACGGCGACCTTAAGGTTGATCCTCTTCATGCCAAGGCCCTTGCAGATGGACACGGCAAAGGCGTCCATCGAAAGCCCAATGGCGAGCAGCACAAGCTCTGCGAGTCCCATGGTTTGGCTCCCTCCTTGCGGGCGAACCCGCGTGTACCTCTAGTGGGGGAGCAGCAAAAAAGACCCGTGGCGTACGCGTTGCGCGCACAACCACGAGTCTCGTTCATTAAGGCAAGCCAGACCGTTTCGGCCAGTATGTTGACTTGCCGCGCCACCGGAGGCGAAATCGGTCACGCGACTACTCCCTCATTTATGTGAATCCCGATGCTACCACAAGACCAACCTTTTTGGCAGGGTAGTTAATTTGGGACGGGGCTCTTTTAGCTGCCCCGGATGTGTTCGCTCATTCTGTAAGCATCGGATTTTGCGGGCGTCACAGGGGCAAACCGTGAGAAACTTATTGACGTTTATGGAGCGTATACGATGGGAGCGATGCCTTGGATAAGAACGAGCTGCAAAAGCGTATGGAACAGGCTATCCGCCTGACTGCCCCCGGCCAGCCGATCCGCACCGCCCTCGACATGATCATCGCCGGTCACCTGGGCGCCCTTATCTGCGTCGGCGACACCGAAAACGTGCTCGCTGCCGGTAACGACGGCTTCCCGCTCAACATTTCGTTCACCTCGAACCGTCTGTTCGAGCTCTCCAAGATGGACGGCGCCATCGTCATCGACGGCGACCTCACCCAGATCCTGCGCGCCAACTTCCACCTCAATCCCGATCCCTCGCTCGCCACGAGTGAGACGGGTATGCGTCACCGCACTGCCGCTCGCATGTCGGTGCTCACCGATGCCATCGTGATCTCGGTTTCGGCTCGTCGTGCCGTCGTCAACGTGTACGTCCACGGTAAGAGCTACGAGATCCAGCCTGTCACCACCATCATGAGCTCGGTCAACCAACTCGTCGCCACGCTCCAGACCACCCGTCAGTCGCTTGACCGCTCTCTGCTGCGTCTGACGGCCCTCGAGCTCGATGACTACGTTACGCTCGCCGACATCACCGGCATTTTCTCGAGTTTCGAGATCATGCAGCAGGCAAAGACCGAGCTTAAGGATTGTATCGTCAAGCTGGGTAACCAGGGCAAGCTCGTGCAGATGCAGCTCGAGCAGCTCGCCGGCTCCAGCATGGATACCGAATACGACCTGATGATCCGCGACTACGCGAGTGACTCTTCCGAGGCCAATGCCGAGAAGATCCGCGCCGAGCTCGCTCGCATGACGCCTAAGGACCTGTCCGACCCACAGCATGTGGCGGCGGTTCTGGGTTATGACGACCTGGATGAGGACTCTGTCATGACGCCGCTGGGCCTGCGCACGCTTTCGCGCGTGTCCGTCGTGCGCGACGGCGTGGCCGAGAAGATCGTCGACGAGTACGGCTCGCTGCAGGAGCTCATGGACGACATCAGCGAGGATCCGGAGCGCCTGGGCGACTTTGGCGTTAACAACCCTGCCATTCTTGCGGACTCCCTGTACCGCATGAAGGGCACCAAACAGGGGAACGCATAATGGCGCCCGTATGCGCCGTGGTCGTTGCCGGTGGCAGCGGCCAGCGCTTTGGTAACCCCGGTGGCAAGCAGCTCGTCAATGTAGCGGGCCGTCCGCTTATGAGCTGGTCCATCCGCGCATTTGACCGTAGCGATAAGGTCGGCCACATCGTCGTGGTTTGCCCTTCCGAGCGTCGTGCCGAGATGCGCCGCCTGGCCATCGACCCGTTTGACTATGACACGCCCATCAGTTTTGCCGATGCTGGCGATACCCGCCAGGATTCCACCCGTGCCGGCGTGCATGCGGTTCCGGCGGGTTTCGAATATGTTGCCATTCACGACGGCGCTCGTCCGCTCATTACTACCGAGGCCATCGATCACGCTATCGACGTGCTCGTGAGCGACCGCGCCCTCGATGGTGTCGTGTGCGGTCAGCCCGCGATCGACACGCTCAAGATCGTCGATGGCGATAATATCGTCGAGACGCCGCCGCGCGAGCTCTATTGGGCCGCACAGACGCCGCAGATCTTTAGCGTCGACGCCATGAAGCGCGCCCACACCGCAGCTATCGCCGAGGGCTTTATCGGGACCGACGATTCTTCGCTGGTCGAGCGCATGGGTGGGCGCGTCCTCTGCGTTCAGAGCCCGCGCGATAACCTTAAGGTGACGGTGCCCGAGGACCTGCGTCCCGTAACCGCGATTCTGCTCGGCCGTATGGCCGAGGGAGAGGACCTTCCCCATGTTCAGTAACCTGCGCATTGGACACGGCTACGACGTTCACCGTCTGGTGGAGGGGCGTCGATGTATCATCGGCGGTGTCGACATTCCCTACGAGCGCGGTCTGCTGGGCCACTCGGATGCCGACGTGCTCGCGCACGCCTTGGCCGACGCCATTTTGGGCGCCTGCCGCGGGGGAGACATCGGCAAGCTATTCCCCGACACCGATCCCGCCTACGAGGGTGCCGATTCGATGGTGCTGCTCGCTCGCGTGATGGACTATGCGCGCGAGCTGGGCTTTGAGTTTGTCGATGCCGATTGCACCATTGCCTGTCAGCAACCCAAGATCACTCCGCACCGCGATGCCATGCGCGCCAACCTTGCCCATGCCCTGGGCGTCGACGTGGAAAACGTGGGCGTCGCCGCCACCACGACCGAAAAGCTCGGTTGGGAAGGCCAAGGCGAGGGAATTGGCGCCTGGGCCGTCTGCCTGCTACAGAAAACCGTTAAGGAGTAACGAATGCGTATCTACAACAGCGCTACCCATAAAAAGGAAGAGTTCCAGCCCATCGAGTCCGGCAAGGTCCGCATGTACGTGTGTGGCCCCACGGTCTACGACAACATCCACATCGGCAATGCCCGCACGTTCATCAGCTTTGACGTGATTCGTCGCTGGCTCATCGCGAGCGGCTACGAGGTCACGTTCGCCCAGAACCTCACCGATGTCGATGACAAGATCATCAAGCGCGCCAACGAGCAGGGCCGTACGGCTGCCGAGGTCGCGACGGAGTTCTCCGACAAGTTCATCGGCGTCATGCGTGCCGCCAACGTGCTCGATCCCGATGTGCGCCCCCGCGCCACCAAGGAGATCGGCCCCATGATCGCTATGATCAAGACGCTTATCGAGCAGGGCCATGCCTACGCCGCCGATAACGGCGACGTGTACTTTGCCGTGCGCAGTGATCCCAACTATGGTCAGGTCTCGGGCCGCAACATCGACGACCTTATGGTTGGCGCGCGCATCGAGGAGAACGAGGACAAGAACGACCCGCTCGACTTTGCCCTATGGAAGGCCGCCAAGCCCGGCGAGCCCAGCTGGCCGAGCCCCTGGGGCGAAGGCCGTCCCGGTTGGCACACCGAGTGTGCCGCCATGGTGCACCGCTACCTGGGCACCCCGATCGACATCCACGGCGGCGGCTCCGACCTTGCCTTCCCGCATCACGAGAACGAGTGCGCCCAGGCCACCTGCGCCTGGCACCAGGGCTTCTCCAACACCTGGATGCACACGGGCATGCTGCTGGTCGACGGCGAGAAGATGTCCAAGTCGCTCGGAAACTTCTTTACGCTGGCCGAGGTGCTCGAACAGCACTCTGCCGCGGCCCTGCGCCTGCTGATGCTGCAGACGAGCTATCGCTCGCCGCTCGATTTCTCTTGGGAGCGCCTGGAGGGTGCCGAGAACTCGCTCACGCGCATCGCCGGTACGGTCGAGAACCTGCGCTGGGCCGCGAACCACGCGACGGCCGATGCCGATGAGGCAGCATCCGAGGTGTTTGCCGCTAAGGCCGCCGAGACTCGTGCCACCTTTAAGGAGTGCATGGACGACGACTTTAACACCGCCGGTGCCATGGGTGCCGTCTTTGGCTTTGTGACCGAGTGCAACCAGTACCTGGAGCAGGCCGGCGACGCTGCCGACAAGGCCGCCGCGCTTGCCGCCGCCGATACGCTCGTCGAGCTGCTCGATACGTTTGGTGTTGAGCTTCCCGAGCCCAAGGTCGAGCTGCCGCTGGGCCTGCTGGGTGTTGCCGCCGGTCTGGTCGCCTACACGGGCGACGACGTGGACGAGGCCGCTGTCAAGATTCTCGAGGCCCGCGCCGAGGCCCGTGCCGCCAAGAACTGGGATCTGGCCGACGCCATTCGCGACCAGCTCAAGGACCTGGGACTGACGATCGAGGATACGGCCGCGGGCACCCGTATTAAGACTCTCTAATCCCTGCGGGTTTCCCAAACACCCGACCGCCCGAGCCACGGCACCTTGCCTTTCAATCGTCGGGCATGACCTCAAGGTCTATGCCCTCCTCTTTCAAGGCAATCTGCCGCACCTCGGGCGGTCGGTCTATTTGTTTCGTTTGATAATTGTGTTAAGGAGGCCGTTTTATGGCCGACAACCGCAAGCGTGCGCCTCGTGGTGGCAAGCAGGCTGCTTCTGGCTCGCGTCCGATTCGCCGCAATGACCGCGCTGCCGCTCCCAAGGGCCAGCGCGATCGCACCCAGGCCTCACGTCCGCAGCGCGATCGCAACCGCGACAACGTTCAGGTTCCCAAGGGCGAGTTTATCGAAGGTCGCCGTGCTGCCGCCGAGGCGTTGCGCACCGGCTTTCCCGTCAAATGCGCGCTCATCGCCGAGGGCGGGGAGCGCGATGCCGCCTTGTCGCGCCTGGTCGACGACCTCAACGCCGCGGGCGTCCGCATTAAGTATGTGCCGCGCGCGCAGCTCGATGCGCTGTCGAGCCATGGCGCTCACCAGGGCATTGCGCTCGAGGTGGGTAATTTCCCCTATGCCGATGTCGCCGATATCCTCGATCGCGCGGGTGACGGACCGGCGCTCGTCGTCGTGCTCGACCATGTGACCGACGATGGCAACTTTGGTGCGATCGTGCGCTCCGCCGAGGTCGTGGGCGCGGCGGGCGTCATCATTGCCAACAAGCGCGCCGCCGGTGTGACCGTGGGCAGCTACAAAACCTCTGCCGGCGCCGTCATGCATCTGCCCATCGCACAGGTTCCCAACATCGCGCGAGCGCTCGACGACCTCAAGGCCGCTGGCTTTTGGGTGGGCGGTGCTTCCGAGCATGCCGAGGGCAGCTGCTGGGATGCTCCCTTCGAGGGCCGCGTGGCGCTCGTTATGGGCTCCGAGGGCGACGGCATCTCGCGCCTGGTGCTCGAGAAATGCGACTTTTTGACCAAGCTTCCCCAGCGCGGCATGACCGAGAGCCTCAATGTTGCCCAGGCGACCACGGCGCTGTGCTTTGAGTGGCTGCGCCGCAATGCCGGCGAGCTCATGGGGGAGGAGTAGCGCATGTCCAAGAAGAACCGCGCCAAGTCCAAGGCCAAGCGCTTTGGCGAAGGCTCGGCCAAGCCGATTGTTTCGGCCGCGACCTATGGCGTGGGCGGCAATGCGTTTGCGCAGGCCATCGCCGACCCGGTCTCGACGGTGCACTCCAATAAGCCCGAACTGCTGGTGGTCGACGGCTACAACGTGATCCACTGCACGCCGCGCTACGAAAAGCTCGTGTACGACCATTCCGACGATCCATATTCCAGCGATGTCCACGATATGGCGCGTACCGCACTCATCAACGATGTTGCGGCGTTTGCCCAGGGACGCTACGAGGCCGTGATCGTCTTTGACGGTGCGGGCAACATCTCCAGCGAGCGCCCCAACCTGCCGGCCCGCGGCGTGCGCATCGAGTTCTCGCCGACGGGCGTTTCCGCAGACACCGTGGTGCAGAAACTCTGCATCGAAGCGCGCGAGGAAGGCCGCGCGTGCTCCGTGGTATCGAGTGACGGTACGATTCAGGCCGTCGTCATGGGCAAGGGCGTCACGCGCATCTCGAGCCGCATGCTAGTGGACGAGCTCAAGCAGATTGACAACGACGTGCACGAGGCCGAGGAGGCGCCCCAGATCAAGATGACCCTGGGCAGCCGTCTAAGCCCCGAGGCACTGGCCAAGCTCAAGGCCCTGCGCGGGAGGTAGGGGAGCGGTCGTAGCTGTGGCGTAAATGCATAACGCTATGTAGTCCTGTTGCGCCTCGTCCGCAATTCCTTTATTCTTAACTGGCTTCGCGCGAAAGCGCCAAGTGTGCCAGTGTGGCGCAACGGTAGCGCAACTGATTTGTAATCAGTGGGTTGCGGGTTCGATTCCTGTCACTGGCTCCATTAACAAAAACGCAGGTCAGAGGTTGTTTTCTCTGGCCTGCGTTCTTGTTTTAAGGACGCCGTGTGCAACTGGCTGTGCAATGCTGTGTGCAATAAAACGGGTTTTGAATCCTATATCGAATTATCAAAAATCATAGTTTCGCCATTATCATTGGTCGTGACCGTCCATTTTCCGGGCGATTTTATCCATCTGATCGTTGCTGATCATTTTATCCTTTTTGCGTCGAATACGCTGTTCGTGCGCTTTGCAGCAATAGCCATTTTTGTCACGAGCGTTGTTTCGCTCTTTGAACCGGTCTTCGTTCGCGTCTTCTTGCTTGACGTAGGCCCTCATTCTCTGCTGGCGGATTTTGTACGGTCGTCCGCATTCGCGGCAAGTGTTCCAGGAGAAATGGCTTTCAAGGGTTTCTAGTAGTTGTATCGCCCAAGCTCTTGTTAGGCTTCCGTAAATCGGGTTTTGGCCGTTTAAATTCCGGTTGACCATTCGACGTAAAGTTTGCTCTTGAATGAAGGTATGGGGTTCTGGCTGAGGGTTAATAGCGAGGTCGATGAATGTTGCCATGGCAACTTCTATTGTCTTGAATTGATTGCTCACCCAGATCTTGGTTCCTTCGTCCATTTCAAATGTTCCGGGTTTGGCTACTGCTAACTGGGGCTCAGACGCATCGACCATCTGGAGCGACATACGTAGCTGTGAAAATCTGTTTTCAATAATCTCCCTGTTTTGGGAGATGCATACTTGATGCAGAACGTAGTCGTATGCACGGTCACCGTAAGCTGCTTTGCCTGTGAATAGAAGCGTAGCTAATTGCATGAATGCCATCGTTGTAACGAGATCGTCCAACAGTATGACCTGTTCCTTCTTGTATCTAATATCTTCGATTAAGTTTGCGACTTCTGTTCCCTGAGAGTGCCCCTTATCTTTGAAGTTATTAAACAAGGCACACTCGGGGTTTAGGCTGATTTCAGAGCACCTTTCTGATGCATTCAATGCGTCGTACCAAATATCTAGACCATCTTGCTCCGGTTTATCGGAGAAGACGTCGTTTGAAGCGAAACGCTTTTCAACACGCTCTGATTGCCCCGCGTATGGGGTGACGGGAAGTCCGTACCGCTCGACAAATTGAATGATTTTCTTTGGATCCGTCAGATCTACGTCTAAAAGGGTCCCGGTGGAGAAGCCCGAGGGGATGCCGTGGGCCGTCGAATGGGGCTTGCAAATGAGCGCGGTGCGTTCCTTCCCGAAGACTTCGATATTTTTTTTGCGACAGGACGGAAGCGTCCAAGGTCTGATTTCTGGTGCCATAGCTGCTGGTACTTTGATTGCGGGTTGGTTCATAACTGTCTCCTTACTAGCCGCAAACGATTCAATTTTCGTTCTATTCACATCTTATATATGACATCCGTCGAGGTAAAGCTTAGCTTGAATATTGCAAACAGCACAAACGAAAGGAGCTTATATGAACGACGTGAACGTGAACCAAATGGGTGCGGCAAGGCGTAAGGAGTGGTGTCGTGCACTAGGCAAGATCCCGCACGCCTATGTCACTGCTCGCGACATTGCAGCGCTTCTCCATGTTTGTAAGACGACGTCAATCGAAGTCCTCAAGGCTGCTGGCGGGGTCAAGATCGGTCGAGCCTGGCGTGTTGATAAGGCCGATCTGATGGAGTACCTGGCGTCGCTGGAGGGAGACAGCCATGCTCGATAAGCCGGTCACCGCATATTTCGACGCCGCGCTGCCCGTTGGCGGTACGCACGGCGTCGCCGCGCACGTCGCCGACGCGTGTGGCGCTGCCGAGCGTACCGCCAACGGTCCTGCGCTTGTCGATAATGCTGGCTCAGCGTACAAGATGGACTCCATGGATGGTGCCAATGCCCCCACCCCCATCATCCATATCAAGACGACTGTCACCCCTGAAGAGTGGTTGTTGCTCTGCAAGAAAGAGGGCTCGAGGAATGAGGGACGTGTGGGGGTGAGGAATACTCCGAAACTGATTGAAGAGGAGAGCTCTAAAAGACTTGAGAAGATAGCGAGGAACCAAGAAGCAATTGATGACGATTGGTTCGTGAAGGGGAAATGGCTCTGGGTTACCGGCAAGGATCAAGATGAAGCTGCAGTTGAAGCGACGTTGAAGGCGATTGCAACGGGATCTGAGTTCGAGTTCGCTTCGGCGAAACAAATGGTGTCAGCCTGGAATAGCGCTGATTTGTTTGGAGCCAACAATAAAGATCGAACTCTCGATGCATATCGTTCAGTGCAGAACCTGATTGTTGCCTATATCGGTTATGCGGCAGATAAGTCTGAAGCGGGGATGTTGTACGAGCTCCTCGATGATCGTCGCTTGAACAAACGAGCAACGATTTTCTCATCAGCTTATTCGGGAAAAGAACTGAGGGGCTATTATTTACGAATCGGAACGAGGCCAGAGGATGTTGAGAAACTGTTTGATTGTCTTAGAAAGATGGTCTCCTCGACATCTAAATGACTGTTAGAGTGCAGCGCATATAAAAAGCCCGGCGATGTCGGGCTTTTTTGTTGAGTGAGGTCTTCGCTGCTTTGCGAATAGTTCCGTCAATGGCGAGTTGATAGCGGATTTGTGATCTCGTCCCTTCCCGTAAAGCGACTGTCGGGGTCAATTGTGATGCTAAACTAAATCAAAATGATGCCCTGAGTTGCCGCCTTTATGCGGCGAGGAGTTTTGAGGCGTATGAACGAGTCCGACACGCGATTAAAACTAATCGACCCTGCGATTATGAAGTCGTGGGACCGTGACACGCAGGTCTTTACCGAGTACTACTTTACCGATGGCGAGATCGTTGTACGCGGGAATATGGTTACCCGTAAGGACAAGAAGAAGGCCGACTATCTTCTCATGTACGCCCCAAACATCCCTATCGCTATCGTCGAGGCCAAAGACACTGATCACACGGTCGACGCCGGCTTGCAGCAGGGTATGGGATATGCCGAGTCTCTCGATATTCCTTTCGCGTATAGTTCCAATGGTAGGGGCTTTGTTGAACATGATTTCCTTACCGGCGGGGAACGTTCCCTTACTATGGACGAATTTCCTGCCCCCGAGGAACTCTGGGCGCGCTATTCCAAAGCCAAGGGGCTTGAGCATCCGCATAGCCAGGAAATTGTGACTGCTCCCTATTACCAGGAGCATGGCGGCAACCGTCCTCGCTACTACCAGTGTATAGCCATCAACCGTACACTTGAGGCTATCGCTCAGGGCAAAGACCGTATCCTGCTCGTTATGGCCACGGGAACAGGGAAGACGTTTACGGCTTTCCAGATCGTCCATCGCCTGCGCCAGACCACTGAGGTCCGCAAGGTTCTTTATCTTGCTGATCGCAACATTCTCGTTGACCAGACCATTGATGGTGACTTCAAGCCACTCAAAAAGGTCACGACGAAGGTTGTGGGGCGAAAACTCGACTCAGCATACGAAGTTTACTTCTCGCTCTACCAACAACTTGTCGGTGAAGGCGGGGAGGAGATATTCCGCGAGTTCGACCGCGAGTTTTTCGACCTGGTTATCGTGGATGAGTGTCATCGCGGGAGCGCTGCGGAAGATTCTGCGTGGCGCAAAGTGCTTGAGTATTTCAGCTGTGCGATTCAAATCGGTATGACCGCTACGCCTAAGGAGACCGAAGAGGTTTCCAATATCACCTATTTTGGAGAACCCGTTTACACCTACTCCCTCAAGCAAGGCATCGAGGATGGCTTCCTTGCCCCATATAAGGTCGTTCGCCCCAAGCTGAACGTCGACGTTTACGGTTATCGCACCGAAGAGGGGACCGTGGACGATCGCGGCGAGGCTCTGCCGAAGCGTGTTTTCGAGAAGCAAGACTTCGACAGCGAGATTGTCATAAAAGAACGTTGCGAGGAAGTCGCCAAGCGGATTACCCAGTTCCTCAAGGAGACCGACCGCTATTCCAAGACCATCGTCTTTTGCGTTGACATCGAGCACGCCGAGAACATGCGACGTGCCCTTGTGAACGAGAACGCCGATATCGTGAGGGACCATCCTACCTATGTCATGAAGATCACGGGCGACGACAAGGAGGGGAAGGCTCAGCTTGACAATTTCATCGATCCCGACGAGAAGTTCCCCACCATCGTCACCACGTCTAAACTCCTTACCACCGGCGTCAATTGCAAGACGTGCAAGGTCGTCGTGCTCGATAACAAGTTCGGCGAGCACGGAATGACCGAGTTCAAGCAGATTATCGGCCGCGGAACCCGTATCTGCGAGAGCTATGGGAAGCGCTATTTCACCATCCTCGATTTCCGCGACGCATCTCGGCTGTTCGCCGACCCCGACTTTGACGGTGAGCCTGTTGTCATATTCGAGCCGGGTCCGAATGACCCCATCGTCGAACCTGACCCAGATAATTCTCCCGCTGAACCGGATTCTGACCTGCCTCCGGACACGATTGTCGACCCGCCTCTTGATCCACCGGAAAGCCCAGCCTCCCATGTGAAATACCACGTTCACGGTGCAGACGTCTACGTGGTGTCGGAGATAGTGCAGTACTACTCTTCCGATGGACAGCTCGTGACCGAGAGTCTTAAGGACTACACCCGTAAGAACATCCTCGGCGAGTACGACACCCTCGACTGTTTCCTGTCGGCTTGGAAGTCGGAGCACAAGAAAAAGGCCATCATCGACGAGCTGCGCACGCGCGGTGTCTTCTTGGACGAACTGCGGCGCGAGTCCGGTCAGGAGCAGATGAGCGACTTCGACCTCATCTGCCATATCGCATATGACCAGAAACCCCTTACGCGCGGCGAAAGGGCCAATAACGTCAAGAAGAAGGGCGTCCTCTACGAGTACGCCGGCGTGGCGCGCGAGGTCCTAGAGGCCTTACTCGATAAATACGCGACGTCGAACATCCTCGACTTGGACGATACGCGTGTCCTCGATCTCGAAGAGTTCCGCCGGTTCGGGAATCCCATGAAGATCGTCGCCGCTTTCGGCGGCAAGCAACAGTACATCCAGGCGGCCCAGAAGCTCGAAGACGAGCTCTATGTCGCGTAGAGAAAGGCAACGGTAGCAAATGGCACTGGGATCTCTTGTAAAGACCCTGCAAAACATCATGCGCAAGGACGCCGGCATCAACGGCGACGCTCAGCGCATCGAGCAGATGACCTGGCTCTTTTTCCTTAAGATCTACGATGCTAAGGAGCTGGAGTGGGAGTTCCACGACGACTCCTACCGTTCCGTCATTCCCGAGCGGTTGCGCTGGCACAGCTGGGCACACGACGCAAAAGACGGCAAGGCGCTTACTGGCGACGAGCTTCTTGATTTCGTGAACAACGACCTCTTCAAGACCCTCGAAAACCTCGAGCTCGCGCCCGAGGCACCTCTATGCCACGTTGTCGTCAAGGCGGCCTTCACCGATGCCAACAACTACATGAAGGATGGTATCCTGCTGCGCCAGGTCGTCAACGAGATCGACGGGGCGGTGGACTTCACTGAATACAAGGAGCGCCATGCCTTCGGTGAGATTTACGAGACCATTCTCAAGGACCTGCAATCTGCAGGAAACGCTGGCGAGTTCTATACGCCGCGCGCTGTGACGGACTTCATGGCCCAGGCGCTCGCCCCCAAGCTCGGCGAGACCGTGGCTGACTTCGCCTGCGGCACGGGCGGCTTCTTGACGAGCGCCCTCAAGATCCTCGACACCCAGGTGCGGACTCCGGAAGATCGCGAGCTTTACGCTAGATCGGTTTACGGCATCGAGAAGAAGCAATTGCCCTATCTGTTGTGCGTTACCAACATGCTGTTGCATGACATCGACAGCCCTGAGGTCTTCCATGGCAATTCGCTCGAGAAGGATGTCCGTGAGTGGAGGCACAAGTCGGACGGTCAGTTCGACGTGGTTCTCATGAATCCCCCCTATGGCGGGTCCGAGAGCGCATCGGTACAAAACAACTTCCCCGTCGCGTTGCGCAGTTCCGAAACCGCAGACCTGTTTCTCGGTCTCATCCTCTACCGTCTAAAGAGGGGCGGCCGCGCCGCCGTCATCATTCCGGACGGCTTCCTCTTCGGCCAGGACGGCGCAAAGACGGAGATAAAGCGCCGGCTGCTTGAGGAGATGAATCTGCATACCGTTTTGCGCCTTCCGCAGAGCGTGTTCGCCCCGTACACGAGCATCACCACTAATGTCCTATTCTTCGATAACACAGGTGCCTCGGAGGGCGTCTGGTTCTACCGTATGGACATGCCCGAGGGCTACAAACACTTTTCCAAGACCAAACCCATCAAGCTTGAGCACTTTGCGCCCGTAAAGGAGTGGTGGGAGAACCGTCGGGAAATTGAGGAAGACGGCAACTTCAAGTCCAAGTTCTACACGGTTGACGAACTGCGCGAAGGCGGCTTCAACCTCGATTTGTGCGGCTATCCCCACGAGGAGGAAGAGATTTTACCGCCAGACGAGCTCATCAGGAGCTACAAGGCCGAGCGGGCCAAGCTTGACGCCGAGATCGACCAAAAGCTCGCCAAGATCTGCGAGATCCTTGGAATCGAGGCGTAAATGAAGGCGAAGGACCTCAAGAACTCAATTCTACAGATGGCGGTCGAGGGCAAACTCGTGCCGCAGGATCCGAGCGATGAGCCGGCAAGTATCCTTCTTGATCGGATCCGTGAGGAGAAGCACAGGCTCATCGCTGAGGGGAAAGCCAAATTCCCCAAAGGCGGGGAGAGTGTCATCTATATCGGTTCCGATGGCTCCCCCTATGAGAAAAGGGTGGATGCCAAGGGCCACGTGCTGAGCGATAAGTGCATTGCGGATGAGGTGCCGTTTGAGGAACTGCCCGAGGGGTGGGCTTGGGCTAGGCTCGGTGCCGCCTTTACCATGCAAGCAGGCAAGAATATTAAAACCTCGCTCCTGTCTGATAAACAAACGGAAGAAGCTCCGTACCCTTGTTTTGGAGGAAATGGCATTCGCGGTTTTGTTTCTAGGCCCAATGCAAATGGCGATTATCCAATAATCGGTCGACAGGGGGCTCTTTGTGGAAATATAAAACGAGCAACAGGACAGTTTTACGCTACGGAGCATGCTGTTCTTGTCACATGCTTTTCCAATACGGACACGGCTTGGGCCTGTTGTTTCCTTGAAGCTCTCAATCTAAATCAATATGCAACTGCCACCGCACAGCCAGGATTGGCTGTATCAAAGATTTCGGATGTATTAACCCCTGTCCCGCCCCTCGCCGAGCAGCGCCGCATCGTCGAGCGGGTGAATGAGCTCATGCCCCTGGTCGAGGAGTACGGCGGGCTCGAGGACGCCCGCGAGGCGCTCGACGCCGCGCTGCCCGGCCGCCTGTGGAAGTCGGTGCTGCAGCTGGCGGTGCAGGGAGGGCTGGTGCCGCAGGACCCGACCGACGAGCCCGCCGCCGTCCTTCTCGAGCGCATCCGAGGACAGCGCCGCCAGCTCGTTGCCGAGAAGAAGATGAAGGCCCCGAAGGGCGGCGAGTCGATCATCTTCGCCGGTTCCGATGGCCGCCGCTATGAGAAGAGGGTGGACGCAAAGGGCCGCGAGTCCGAGCCTGCCTGCATCGAGGACGAGCTTCCGTTCGAGATACCCGAGGGCTGGGAGTGGGCGAGGCTCGAAACACTTGGCACCATCATTGGCGGCGGTACTCCTAAAACGGGGGTTTCCGAGTTTTGGTCGGACGAGGCATCTGGTATTCCCTGGATTACTCCTGCCGACATGGGCGCGCAGCCGAACGTCTTCATATCTGCGGGAAAACGGTTTATCTCGAACGTTGGGCTTGAAAAATCGTCAGCACAATTACTGCCCACAGGATCTGTTCTTATGTCAAGTCGTGCGCCTATTGGTTACCTTGGAATTGCGGCTAATCCCATCGCCACAAACCAAGGTTTTAAGTCTGTGGCGCTTATCGATAACGCAATGAACCGCTGGCTGATATGTGTCTTGGAAGCAATAATGGACTCGATAGCCAAAAGAGCTTCAGGCACAACGTTCAAAGAGATATCAGGGTCTGAATTCGGGAAAACACTGGTCCCTTTACCGCCCGCCGAAGAACAGGCCCGAATTCTCAGCTCCTTCAAAAGGTTATCGATCGCCGTCACCAATCAATAACCCTATCAACTGCGGCGCGCTGTTCGTTTGCAGTGCGTCGCAGGTAGATTCGTGTCGTCTCAATGCTCTCGTGCCCCATCAAGTCGGCAAGCAGTGAAATGTCTGGGTTGCGGTCGATGAAGTTCTTCGCGAATAGGTGTCTAAACGAATGTGGGTACACGACGTCTTGGTCGACGCCGTAGCGTAAGGCCGCTCGTTTCAACCCCATGGATATTCCACGCGAAGTGATCGCGTTGTCGTTTTTGCCTGGAAACAGAAGGCCGTTCATTGAATCGGCTTTCCATGTAATACTTTCCTGGCGCAAAGAGTCAGGAATCCAAATTCTCCTGAGCTTTTGGCCTTTTGAAACGATGTCCATATATCCAGCGATTACGTGTTCCACTTTAAACCGTCTTAGTTCACTTACTCGCGCACCAGTACATCCAAGAAAGCGAACAATGAAATACCAAAACCAGTCACCGTCTTGTTTCAGACCGTTGATTAACTGAACGTACTGTTCGTTACTGATGACATTGTCGAGAAATGGCTTCTGCTGAATTCGCACCCCTTTGAGCCGGATTCCATCAAAAGCGATGAAATCAAGGTAGGTGTTAATTGCACCGATGCGGTTGTTGGCTGTTTTCGGAGCGAATGAAGAAACCAGCCACTCTTTATGCGCGAGAAGTGACTGGTTAGTTAGAGACTGAGTTTTATCGATAAGCTGACAAATTGCAAAGGAATAAGACTCAACAGTATTCTCCGCATAGTCCTTTTCCTGCAAGTATTGAACGAACGTTTTCATGGCATCATCCTTTCGACGATACCATGAAACCAGTTAGGAAAGAATTTTGAAAAGCCTATCAACTTCATTAGCGATGCGGTGCTGCTCGGCGAGAGGCGGGATTGCTATCAGCGCCGAGTTTAGGGAAGACTTCGAGAGGTTGTAGAACGCCTGCCCGGACTTCTTGACCACCGCCTTGCAAAAGGCGATATGAGTCGGGGAAGTCAGGTATTTATGCAGGTATTCCGAGTGCCACGGGTTTTCTAGAAATGGCGTCAGGAAGAAAACGAAGCCGCCGCAGACGGTGTTTCCGTCGGCGGCCCTGACAATTGCTGCCTTGCCGACGTTTTCAAGGCTGGTCACGGCAGGGGTGATGATCTGTCCGTCGCGGAGGAGCAGGCTGTCGTCGACGAACTCGGCGGATATCAGCACGTCGCTGTCCCTGACAAGGGGCTCGTCCCCCTCGCCGATGTTGCCGCCGCGGAGGACCCTAACCATGCGCTCGCTTTTTACGGTAAGGCTGTCCTTCTTGTAGCCGAGACCACTGCTCAGCTGCAGAACGCTCTCGAGCCTCGCCCACTCCCAGCCCTCGGGTATCTCGAACGGAAGCTCGTCCTCGATGCAGGCAGGCTCGGACTCGCGGCCCTTTGCGTCCACCCTCTTCTCATAGCGGCGGCCATCGGAACCGGCGAAGATGACCGACTCGCCGCCCTTCGGGGCCTTCATCTTCCCCTCGGCCACGAGCTGCCGGCGCTGTCCTCGGATGCGCTCGAGCAGGACGCCGGCGGGCTCGTCTGCGGGGTCCTGCGGCGCCAGCCCTCCCCGCACCGCCAGCTGCAGCACCGATTTCCGCAGGCGACCGGGCAGTGCGGCGTCGAGCGCCTCGCGGGCGTCCTCGAGCCCGCCGTACTCCTCGACCAGGGGCATGAGCTCGTTCACCCGCTCGACGATGCGGCGCTGCTCGGCGAGGGGCGGGAGGGCTATCAATAAACGTCCAATCGACGCCGCGTTCACGTTTGGCTGACCAGTTCCAGCCGAAGCATCAATAAGTTGGGCCCAGTATGAGGGGGAGTCAAAGTAGCTCCTAAAATAGGGAACAATCTCGTTTTTGATCGGTATGGCACGAATCAGATACGAGGCGAAAGCAGAGACAGGCGGTTTTTCGCTAATAAAATAACTTTTTCCAATTGTCCCTCCGGTTCGCGCAATAAGGATGTCACCCTCTTTAAGCAAGTATGTCGAGCGGTCCTTCGGATCAGATGCGCAGTAAGGCACCGTATTCCAATTGACATGCCCATTCTGTATATCCGTAATACGCAATAGTTTGATATGTCCACTCGACGAAGAGCTGCATGTATATCCGTAATGTACATTTGCAGTCAGCATGAACAGCCTCGCCCAAGCCCACCCCTCAGGCAGTTCCCCAAACGGCACTTCGTTCGCGATACATTTATCGCTAGTCACCCGCCCCTTGGCATCCACCTTCTTCTCATAGGGGGAGCCATCGGAAGGGGCAAGCTCACGGTGGTAGCCATACATACCGTCAAAGGGCAGCGCCGGTCTGCATGCATTGCCGTGAATCAAAGGCTAAGCTAAATCAAATAGTTCATGATCGTGTTGCCGGCATCCGCCGGGTTAGGGCCACGGCTTCGCGGCCGGGTGATGCCTCCGCTGCGCCCTGTAAAGGCCGCTCCATGAGACCCCGCACAAATCTCCGCTGCGCTCCGATTGGTGGAGGCCGTCATGGAGGACCTTGACAGGCCTTCGCTCCGGCATGGCTTTGCAGGGAGCAAAGCCGACGACGACGCGCGGCGTCGCCATTCGGCTTTGCCCGCAGGGGCGAGATGTTGAGGGCAGGGTGCCCGGAACGGAGGAAGAGATGCAGCAGCTGATGACGAGGGAAATCGCCAAGACGGCTCCAAGGCTCTACGAGCAGGACGGGGCGGAGGACCCCACGGTCTACGCCCACTACTTCTCGTGCGTGAACGGATGGGACTGGTGGCTGCTCGAGTTCGACGGAACGGACGAGGCGTTCGGCCTCGTCGAGGGCTACGACGACGAGCTCGGCTACTTCAGCATCAAGGAGATGGCCGAGCTGAACCGCCAGATGGGGTTCGCCGCCGTCGAGCGCGACGAGCACTTCTCCCCGAAGCCGCTCAGCGCCGTCAGGAGGAGGTAGCCGCATGGTCACGGTCGAGTTCGACTCCATGGGCGAGGCGGTCCGCCTCGCCCTCGTGGCCGATGAGTACGTGGGCGGCGCCCTGGCCGTCCTCCTCCTCGACGCCACGGACCCGCGCTCCGAGGGCTACATGGCCGAGTGGGGCGTGCTCACGGCGAGCGTGCCGGCGGCGGCCGAGTGGTGCCGCCGGCGGGGCAACATCGCCGTCGACGCCGACGTGCCCGCGGCACTCCTCGAGGCGCTCGAGGCCGCCGGCACGGTCCGGATGGCCGACCGCTCGGCGGCGTCCGGGATGGCCCGCTACCCGCTGGCCACGGTCGCCGGGCACGCCCTCGACGGCATGGGCGGCCTGCGCGAGACCCTCGAGGAGGCGCTCGGCTCGACGGTCGTCGTCGAGTACGAGTCGGGCGGCGACGGCGGCGCGTTCGAGGTGGGGACCGCACCGGTGGGCTCGGCCGAGCTCGAGCGCCTCATCGCCGCCGCGAGGTCCGAGACGGACGAGTTGGCGGGCACCGGCGGATGGGCTGCCGTCCGGGTTGGGTTCGGGGATGCCGAGACCATCGACTGCGAGACGGGCCGGACGGTTTACGTCGCGGGGTGAAATGGGAGGAGGGCGCGGGCGCGGTCCGGATGGGCCGCGCTTTTCCTTTCCCGGGGATGCGGAACTCCCACCGTCCAAGTGCCTTGGACGGTGGGAGCTGGATACGACGATATACTGCGCGTGCAACGGGGACACGCGCCTCCTTTTCGGTTGTCTCCACCAGTTCGTACAGAGACTTTTCGATTTCCCGCTTTGATTTGGAGGTCTGTAATTCCATATTTCTGGAATACGGCACGAGGCTGAGCTTCGAAATCGCGTCTTGCGTCGGTAGATTGTTCCGCGTCCGCGACCAGTTTTTCAAGGGTGCTAAGCTGGGACTGTATTGAGAGTTCGTTTAGGTGGTTCACATTGTCCATAGCGGTGACCACAAATGTTGAATAGTTGTCTTGAAAGACTGTGTCACGCTAGTGTCGGTATCAATTTGATACTACGAACAAATTAGAACTAAATGGATATAGTTTCCATACTAATTAAAACAAATTTGCATTCAAGTTTTTATTTAAACTTGATTTAAGGCGGAGTGGAATGTGAGCGCGCAAGGAGATGCGGAATCGATGAGAGCCTCAAAAAAAACTACTGCAGTGTTATCATCTTTCATCCTCTCTATTCTTCCATTTCTGATTCTATGGGCGGCTTGGTCAGTCCTCCCTGATACAATTCCCGCTCATTGGAGTGGGGGTGTGGTTGATCGATGGGGTAATAAGCTTGAATTGCTGGTTGTTCCGCTGTTTTCTCTGATTGGTTCTATTGCAATTTCTGCGTACCTTATTGTTTCCACGCGGCGAAGAGAGTTCGCGGATTTCTCTGCTCGAATGCGACGGGACTTTGTTGCGTGCTATATTTCTAGTCTTCTTTTATCGACAACCTGCTCAGTGATAATTGCCGTTTGGGTTCAGTTGATTCTTACGCAAAGCACTGCGGTTGATGGGGGACTTGGACTATCGATCCTGTATTCCCTTCCCGGGCTATATGTGATCTTGTGCGCTTTGCCGCCTTTTTATGCGAGCGGCGAGAGCAAAAAGGCAGAGCGCCTGATAACAGTTCTTATTGGCGGCGCGGAGATTGTTCTTTGTGGAATAGTGCTTGAAGGTTCGGCTGCCTCTTATGCGATGATTGGACTGATGATTCTGTTCTGTGCGTTTGAGATTGTGTCACAGGTAAGGAATAGCCGGTCCTTATGAGTTGAATTACGCACGTGCGGATATAAAGGTTGGCATGTTAAGCTGGTCGTTTTCTCGTTCTGGGACATTTGTAGTAGGATGAGTGGGACTAGGCGCGCTGCGGTGTGATGGTGACGGTTGAGACTTGTATCGCTGCAAATCCGCTGATGCACATTTTGCTATTGGGCTTGAAGGTGGGACCGACAGGCCTTTGTTTGGGATGTTCTGGTCGTCCAACGCGTGTTGCACGGCTTTATATTGTTACGCTCGTTCGGCGCTCCGTTGGAGCATTTCCGGGTTTGTCGGCATCATGACTTGGCCAAGTGACACGCTTGCCGGGACGGTTGTAACGCCGCGCCGGTTCCGTGTGCTCCTTCGTTGTTGGCCTGTCCAGCCGGGGGCGGATTCGGCCTCATGTTGTGGCGCACGGCCTTCAGGGGCTTCCCCTGGCGAGTTATGTTCGTCCGTATGGGTAAGGGTCGGGTTGAGCTGACAATCCCGTGTCGGAAGGGGCTTGCACCATGCGCGCGATGACAGAGATTGAGTGGCTGGATGGCCGTGTGACGAAGGTGCCGGAGCTCGCCCTGGGCGATGCGCTCGGCGAGAGCGTCCAGGCGGAGCTCGATTTCGGGTTCGACGACGTGTTGGAGGGCCTTTGGGTTGAGGTGCGCCATCATGAGTGAGCAGGATAAGGGCGCACTACGGGCGCCCGGGATTTTACGGCGCAACTCGGCGTGCCGAGTTCGTTTCCGCTGGTAGCGTGGCCGGTTAAACCGGAAGGCGGTCACGACCAGCCGTCATACGCGCCTCGCGTGTCGTATGACGGCTGGCCGTTTGCGCAGGCAGGGCCGTATGACGCATCAGAACCCGTCGGGTGCGACGGACACCTTGCGCTTCCTGCCCCCGGACGGCGACCCTTTGGGCTTTTTCGGCTTCTCCGGGATGCGCCAGACCGGTGCCGGGACGGTGTTTCGGATCTCCCCCTCGAGCGCCCGCGCGAGCATCGCGCCCTCGGCCCCCGGCGATGTCAGGCCCAGCAGCGGCCCCAGGAACGTCTCGGTGATGTCGCGGCTGGCGAGCGCCATCGGTCCCTCCGCGTCGATAACGAGCGCGCCGTTCTCGCGCGCGCTCCAGGCCATGAGCTCCGACGGGGTGATCAGCGGGCGGCGCGCCACGGAGAACGACTTGCCGGACGAGGAGCTCTGCGTCCCCTTGGTCGAGCTCTGCCCGGTCGTCCTCACGCTGTAGTCGCCGAGGCGCTTGCTGATCTCCTCCGCCTCGCCGACGGACTCAACCGAGAGGACGACCTGGGTGCCGAGCAGCGCCAGCAGCGCGTCCGACTCCGCCCTGGAGTAGCCGCACCGCGCCTCGAGCAGATGGGTGTTCTGAAGCACGAAGACGACGTGCAGGCCGATGCTCCGGACCTCCGCGAGGTCGCCGAGGAGGCGGGGGATCTTGGGGATCCCGGACCCCTCGTCGATGGCGAGCAGGGTCTCCGCCGGCAGCCTGCCGCCTGACAGGCGCGCGGTCTCGCGCAGCGCCGACAGCGCCTGCGAGAAGATGCACGAGACGAGCGCGCCGCGGTCGCCGCGGTCCGTCGCGCTGGCGATGTAGAGGATGGTGGGTTTGCGCCCGACCGATGCGAGGTCGACCTCGCCGTCCCAGAGCATGCGGCTGACGTCGTCGTCGCAGAAGGACATGAGGTAGTTGCGCGCGGTGGAGACGAGGGCCTCGCCTCCGCCGCCGTTCGACGAGGCGACGAGGAGGAACTGACGCGCCGGGTTTCCCGCCGGCAGGTCCGCGGCGAGCTCCTCCAGCGACTTGACCGCGCTCTTCCCGTCGCGGGGCTCCAGGAGCGCGAGCACGGTCGAGAGGTTCCGCGCGCCGTCGGGGATCCGCCCGTCCGCTATCGCGAGCAGGCAGAGGCCGGTCAGCAGGTTGCGGCTGGCGTCCGTGAAAAACCTCTGGCCCGAGGAGAAGGCGTCGGGCACGATGGCGGACGACAGCTCGCGGAGCTCGGCCACGGCGCCGGCGACGCCCTCGGTCCCGAGTGCCGAGATGGCGCGGTCGAGGGGGTTGAACCTCGCCGACTTGACGGGCTCGTCGAGCCGGATGGCGACGACCTCCATCCCGGCCCTCCTGGCGAGCGGCTCGGTCCATGCGCGGATCTCGGACTTCGGGTCGTGGACGATGACGGAGGTCGGCACCCCGTGGGCGTTGCGGTCGATCGCGGCGGCTATGGACGGTGCCAGAGCGCGCCTGGTCTTGCCTGCGCCACTGCCCGCCCTTATGAGACAGTGGACGGCTGGGACCATCGCGATCCCATCGCCGACGCAGCCGACCGCAACGAGCCCCCTCGAGACCTCCTTCCCGTCCCACGACGGGCACCGCCTCGCGACCCTGGACGGGCGCGATTCGAGCCAGGCGTCCCCGTGCGTGCGCGTGGGCGCGCGGTCGCCGGCGAACGTCCCGTCGTGGAGCCTCAGCCATGACCGTGCCCACGAGACGAGGCCGAGGACCATGATGGCGACTGCGACGGCTGCTACCGCGGCCAGTAGCCCGCCCATTTTCCCGGTTGCCAACGTGTCGGTGAGCGTATCCAACGGGTTGCGGAGGACGGTACTGGGCTCGGTCCCCGGGTCGCTAACCTGCAAGTGCAACAGGGTGGAGAGGTCGGAGGCGAGCGATGCCGTCCACCAGCTCGCATAGTCCCATGCGCTGACGGTTGCGATGGCGGCGACGCAGACGATTATGCCGTGGGCCGCCAGCGTGTCGGCGAGCTCCCTCCTCATGTCACGGTTGAAGGATTTGGGCTTCATCTTCTCATTGTCCTTTCTATCCTGTTCGCGATCTTCACGGTCGGGGCACTCGACGGCTCGGTGCCGCCGAATGCCAGGATCCGCAAGGCCGACGCGATGAATCGCAGGGCCCTCTCTCCGGCCTCGTCCCCCATGTCGCGGCCGTCGGCGTCCCGTGCGGCCTCCCTTGCGATGAAGGCCGTCATCGCGGCTGCGCGTCCGAGGGCCGGGCCGGCCGACGGCATCTGCCGGAAGATCCGCTCTGCCGTGGGGCACCCCTTTAAGTCGTTGCGTTCGATCGGCTGGCCGCGTGCGATCTTTCGGTCGATTGCCTCAAGGCGTCTTTTCGGGATACAGGCCCGGGCCTCGGTGGCGAGGCCGGCTTCCCGCCGCCTCTCCGTGGCGGGGCCGGTTTCGGGCGCGCCGCGCCGCGCCGGCCGCATGTCCCGTATCGGGGCCCTATCGGGGACCATGACTCGCAGCGCAGCGTTCTCGCACCGAAGGCCGAGGTCGGCGGCCACCTTGCGGGCGTAGGCGTCCCGCGCCTCCCCGGTCAGGCACTTGAGGTCGGCGCACCTCTCGACGGCCTTCTTATGGCGGCCCAGTGCGCCGGCGAGCTCGGGGAAGTCGGAGGCCGCCCGGTCGAGGGCCTCCCTCAGCGCGGCGGACGTCTCCGGGTGGAACCGCCTGAGGTGGGCGGCTTCGATCCTTCCGTCGCGCGGAAGCCCGATATCGAGTTTGTTCCGGTCGATGCAAGCGACGGCGTCCAGGGTCGCCTCCCTGGCCAGGTCGCGCTCGATGTAGGCCTCGCGCAGCAGCGGTGCCATGGCCTTGGAGGAGAGCTCGATCCTGGCCGCCTCCATCTTCCGCTTGGGGAGCAGCGCGTCCCATTCGCTCGCGCGGTCGACCGTGAGGATGTGGACGTGGTGGCTCGTGCCGTTGATGTGCATCGCGGCATAGAACTCGACGCGGCTCTCGGGGACGCCGGTCATCTCCGAAAAGAGTCTCGGCCATTCGGACCTCACGAGTGCCTGCCACGTCTCCAGCCGGTCGAGCCCGGCCTCCGGGGCGATCTCGTTGGGGACGGTGACGACGGTCGTGAGGACAGCGCCGGCGTTTCCCGAGATGGCGCGCCTGGCCTCGGCAACCGGCACGGGCCCGCCGGCGTCCCAGAGGCCGCCGGTCGAGCCGGTCCTGTTGGCGGCGTAGGCGGCCAGGCCGTCCACGCCGAGCCTCCGCCCGTCGGCTTCGCTCAGCTCGATGACGACGCCCCGGCGGGTACCCGCGTAGGCGGCCAGCCCGGCGGCCGAGGCCCTGGCCGCCGTCCCGGCGCGGACGACGGAGTGGTTGACGATGACGGGCGGGCTAGCCATCGGCGCGCTCGCGCGCGTGGAGCTTCACCTCGTCGATGCGGCCGAGGCCGGCGCGGCTGAGCTCGCCGGCCTGCGCGAGGTAGTTCTTCCAGATGTCCGCGACGGGGACGTCGTCGAGCGAGGCGTAGGAGGCCTTGAGGACGTCGGCCGACATGAGGCCGGCCATGATGGCGGCGGTCATGGGGCGCGAGAGGACCGCGGCGATGCGGTCCTCGGTGGCGTCGAGCTTGCGCTCGATGTCGAGTGCGGCGACGTCCATCCGCGCGTCGACGACGCTGCGGATGAAGCCCGCGACCTCGTTGCCGTAGAGGTCGAGTTCCTCCGCGGCGAGCGCCGAGCACAGGAGCGACCGGATCACATCGCTGACGTTGGACTTGTCGAGCTCGGCCCGCGTCTTGAGGGCGGTATAGAGCCTTGAATCGAGCTTCACGCTGACTGTTTTAGTTCCGACCATAGGGCCTCCTTATAACAAAGAGGGGCCTCTCGGACCCCATGTAATGGTCGTTTTTAATTGATGTTGGTTGACGGGCATTCAGTTCGGTCGATAGTGACTCCGATATAGCTGAGCACGCTGTCGCGGTTGATTCGCCATAACTTGCCGCACTTCACGGCTTTGAACGTCCCGTTCTGGCAGAGGCGGTAGACAGAGCGATCGCTGATGCCGAGCAGGTACGCGACCGGCAGCGGATCGACGATATCCGGCATACTGCGGAAGTCGTCGACTCCGATACGCTTTTCTTTGAATTTCATTTCGGTCTCCTTTCTGGAATTTGCCGATTTCTCTTATTTCGCAGTCTGACACGCCGCTGCCGGCATTCGTCAAAGTACGGGCCGGGCGGACGCTATGGACAAAAAAGACGTTGAAGGGTCGAGGCAACAAGAAAAGGCCCGGTTAAAGCCGGGCCTCCGAGCCACTGTTGACTTCTTTGCTTGCGACGAAGCAAATCACTCTTTATATAAGCGTCCAAGAGTCCTCATAGCCGATGCGGTGGCTACTGGGTCGGCGCTGGCGTATATGTCGAGTGTCATCGACGCCTTCGAGTGCCCCATGAGGCTTGCGAGAGTCCTCGGGTCGATTCCGTTGGAAACGGCGTACGTTGCAAAACTGTGCCTGAGGTCGTGGAAGGTGACGGTGTTCTTGTTCAAGACACCATGGAGCTTCAAGGCCTTTGCCAGGGCCCGCCAAGCGTCGTTGATCCTGGGCGGTTTCAAGAAGGAACCGTCCGGAAAGCCGAGGACAAACAGTTCGTCGCTGAACTCAACGCCCAGATTCGCGCATTCGGACTTCATGTCGGCCTCGCGCTTCGCAAGGTCTTTCATAAGGTCTTTCGGGCAGTTGGGGATAGCGCGCCGGCTGCTAATGCTCTTGGGGCCCTTGATATAGAACTCGTTATCTGTGTGCCCAATCGCGGCCTCGACTCGGATCGTTGCGGATTTAAAGTCCACGTTTTTCCATTTCAGGGCGCAAAGCTCGCCGCGCCGCAATCCCGTGTAGAGCGCTATCTTGGCTGCAAGCATCGCTGGGATATCTATGGAGGCGTTCAGAGTGTTCAAGACCCTGGTTCGCTCTTTGGTTGTAAGCGAATTCGGTAGACCGTAGTTCGCGTCTTCGTTTTTGGGGACTTTTGCCCAAGAGGCCACGTTTTCGTCAATCCATTTCTTTCGCATTCCATATTTGAGCGAGCCTCGTAACAACCGTAGGGAATTGCAGGCGGTGGACCGTGCGTGGGTTGAGGCGATCGCCGTTATCCATTCCTGAACATCCTCTTCCGTAAGGTCTTCCAATGGGACATCACCGAGATACGGTTCGATATTCCGGCGGAGCATGCCGTGGTATCCGGTCGCCGTGGAGCGCGCGACGTCCGCGCACTCGATATCGATATAGCATGTCACGAGCTTTGAAACGGTGATACCAAGCCCCTTGGGTTTAGCTGCTTCTGCGGTGGCCTTCTCATTGAGAGATGCGCGGATGGATTCGGCCTCTAGCATGGCGGCATCGCGATGCTTATGGCTTCTGCCTTTATCGCGCCCTCGATGTTCCAAGAGCTGAGTCTTCTTACGCCAGATGCCGTTCTCCAAATAGGGGAACTGTGCGCGCCAGCGATCGTCCTTAAACTTATAAATAGACGAGGTGGTGTATTTCTCTTCCATTGTCCCTCCGTGTGCAATCGCGTGTGCAATGAGTGTGCAATTTGACTGTTTCGGAGACGTCTCAAGTGAGACTATAAGCGGAAAACGAAAGAAAAAGGCGAGGTTACGGTCGCTATAGTCGCAGATGGACGCTATTAACCAGAATGGAAAGCGATGTAATCAGTGGGTTGCAGGTTCGATTCCTGTCACTGGCTCCATGAGAGTTTCGGGCTCTGTCTTTATATGGGACAGGGCCCGTTTCTTATATGTGCCGGAATCGAACCCGCAAGGGCGCGAGCGTTAAGCGAACGCGGAGCATTCGTAGCGAGCGGGCGAGGGTGCCGGCAGGCAGCCGAAGCCGGAGCGGATTCGCGAAGCGAATACGCGGACTTCCTGTCACTGGCTCCATGAAAGTTTCGGGCTCTGTCTCTAAATGGGACAGGGCCCGTTTCTTATTTGATGGGTCATCGGGTTCGGTGTTCGTCTCGTTCCTTAGTTTGTCTCGATCTGTAACACGAGGAGGCGGAAAACGTGTCTAGTTGTTACAGATTTAGATAGATAGTAGAAGTGACGGCGAATCATCTCGATCTGTAACATCTGGACCAATATTCAGCCTCTTACTGTTACAGAACAAGACGGAAGTGGCGAGATGTCTGACTGCCCTGTATGAGCGTGGATTTCCGGACGCACGAGGGTGGAAAATCTCCCGCCTGGAGAATGAGCGTGGATAATCTCCCACTTTGGTCGCAAAGCCATGTCAAAAATGGGAGATTATCCACGCTCGATTTCTAACGGGAGAAAATCCACGCTCGTATCCTATATATAGATACGAATAAACCGATCTCGAAGAAGCGACAAGTCCTGTTCACTCCACCACACCAAAGTGTTACCTCGGGAAATGTCACCAGTGCAGCAAAATCCACCGTCCTTCATATCCAAACTCAATAAAACCGCAGGTTAAAGCTATATAGATACGCCCGGCACCGTGTATCTAGAGGTTTTCGTTGACAGCCCCCAAGGTTGCATCGTATTATCTTTTTCGTTCGCGGGGGCGGCGGTCCAAAAGACCAAAGGACCTGCGGATACTTGAACGATTGGGAGTTTGCCCGAGTGGTTAATGGGGACGGGCTGTAAACCCGTTGGCTCTGCCTACATAGGTTCGAATCCTATAGCTCCCACCCGTCAAGTGCCTGTATAGCTCAGTCGGTAGAGCACTTCGTTGGTAACGAAGAGGTCACCAGTTCAAGTCTGGTTGCAGGCTCCATCCGGCGGTGTAGCTCAGTTGGTTAGAGCACACGGTTCATACCCGTGGCGTCACTGGTTCGAATCCAGTCACCGCTACCATAGGTAACACGGTGGCTTCTCAATAGTATGTTGAGAGGCCACTATGGTATAAAGGCAAAGTCCCGTCCGGGGACGACCTGTTTAGAGGAGGGCTTTATGGCCAAAGAGAAGTTTGAGCGCACTAAGCCGCATGTTAACATCGGCACCATTGGTCACGTCGACCACGGCAAGACCACGCTGACCGCCGCCATCACCAAGGTTCTCTCTGAGACCGAGGGCTGCAAGGCTGACTTCACTGCGTTCGAGAACATCGACAAGGCTCCCGAGGAGCGCGAGCGCGGCATTACGATCTCCGTCTCCCACGTCGAGTACGAGACTGCTGCCCGTCACTATGCTCACGTTGACTGCCCGGGCCACGCTGACTACGTCAAGAACATGATCTCCGGTGCTGCTCAGATGGACGGCGCTATCCTGGTCATCGCCGCTACCGACGGCCCCATGGCTCAGACCCGCGAGCACATCCTGCTCGCCCGTCAGGTCGGCGTTCCCTACATCGTCGTCTTCCTGAACAAGTGCGACATGGTCGACGATGACGAGCTCATCGACCTCGTCGAGATGGAGACCCGTGAGCTCCTCTCCGAGTACGATTTCCCCGGCGACGACATCCCCGTCATCCGTGGTTCCGCTCTGGGCGCTCTCGAGGGCGACGCCAAGTGGATGGACGCTATCCGCGAGCTCATGAACGCCGTCGACGAGTACATCCCGACGCCTGCTCGTAACAACGACCTCCCGTTCCTGATGGCCGTTGAGGACGTTATGACCATCTCCGGCCGTGGTACCGTTGCTACCGGCCGTGTCGAGCGCGGTGAGCTCAAGCTCAACGAGCCCGTCGAGATCGTCGGCATCAAGGATACCCAGAACACCGTCGTTACCGGTATCGAGATGTTCCGTAAGTCCATGGACTTCTGCGAGGCTGGCGACAACGTCGGTCTGCTGCTCCGCGGCATCAAGCGCGAGGACATCGAGCGCGGCCAGGTTCTCTGCAAGCCCGGTTCGGTTACCCCGCACACCAAGTTCACCGGCGAGATCTACGTTCTGACCAAGGAGGAAGGCGGCCGTCACACCCCGTTCTTCGATGGTTATCGTCCTCAGTTCTACTTCCGTACCACCGACGTTACCGGTACGGTCAAGCTCCCCGAGGGCACCGAGATGGCTATGCCTGGTGACCACATCACCATCGAGGGCGACCTCATCCACCCGATCGCCATGGAGGAGGGCCTGCGCTTCGCTATCCGCGAAGGTGGCCACACCGTCGGTTCGGGCATCGTCTCCACGATCATTGAGTAAATTAGCTCTCTGATATAGCTGACTTAGAGAACCCGGCACTTATATGGGTGCCGGGTTCTTTTCTGCAATGGATATTGAGCCGTTGCTGGTGTCGAGAGGATCGATAATGGCCCTGGGTGCACCGTCGATTAGCTCACGATGGCTTCATTGATGTGTTCCAAATATGAATGGATCCACCGAGAACCAATTGACTCGAGGTTTTCGTTGACAGCACTTACGTAGAGCTGATAAAGTACCAACTCGTGCCCGTACGGGGCGGAAATGAAAGGTTCAGGATAAATGCGTACTCTAGTTACTCTTGCGTGCACTGAGTGCAAGCGCCGCAACTATACGACCACCAAGAACAAGTCGAACATGCCTGATCGTATGGAGATCAAGAAGTATTGCCCCTGGTGCCGTCACCACACGCTGCACAAAGAGACTCGCTAGTCTCTAGTCACATACGCCAGTAGTTCAATTGGTAGAGCATCGGTCTCCAAAACCGAGTGTTGAGGGTTCGAGTCCTTCCTGGCGTGCCAGTCATTATTCCGTAAGCTCCCAATTGGGGGCTTACGGTTTACTCATGTATAAGCGCATTGCGCGGAGGTAACCCAAATGGCCAACAAGAAGAACAAGAAGAAGGCTCAGCAGCCGGCACCTGCCAACAACGCTGCCGCCAACTCCAAGGTTGAGGCCAAGAAGGCCGTTGCCAAGAAGAACGAGAAGCCTGGTTTCTTCGCCCGCACCAAGAAGTATTTCGCTTCGGTGAAGTCCGAGATGAAGCGTGTTACGTGGCCCGATAAGAAGGAGCTCGTGAACTACTCGGTCGTCGTTTGCGCTTCTCTGATCGTCGTCGGCGTCGTCATCGCTCTGCTCGATGCTGGCTTTGGCGAGGCTCTTGCTCTGTTCTCTGGATTGAGGGGCTAAACCATGTCTAAGCGTTGGTACGTCGTTCACACTTACTCTGGATACGAGAACCGCGTTAAGTCCGATCTCGAGCATCGCATCGAGACCATGGGCATGCAGGACCGTATCTTTGATATCGAGATTCCTATGGAGCGCGTCACCGAGATCAAAGAGGGTGGCAAGCGCGAGACCAAGGATTCCAAGATTTTCCCGGGTTATGTCCTGGTTCGCATGGAGATGGATGACGATGCTTGGACGTGTGTTCGCAACACGCCCGGCGTCACCGGTTTCCTGGGCGGCAATGGCAAGCCCGCTCCGCTTTCCCGCGACGAGTACAATAAGATGACTCGTCGTCCCGGTAAGGGCGATTCGCCCAAGCGCACCTCGGTTGATATTGAGGTCGGTACGTCCGTCCGTGTCACCGATGGCCCGCTTACCGACTTTGATGGCAAGGTCTCCGAGGTTAACACCGAGGCAGGCAAGCTCAAGGTCACGTTGATGATCTTTGGCCGCGAGACGCCGGTCGAGCTCGACTTTAACCAGGTCGCTGTCATCGCTTAAGTTTTCGTCCGTTCGCGCGAGCGTGCTTCTTCTGTGACTGCTCATCTCAGGAGTGCTTCTAACACGTGCGTGCTTACGATATAGCAAGTACTTCACACTCGTGATTCGAAAGGAATGACCATGGCTGAGAAGAAGGTTGCCAACGTCATTAAGCTCCAGATTCCTGCTGGTGCCGCTAACCCCGCTCCTCCCGTCGGCCCCGCCCTGGGCGCTGCTGGCGTGAACATCATGCAGTTCTGCCAGGCCTTTAACGCCGAGACGCAGGACAAGAAGGGCGACATCATCCCCGTTGAGATCACTGTCTACGAGGATAAGTCCTTCTCCTTCATCACCAAGACCCCGCCGGCGGCTCACCTTATCAAGAAGGAGCTGAACCTCAAGTCTGGTTCCGCTAAGCCCCAGGCCGACAAGGTTGGTCAGCTCTCCCAGGAGCAGCTCACCAAGATCGCCGAGATCAAGATGCCGGACCTCAATGCCAACGACATTGACGCCGCCAAGAAGATCATCGCCGGTACCGCCCGTTCCATGGGCGTCACCATCGCTGAGTAGCGATTTCTTTAGGTAATGACGGGTGTTCCGGCCGGGGCGCCCGTTAAATGTGTGCAATAGGGCACACGATACGATGTGGGAGGGCTCACGCCCGTTTAACCACAGGAGGTAATGCACATGGCTAAGCATGGTAAGAGCTATAACGCCGCTGCCGAGAAGATCGACCGCGCCACGCTCTACACCCCCCTTCAGGCTGCCAAGCTCATCAAGGAGCTCGACACCGCCAAGTTCGACGAGACCGTCGAGGCCCACTTCCGTCTGGGCGTCGATACTCGTAAGGCCGACCAGAACATCCGCGGCTCCATCTCCCTGCCCCACGGTACCGGCAAGACCGTTCGTGTTGCCGTCTTCGCCGAGGGCGAGAAGGCCCGCGAGGCCGAGGCTGCCGGCGCCGACATCATCGGTTCCGACGAGCTCGTCGCTCAGATCCAAAAGGGCGAGATCAACTTCGACGCCGCTATCGCTACGCCGAATATGATGGCCAAGGTTGGCCGCATCGGTAAGATTCTTGGTCCCCGTGGCCTTATGCCGAACCCCAAGCTCGGCACCGTGACCATGGACGTCGCCAAGATGGTCTCTGAGCTCAAGGCCGGCCGCGTTGAGTATCGTGCCGACCGCTACGGCATCTGCCACGTGCCCCTGGGCAAGAAGTCCTTCTCTGAGCAGCAGCTCGTCGAGAACTAC
The DNA here is from genome assembly GCA_934655755.1 of uncultured Collinsella sp. Taxonomy (GTDB): domain Bacteria; phylum Actinomycetota; class Coriobacteriia; order Coriobacteriales; family Coriobacteriaceae; genus Collinsella. The sequence continues at coordinate 32,221 of CAKUHA010000013.1, forward strand.
GCTGCCCTGTACACCGAGATCCTGCGCGTCAAGCCCTCTTCTGCTAAGGGCAAGTACGTTAAGTCCATCTCCGTGTCTTCCACCATGGGCCCTGGCGTCAAGGTCGATCCCGCTATCCAGCGCGACTTCCTGGCTGAGTAACTAACGGTTACTGCCTGAGCAAAGCAAGCATTGCTAAAGAAACCCGGTTCTGCCCTGTGCAGGACCGGGTTTCTTGCTATCGCGTCAAAACTACCTCAAAGGGGACAGTGGCCCCTTTGAGGTAGTTACCACGGTGTTCTGGCGGTTGAGGACTCGATGGCCTCGTGACGCTTGAGCTCGCGGCGCATGGTTTGCGAATTGAGCCAGGCTGCCTGCCAGCCACGGATGGGGTAGCGCGCTTCGTCCAGCTCAAACTGCGTATAGCCGCAGGCGTTGATGATCGTTGCCCCGCATGCGTGCTGACGCTCACGTTGAAAGTCGCGACCATAGCATTGGTGTACATGCCCGTGCACCATGTAGTCGGGATTCCAGGACTCGAGCGCTGTATTAAAGCATTCGAACCCTCGATGTGGCAGATCATCCAGATCGCCCACGCCGGCGGCGGGTGCATGGGTGAGCAAGATGTCGCAGCCGCCGACCATCCTCACTTTGCGGGACAGCTTGCGCATGCGCTTGGCCATCTCGCGCTCGGTGTACATGTTGGCGCCATCCCGGTAGCGCATGGAGCCGCCAAGCCCCGCAATGCGGACGCCGCGATACACGTATACGGTGTCTTCGACACAGATACAGCCGCCCGGTGCATGACGTGCGTAGCGGTCATCGTGATTGCCGCGCACGTAGATGAGTGGTTTGTTGATGACCGTGACCAAAAACTCAAGATAGTCCGGGTCCAGATCGCCAGCGGACAAAATCAGGTCAACACCCTCAAAGCGTTCTTTCCGAAAGCACTCCCAAAGGCATCGTTCTTCGGTATCGGCTATGGCAAGGATTTTCATAGTGCGCGGACCTTCGGCTCATCGTCGAGCTGCGGAATGGTGCCCACCACGTTGTCGGCCAGCCAGTCCATCTCGACGATTTGCGTGCTCGGCAGTGGGGGAAAGCCTTCGATCTGCACTACGCCATCTTGGCTATGGAGCTCGCCGCCAAATGGATTGATGGAGCCCTCGACGATGCCATTGCGCAGTAGCTGAACGAGCTTGCGCGTCTGATAGGGCAGGCCCGGAGCGTAGCGAATGTCGATAACGCCCGAGCTCATGCCGTACCAGTAGTTGACGGCGCGAACCTGGCTGTCGTCACTGGTCTCATCCCAGGTGCCATGCAGTAGGCTTCGCACGATAAGTTCGTAGTAACGGCCCCAGTTCCATACCGGCATGGCGATGCCGACGACCTTGCCATCGACCAGGCGGTGGAGTCCGTAGGCCGTGGGGTCCTCCAGCGACTTGGACATGTCGACGCCGGTCATGACGCTCACACCTTCGCGGCACATAGCCTCGGCAAGACCGCCGGCGGGTACATCGCCCCAGGTGAGGATTACCTGCGCACGGGGGTCGAGCAGCGAGGCGCCGATGGCAAAGGCGTTGATCTCGCTAAGTGCGCCCGACGCGAAGACCGACGCGTGGTAGCCAATGCGATGGTTGTCCGCCATGCTGGCCGCAAGGGCGCCCAGGAGGAACTTGGCCTCGTACATCTTGCCAAAGTACGAACGGACGCTTTGGTGGGGAAGGCCGATAGAACAGTTAAGGAACCGAACCTGGGGATACTCAACGGCTGCCCTGAGTGTGTATTCCATCAGGCGGTGCGAGGTCGAGAAGATGACGTTGTCTCCATGTTTGACAGCCGTTTCCACGGCGGCGTAGAACACGTCCGGATCGTGGCAGTCCTCGAACGCCTCGGTGCGCACGATACCGCCAAAGTGCTCATCGAGATACTGACGCCCTTGGTCGTGCAGGCTGTCCCAGCTCGACGTCGCACGGGGGAACTCATGGATAAAGGCGATGCGCAGGGGATTGGCCGCCGAATAGACGGTCTTGCCCATAAAGAAGTTGAGCACGCCGGAGGTGGACTTGCCGGGCGACTCTTCCTCATCGACGCTTGGTGCTTCGACAAGATCGACCTTGTCCTCGTTATTTTTGCCAGCAATGACAAGCTCACGCCAAATCTTACACAGGCGATTTACGACGATATCCGTCGGTGTATCCAGCAGTCGGTCCTGGTTGTACACATTGAGGTAGACGAGCATGGCGTCGGCGGGCGTAATGTCCAGGTGGTCGCCGCCCGCGCGAAGGTAGGCGCGCTTAAAGAGCAGGAAGGTGTGGCGCAGGTAGTCGACCTTTTTCTGCGGCCATTTTTCGATAAGGTTCTGACCGAGCATCTTGGCGAGCGTTTCGTAGCTTCCCTCGCGCGAGAACTCGATCTCGTATAGGGGGCAGACGCGCCAAAACGCACAGAACTCGCCGTACAGGCGGCTTTCGACGGAATCCCATGTGCCGGGGTAGAGACGGGTAATCTTGGCCGAAACCGTCGGAGCGTCCAGGAATTTGAGGACACTGACGCGTTTGTTGCCTTCCTGGACATAGAACCGATGCATGAACTCGGTGACGATAACGGGATCGCGATAGCCCTCGGTAACCTGGATGTCATAGAGGTTGGACCACTTGCGGGCGAACTCGGTGCTAAACGGCAGCAGGGGCATGAAGTTGCACGAAAAGGCGGACTGACGGCCCTTGGTAACCGTGCCGACGACCATTTCGAGCGGAATGTCTCTCAGGCCGACATTCTCTCGTTGGCCTAAGGGAAGCTGGGCAACCAAGCTATCGAGGTCCGTGAGGTACGGATGCTCGCTTTGACTAATGGCGCGTCGACGTCCTTGCTCGCCGCGCTTGCGTGCTTGACGATAGGCCTCTTCCATAGTTTTGCTCCCTTAGTCGTTTAAACAACTATATGAACCATGGTACCACGGATGAAAACCACCACAAAGGTGCCTGTCCCCTTTGTGGTGGATTAGGCGATGATGGGGGCGATGGCGCGGATGCAGGCGTCGGCTGCCGTGAAGGTGGCGCTGTCGTCGCTGACGATAAAGATGATCTTGCCCTTGATGCCAAAGTCACCGATCTCGCTAAAGAGCACGTAGGGCTCCTTGTCAAAGCCCGAGATGGGAAGCACGGCGGCCTTGGTGGCGTCGGTGAGCTCATCTGCTAGCGCGTCCAGTGAAGCCCACTTGGACGTGTCCTTGACCGCGACGGGGACGGCTACGCGCCCAAAAGGCATCAAATGCACGAGCGTGTTCTTGGAGATATTTGAGTTGGGGACGATGATGGTCTGCCCGCAGGCATCTTCGATGGTCGTGTGGCGCCAAGTGATGTCCTGGACCACGCCCGACACGCCGCCGACCTCGATATTGTCGCCGGGCTTGATGATGCCCATAAAGGTCACTTGCATGCCGCCGATAAGGTTTGATAGCGTGTCCTGAAAGCCGAGCGAGATGGCGATGCCGCCGACGCCAAGAGCGGCGACGAGCGCGTTTGCGTTAATGCCAAAGCAGTTGTCGAGGATAAAACTGCCGCCGATCATCCAGATGACGGCGCGCGCGATGTTGATGAAGATACTCGATGCCGGAAGCGGGTTATCGTCTCGGTTAAGCAGATGGTGCAGGGTCTTGGATGCGACCTTAGCGGCGACGGCGGTGCCTATCGCCAAGATGACGGCCCAGATGATGTTGTGGACCCACCGTTGCTCAAAGAAATGAAGAATCGGCTCAAACAATTCCATGTAGGGAGAACCTCCTAATGATCATTCAACCATGATACCCACCAAAAAGCCCGTCCGATCACATCGGACGGGCCGATAACTTGGGATGGGGGGCGGTGGCGTAAGCTGGGGCGCCGGCGGGCGCACCGGCGAGGAGAGCGGCGGTCAAGGCAAGACGGGGAAGGAGTCTTCTCATGGCAGTTTCCTTAGTTCTTAACCAGTGGTCCCTGCTGACGCTGGATTATCGACATAATATGCGAAAACCGCCGCAAAGGTATCTGTTCCTTTGCGGCGGTTTTGACGTTTGTGCAGATAAAACCTGCCAAAATAAACCTGTCCCTTTTTGGTGGGTTTAGCTCAACAGCATGCGGTCGTTGGCGAGCTCGCCGCCCGAGACCTCCTCGAACTTCTGCAGCAGGTCGGCGACGGTGAGCGACTTCTTTTCGTCGCCTGCCACGTCGTAGATCACGTGACCCTCGTGCATCATGATCAGGCGATTACCCAGACGGATGGCGTCGTTCATGTTGTGCGTGACCATGAGCGTGGTCAGGTGGTTCTCGTCGACAATCTCCTCGGTCAGATTGAGCACCTTAGAGGCCGTCTTGGGGTCGAGGGCCGCGGTGTGCTCGTCGAGCAGCAGCAGGCGCGGCTTGGTGAGCGTGGCCATGAGCAGGGTGAGTGCCTGGCGCTGGCCGCCCGAGAGCAGACCGACCTTGGCGTTGAGGCGCGTGTCCAGACCGAGGTCCAGGCGCTTGAGCAGTTCAACGTACTCGTCCTTCTCGGCCTTGGTGACGCCCCACGAAAGACCGCGACGCTGGCCGCGGCGCTTGGCGAGGGCCAGGTTCTCGGCGATCTGCATGTCGGCTGCGGTGCCGCGCATGGGGTCCTGGAACACGCGGCCCAGGTACTTGGCGCGCTGCGACTCGCTCAGACGCGAGATGTCGGTGCCATCGAGCTCGATAACGCCCGAATCGAGCGGATATACGCCGGCGATCATGTTGAGCAGCGTGGATTTGCCGGCGCCGTTGCCGCCGATCACGGTTACAAAGTCGCCGTCGTTGAGGGTAAGGTCGACGCCGGTAAGAGCGCGTTTCTCGGTGACGGCGCCCTTGTTAAAGGTCTTCTTGACGTGTGAGAGCTTAAGCATCTGCCTCATCCCCCTTCGTGTAGGAGCTGCGGAGCTTATAGCGCTCCCAAACCACGGGCACGCACAGGGCCACGGCAACGATCACGGCGGAGAGCAGCTTCATGTCGTTGGCGTCCATGCCCAGCTGCAGCACGATGGCGCGAATGAGGAAGTACACCACGGAGCCAAAGACTGCAGAGGCAAGACGGACACTAAACTGCGTCAGACCGCCGGGTAGCAGGCGGCCGAGCACCTCGCCGATAACAATGGCGGCAAGACCGATAACGATGGCGCCGGTGCCCATGCCAATGTCGGCGTACTTCTGGCTCTGGCAGATGAGCGCACCCGAAAGGCCGATAAGGGCGTTGGAGAGCACGAGGGCGATCATCTTGGTGGAGTTGGTGTTGACGCCCAGAGCGCGGATCATGTACTCGTTGTTGCCAGTGGCACGCAGCGCCGAGCCGATCTCGGTGCCAAAGAACCAGTACAGGATGGCGACGATGGCCACGGCCAGCACAATGCCCAGGATGATGGCAACGGTGGACTGCGGCAGGCCCGTCATGTGGCTGACGGATGAGAAGATGGTGCCCTTGGCAAGGATGGGCGTGTTGGATTTGCCCATGATGCGCAGGTTGATGGACCACAGACTGATCTGCGTCAGGATTCCGGCGAGGATCGCGGGAATCTCAAAGACAGTGGTCAAAATGCCCGTGACGGCGCCCGCGATGGCACCGGCACACATGCCGGCCAAAACAGCGAGCAGCGGGTCGACGTTGTTATTGACGATGAGCACGGCGCAGACGCAGCCGCCGAGGGCAAAGCTGCCGTCGCAGGTCATATCGGGGATGTCGAGCAGGCGGAACGTGATAAACACGCCAAGTACCATAATGCCCCAGAGGACGCCCTGTGAAACGGCGCCCTGCAATGCAATAAGCATGCTTCATACCTCCTAGGATAGGGTGGACACGTGAGTCACCATGATAGTGGTAACAATGCATAAAAGAGCTGCGGCCGGATGTTTTGTCTCATCCGTAACAAGCAGGGCGAACGCCGGTCTTTGGCGTTCGCCCCTGTGGCTCAGATATTGAATAACACGGCAACGGCGCGAGTGCGTGCCCTAGACGCGCTACTGCGCATGGCGCTACTCGTCCAGAGCAGAAAGATCGATGCCCAGAGCCTCGGCCATCTCGTCGTTCTTGACGACGACTAGGTCCTTGCTCGAGAGGTGCTTGATCGGCATATCCTCGGGCTTAGCCTCACCCTTCAGGATCTTGACGGCCATCTCGCCCGCGGCGTAGCCCAGATCCTCGTAGTTGATGGAGAGGGTGAACAGGCCGCCAGCCATGCACATACCCTCCTCGCCGGTCACGTAGGGAAGCTTGTTCTCCTTGCAGATCTGGCCCACCTGCGAGGCGCCCGCGGCGATGGTGTTATCGGTGGGGGAGTACAGCGCGTCGACCTTGCCCACGGCAGATTCGACGACGGACTGGATCTCGTTGGAGCTCGAGACGGTGTAATCGGTGTACTTCAGGCCCAGCTTGTCGAGCTCCTTCTTGGCGGCCTTGATCTGGACGTCGGAGTTGGATTCGGCGGTGCAGTAGAGCAAGCCGACCTTCTTAACGTCGGGCAGGACCTTCTGCATCATCTCGAGCTGCTCGGCGACCGGGGTGAGGTCGGAGGCGCCGGTGACGTTGGTGCCGGGCTTATCGTTGTCCTGGACCAGGCCCGAGGCAGCGTAGTCGGTGATGGCGCAGCCCACGATGGGGATATCGGCGGTGGCGCCGGCGGCGGCCTGCGCGGCGGGCGTAGCGATGGCATAGATCAGGTCGACGCCATCGCCCACGAACTTGTCGGCGATGGACTTACACGTGGACTGGTCGTTCTGGGCGTTCTTCTGATCGATCTTGACCTTGAGACCGCTCTTCTTGATGGCCTTGACAAAGCCGTCGTTGGCGGCGTCGAGTGCAGAGTGCTCGGTGAGCTGCAGAACGCCGACGGTGTAGTCGGAACCGGCGGCAGCAGAGCCGGAACCAGAGTTGCCGCCGCATCCGGCGAGCGGAGCGAGCGCGAGCAGGCCAGCAGAGACCAGAAGGCTCCTGCGGCTGATGGTGATATCCTTCATATCGTTACCCCCAGTATAGAAATGGCTGGAAACACTGCACTCAAACAAAGTGCAAGTGGAACTATAGTAGCGCGGATGTCCATTTTTACAATAACCTGGCGGGTTTTTTAATACAGAACCGGATGGGCGGTACGGGTAGTCGAATGGACGGCGGAGGTTCTTATGCGGCGGAGGCGTTCTCATCGTCTAGCGCGGCAAAGAGTTTTTTGCCGTCGAGCAAGCGCGTGCTGACGTTTTTCATGCGGCCGATCTCTACGGTGCGCAGGGTGTCGTCGGTGCCTCGGGTGTCGTAGACCGTTCCCAGCAGATACGAGACGCCATCGCGTTGCCTGATGGCAAAGGGCCGGACCGTCATCCGCACCACCTCGGTTTCGCCACGTGCCGTGACGCTCGAAATATCAAAACTCACCGTGGTTCCGTGGTCGATGGCCTGCTCGATGAGCTCGCAGGTGTCGATGCGCTTGACGGGCGTGCGCGTGGCCTTGGTGGATTTGCTGCCGGCACTTGGAGCGGGCTCGGGTGCATCGAGGTAGCCGCGAACGTCGACACTCGCCATGGCGACCAAGTGCTGAGCCATGCTTTTTCGAATGGCGATGGGTGTGGAGCGGTTGCGCATGACCATGCCGTGGAGCCGGATGATTTCCTCGTCGGTGAGCGGACGGGTCAAGAGCCGATACCCCACGCCGCGCTTGTATTCAATTTCGTATCCGGCATGGCGAAGTGCGGAGATGGCGGTGTAGATGCTGCGCCGCGCCGCCGAAATGGGCATGCGGGCGGGGTCGTCGGGATGAGCGAGGCGCCGGATCAACTCATCGGAAAGCATGGCCTTGTCCTCGCCGGTGTTCTCGCTTAATAGTTGCAGGATGCGAACGGCGCGATAGGCTGCCATCGAGGCGGCGCCTCTAGTCGTGGTGTCGTAGGTTTCAACAGCGGTTTCGGTCATGGTGCCCACGTCCTTTCCGTTTTGGGTGGCAACGGTATGGAGCCTAGGACGCGGGGTTTTCCCAGGGGCGCAGGGCGCTCTGGGCGGTCGGTAGTCGTCGGCAAACGGCGGTTCGAGTTTTCAACAGCCCTGCTCAACTGACCAAAAGCTTGCCAAAAGCTTGACGTATGCTGTTGAAAAAAGCGTCTCTCGACCGATGCCGAGAGACGCTTGTGCGATGAGCGTTGGCGTGTGGCGACGCGAGCTAGCGTCCGACGATTAGAAGTCGGCGTTGCCCACGGTGCGCGGGTGCGGCAGGACGTCGCGGATGTTGCCCACGCCGGTCAGGTACATCACCAAGCGCTCGAAGCCCAAGCCGTAGCCGGCGTGCTTGCAGGAGCCATAGCGGCGCAGGTCCAGATAGTACTTGTACTGCTCGGGGGCCATGCCCAGATCCTTAATGCGACCTTCGAGCAGGTCCAGGCGCTCTTCGCGCTGGGAGCCACCGATGATCTCGCCGATGCCCGGCACCAGGCAGTCGGCGGCGGCAACGGTCTTGCCGTCGTCGTTCATGCGCATGTAGAAGGCCTTGATTTCGGCCGGGTAGTCGGTCACGAAGGTCGGGCGCTTAAAGTGCTCCTCGGTCAGGAAGCGCTCGTGCTCGGTCTGCAGGTCAATGCCCCAGCTTACGGGATAGTCAAACTTGTGACCGGCGGCGACGGCCTGCTCCAGGATCTCGACGGCCTCGGTGTAGGTAACGCGGGCAAAGTCGGAGTTGGCCACGTGGTTCAGACGCTCGATCAGGCCCTTGTCCACAAACTTGTTGAGCATGTTGAGCTCGTCGGGGCAGGTGGCCATGACGTCCTTAAGGACGTACTTGAGCATGGCCTCGGCGTTATCCATGTAGTCGTTCAGATCGGCAAATGCCATCTCGGGCTCGATCATCCAAAACTCGGCGGCGTGGCGCGTGGTGTTGGAGTTTTCGGCGCGGAAGGTGGGGCC
>CAKUHA010000014.1 GCA_934655755.1 uncultured Collinsella sp.
GTAGAAGGCGCAAAGGGCAAAGGCCAAAAACTCAACGGTCACCACCGAGCCCGAGTGGAACAGCGTGGTGTAGACGTTGGTGGCATAGTCAAAGATGTAGTAGACGAGCGGCAGTATCAGCAAAATCTCCAGCTCGGTGGGGCTTTTGATCGCCAGGCGCGGGCCGATATCGCGGGCCCGATGCAGCAGGATGGCAAAGACGGCGAGCGTAGTCGCGATGCGCGCCAGATAGTACGCGATCTGCGAATCGGTCGCGGCAAATGCGGCGATGCCCATCCAGTTGCTAAACTGGCAGCTCAGATAGGCGCTGGTGAGGCCCAGTGCCGCAAGAAGCGGACTCAGGCGGTAGCGCGCGCATAGGTAGATGATAAGCGGCAGGTGTACGACGAGTGGATATGCCTGACGGGCAAACAGTTCTCCGCCAACGGCATTGGCGATTGAGAAGGCGGCGCCGGTTGCGGCGCCGACCCCCAGCAATTCGAGCGCATGGCGCCGGTTGATCTCGACACCGCATAGCGCTGCCGAGGCAAAAACGCCAAAGAGCAGCGTCGTGGTGTGGTGAATCGCCCAAAGAACTATTTCGACCGATGCGGCCATCAGCGCCTCCCGCCCTCAAAGCGCACCGCAAAATAGGCATCTTGGAATCCTTGCTTGCTGCTGCGCGAAAGCGGAATGCTCGCGCCCGAGCGCATGACGATCTCCGTCCGATCGAAATGGTCGATGTTACGCAGGTTGACCTGATAGCTGCGATGGCATTTAAAGAAGACCGCGTTTTGCGCCAGGCGGTCCTCGACGCTGCGGAACGACTCGGACGCTTCGATGTCGCGTCCGTCGCGCAAGTGGAAGACCACGTGCTTGTTGCGGGCCTCGGCATACTCGATATCGGACAGGCGCAGGGCGTGGTAGCCGAAAGACGTCTTGATGACGAGTTCGTCGGTCGCAGACGGGCGCATGCTCGAGAGCTCGTCGAGCAGCTTTGCCAGACGTTCATAGGCCACGGGCTTGAGCAGGTAGTCGAAGGCGCGGACCTCGTAGGACTCCAGCGCGAACTCGGGCGACGAGGTGAGGAACACCAAGCGCGCGGCGGTGTCGGACTGGCGCAGCTCGCGAGCGGTGTCCATGCCGTTGACGAGCGGCATGATCATGTCGAGCAAGATGACGTCGGCGCGCGATGCGGCATGGCGGGCCAGCAGGTCCTCGCCGCGCGTGACGAGCGCAACGTCGACCGCCGTGCCCGTCTCGGCCGACCAGCGGTCGATCATCCGGTGCAGTCTATCTAGAAAAGCGACATCGTCGTCGCAGGCAATAATCTTGAGCATTCGGGCCCCCTTAGTAGTTCGATTTTGCCACATCGGGCACGTACCGCTTGCCGAAGCGCATCCCATTTGCGCCCCACGGCGTGCAACTCGCGCCAAGCGGCAGGGTGTTAGAAAGCGCCGCCGCAAAATATTCCGTGGATAAACATGTCAATACATGCTGGTGGCTGGTCGGGGATTATGCCAGCCGCCAGCGCCAAACGATATTGAACATCGCGAAGCATCGGGATAAAGGGACCCGCACGATGAGGGAGAAGAAGATGGGGATGCGCAGACTTGCTGCCTGTGTGCTGGCTGCAGCGTTAGCGCTCGGAGGCGCGGCGACGACGCTCACCACGCCTACGGCGGCCGAGGCAGCGACTACGGCGGATATTCCTTCGAACGTGAAGATCGCCCAAACAGAGAGTAAAAACCCCTACGTTGCCGACACGGTGACGCTCGAGGCGGGCGAGGATTACGTCGTCGGCGGAGAGATCAAGATCAACCACTACGTCGTAAAGGGTGGTACCGAGCAAGATCCGACGCGCATCTATCTCACCGGGAATGCAAGTGTTGGTCACTGGCCTGGTTCCATTAAGGACAAAAGAGGCAGCGGCTACGACGAGCTCTTTGTGCTCGACGGCGGCTATATCGAGTTCATTGGAACCAACGGGAATGGCAGGACTCCCGTCTATTGCAATGGCAAGAGCTTTTTGTCCGACAATGCCGGCAGAAGAGACGGTTTCGGCGATGGCGCCGATAAAAATAAGGTCTCCGACAGTCTGAACCTTAAGGTTTCCGGCATCGAGCTTAAGACGGTAGACTCAGGGGTGTCTAAAAGGCCAATTGCGCTGTATGGCACGATGTACGATGGCGAAACGGCGACCTTCGACAATGTCAAGGTCGGCAAATGGGATTGCACTCCGAACGGTGCGAATTATGGTAGCAGTCACAAGTACGGCAACATCGCAACAGATTATGAAGCCTCTCCGGCTCCGGTAACGATTCTCAGCTCGGCGAACGGTGCAAAGAGTTTGGAAGTTACGTTTAGCAACTGTGAATTTGCGGAAAATGAAGATGACTGCGCTGGTGCGCTAAGTGTCGTAGGTCGTGGGTGCAGGCCCAGGGTTGTGCTCAACAACTGCACCTTCAAGAACAATCAACAAGAATCGATCTGGTGCAAAGAACTTGGCGTTCAGGATACGAATGAGCATACCCATGCTGGCAACATTGTTGTCAACAATGCGGACATTACGCTGAACGGTTGCACCATCACATCGACGCAAGAAGCGGCGAACTATACGCAGGACATGGTCATGACGAGTGCAATCGCGGTTGCTAAAGGCTCGGCTTGCACGCTCAACAACACCAAGATCTCTGACACTTATGCCGAGGGCACGTATTACTATGCCGATGCGAATACACGTCGAAACACTGTGTATGCTCGTGGAACGGTGACGCTTGCCGGTAATACGACCATTACTACTAACGGCGATAAGGGCGCTCGAGGTCTCGCACTCGATACCCCGGGGGTTTACTACCTCAGCAAATTGAACATTGAAGAATCCTTCACGGGCAAGGTTCAGCTGTCGCTTAAGGACGATCAGTTGGGCTCTTATACGGGCACGCAGTGGCCGCTCGGCACCTGCGGCATCGAAGAGGCCGACCTGCAATCTCGTGTTACTACGGACGACCCGAGCGTCGGCATCGGAAAGACAGACGACGGATATGTGTACGCCTCGCGCCTGCCGCATGAGCATGTGTGGTCGGTGGAAAAGACCGCCAACAGCTCATGTCAACTGAAGGTCACCTGCTCCGGCAAGATGCGCCCGAGCGATTGCAACTACAAAAATGGTTATGCCGTCGAGCTGGGCATCGATGGGGCGACGTCGGATAAGGGAAGGCTGGGCGTTACGTACAGCGGCAGCGAGGTCGCTCCAACACTGACGATGCCGAATAAGGACGGCTACGCTACGGACGATATCGTCTCGACGGGAGGCATCTATATCTCCGGGTCTAGGTATTACAAGCTTTCGAACTGGGGCGACAGCGCCGGCGAGCCGCTGGAGTATGTCCCTGCCGATGCGGGTATTTACCGCATTGAGTCTACGGTTAAGGTCAAGGGTCAAGAGGGCGACCTGACGCTTACTCGCGAGTTCCAGATTTTGCCGCTTGCATTGGATAAGGTCAGCGGGCTCACGTTCATCTTTGATGACAATGGAACAGACACCACGATCAATGGCGAGACAGTTCGTGCGTACCCGTGGACGGGAGAGAAGATCACGCCCAAGTTCTCCGTTGGGATTTACAACTACAGCACTCAAAGCTGGTCGTACTTCGTGAAGGGTGGCGACTACAAGATTGATGGCGATTCTTCGTATAGCACGGTAAGCGCAATCGATCCTCCCAGCTCCAATTCCTATTACCCGTACTACCAGCTCTATATCAAGGGTATGGGCAACTACACGGGCTCGGTATGTGCAAAGTGGACCATTACGGGCACACAGTTCGAGAACGTGACGGCCGAGGGATTCGAGGGCGTCTATGATGGGCAGCCGCATGGCGTCAACATCTCGGTGTCGAACGCTCCTGCCGACATGAAGATCGAGTACAGCGTTGATGGGAGCGACGAATGGACGACGGAGGCTCCGAGCTATACGGACGTTCAACGCACCCGTAAAAGCAAGGGCGAGGTTCGCTCCGTAACGGTCGATTACCGCATCACCGCGAAAGACTATGTGACAAAGAGCGGGTCGGTTGAAATCAAGATTACGCCGGCCGGCCAGCCTGTTCCGTGGCGTTATATCGCTAGCGACGGCACGGGCGTCAAGGTCAAGGACCAAAGTGCGCATCTACTTGAGGATGGATCGCTTTCCAACCTGAATAAGACCTATGAGTGGAGAAAATACGGGGACAAATATTGGGAATCAGTCGGCGACGGTAAGACTTCAATCGAGTCGCTTGCTGCCGGAAAGTATGAGGTGCGCTTCAAAGCGGACAACAACCACTACGCTTCGACGGCTAACGTCTTCGAAATTGCTGAGGGTCCTTGCGCGTCTGCTGACGGTGCTTGGTATAAGACCGAAGGCTCAGATGGCATCCACTGGCAGGTGTGCCGCTGCGGCGAGAAGCTCAATGAAGGCAAACACGACTTCTGCTGGGAGGAAGTGACGGCTCCTACTACTGAGAAGCCTGGTCTAAAGCGGTATCAATGTTCCGTGTGCGGCTATGTCTTACGCGAGGAGGAGATCCCTCCGGCGTGCATCGGCGGTTATGTCGGCGTGTATGACGGACATGAGCATGCCGTGAGCGTGGACCTTAAGGATGGCGCGACGGCTCAGTTCAGCATCGACGGTGGAACCACGTGGAAAACGGATGCCCCTTCAATCAAAAACGTCGGCAAGACCACGGTCGACTATAAGGTGACTACCCCTGGTGCTTCTGACATCAAGGGACAGGTGGCGCTCGAGGTGACGCCGTGCCCGATTACGGTGGCGCCTGCTACTGCGTCTAAAACGTATGGTGATCCGGATCCCGACTTTACCTATGAAGTGACGGCTGGCTCCCTTATGGAGGGCGATACGCTTTCCGGCATCACGTACAAGCGTGATGAGGGTGAGAACGTTCTGACTGGTTATAAGACGTATAAGGTGACGGCTTCTCAGGAAAAGGGCGCCAACGCTAATTACGACATTACGTTTGAGGCAGGCGAGTTCACCATCACGCGTCGTACTATCGATGTGGAGTGGACGGTTGGACAATACGTTTACAACGGCCAAGAACAGGGCCCCACGGCAGAGATAACCAATCTGGTTCCCGGCGACGACGTGTCTCTCAAGCTCGTGGATGCCGCAAAGGTAAATGCCGGCACGTATACGGCGAAGGTTACTGGGCTCGTCGGCGAGGATAAGGTTCTCGCTAATTACCGCAGGCCCTCGGGCATTGAATGCACGTACGCTATCGCCAAGGCCAAACGGGACAGCGCTCCCAATGTAAAGGCGATGGCGGAGACCGTGAGTGGCAAACACGACGGTAAGATTGAGGGCGTTGATACATCGATGATGCTGGGCAAGCCTAGCAAGCAGATGATGTTCATCAAGGCAAGTGATCTGGTCGATGGCGACAAGCTTGAGGATCTTGCGCCCGGTTCCTATCGCCTGTGCTACGGGAAGACGACGAATTACGAAGCCTCCGAGACCGTTACCGTTACAATCGCCGCTGGGTCTAAGCTCAAGGTGACGCTGCCGGCCGAGCAGACGGGCTACACGCTTACGGCTGACGCGACCGAGCTCGACTGGCATGGCTCCGCGACGCTTTCGTTCTCGCTCGACTCGAACTACTTCGCTGATGGCGAGAAGTTCGCCGTCAAGGTCAAGGACCAGAAGGTAGAGCTCGCCGGTAACGGCACGTACGAGATCAAAGACGCCGAGAGCGACATGAACGTTACGGTCGAGGGCGTGCGCAAGCACGAGGCTGTGAACGACAAGTGGGTCTCCGACGACAACACACATTGGCACGAGTGCACCTGTGGCGACAAGATCGACAAGATCGACGAGGCCAAGCACGACTTTGAGTGGGTCGTCGACAAGGCTCCCACGGCAACCGAGGTGGGCTCCAAACATCAGGAGTGCAAGGTCTGCGGTCGCAAGCTGCCTGAGGTCGTGATTCCGGCTGCCGCCATCGTTGGCTACTCCGATGAGTACGACGGCGACTATCACACGGTCGACACGACGCACCTGCCCGAGGGCGCAACGGCCAAGTACAGCACCGACGGTGAGAACTGGTCCCCCGATGCTCCCAAGATCAAGGACGTCGGCACGTTGGAAGTTGCCTACCAGGTAACGATCGACGGCGTGAAGGCCGAGGGCAAGGTAACGCTTGAGGTCAAGCCGCGCGCGATCACGGTCACCGCCCTGAACGCCTCTAAGACGTACGGCGAGGAAGACCCTGTGTTTGAGTGGTCTGTCACCGCTGGCAAACTTGTTGCGGGCGAAACGCTTCAGGGTCTCAAGATCGAGCGCGAAGATAACGATAACGTCGGCGACTATACCCTGCACTTGACGCAGGCCAAGGATGCTAACCCCAACTACAGCATCACGTTCGTCGACGGTAAGTTCACTATCGGCCAGCGTCTGCTCACCGTGACGTGGGGAACTACCGAGTTCACCTATGACGGCAAGGAGCATTGCCCCGAGGCGAAGCTCGGCAATGTCATCGATAAGGACGACCTTGGCGCGTTCGTGGACTGCTCTCAGACCGAGGTCGGCACCTCTTATAAGGCGACCCTCGCCGAGCTGACGGGCAAGGCCGCCGGTAACTACGTGCTGCCTGCCGAGGGCCTGACGTGCGAGTTCTCCATCAAGAACGCTGCGCAGGACGCGCCGGTGGTGCAGGCTGCGGCAGAGACTGTAAGCGGTAAGCGCGACGGCAAGATCACGGGCGTCGACGCCACCATGGAGTGGCGCGCCCAGGGTGCCACTGGGTATCAGGCAGTGGGCGAGGGCGTGACTGAGCTCAAGGACCTCGCTGCCGGCACGTACGAGGTGCGCTATCAGGCCAAGACCAACTACGACGCTTCTGCCGTCACCGAGGTCACCGTGAAGGCAGGCCGCAAGCTCGTCGTGACGCTGCCGGGCAACCAGGTGGGCTACGCGCTCGCCTCGACGACAACCGAGCTTGATTGGCACGGGGCTGCAACGCTCACCATGAGCATCGACAGCGCATACTTTGCGGGCAAGGACTACGCCGTCAAGGTCAACGGCAATTCCGTTAAGCTTTCCGACAAGGGCACCTATGAGCTCAAGGACGTCGAGGGCGATGTGAACGTGACGGTCGAGGGCGTGATTAAGCACGAGCCC
The DNA here is from genome assembly GCA_934655755.1 of uncultured Collinsella sp. Classification (GTDB taxonomy): domain Bacteria; phylum Actinomycetota; class Coriobacteriia; order Coriobacteriales; family Coriobacteriaceae; genus Collinsella. The sequence continues at coordinate 7,154 of CAKUHA010000014.1, forward strand.
GACGGCTCCGGCTGGAAGACCGACGACACCTCGCACTGGCATGTCTGCCGTTGCGGCAAGGAAGTGCTCGACAAGGCCGAGCACACCTTCGAGTGGGTCGTCGACAAGCCGGCGACCGTCGAAGCCAAGGGCGAGAAGCATCAGGAGTGCAAGGTTTGCGGCGAGAAGGGCAAGTCCGAGGAGATCGCGATTCTGGCGCCCGAGATCATCGACGGCAAGGGTCAGACGATGGTGGCCAACGCCGCCAAGGACCTGAGCTTCCGTTCGAACGCGCCAATCGGGTTCTTCCAGAAGGTACTGGTCGACGACAAGGAGGTCGCTTCCGAGAACTACGTGCTCACTGAGGGCTCCACGATCGTGACGCTCAAGACGAGCTTCCTGAAGACGCTCGGCGTGGGCGAGCACAAGCTGAGCGTGGTTTCGACCACGGGTACGGCCGACACGACCTTTACTGTCGCCGAGGCAGCTAAGCCCGCTCCTGGCCAGACCACCACGACCACCACGACTACGACTTCCAAGTCCAAGAAGAAGGCTGGCAAGGAGACGTTGCCCGAGTCCGGCGATAGCGCATACGTCATGGCTGGCGGCGTATTCGCAACCGGCATGGCAGCCCTGCTGCTGGCTTGGGCCATGAAGCGCCGCGCCTAGTCGCCTCCTTATCCCCAAGGGGTCCGGATCTCGCCATCCGGGCCCCTATTTTTGTGCTGCCGCGAGACCTCGCGGGCAAAAAGCCGCCCCGCGATCGAATCTTTATTTCAACTTTACACCTAGGTTTACAGCTGTCTTGTCAGCTGTAAACCTAGGTGTCATACTAAAGCCCCAAGATTCGCCAAAAGAGAGGGGCCTTGATGGCACAGAGCGCGAACATGGATGCATCGGAGCTTGCACGCGATATTGCGGCCGGCCTGGCATCGGCAACGACGGCAACGGAGCGCGCGGCATTGGTGCCCACAGAACTCGTCGAGGCCATTCAGCAACTAAAAACCCAACGTGACGCGGTGATCCTGGCACACTATTACGTGGCGCCGGAGGTGCAGGCCGTGGCCGATTACGTCGGCGACAGCTTCTACCTGGCAAAGCTCGCCAAGAGCCTGCCGCAGCAGACCATCGTGCTGTGCGGCGTGGAGTTTATGGGGGAGAGCGCCAAGCTGCTCAACCCCACCAAGACCGTGCTGCTGCCCGAGCCGGGCGCGGACTGCCCCATGGCGCACATGGTCAAGCGCGAGACGGTCGATGCCGCCCGCGCCGAGTATGGCGACGACCTGGCCGTGGTCTGCTACGTCAACTCCACGGTTGAGATCAAGAGCTGGAGTGACGTGTGCGTTACCAGCTCCAACGCCGTCAAGATCGTCTCCGAGCTGCCACAGCAGCATATCCTGTTCATTCCCGACCAGAACCTGGGCCGCTTTGTGGCCGAGCAGGTGCCGCAAAAGCACGTCATCCTCAACAAGGGCTACTGCCCGCGCCACCACATCATCACCGTCGAGCAGATTATCGATGCGACGGAGGCCCACCCCGACGCGCTCGTGCTGGCGCACCCCGAGTGCAAGGCCGACGTCCTGGCCGAGGCCGACTACATCGGCTCCACCGCCGGCATCATCAAGTACGCCGAGGAGTCGGACGCGAACGAGTTCATCATCGTGACGGTCCGCGGCGTGCTCTACGAGCTCGAGCGCCGCTGCCAGGGCACCGGCAAGAAGTTCTACTTCCCCGCGGTGCAGCCCACCTGCGTCAACATGGACCTCATCACGCTCGAAAAGCTCGTGAGCTGCCTGGAGACGGGCGAGGGCGAGGTACAGATCGGCGTATCGGACGAGGCCGCCGACCAGGCCAAGCTCACGCTCGACCGCATGCTCGAGTACGCAGCGCGCTAGAACAATGTGACATGAGGGACGGTCCCTTATGTCACATTCAAGGGAGAGGATTCCTGTGGAAACCAAGCAATACCCCAACATGGAGTGCGACGTTGTCATTGCCGGTTGCGGCGTGGCGGGCCTGTATGCGGCCCTCAACCTACCGACGAGCATGCGCGTGATTATGCTCTCCAAGGGCGCCGTCGACGAGTGCGATTCGATGCTCGCGCAGGGCGGCATCTGCGTGCTGCCCGAGGGCTCGGACTACGATGCCTTCTTTGAGGACACCATGCACGCCGGCCACTACGAGAACCGCCGCGAGAGCGTTGACATCATGATTCGCTCGAGCCGTTCGGTCATCAACGACCTGCTGGCGATGGGCGTGGACTTTGAGCGCAAGGCCGACGGCAGTCTCGACTTTACCCGCGAGGGCGCGCACAGCCGTCCGCGCATCGCCTTCCATGCCGACATTACGGGCAAGGAGATCACGACCAAGCTGCTTCAGGCCGTGCGCAAGCTGGACAACGTGCAGATTCTTGAGCACGTGGCCATGACCGATATCCTGACCGGCGAGCGCGACGGCGCCACGGTATGCACCGGTGTCGTCGCCGTCCCCGTGAACGAGGACGATTCGGTCCGTCCCGCCGACGAGCTGGCAAATGCCGCCGAGGGCGTGCATGCCGGTAAGCCGTTTGAGATTCACGCGCGCCATACGTTGTGGGCGACGGGCGGTATCGGTGGCGTGTACGACCATTCGACTAACTATCCGCAGCTCACGGGCGACGCTTGCTACATCGCTCAGGAGCACGGCATTACGATGGAGCACCTGGACTACGTGCAGATTCACCCCACCGGATTGTTCTCGCCGCAGCCGGGCCGCACCTTCCTGATCAGCGAGAGCTGCCGCGGCGAGGGCGCGATCCTGCTCAATGCCGCCGGCGAGCGCTTCACCGACGAGCTGCAGCCGCGCGACGTGGTCGCCGCTGCCATCCGCGAGCAGATGAAGCAAGACGGCACCGAGCACGAGTGGCTGAGCTTTGCCCCCGTCGAGCGCGACGTTGTGACCGGACACTTCGCCAACATCCGCGCGCGCTGCCTGGAGGACGGTCGCGACATCCTGGACGAGCCCATTCCCGTCACGCCCACGCAGCACTACTTTATGGGTGGCGTGTGGGTCGACAAGGACGGCCGCACCTCGATGCCCGAGCTCTACGCCGCCGGCGAGACAGCCTGCAACGGCGTACACGGCAAGAACCGCTTGGCCTCCAACAGCCTGCTCGAGTCTCTCGTCTGGGGCCGCCGCGCCGCTTGGCGTATGCGCACCGGTGAGTCGCTGGCCGTGGAGCAGGCCGGCGAGCCCGCGCTTGATGGACGCCATCGCGCCTTGGGCGCCGATACCCTTGCAATCGATGATCTGGCCCGTGCCGCCGGCACGCAGGCCGCAGAGGAGTAGACCATGAATCCCATTACCATGAAGCTCGTCGCCGATGATCTGATTCTGCAGGCCCTGCGCGAGGACATTACGTTTGAGGACGTGAGCACGGCGAGCGTGTGCCCTACGGCGCGTCCCGCCACGGTGGAGCTCATCGCCAAGGCAGACGGCATTATCGCCGGCCTGGACGTTTTCGCCCGCACTTTTGAGCTGCTGGACCCGCAGAGCTCGGTGCTGTTTGATGTCGCCGATGGCGATGAGGTGCACGCCGGCGACCACGTGGGCCAGGTGCGCGGCGACGCGCGCGTGCTGCTTTCGGGCGAGCGCGTGGCGCTCAACTACCTGCAGCGCATGAGCGGCATTGCAACCTACACGCACAACATGGTCGCTGCGCTCGAGGGCACCAAGACCGTGCTGGTCGACACGCGCAAGACCACGCCGGGCATGCGCGTCTTCGAGAAGGCCGCGGTCGAGATCGGTGGCGGCAGCAACCACCGCTACAACCTGTCGACGGCTGTCATGCTCAAGGACAACCATATCGACGCCGCCGGTGGCGTGACGCGCGCGATCGAGATGGCGCGCGCCCACGCGTCGTTTACCACGACGGTCGAGATTGAGTGCGAGAGCCTCGATATGGTGCGCGAGGCTGTTGAGGCCGGCGCCGACATCATCATGCTCGACAACATGACCCACGATGACATGGCCGCCGCCATCGAGCTTATCGACGGTCGCGCCAAGACCGAGTGCTCGGGCAACGTGGACGCCGGCAACATTCGCGCCCTGGCCGATCTGGGCGTCGACTTTATTAGTTCGGGCGCCCTGACGCATTCTGCGCCGATCCTCGACCTCTCGCTTAAGCACCTGCGTCTGCTGGACGGTAAATAATGAACGCCCGCGAGCGTCGCCGTGCCATCATGGCCGTGCTCGAGGGGGCCAAAGATCCCGTTTCGGGCAGCGCGCTTGCCCGCGAGGTGGGCGTGAGCCGTCAGGTCGTGGTGCAGGACATCGCCCTGCTGCGCGCCGACGGGCACGATGTCGTGGCAACCAATCGCGGCTACGTGCTGCAGGAGGCCCCCAGCAGCCCCGCCGTTCCCACGCGCCTGGTTAAGGTTCGCCACAGCGTGGAGCAAGCGGGCGACGAGCTCACGAGCATCGTCGACGCGGGCGGCGCCGTGCTCAACGTGATCGTCAACCATCGCGTGTACGGCAAGATCACGGCCGACCTGGACATCCGCAACCGCCGCGATATCGAGCGCTACCTGCACGACATCGCCAGCGGCAAGAGCTTTCCGCTGCTGACGGTAACGAGCGGCTATCACTTCCATCGCATTGCGGCGGAAGACGAGCAGACCCTCGATGAGATCGAGACCATGCTCAAGGAGAAGGGCTATCTGGCAGATTTAATGCCCTACGAGGACGACTTGTCCTAGCTCGACGCTGCTGTCTATAAGTTGCGGTGAAATAGTTCCTAAATCGGCATCTAAGCCATGAATCAGGAACTATTCCACCGCAACTGCCAAGGGAATCCAAATTAGCTGCCCATATATACAAAAGGAGGCCTCCGCGGCGATGCGGAGGCCTCCTTTTTGTGCACGGTGTACTTTTGAGTGTGCAAGTGGGGGAGTTGTTACTCCTCGACGATCTCGGTGATCGCGCCAGCGGGGCAAGCGTCCTGGCAAGCGCCACAGGCGACGCAGGAGTCCTCGTCAGCGACGGTAGCGACGTCCTGGAGCTCCAGAACGCCAGCGGGGCAGGAGTCGACGCAGACGCCACAAGCGATGCACTCGTCGGCATCAATTACGGGATGAGCCATGGTAGTTTCCTCTCTGTTGACCGACGCTACAGGCGATGTGCGTCGGTTTGATTCGGGCAAAAACATACCACGGCAGCGACCGTTTGCAATACCCTCTGACCGGCATCTTCATACCGTTCGCCGAGTATGCCACGGCTTACTAAAAAACACGCAGGTTAGGCCGTTGAGCTGCGCAAATGTTAGCTAAAGGTGACTTGAATTATTGGGCGATTGAGCGTGCTTGCGGAAACTGCATCCCGTTATTTGGCCGAAAAACGGGTCGCAGTTTCCGCAAGGCCGCCCAAGACCGCTCGGCGCGCCCCTAAACTCAAACCTCAGCCAACTCTACATAGATCTCAATAGATCTGCCGAGAACTCAAACAAGCCGTCTGCCTGCGCTTTTGAGAACCTAAACTCGCGGAGATAAGAAATCTTATATGAATTGACTTAGATTTTGTATATTCCGGCCCATAAGGGGATACACTACATCCTGAAAGACAAGCCGAAGCGTCGCGCGGCAGTCCGCCGACGCGGCGCGAACGCACAAGAGAGAGGGAATTTCTAATGGGTAAGATTCTTGGTATCGACCTTGGTACTACCAACTCCGCTATGGCCGTCCTCGAGGGCGGTTCCCCGACCATCATCGTGAACGCCGAGGGCGACCGCACCACCCCGTCCGTCGTCGGCTTCCGTGCCGACGGCGACCGCGTCGTGGGCAAGGCCGCTAAGAACCAGGCGGTCACCAACCCCAAGAACACCGTGTTCTCCATCAAGCGCTTCATGGGCCGCAAGTACTCCGAGTGCACCTCCGAGCTCAAGACCGTGCCGTATGAGGTCAAGGAGGGCCAGGGCGGCCGTGCCGTCGTCAACATCGAGGGCAAGGATTACACCGCCGAGCAGGTGAGCGCCATGGTGCTCGCCAAGATGAAGGCCGACGCCGAGAAGTATCTGGGCGAGACCGTCACCGACGCCGTCATCACCGTCCCGGCCTACTTCAACGACGCCCAGCGTCAGGCAACCAAGGACGCCGGTAAGATCGCCGGCCTCAACGTTAAGCGTATCGTCAACGAGCCGACCGCTGCTGCTCTGGCCTATGGCCTGGACAAGCAGGGTTCCGACCAGCGCATCCTGGTCTTCGACCTGGGCGGCGGCACCTTCGACGTCTCCATCCTCGACCTCGCCGACGGCGTGTTTGAGGTTCTGTCCACCTCGGGCGACAACCACCTGGGCGGCGACGACTGGGATCAGCGCGTCATCGACTGGATGGCCGACAAGTTCCAGCAGGAGAACGGCGTCGACCTGCGTCAGGACCCCATGGCCCTGCAGCGTCTGAAGGAGGCTGCCGAGAACGCCAAGAAGGAGCTCTCCGCGGCGCAGCAGTCCACCATCAACCTGCCGTTCATCACCATGAACCAGTCCGGTCCGCTGCACCTCAACTACACGCTGACCCGCGCCGAGTTCGAGAAGATCACCCGCGACCTGCTCGAGCGCTGCAAGCAGCCTGTCACCAACGCCCTGCGCGACGCTAAGCTCAAGCTCTCCGATCTGACCGAGGTCATCCTCGTCGGCGGCTCCACCCGTATGCCCGCCGTCCAGGACCTGGTCAAGACCATGACCGGCAAGCAGCCCAACATGTCCGTGAACCCCGACGAGGTCGTTGCCGACGGCGCTGCCGTTCAGGGCGGCGTGCTCACCGGTGACGTCGAGGGCATCCTGCTGCTCGACGTGACCCCGCTGTCGCTGGGCGTCGAGACCATGGGCGGCATCATGACCAAGATGATCGACCGCAACACCACGATCCCGACCTCCAAGACCGAGGTCTACTCCACCGCTGCCGACAACCAGACCAGCGTCGAGATCAACGTGCTCCAGGGCGAGCGCGAGCTTGCCCGCGACAACAAGTCGCTCGGTAAGTTCCAGCTGACCGGTATCCCGGCTGCCCGCCGCGGCGTGCCGCAGATCGAGGTCACCTTCGACATCGACGCCAACGGCATCGTCAAGGTCTCCGCTAAGGACAAGGGCACCGGCAAGGAGCAGCAGATCACCATCTCCGGCTCCACTGCTCTGTCCGACGACGAAGTCGATCGCATGGTCAAGGACGCCGAGGCTCATGCCGAGGAGGACAAGAAGCAGAAGGAAGAGGTCGAGGTCCGCAACCAGACCGACAGCCTGTGCTACTCCACCGAGCAGACCCTCAACGAGCTGGGCGACAAGGTTTCCGCCGACGTGAAGTCCAAGGCCGAGGCCGCTATCGCCGATGCCAAGAAGGCGCTCGAGGGTTCTGACATCGAGGCCATCAAGGCCGCTGGCGAGTCCCTGCAGTCTGTGGCCTACGAGCTGGCTCAGGTTGTCTACGCCGACGCTCAGCAGCAGACCGACGGTGCCGCCGGCGCTCAGCCTGCCGACGATGACGTCGTCGACGCCGACTACGAGGTTGTGGACGACGAGGACAAGTAATCATGTCCGCCCGTAAAGCTCGCACGGAGGCGGCCGCTGCTGGCGCCGCCCCCGTTGACTCTGAGGAGAAGGACGTGAAGATTCCCGTAGAGGCCGTCGACGATACCGAGGCCAATGAGGCCGAGGCCGCCGAGGCTGCCGAGAACCAGGTAGAGGATTCCAACAAGGAGGCGACGATGACCGAGGACGAGATGGTGGAAGCCGCTATCCGCGCCGGTGAGGAAGCCGCCGACAACGACTTTAAGCTCAAGTTCGAGCAGGCCCAAAAGGAGCTTGCCGACGTGCGCAGTGAGCTCGAGGCTGCGGCAGAGGCTCGGAAGGCCGCCGAGGACAAGGCAAAGGACGCCACCGAGCGCACCGCCCGTCTGCAGGCCGACTGGGAGAACTTCCGTCGCCGCACCGCCAACGAGCGCATCGCCGAGCGCGAGCGCGCGACCGAGAAGCTCGTCACCGCGCTGCTGCCGGTGGTCGACGATATCGAGCGTGCGATCGACCATGCCCGCAGCCAGGAGCTTTCCGACGACTTTAAGCAGTTCGTTGACGGCGTTGACGCGGTGCATGCCAAGCTGCTCGATGTGTTCGCGCATGAGGGCGTTGAGCCCATCGACCCCAAGGGCGAGGCGTTCGATCCGCTCGAGCACCAGGCCGTGGGACGTGTCGAGGACGCTTCGCAGTACGACGAGACCGTCAACGACGTGTACCAGAAGGGCTACCGCATGGCGGACCGCATCCTGCGCTCCGCGATGGTGACGGTGACTTACGGTGGCGAGAAGCGCCCCGCACCGGAGCCCGAAGCGGCGCCCGAGGATGCTGCGGCCGATACGGCCGAGAGCACCGAGGAGTAATTGAGAAGGGCCCCGGGGCAACACCCGGGGCCCTTTCTGGCCTAGTGCCATATGAAAGCATGAGCCGTCGTCCGCATGGGCGGCGGGCGTAATAGGAGAGGAGCTACGATGGCTGCAGGCAAAACCTTCTATGACATCCTGGGCGTATCCAAGAGCGCCTCCGACAAAGAGATCAAGAGCGCGTTCCGCAAGCTCGCGCAAAAATATCACCCCGATGCCGGCGGCGACGAGGCCAAGTTTAAGGAAATTAGCGAGGCCTACGAGACGCTTTCGGACGAGAAGAAGCGCAAAGAGTACGACCAGATGCTCATGTTCGGCGGCATGCCGGGCGCGGGCGGCGCGTATGGCGGCGGCTACGGTGCCGGTGCTGGCGCGAGCGGCTGGGGCGATATCTTCGACAGCATCTTTAGCGGCAATGGCGCCTGGGGCAGCGATTGGGGCTCGGGCTTTGCCGGGACCGCGGGCGCTGCCGGTGCCGGCCGCAACCGCGCACGTAAGGGCGGCGACCTGTCGCTGACCGTCGACGTGACGGCCGAGGACGCGTTCCGCGGCGTGACGCACAAGGTCACCTACCGCATTCCCTCGACGGGCGAGCAGCAGACCATTACGGTCTCGGTGCCCGCGGGTGCCGTGGATGGCGGCAAGCTGCGTTACAAGCGCCGCGGCGAGTACGGTGTTGCCGGAGGCGAGCGCGGCGACCTGGTCGTGACCACGCATGTGGAGGAGCATCCGCTGTTTAAGCGCAAGGGTGCCGACGTGACCATGGAGGTGCCGATCTCGGTCTACGAGGCGGCGCTCGGCTGCACGGTTGACGTGCCCACGCCCGGTGGCGCGACGGTTCGTCTGAAGGTGCCCGCGGGTACCCAGACGGGCAAGAAGTTCCGCTTTAAGGAGATGGGCGCGCCCGACGTCAAACATCGCGGCCGCACGGGCGCGCTGCTTGTCGAGATCAAGGTGCAAGTTCCCACGAACCTGTCCGACGACGAGCGCGAGGCCATGGCCAAGTTGCGCGAGGCCGACACGCGCGACTATCGCGAGAAGGTCAACCGTTACAAGGCGACGTACTAGTTTGGTTGCACGGCCCGCGGGCTAGCCGTAGGCCTATGATTGAGATGTGCGAGACGGAAAGGGGTCAGGTAGCATGGCCGAGGACAATAGGAACAAACCGCTGTACATGATTAGCGTGGCGGCCGAGCTGACCGGCATGCACCCGCAGACTCTGCGCGTCTACGAGTCCAAGGGCTTGGTGAACCCCCAGCGCTCGGGCGGCAACACGCGTCTGTATTCGCGTGCCGATATCGAGCGCCTGGAGCTCATCAACCAGCTCACCGACGAGGGCATCAACCTCGCCGGCGTGGTGCGCATCCTCGATATGAAGGAGCGCGCCGAGGAGCGCGAGCGCGAGAACGAGAAGCTCCGCGCCCGCGTGCGTCAGCTCGAGGAAGAGCTGCACGAGTACAAGATGCAGAAGAAGATCACCGCCTTGGCGCCACGCGACGGCTCAGTCAACCCCGAGCAAGTCATGCGCAAGCTGCTGGGCGCGGGCGGGGATCTGTAGGTTCCGCCGTTCTGCCGAACGGCGGACCGGTCGACGCTGCGCGGGCCGCATTTGGACAATCTGACGTTCAACTTCAAGGGCGCGACCAGAAGGTCAGCGCCCTTTCGTTTTATTCGGCACTTGGGGACGTTCCTTTTGTGCCGGCACTTGGGGACACTCCTTGCACCGGTGTCGCCCTATGCTTTACCGAGATAAAGTGAACGCCGAGATTCGTAACCCGCTGGCAACTGTTCTATGGCACGATATTGAACGAATGTATGCTATGCGCCCGAGCCTTTCGGGCAGAGTGGGAGACAGTATGGTCAAGCTGTACGAGGACGGCATCTACCTGCGCGGTGGCAGCGAGGTTGTGCCCGCGGCCGAGGCTGCTGAGCGCGGCATTACGCAGACGCCCGAGGATGCCAAGCGCGGCACCATCGCTTATTCGATTCTTCAGGCACATAACACGTCGGGCGACCCCGAGGCACTCAAGATCCGCTTCGACGCCATGGCGAGCCACGACATCACCTTCGTCGGCATTATCCAGACGGCGCGCGCCTCGGGCATGGAGCAGTTCCCGCTGCCCTACGTGCTCACCAATTGCCACAACTCGCTGTGTGCCGTGGGCGGCACCATCAACGAGGACGACCACGTCTTTGGCCTTTCGGCTGCCAAGAAGTACGGCGGTATCTTCGTTCCGCCCCACATCGCGGTCATCCACTCCTTTATGCGCGAGAACTTCGCCGGCTGCGGCAAGATGATCTTGGGCTCCGATTCGCACACTCGCTACGGCGCCCTGGGCACCATGGCTGTGGGCGAGGGCGGCGGCGAGCTGGCCAAGCAGCTCCTGCGTGACACCTACGACGTTGCCTATCCCGGCGTCGTGGCCATCTACCTCACGGGTGCCCCGCGCCCCGGCGTCGGCCCGCACGACGTGGCGCTCGCCATCATTCGCGCCGTCTTTGCTAAGGGCTACGTCAAGAACAAGGTCATGGAGTTCGTGGGGCCCGGTATCGCGAGCATGACGACCGACTACCGCAACGGCGTCGACGTCATGACCACCGAGACCACCTGCCTTTCCTCCATTTGGGCTACCGACGAGGACACGCACGCGTTTTTGACCATGCACGGCCGCGGCGACGACTACCGCGAGCTCAAGCCCGCCGACGTCGCCTACTACGATGGCTGTGTCGAGGTCGACCTGTCGAGCATCAAACCCATGATCGCCCTGCCGTTCCATCCTTCCAACGGCTTTGAGATCGATGAGCTCAACGAGAACCTCGAGGATATCCTGCACGAGGTCGAGCTCGAGGCAGCCAAGATCGGCGAGGGCAAGACGCACTTTAGCCTGCTCGACAAGGTCGTCGACGGCAAGCTGCATGTGCAACAGGGCGTCATCGCCGGCTGCTCGGGCGGCAACTACGACTCCGTGGTGCAGGCGGCCCGTGTGCTCAAGGGCGCCAACACCGGCTGCGGCGAGTTCTCGCTGTCGGTCTATCCCACGAGCCAGCCCGTGGCGCTCGAGCTTACGCGCCGCGGCTACATCTACGACCTTATGGAGGCCGGCGCGATCGTGCGCACAGCGTTCTGCGGCCCGTGCTTCGGTGCCGGCGACACGCCTGCCAACAACGGCCTGTCCATCCGCCACACCACGCGCAACTTCCCCAACCGCGAGGGTTCCAAGCCGGGCAACGGCCAGCTGAGCGCCGTGGCCCTGATGGACGCCCGCTCCATCGCGGCGACGGCGGCCAACGGCGGCATCCTGACGCCGGCGACCGACCTGCCCGAGGAGACCTGGGATGAGGCCTGCGAGTACACCTTCGACGACGCGCCGTACAAGAAGCGCGTGTACTGGGGCTTTGGCAAGGCTGAGCCTGCCGACGAGCTGGTCGAAGGCCCCAACATCAAACCGTGGCCCGCGATGGAGCCGCTCGGCGACGATATCCTGCTTAAGGTATGCTCCAAGATCATGGACCCGGTCACCACGACCGACGAGCTGATCCCCTCGGGCGAGACGAGCTCCTTCCGCTCCAACCCGCTCGGCCTGGCCGAGTTTACGCTCAGCCGCCGCGACCCTGCCTACGTGGGTCGCTCCAAGGAGGTCGACGCCGTGGAGAAGCGCCGCGTTGCCGGTGAGGCTGCGGGTGACCTGGCCGCGCTCGATGCCGAGCTTGCCGGTGTGTTTGAGGCGCTGGCTGGCGCGGGTGTCGCGGCAGATGCCAAGACGACCGAGTACGGCTCCATGATCTACGCCAAGAAGCCCGGCGACGGTTCTGCCCGCGAGCAGGCCGCGAGCTGCCAGCGTGTGATCGGCGGTCTGGCCAATATCGTCCACGAGTACGCCACCAAGCGCTATCGCTCTAACGTGATGAACTGGGGCATGGTGCCCTTCCAGATGGAGACCGAGCCCAACTTTGAGGTGGGCGACTACGTCTTCGTGCCGGGTATTCGCGCCGCGCTCGACGGCGATCTGCAGAACATCGCTGCCTACGTGGTCCGTGCCGATGGTGCGGTTGAGCAGATTGAGCTCTACATTGCCGACATGACGGCGGAGGAGCGCGCCATCGTCAAGGCCGGCTGCCTGATCAACTACAACAAGTTCAAGGCCGCTGCCGAGTAACGCACATAATTGTCCGCCCGGGGCTTACCCTTTCCCGCCCGCTCACGCGCTTCGCGAGGGTCGCGTTCGGGAAAGGGTAAGCCCCGGGCTACATTTCTGCGTTCTCGTTGGGCCTTGAGGGACGCTAAAAATAGACTTGCTTGATGCCGCCTCTTTTTATTGGGGCGGCTTTTTTGTTCGGACCACCACAATGGGGACGGACCACCACATTGGGGACAGGCACCTTTGTGGTGGTTCATGGTTTGTCTCGATTTGTAACAGGAAGACCTTTATTTGCCGAGTAGTTGTTACAGATTGAGATAAACGGAAGCTGCTGAACATTTCATCTCGATCTGTAACATTTGGGGTCAAAAACGGCCGCTAGATGTTACAGGTCGAGACAGATGAGCGCCGGAGCCGAAAATCACCACAAAGGTGCCTGTCCCTTTCGTGGAGGTGGGGGCGAGCTCGATGCCGCCGTGCTCGCTGAACGACATTCTAATGAGCGTCTCTACAGGATTTCATCTGGGGTGGCGGGTCTGGTTGTTTTTGGGATGCCGAGTTTGGATGATGCGAAATCGTCAACATTTTCTTTGATTCCATCCTTGGTATAGACGGTGACCATATAGGTGCTGTGTCCGAATTCGCTCTTGTCGCGTATTGTCCAGGCCTGCCAGTAGGCGGCCCCACTTCGCCCCTCGATTTTTCCGACACGGCGGAGTTCTGTTCGCTTTAATTTCTGGTCGCTATAGATGGTTCGACCGGCCTCCTCGGTGAGCCCGCACTGTTCAAGCATCTTGTCGAGGACCTGGTTCATGTGGCGTTCATCGGTGTTTGGTGCGTAGTCGTAGGCGAGGGTGATGGAGTCGAGTGGCTGGTCGTCGATCAGATAGTTTAGCGTCTGAGGTTCAAGGCAGAAATAGGGGGAGCATCCGTCGATCTGACCGAGCAGTGGCAACTTTGACTGCCAACTTCCGGTGGGAATTGCATCTTCGTAGAACACGCCACGGCAGACAAAGGAGAGCGAGGTGGCACGCGAGCCGGCGTCGATCATCCCGCAGAGATCGAAGGGCGAGGCGATACCAAAAGAAAAGGGCGTGACGACGATAAGGAAGAGCATCACGATGGGTATGGCGAGAATGGCGATGACGTTGCGACCGGTGGAATGAGACGGCTTCATATGCGCTCCTCGAGACAAAAGCTGTTGAGGATAGATAGAAATAGATATATTCAGATAACAAATTAAGTTTAATCTCATGGCGTGAGATGGTCGACCGTTAGCGTCGAAACCCACCACAAAGGTGTCTGTCTCCTTCGTGGTGGTGGGGAGTGGACGGCTTCTTTTGGTGATAGTGTTGGCTGGCGGTATCATTAGAGCAAATGGCGAAGGTTTGCATTGTGAGGTGTTTTGCCGTGAGCCGTTCTGTCCGTATTGGATTGACTGTCTTGGCGCTTGCAATCGCCGTGGTTGGTGTGGGCGTTGTTAGCATGGCATTTCTACCTGCTGCGGCGACGGAGCCGGTGGTCAAGCCTGTGACTCAATCTGTCGAACTCCTGACCGACGACGTCAAACCTGAGACCATTACTGTTGATTTTGATGAGCAGCCTGCCGCGCTGGGCATTAGCAATTATCCGCTCATTCAGCTTGGGGCCATGCGCTACACCATGGACGCGAGCCTGATCAGCAAAGCAACCGAGCTACTCAAGGGCAAAACCTTTAAGCGTTGGTACGGATATGCGTCCTATCGGGCAAAAGCGAACGACATGGTTGGCGGATGTTACTCTTCCATCGAGCTGGACACTGCGAACGGCGCAAAGTTATGTGATGTCTCGTACGATCCGGGCTACGAGGGCAATGAGGGTCCGGGCATCTACATCATGGACGGCGATGCGGCCTATGTCATGGAGGGCGATCAGACCGAGCTCAACGATTTTATGGGCCAGTGTATCCAAGATGCCTATGAACAGACCTGCCTGCCCGACCCGCAGACTGCACGCGATAGTGGGTCTGCCCGTACATGGCTGTTCGAGGATGAGATGCCCTGGACCGCCGAATCGGGAAGCATGGGCTCGGCAAAAGAGTAGAGACCGCGACCACCACAAAGGTGCCTGTCCCTTTTGTGGTGGTTTTCGGTCTGTCTCGATCTGTAACATCTGGGCCGTTAAAAGTGGGCTTGGTGTTACAGATTGAGATTTTCGATTCGGGCGTCTTCTGTTTATCTCGATCTGTAACAGGTAGACCCTTATTTGCCGAGTAGTTGTTACAGATTTAGATAAACAGGCACCGCTGAGCATTGCATCTCGACCTGTAACATCTGAGGTCAAAAACGGCAGCTAGATGTTACAGATTGAGACAGTTGGTCGTCGGGGATGCAGTGGGTCGACGTCTCAGTACCCTATCCTTCAATCACTCAGAAAATCTTATATATAGAGACTTAGATTTGTGTATAAGATCGCGCAAAGCTGGCAACAATACTTCTCGAACAACGTGAAGCCGCCCCGTAGGGTGGCCGCCCCAAGAGAGGTGATTCCATGAGAATCGATAAGCTAGCAATGACGTCGCGCGAGGCGCTGCAGACCGCCATGGGCACTGCTGCCGATGCGCAGGCCGGT
Source organism: uncultured Collinsella sp. (assembly GCA_934655755.1). Lineage (GTDB taxonomy): Bacteria > Actinomycetota > Coriobacteriia > Coriobacteriales > Coriobacteriaceae > Collinsella. The sequence goes on from CAKUHA010000014.1 coordinate 22,282, forward strand.
GCGGTGGAGCCGATTCACCTACTGTCTGCCCTGCTCGGTGCCGGCGAGCGCAACATTTCCGTGATCATCGAGCGCATTGGCGCCGATCCCGCCCAGCTCGCGCGCTCTACGCAGGATGCCATCGACCATGCGCCCAAGGTTTCGGGCGAGGGCCAGCAGATGGGTCTTTCCAACGAACTCGTCCGCGTCATCGAAAAGGCCGAAAAGAAGGCCACCAAGATGGGCGACAGCTTTGTGGTGACCGAGCATCTGCTCATGGCGCTTGCCGAGGACAAGGGCGAGGCGGGCCGCGTGCTGCGCGACGCCGGCGTTACCAAGGAGCGCATCGAGCAGGTCTACGAGGAGCTGCGCGGCGATGATCGCGTGACGTCTGCCGAGGACAAGACCCAGTTTGAGGCGCTGGAGCAGTACGGCCGCAATATCTGCGACCTCGCCCGCGCCGGTAAGCTCGACCCGGTCATCGGCCGTACCGACGAGATCCGCCGCACCATCCAGGTCCTGTCCCGCCGTACCAAGAACAATCCCGTGCTCATCGGCGAGCCGGGTGTCGGCAAGACGGCCATCGTCGAGGGTATCGCCCAGCGTATCGTGGCCGGCGACGTGCCGAGTACCCTGCGCGACCGCGACCTCATCGAGCTCGATATGAGCGCGCTGGTCGCCGGCGCCAAGTACCGCGGCGAGTTCGAGGACCGTTTGAAGGCCGTGCTCAAGGAAGTCCAGAAGTCCGAGGGCAAAGTCATCCTGTTTATCGACGAACTCCACACCATTGTGGGCGCGGGTGCCACCGAGGGCTCCATGGACGCCGGCAACATCCTGAAGCCGGCGCTCGCCCGTGGCGACCTGCACGCGATCGGCGCGACCACGCTCGACGAGTACCGCAAATACATCGAGAAGGACGCGGCGCTCGCCCGTCGTTTCCAGACCGTTCTGGTGAGCGAGCCTACCGTCGAGGACACCATCTCGATCCTGCGTGGCCTCAAGGAGAAGTACGAGATCTTCCACGGCGTGCATATCACCGATAGCGCGCTCGTGGCGGCCGCCGACCTCTCCGATCGCTACATCGCCGACCGTTTCCTGCCCGACAAGGCCATCGACCTGGTCGACGAGGCCGCAAGCCGCCTGCGCATGGAGCTCGACAGCATGCCGGTCGAGATCGACGCCACCACGCGTCAGCTCACCCAGCTGCAGATCGAGGAGCAGGCGCTCATGAAGGAGACCGACGACGCCTCCAAGGAGCGTCTGGAGGCCCTGCGTCAGGAGATCGCCGAGGTCCAGGAAAAGCTCAACGTGCAAAAGGCCGGTTGGCTCAACCAAAAGAACGCCATCGACCACGTGCAGGAGCTCAAGGGCAAGCTCGACGAGGCCAAGAGCGAGGAGGAGCGCGCAACGCGCAACGGCGATCTGGGCCGTGCATCCGAGCTGCGCTATGCCGTGATCCCGGGTCTGCAGCAGCAGATTCAGGAGTCCGAGGCCGCGCTCGAGGCGCAGAAGGAGCAGAATGGCGAAGGCTTGAACGAGCAGGTGACCTCCGATGAGATCGCCGAGGTCGTGAGCGCCTGGACCGGCGTGCCCGTCTCCAAGATGATGCAGGGCGAGCTCGACAAGCTCAAAGGCCTGGAGGGCGAGCTGCATAAGCGTGTCATCGGCCAGGACGAGGCCGTCTCCGCCGTTGCCGCGGCCGTGCGTCGCAGCCGTGCGGGCCTCTCCGATCCGGACAAGCCCATCGGAAGCTTCTTCTTCCTGGGTCCCACTGGCGTGGGCAAGACCGAGCTCGCCAAGGCGCTGGCCGAGTGCCTGTTCGACGACGAGCGCGCGCTCGTGCGTATCGACATGTCCGAGTACATGGAGAAATTCAGCGTCCAACGTCTGATCGGTGCGCCTCCGGGATACGTGGGCTACGACGAGGGCGGCCAGCTCACCGAGGCCGTGCGCCGTCGTCCGTACTCCGTGATCTTGCTCGACGAGATGGAGAAGGCTCATCCGGACGTCTTCAACGTGCTGCTGCAGGTGCTTGACGACGGTCGTCTGACCGATGGTCAGGGTCGTCAGGTGTCCTTCAAGAACACGATCATCATCATGACGTCCAACGTGGGCTCCAAGTCCATCGCCGACCTGTCCGGTAAGGACGAGGAGGAGATGCGCCATCAGGTCGACGCGGCCATGGCTCAAACCTTCCGCCCCGAGTTCCTCAACCGTATCGACGACATCGTGGTGTTCCATCCGCTCGGCATGGCGCAGATCGAGAAGATCGTCGACATCCAACTCGCCGACGTCCGCGCACGTCTGGCCAAGGAGCGCATGACACTTGCCATCACCCCGGCTGCCAAGCAGATGCTCGCCGTGGGCGGCCTGGATCCCGTGTTCGGCGCCCGTCCGCTCAAGCGTCTGGTCCAGCGTGAGGTCGTGGACGCCATCGCCGCCGCCATCATCGACGGCACGGTGCGCGAGGGCGATCAGGTGACGGTCGATGTCGACAAGGACGGCGGCTTTACCGTCGTGTGCGACAACACGCCGGCGGCCACCTACGAGGTCCCCGACGCCGAGTAGATTTTTGGGACAGGCCTTAAAATCTACCAGTCGTCTCTGAACGCCAAGGGCGACGGATCCAATTGGGTCCGCCGCCCTTTTTCGTGCGACAATCGATGATGTTGAACATGAGCACATGGCAAGGAGATATGCAGATGAAAGACGAGAACAAGACGAACACGCCGGCGACCGACGCTGCACTCACCGCACCCAAGCCCGCACCCAAGCCCGCGCCCAAACCACGCGACCCCTTCATTCGTGCCGAGAACGAGGACGACGACGGCTACGATCCCTACAGCGATCGCCGCCCCGAGCGCGAGCCCCTGTTTGAAGCCGATCCCTGGAACTAGGAAGCGTCCTCTAGCCGACGGAACCGCGCGGTTCTGTTGGCTAGAGGCGTTCGTGTTTGACCCCTCAGCCGTTCGATATCCTTCGGGGCGGTAATAGAAAACTTGCTTAAGCAATAATCAAGTTACACGCAATCTTGCTCTCTAGCTAATCAAGAAACAGTATAATCTTGATTAGCTAGAGAGCAAGATTGGAGAATCATGGCATTCAACGACTTGGTAGCCCAGAAAATAAAGGATTTTGAGCAGCAGGGAGTTCCGCAGGTCTTTGAGCGAGACCTTGATTTGGGAAACCCACAGAAGCCAAAGCGCGACAACATCGTAAATGTGATTGTGGGGGCCCGCCGTTGTGGAAAGACGTATCGTCTGTATCAGGAGATGCGACGGCTTCAGGGCCAAGGCGTCGAGCTTGACCGAATGCTTTACTTCAATTTTGAGGATGAGCGCTTGCGTCCGTATGAGCCATCGCTACTAGCGGATGTGCTCGATACATTCTATGCGCTGTATCCCGCTGCTCGAACCGAGGGTGCTTACATTTTCTTTGACGAGATCCAGGAAATTCCCGAATGGGGTGCGTTTCTGCGGCGTGTGGTCGATACGGAGAAAGCGACCGTCTATGTGACGGGGTCTTCTTCTAAGATGCTGTCCTCAGAACTTAAGAGCGAGTTCAGGGGTCGTTCTCTTGTACGAGAGCTTTTTCCGTTGAGTTTTTCGGAATACGTCCGATATAAGACAGGGAACGCCCCTGAACCGGATGGCCCCTTTTCGCCGAGCGATGCAGCATTGCTTCGACATCATCTAATCGGATATCTTGAACGGGGCGGATTCATCGCGACGCTTGAGCAGACGCCTGCGGACGCGATTCAGCTGCTGCAGGAATATGCGTCGCGAACGGTCGCTATGGACGTCGTTGAGCGTTACGACGTCAAGAACCCTCGTTTGGCCTCACTGTTCCTGACGCGGTGTATGGCGTCTTCGGGACGAGAACTGTCAGTGAACAAAGTGTACAACGAGTTCAAAAGCAGGCAGATACCCGTCAGTCGTAATTCGCTTAGTGACTTACTTGAGTATTACGAGGACGCCTACCTATTGTTTTCGGTGCCAGAGTTCACGCGTTCACTTGCAAATAATATGCGGTCCGCGTCTAAAGTCTACGCTGTCGATCCTGCGATGTTTGGAGCATTCTCTCCCGCATCGGCATTGGACCAGGGCCAGAGGCTCGAGACTGCGGTGTTCAATGCGTTGAGAAGAAGGACTCCTGCGGTGCGGGCCGGTTCGGTTTGTCGCCTGCTGATTAAAGAGAAGAACAAAAGCCATGAGGTGGACTTTGTGGCTGGGGACGCACTTCTTATGCAGGCTTATAGCTTGATTCAGGTGAGCGCGGATATGGCAAGCGAGAAAACGCGCGCACGCGAAATAGCCGCGCTTGATGCCTCGATGGCTCAGTTCGATCTTGGCGAGTCGGTAATCGTTACCATGGATGAGCAGGCCGATATTCCATGCGAACACGGGGTAGTGCACGCCGTGCCCGCATGGAAGTGGCTCCTTGCCTAATCATTTATGGATCTGCGGGGCCCAGGACCTCTTGGCCCCCACAGGGTAGCTAAAAGAGCCCCGTCCCAAATTAGCTACCCTGGGTCGCGGGTAACTAGTCCTGGGCCTTGATGCTTGGTAGCAGGATCTGTGCGAGGTAATCGGTCTCGAGCTTGGTCGCGGCGTCGGCCTTGCCGTCTTTACCGACCAGGTCGTTCTTTATCTGGCTGTACGTGTAGCGGTTGCCGGTCGTCAGCTCGACAAGCTCAATGGCCGTGTCCATGGGGTAGGTTGACACGGGATCCTGCGTGCGCCCGTTGATGGTTTGCGGAACCACATACGGATAGACGGGACCGCTGGCATAGACGGTGTAGCCGTTGCCCAGGCTGACCGTGCCCAAAACCGTATCGCCGTCGTCGGGCGTAAAGCTCTCACCGTCGCGCACGGCGACAAGGGTCACGAGCGGCGTGTTGGTGTCGCCGTCCAGATAGATGCACAGCGTGCTGCCGTTTTGCCAGGTTGCGACCCTGCCATACCACTCAACCGGGATATCGAGCTGATATAGATTCGTCGCCTTGTGTCGAGCGTCGGCATCGCGGGCGGACTGTGCCTCGCTTGCGCTTACGGCGTTGACGGCGGCATCACGACGCGTGATTGCCGCCTGCTGAAGTATCTTGGCGGCAGCGGCAGAGCTCGCGCCGCCCTCCTCGGCATACTTGGCGGCGGCATCGATCTGGTCGTCAGTTACCGTATCGGCCGAAGGCACCTTGAGCTTAAAGACGGCCTGGGCACTCAAGTCCTCCCCGTCGCTCTTAACGGTGACCTGCGCCTTGGTTGTCGGGACGGTGTAGATGGTGCCGTCGGCCGCGATGGGGGAGGCGGCAATGGAGAGCGTGTAATCGCCGGGTAGCAGCTTGATACCGCGACCGTGCTCATCGACGTAGAGCGTTTCGCTTACGGATGAGCCGTCAGAGTCCTGGCCATTCACCTGCACGGGGATCTTGGAGCCGGTCGAGCAGTCGAGCCCCGCGGCGCGAACGTCAATCTGCACCGACATCATGGTGTGCGCGTTGGCGGCAACAGCGGCTGCCTGTTCTTGCTGATATCCGTTCCAAGCGGCATAGCCCGCGCCCCCGGCAACGAGCGCGACGGCCACAACGCCGGCCACCATCAGATTGCGACGCTTGGGCGACATCTTGCGATGGCGAACCTCGGCCTCACGCGCCGAGGGAACGGACGGAAGGGGAATATCGCCCATGGCGATGGTCTCATCTACGACAGGAGCGGAGCCTAGGCCGGGGAGCTCGCGGGTCAGCGAATCTTCAGCCGGCAAGCTGTCGAGCAAGACGGTTTCCTCACTCGCGTCGGATTCGGGCTGGTCGTCAGCCTCGCTTTCGGGGTTCTCGTGCCCCGCTTCATCCCTGGCAAGCGCAGTGCTATCGTCGGCGTCCTGATCATCGGGCTGCGCCCCGGTTGCTGCCTCGCCCTGCGCGGCGACCCCCGCATCGTCAAATGCAATCTCGCCCAGCGCGATCCGGTCTAGGCTCTCCAGGGCCTCGGCACACGCTTCTGCATCTTGAGCCGCATCCTCTGGGCCCATCGTCTCGTCACTCATATATCCCCCAATGCAATGTCGGCTCAACACTGTACCCAAAATAGGTGCCATATAGAGCCGCCGCGCAATTTGAAATTCAATTTAACGTGAGGGCGTAACCTGGCCCGAAATTGCGGCACCAAAAAGCCCCCGGAACGCGAGCGAATCGCGTTCCGGGGGCTGCGCGAGGCATTGGATCGAAAGCCTGGCAAGCGGGACTACGCCCAGGTGCCAACGACGACCAACACGTTACTCGGCGTGCGCGTAATCGACCTTGGCGCGGCGGGCGGTTGCCTTCTCCCAATCGCTGGTGCCCTCAAAGACATCCTGCTTGTAGGGGTTGCGGCCGAGCTTCTTTGCGCGGTAGACGATGTAGATGATCGCGGCGACGTTGGCGATCAGCGCGGCGATTGAGACCGCGGTGGCGGCGGTGGGGTCGAGCGTGGAGTGGGTCACAAAGATGGACTCCTCCTGGAAGTACGGGAACACCTGGGCAAACATGCACCAAATGGCTAGCGTAAAGGCGCGGTTCTGAATCCAGCCACCCTTGTTCCAGATAAAGGCGGCGACGGTGGGCGCCAGCAGCAGCGCAAAGCCGCAGAACCAGGAGTGGGTGGGCAGGCAGTTGTAGGTGTAGCAGAAGTTCCAGATATCGTAGGCGATGATGTAGACCCAGGTCATGTCGGGCCACAGCATGTCGGTCTTGTCCTCGGAGGCGTAGACGCTCCACCAACCGGTCATACAGAAGATGTTGATGATGCCGGCGATGCCGTTGAACACGTTGTTCCAGCCGGCGAGCTGCGTGGCGCCCTCGGAGGTGACCCAGGTGGACTCGCCCAGGACAAAGAAGTGATAGGCGCTCTCAAAGTCGGACACGACGGCGATCATGATGTTGATGGCGACGATCACAAACGGCCATGCGCGGAACCAGTGCGCCTTGCCGATTTTGCCCCACTGGTACTTAATGGCGATGAAGCCCCAGCAACCGGCCAGCGCCGCGTATACCTTGGCGTAGTGGAACCAGCTGTTCTGGTACACGTGGGTGGGGTTGGTGAGCGCCCACTCGGCGCCCTGCGAAACGCCGATGGCGATGGCGGCGCAGTAGATGGTCATGGCCAGCGGGGCCACGCCAAAAATGATGGCCGCGCCGAGCTTGGTGCGGCGGCCGACCTCGTTGAGCACGATCAGGCCGATAAAGACCATGGCCCAGCCGGCCCAGTGGATAAGGGTATCGCTACCCCAAACATCGAACAGCATGCTGCTCTCCTTTCACACGCCCGCGGCCCCTCTTCCGATCGCGGGCAGTTTGGCCAAATGTCGTCAGTTCCCGGGTCTGCGCTCGGGATACTTGGCGGTGTAGCCCTCGATGTGGAGTGTCGAGGCGATAATCTCCTTGACCGTCTCGTCGGGCACATCGGGGTGCGTGCGGATATACATCAAAAGACCCATGATGAGGGTGTAGAACGTTTCGTAGACATGGTCGATGCGCAGGTCGTGATGGGCGACAAAGTCCACCACGGTGGTGTCGCAGATGTACTGCGCCACGCGCTGGACTACGTTATGCAAAAAGCCGCCGTAGAGCGCGCCACTGTTACTGGTCAGGGTGTGCGGCAGCTCGTGGCCGCTGGCGACCAGGCGCTTAAAGAGCGGTGCGACGGTGTCGAGCGCGCCTTCGATATCGCCGACGGTGCGGCTGGCGTTCCACTGCTCGAGCTCGGAGATAAAGCCGTCGATCGCCTCGTCCATAACGGCGGTGACGGCGGCGTCCATATCGGCAAAGTAGTGGTAGAACAGCGAGCGCGTGCAGCCGGCCCGCTTGGTCACGGCCGACACCGAAAGGTGGGATACACCCAGCTCGGAGCTTACGGTGCGCACGGCATCGAGGATCTCGCGGCGGCGTTCGTCACCCGTCATGCGCTTTGCCGCGCCGTCGGCGGTCGTCGCCGCATCGACGGCAGGGGCGGCATCGACCACGGAGACGTTTGCCGTGTTGTTGCTCATGCGCTTGCCGCCTTTCATCCGCTTTTGCCTAACCGTTCGCCTAACAGTCTTGAATATTGTTGACGGTTCGTCAATACTATTTTTGACACAATGTCAACAACGGCGGGTGAACGGCATGGGGGTATGCCCGGCCTGCAAAAAAAGAGGGGTGCTGCGGTCTCGCCGGGCTGCGGCAAGAGAAGGGACAACCATGATTCTCAACGGACCGGGAATTAGCTATACCGAGCCCGACATCGGTGCGGAGTTTGTGCCGCCGATACCGGAGCATCCGCGCGAGGCCATCGTCAAGCTGTGCGAACACTGCACCAACCGTCTGCTTCATCGCGACGAGCTGCTGGGCTACGAGTACTGGTCGTTTGCCGAGGCCGCGACCGATGAGCAGGCTGAAGTGCTCTGCAAGATGAAGATGCGCCGTCCCTATACGCTGCCCGAGATGGTCAAGCTCACCGGTATGCCCGAGGCCGATATCGAGAAGATGCTCGATGATATGAGCTACACGGGCCTGCTCGAGTACAACTGGGAAAACCCCGCGCGCGCCAAGCAGTGGGTGCTGCCCATGCTGGTGCCGGGTTCTGCCGAGTTCCTCAACATGCGCGTGAGCCAGCTCGAGGAGCACCCGGTCTACGCCAAGTTCTTTGAACAGGCGTCCAAGGGCCCGCTGTCCAAGGCTACGCCGATGGTGCCGCCCGGAGGCGCCGGCATCGGCATGCACGTCATTCCGGTCGAGAAGGCCATCGACGCCACGAGCACCTCGGTGCCCATTGAGCATATCGAGCATTGGCTCGACAAATACGAGGGCAAGTATGCCGCCAGCACCTGCAGCTGCCGTGCGAGCCGTCGCGTGATGGGCGAGGGCTGCGCCGATGACCCTGCCGATTGGTGCATTGCCGTGGGCGATATGGCCGATTACGTGGTCGAGACCGACCGCGGCCATTACGTGACGCGCGACGAGGTCTACGATATCCTGCGCCAGGCCGAGGACAACGGCTTTGTGCACCAGATCACCAACATCGACGGCGAGAACAAGATCTTCGCCATCTGCAACTGCAACGTCAACGTGTGCTATGCCCTGCGCACCTCGCAGCTGTTTAACACGCCCAACCTGTCGCGTTCGGCCTACGTCGCCAAGGTCGAGAAGGACAAGTGCGTGGCCTGCGGTCGCTGCGTTGAGGTATGCCCGGCCGGCGCCGCCAAGCTGGGCCAGAAGCTCTGCAGCAAAAAGGCCGGCGGACAAGTGCCCGAGTATCCGCGCCAGGAACTGCCCGATGCCACCAAGTGGGACCATACCAAGTGGTCGCCCAACTACCGCAACGACAACCGCATCGAGACGCATGAGTCCGGCACGGCCCCCTGCAAGACAGCCTGCCCTGCGCATGTCGCCGTTCAGGGTTATTTGAAGCTCGCGGCCCAGGGCCGCTACGACGAGGCCTTGGCGCTCATCAAGCGCGAGAACCCGCTGCCCGCTATCTGCGGCCGCGTATGCAACCGCCGCTGCGAGGACGCCTGCACCCGCGGTCGCGTGGACGACGCCGTGGCTATCGACGAGGTCAAGAAGTTCATCGCCCAGCGCGATTTGGACGCCGCGACCCGCTATGTCCCGCCTGTGGTGACCCCGACGCGCGCCGGCGGCTTCGACCAGAAGATCGCCATCATCGGTGCCGGTCCGGCCGGCCTGTCCTGCGCCTTCTACCTGGCCGAGAAAGGCTACAAGCCCGTCGTGTTCGAGAAGAACGAGCGCCCGGGCGGCATGCTCACCTACGGCATCCCCAGCTTTAAGCTGCAGAAAGATGTCATCGAGGCCGAGGTTGAGGTCATTCGCCTGATGGGCGCCGAGTTCCGCTATGGCGTGGAGGTCGGCCGCGATGTGACGCTCGACGAGCTGCGCGCACAGGGCTTTAAGGCCTTCTACGTGGCTATTGGCTGCCAGGGCGGCCGCCTTGCCGGTATTCCGGGCGAGGATGCCGAGGACGTGACCGTGGCCGTCGACTTCTTGCGCGAGGTCAACAGCGGCAAGATTGATGCGCTGCCCGGTCGCACCATCGTGGTGGGCGGCGGCAACGTGGCTATCGACGTCGCCCGCAACGCCTGTCGCCTGGGCTCCGAGCACGTTGAGATGTTCTGCCTGGAGAGCGAGGCCCAGATGCCCGCCAGCGAGGAAGAGCGCCGCGAGGCCATCGAGGACGGCGCGCACATCAGCTGTGGTTGGGGCCCCAAGGAGGTCCATCTGGACGAGGCTGGTCACGTGTGCGGCATTACCTTTAAGCGCTGCACGCGTGTCTACGATGAAGAGGGCCGTTTTGCGCCTGAGTACGACGAGAACGACCTGCGCCGCGTGGATGCCGATCGCGTGGTCATGTCGATCGGTCAGTCCATCGTGTGGGGCGACCTGCTGGCCGGCTCCAAGGTGGAGCTTGGCCGCGGCCAGGGTGCTCTCGCCGATCCCCAGACCTATCAGACCGCCGAGCCCGATATCTTTGTGGGCGGCGACGTCTACACCGGCCCGAGCTTTGCCATCGATGCCATCGCCGCCGGCCACGAGGCCGCCGTGTCCATCCATCGCTTTGTGCAGCCAGGCTCCACGCTCACCATCGGCCGCAACCAGCGCCGCTATACTGCGCTCGACCGCGACGATGTCGTGATCGAGAGCTACGACAACGCGAGCCGCGAGGTCGCGCGCGTGGATCGCGAGCGCGAGAAGGCTGCGCCGTTTAGCGAGTACGTCGAGACCTTTACCGAAGAGCAGGTGCGTGCCGAGACCGCCCGCTGCCTGGGCTGCGGCGCCTCAATCGTCGACCCCAACAAGTGCATCGGCTGCGGCCTGTGCACCACCAAGTGCGCGTTCGACGCCATCCATCTGGATCGCGACCGCCCCGAGTGCTCCACCATGGTCAAATACGAGCAAAAGCTCCCCAGCCTGGGCAAGTACGCCCTCAAGCGCGCGATCAAAATTAAATTCGGTCGCAAGTAGTTAGGTGCCCGCCTTGCATGAATTAGGGATTGTGTATCACATCATTCGCGATGTTGAGAATGTGGCGCGCGCCAATGGCGTGGGTCGCGTCTCGAGCGTGACGTTGCTGTTGGGCGAGGTCTCGGGCGTCGTTCCCGATCTGCTGCTCGATGCTTGGCGCTGGGCAGCAGATAAAAAGCCCATCACGGAGGGTGCGGAGCTTGTCGTGGAGCCTGTCGAGGCCGTGACGCACTGCGAGGCGTGCGGCCGCGACTACGCGACGGTCGAGCACGGCAAGACCTGTCCCCATTGCGGCAGCGGCGAGACCTATCTGCTGCAAGGCCAGGAGGTCATGATCAAGCAGATCGAAACCCCCGACGAGGAACCCACGGACGCCGCCTCGGGCGGCCCGACTGCTCCCGCCGACACCCCCGACGCCGTCGACGCCGCCAACCCCCTTCACATCGCCTAGCCCCTCATCAGTTGCGGTGAAATAGTTCCTAAAATCGGCCCCTAGGCCCCCAACCAGGAACTATTCCACCGCAACTTTTTTGACTCGTCGTTGGGGACATTCTTAAATGACTAGCCAAACAAGAACGTCCCCAACGACTAGTCGTTTAAGAACGTCCATTACAGTCGAGATTGTCAGCCCGGGCCCGTCTCGGGCTACGATTG
>CAKUHA010000015.1 GCA_934655755.1 uncultured Collinsella sp.
AATCCGCTGTACTGGACGCTTCAGGAGTTCATCTACGCCGACGGCGATACCATGCCGATTCGCTGGGCCGCGGCCGAGGAGAAGGCCCATCGCGCCGAATTCGACACCCTCGCGCGCCCGCTCATGTTTACCGGCGAGGCCATGTTCCCGTGGATGTTTGAGCAGATGCCCGAACTTAAGCCTTTCAAGCCGGCGATGGACCTGCTAATGGAGGACACCAGCTGGGACAAGATCTACGACCCGCAGCGCCTGGCCTGCAACGAGGTGCCGCTCCAGGCCGCGGTGTACTTCGATGACATGTACGTGGACTCGGGCATGCAGCTCGACACGCTCAGCCGCGTGGGCAACTCGCACGCCTGGGTGACCAACGAGTTCGAGCACGACGGTCTGCACGGCAACGTGGTGTTCAAGCACCTCTTTAACGAAGCCCTCAACCGCGGAGACCTACGTCGCATCTTCTAGCGAAGGAGTGTCCCCAGGTGCCGGCACATAAGGAACGTCCCCAAGTGCCAGCAGCGGCAACATCGCAGGTAGAGGACGGAAAGCGAAAACGCCCCTAAGCGAGTGGCTTTAAATCGCAGGTCGAACAAAAGAAGCGAGCGCCGCCCAGTGCGAACAAGTTGGCATGAAAAAGGCGAGGCATAGACCTGATGGTCATGCCTCGCCTTTTGAATGACAAATTGTCGCACTGGGCGGCGCGCAGCGTCGACCCGTTAGGCGAAGACGATTAGATTATCTCGATGGATCGCAGGCTTCTCTGCCAGATCCGCGAGGAGGCGGTTGCTGGCAATCTGGTCCTGACGGCGTCCTGCAGCAAGCTCCAGCACGTCCGAATCGGCCTCGGCAATGCCGCGGGCGACGACCATGCCGCTCGGATCGCACACGTCGAGCACATCGCCCTCGGCAAACTCGCCATCGACCTCGCGAATACCCACTGCAAGCAGCGACGAACCGCGGCTGACCAGCGCCCTCGCGGCGCCCTCGTCAACCGTTACCGAACCGTGGGCCTTGTCGCCCAGCGCAATCCACAGCTTGCGCGGCGCAATGTCTAGGCGCTCCGCCGGCGGATCGAACAGGGTGCCCACGCTCTCACCACGGGCAAGGCGCACCAGCGCATCGGACTCCTCGCCCGAGCAAATCACACTCTGGATACCCGCCGTCATCAAAATGCGGCTCGCGCGAATTTTGGTGATCATGCCGCCCGTGCCCACCGACGTCGACGAATCGCCCGCCGAGGCAATGACCGCCGCATCGATCTTATGCACGACCGACACAAACTCCGCAGTCGGGTCCTCGTGCGGATTAGCGGTGTAGAGACCGTCGATGTCAGAAAGCGTCACGCACAGATCGGCCGAAACCAGGCAGCTCACGAGGGCCGCCAGCGTATCGTTGTCGCCGAACTTGATCTCGTCGACGGTGACGGTATCGTTCTCGTTGACGACCGGCACCACGCCCAGCTCCACCAGGCGCAGCAGGGCGTCACGCGCGTGCAGGTAGGACGTGCGACGCGCCGTGTCGTGGCGCGTGAGCAGCACGAGCGAGGTGAGCAGGTCGCGCGCATGGAACTCCTCGTCGTAGGCCGACGAGATGATGCACTGGCCGGCCGAGGCGCAGGCCTGCAGGCTCGGCAGATCGCCGACCGGCTTGCGATCGAAGCCCAGCACGGGATAGCCGCAGGCAATGGCGCCGGAGCTCACCACGACCAGGCGCCAGCCGAGCTTGCGCAGGGCCGCGGCCTGATCGGCAAGCCCGCCGATAAAGGCGCGGTTGACCTTGCCATCGGCGCCAACCACCGTGGACGAGCCGATCTTTACCACCATCGTTTTATAAGAAGTCGTCATACGTCAAACCAATCGAATGTCGAGCGTTCGGGCGAGCTGGGGCAGCTGGGGCAGCAGATGCAGGACGGACGAAAATGATCCGTTTTCCTCCGTCCCCTTCGGATCATTTTGCCCAGGGGAAGGCGGATGCCGCAGCCATGTTCTTGCGCACGAGCTCGTCGCGCACCTGGGCCAGACCCTGCTCCATACCCACCACGTAGGTCTGCGGATACAGGAAGCGCTTGTAGGCAGCGTCCAGATGATCGAGCGCCCAGGCGCAGCGGTCGCGCGCGTCCTCGATGCTCTCGCGAGGCGCCACGGCACTGCCGTCGCGCACAATCGGCACCAGCAGCTCACGATACTCAAGCTCGGAGACATCGGTCACCAGGGCGGCATCGTTCACGGCCACGAGCGTGTTCCCGCGCGCGGAGCCCTCCCCCGCCAGATGATCTTCGTCATAGATCATGTCGCAGACCGGGCCACCAAAGCCGTCGTAATAACGGCGCACGCGCTGCACGCCCGGGATCGTGCGCTTGTAGGGCTGCTCGGAGAGCTTCACCACCGGTGTCCACGGATCCGCCTCGCTCGCGCGGCGGGCCGAAAGCTTGTACACGCCGCCCAGCGCTGGCTGATCGTAGCAGGTCGCGAGCTTGGTGCCCACGCCAAAGCTGTCGATGGGCGCGCCCTGGTCGAGCAGCGACTGAATCGTGTACTCGTCCAGGTCATTGGAGACCGAGATCCCCACATAGGGCAGGCCTTCGGCGTCAAAACGGCCGCGGACATACTTGGAGAGCTTGGCCAGGTCGCCGGAGTCGATACGGATGGCCGACAGGCGCTCGCCCGCCGCCTCCATCTCCTTGGCAACCATAATGGCATGTTCGCAGCCCTCGCGCACGTCGTACGTGTCGATAAGCAGCGTGCAGTTCTTGGGACTCGACTTGGCAAACGCGCGGAAGGCCTCGAGCTCGGAATCGAAGCTCATAACCCAGCTGTGCGCGTGCGTGCCAAAGACGGGAATACCATAGCGGCGCCCGGCCAGCACGTTGGACGTGGACGAGCAGCCCGCCACGTAGCTCGCACGGGCAACGGCCAGACCGCCGTCGGGACCCTGAGCGCGGCGCAGGCCGAACTCTGCCACGGGACGACCATCGGCCGCCAGCACCACGCGCGCCGTCTTGGTGGCGACGAGCGTCTGGAAGCCGACGATGTTGAGCAGCGCGGTCTCGAGCAGCTGGCACTCCAGCGCCGGGCCGGTCACACGAACCATGGGCTCACGCGGAAAGACGAGCTCGCCCTCGGGCACGGCGTCGATGTTCACGTGCGCGCGGAAGTTACGCAGGTAGTCGAGAAACTCGGGCTTAAACATCGCGCCGCCGGCCGGGGCCGAAAGCGACGCGAGGTAGTCGATGTCCTCGGGCGTAAAGCGCAGGTTCTCGACCAGCTCGGGCAGCTCGGCGGTACCGCACATGACGGCATACGCGCTGCCAAAGGGATGGTCGCGGTAAAACGCCGTAAAACAACCCTGTTCATTGGCCTTGCCGCTCTCCCACAGGCCCTGGGCCATAGTGAGCTCGTACAGATCGGTGAGCATTGCAATGTCGGTGGGATGCGAGATGTCGGTCAAAGCCATGGGGCGACCTTTCGGATGCGTTGTGCAGAGGTTGAGGATTGGGCGGGACAGGATACGCGGGCGCGGCGCCCGGCGCGGATCGGCTAGTGCAGGCCCATGCTGCCCGTGATCGTGTAGCCCATAAAGACGATAAACCCGATCAGAGCGAGCGCGATGATGAGCTTTTGAGCCGGCGGCATGCCGGGGATCTCGTCCTCGCCTTCGGGCTCCTTGGAGGTGACCATACGCTGGGCAAAGGTCATCTCGTCACGGCTCGGCTTGGTGTCGGCGGACTTGGGACGAGCGGCTTTTTTGGGCTGAGGCTTGGGCGCGGCGGAAACCTGCATCGCGACGGCGGGCTCGGACGCGACCTTCTCGGCCTTCGCGCGCTCGGCACGCAGAGCGGCCAGCTCCTCACGCTCGCGACGGGCCTGCTCTTGGGCCTCGCGACGGGCCTTTTCGGCGCGGAGCTCTTCCAACTCGGCGCGCTCCTCGGCAGACAGTGGTTGGGACTCAAGCTCGGCCATGGTACAGCCCTTTCTTTTAAAAAAAGCCGCCGACACAATGTCAGCGGCTTATCAAATCCAAGGGTGGAGACGAAGGGAGTCGAACCCTCGGCCTCTGCCATGCGACGGCAGCGCTCTCCCAACTGAGCTACGTCCCCAGGACAAGTTGATATTTTACCTACGGCTCGCCAACTGTCAACGCCCAAAAACCAGTCTTTTTGGGACGGGGCCAAATTAACTACCCTGGGCGCTGGTGAGGACGCCGGTGGTGTCGAAGGCTGGGGTGAAGCTCTCGTCCACCGCACCGCCTTCTTGCCAAAACATCGTCGAAAAGCCCAAGTCGTCGGCATGGTCGAGCACCTGCTCGTACTCCTCACGCGTCACGGCGCGCGCCAGATCACCACCCTGCTCGCGCATGAGGGCGTTGGGCGTGTACTGATTCATGACCGAGATCGGCACGTCGCCCACCGTCTGCCACACCAGGTCCAGCACGCGGCACGAATCGTCCGCATGCCCCGGCAGCACCAGGTGACGCACGATCATGCCGCGCTTCATGAGTCCGTCCTCGTCCACCAGCTCTCCCCCGCGGCGCTCGATCTCGCGCGCCATCTGCGCTAAGCCCGACACGGCCACACGCGGGTAGTCCTTAATATGAGAGAGCGACTGCGCAAGCCCCGCATCGGCATATTTAAAGTCGGTAAGCCACACGTCGACCAGATCTCCGAGCGCCGCCACGGCACTCGCGCGCTCATAACCGCTCGTGTTATAGACGATTGGGATGGCCAGCCCGCGCGCCCGTGCCGCGGCAATCGCAGCCGGCAGCAGGTGCGCGTAGTGTGTCGCCGTCACCAAGTTGATGTTGTTGGCACCTTGGTCCTGCAGCTCCAGCATAATCTCGACCAGACGCTCGGGCGTAATCTCAAGACCGAAATTGCCCGTCGAGATCTCGTGATTTTGGCAATAAACGCACTTAAGCGAACAGCCGCTAAAGAAGATCGTTCCCGAGCCGGCCTCGCCCGAGATGGGCGGCTCCTCCCACATATGGAGCGCCGCGCGGGCGACCTTGAGCGTGTCGTCGGCGCCGCACACGCCACGCGCGCCTTCATCGCGTGCCGCACCGCAACGGCGTGGACACAAATGACAGGCGGGCGAAAAAAGTTCGGTCAACGACGTCGACATGAAACCATGCTCCAAAACAACGATTCAGCAGCTCAAACATAAAGGCTCGGATCGCGCAGGCGACTCCGTCCTCAAGGCGCCGTAATCGTCCGACACGATTTTTGTAATGTCAAGACTGGAATCGACAAAGTGCCGCTTTATGATGTAAGTATTCCGCCCCCCGCGGAGCAACTGGGTGAACCGTCGCGTTTATTTAGGGAGCCCACACAGTCGTACTTAGTACAGGTATCCTTCGTTGTTAAGGACGCTGGAACAGTCGATGAGGGCACCCACCTGTTTTAGGTGGGTTCATTTTCGTAACGTGGGGGGTGGTTTTCTTTTGCCGAAAATCGCCACTGCAACCTATTCAGATCCTCGAGCCAGCGCCCGGCAAGCCATCAACAACATCCCAATATCTGGTAAGCGCGTGATAATGCCATCGTGCAAACCCCCGCACCCCCTTTGGTCGAGTATCATAGGTCAGCTATGCCTTTGCCGCGTAGCACCCTTTGACCTTTTCCTTCGACGCTTGGCGGTTTTTAAATTCATGGCTTCATCCACGAGCTTCATACCGTACCTATGCGTGGCGGCCGCGGCCTTTATCACGACCTTCCTCACGGTGCCCCTGGTCAAGCGTCTGGCGATTAAGCTCGACGCCGTCGACTATCCCTCAAAGCGCCGTATCAACACCAAGCCCATCCCGCGCATGGGCGGCACGGCGGTCTTTTTGGGTCTCGTCGTGGCCTGCATCGTGCAGATCCTGGGCACCTGGTACCTGGGCTGGCCGCCCGTTTTGGTGCCGCACCCGCGCCTGCACATCAGCTATCCCATGCTGGCGCTCTCCTTTACCGTGATCTATGCGACCGGCGCGATCGACGACGTCTTCCAGCTCAAGCCCAAGCAAAAGCTGGCCGGCCAGATACTCGCCGCATTCATCGCCTGCATCGGCGGCTTAAAGATCGGCGTCATCGTCAACCCGTTTGCCCCCGGCGAGATCATGCTCGGTTGGCTCACCTACCCCATCACCGTGATCTACCTGGTGGCGTTCACCAACATCATCAACCTCATCGACGGCCTCGACGGCCTGGCCACGGGCATTTGTGGCATTGCATCGTTCACCATGTTCACGATGGCCATGCTTTCGGGCCGTATCGACGCCGCTGCGCTCTCCATCGCGCTCTTTGGCTCGTGCCTGGCTTTTCTGCGCTACAACTTCAACCCCGCGAGCATCTTCCTGGGCGACTCGGGGTCGCTGCTGCTGGGCTTTGCGCTTGGCTCCATCTCGCTGCTCAACGTGAGCCGCACCGCCGCGCTCACCTCGCTCATCATCCCGCTTATCGTCGCCGGCGTGCCCATCATCGACACGTTCAGCGCCATCGTGCGCCGAAAGCGCGCCCACATTAGCATCGGGCAGGCCGACAAGGGCCACATCCACCACCGCCTGATCCAAGAGGGCTATAACCAAAAGCAGGCCGTGCTGCTCATCTACGCGTGGTGCATCATGCTTTCAGCCGGCGCCGCTGCTATCAACCAGGTCGAGGTGCCCATGCGCGTGCTCATCTTTACCGGGCTCGCCATTGGCTCGGCGGCCTTCGCCAAGCATCTGCACCTGTTTGAGCCCGTGCTGCGCCATCATTACAACAAGCGCACGCACGAGGACGAGCTGGTGACCCCGGACGACCCCGCCTTTAAGCAGGAGGAGCGGGCGGCCGAGGAACGCAAGGAGGAGCGCCACCACAGGCGCTAGGGTATATTGCCGAGGGCGTGGCGCGTTGCCGCCGGCCGCGCGTCATCGCGCCACACCCGTCGCATCACTCTCGGCTTACCAACCCCTCGCCCACTTACGCCCCACCCCTTTCAATAAACGCGCTATCATCTTGACCAATTCGCATACGTTAGGAGCAATCATGCCAAACGAGAACAGCTATGAAGTCGCGCTGCAAAAGAGCAACGCCATTCGCGAGGGCCTGGCCAAGACGCCTGAGAAGTTCACCATGCTCACCGGCGACCGTCCCACCGGCCGCCTGCACCTGGGCCACTACTTTGGCACCCTCAAGGGCCGCGTTGAGCTGCAGAACATGGGCGCCAAGACCAACGTGCTTATCGCCGACTACCAGGTCATCACCGACCGCGACACCACCGAGCACATCCAGGACAACGTGTACAACATGGTCATGGACTACCTTGCCTGCGGTATCGACCCCGACAAGACCATGATCTACGCGCACTCCGCCGTGCCCGCCGCCAACCAGCTCATGCTGCCGTTCCTGTCGCTGGTGTCCGAGGCCGAGCTGGCACGCAACCCCACCGTCAAGGCCGAGATGGAGGCCTCGGGCCACGAGCTTACCGGCCTTCTGCTCACCTACCCGGTGCATCAGGCCTGCGACATCCTGTTCTGCAAGGGTAACGTCGTGCCCGTCGGTCGCGACCAGTTGCCGCACATCGAGCTCACCCGCACCATCGCCCGCCGCTTTAACAACCGCTACGGCAAGGTGTTCCCCGAGGTCGACGCACTGCTGTCCGAGACCCCGCTGCTGCCCGGCCTGGACGGCCGCAAGATGAGCAAGAGCTACGGCAACGCCATCAACATTTCGATGACCGCCGAGGAGACGGCCAAGCGCATCAAGAAGAGCCAGACGGACTCCGAGCGCATGATCACGTTCGATCCCGATAACCGCCCCGGCGTGTCCGGCCTGCTTTCGACGGCCGCCATCTGCACCGGCCGCTCCGAGGTCGAGATCGCCGAGGAGATCGGCATGGGCGGCTCCGGCCAGCTCAAGAAGTACGTGACCGAGGCTGTCAACGAGTACTTCGCCCCGATCCGCGAGCGTCGCCAGCGCTACGAGAACGACCTGGACTACGTGAAGGACGTGCTGCACGAGGGCAATCGTCGCGCCAACGAGATCGCCGAGCAGACCCTCGCCGAGGTTCAGGACGCCATGGGCATGGTGTACTAGCCGAGAACAATAAACAGCAGTCAAACAAAACCGCCGCGATGAGCACAATCCTCATTGCGGCGGTTTTGTTTTCTTCAGAGGTCGTTCGCCTAGGTATTCAGCCGCTCGGCAGAACCCCTAAGTCGCAAGCACCCTAAGACTATATTCTGTTAAGCAATGACGCCCTATTGTTTTAACATGCGGCAGCGTTTTACAGCAGAGCCGACCGACCGGAAGGAGCCCCATGAACTCAGTTGCGTTTTGTACATGCAACGACCGGAAATGCCCGTTTAACCCTGTCAACCACGACAAGGGCTGCACGCCTTGTATCGCCAAGAATCTGCACGAGCACGAGATTCCAACGTGCCTGTTCAACGCGATTTCTCCCGATCGGCTTGAGGCCGATAAAGACGAGTGGTCTTGGCAAGCGTTCGCGCGACATGTAGAGGCGTATCTGGGAAGCAACAGCCCAAGAATCCCCGCGGGCGAAGAGACGCCGCAGGGGCTTACAAAGATCGGTTGCTGCAAGCGGGACTAACAATCAAAGTTTGTGCCGACCTAAGGCCAAACGTCGGCACCTCATTTTGGGATAACGGACCTGATGTTTTGTCCCATGATTACGGGAAAGCGCCCGCCGGCCATGGCAGCCGACGGGCGCTTTCCCGAAGTACACCGTTGAATCGCACAGAGGGGAGGAATGCGAATCAAACTCAACAGGGCAGGCTTTTTCATCGCCTATTGCCTGCTCCGTTGCTGAAACCAATATAGTTCACCGTGGTTTACTTTCTAATGGCAAAATACGCCGTCACACCCTCTCCATAAGTTAGCCCCGGTAAACCTGCAACGGAAAACCACCACAAAGGGGACAGCCACCTTTGTGGTGGTTTTGGCCACGGCGGATCCGCTAGAGCCCTGCTGGCCAGCGACAGACGGCCAAGTCGACGTGCATGTCGTCCTTAAACGTCACGCCCTCCCCCAGCAAAAGTTCGCGCTGAGCATCGGGACCGCCAAAAGCAAAGCCCTCGCAAATGCGGCCATCGGCAAACACCACACGATGGCAGGGAATCTGACCAGGGCGCGGATTGCTGTGCAGCGCATAGCCCACATAGCGCGCGCTTCGTGGACGACCGGCGAGCAGCGCCACCTGGCCGTACGTGGCGACCATCCCTTCGGGGATCTGCTCGACCACCTCGTACACCCGCTCAAAAAAGCCCTCAGACGCCATTGCTCGCTCCCTTCCACCCGGAATAGCATAAACCACCACAAAGGTGCCTGCCCCCTTTGTGGTGGTTTATGGCAAGTCGGTTAGTTGGCGGGCTGGAAGAAGGCTACGGCTACGGCGCCGGGACCTACGTGGGTGCCGATGGTGGCGCCGATGGTGTGGACGGGCAGCTCGCCCTCGGCGTGGCCAGCCCACAGCGCCGCACTGTCCTCGATATACTTCTTGAGCACGGCGTCCGAAAGACCCGTATAGCCAAGCGCCAGCGGCATGGAAAAGTCGATGCCGCCCGCCTTTTCGACCTTCTGGTTGAGCAGATTACGACCGTTCTTGGAACCGCGCGCCTTGCCCAGTTGCACGATCAGGCCATCCTCGGCGGCCACAACAGGCTTCACGTTGAGTAGCGTACCCACGGCGCCGGCCGCAGCAGACAAGCGGCCTCCGCGCACCAGGTACTCCAGCGTCTCAAGCAAACCGATAACCACCACGCGGTCGCGCACGGCCTCGACAGCCGCCGCAATCTGAGCCGCGCCCTGGCCCTCGTCCACCAGGCGCAGCGCATACTCAACCAGCACACGCTCGCCCAGGGTGACGTTGTTGCTATCCACCACATACACGTCGCCGCCCGGCGCCTCGGCAAGCGCGGTGCGCGCACTCTGGTTGGTGCCCGAAAGCTTGGCGCCCACGGTAATAATCACGGCCTCGTCGCCGGCTTCGCGCGCCTCGGCGATCGCCTGCGAAAAAGCGTACGGGTTGACCTGGCCGGTCTTGGGCAACTCGTCGCGTTCCACGAGCATCTCGTAAAAGCGCTGGTGGTCGATATCGACGCCATCCATATACACATCGGTGCCAAAGGTAACGGACAGCGGCAGAACGCTCAGAGCCGGGTGCTCCGACGGCGACATATCGCTCGCGGAATCGGTAATAATGCGGACGGACATAGCGAATCCTTTCTTGCGCGCGCGGCATCAGCCGCTCGGCGCGGGAATTTTGACAGCAAGGTCCCGGCACGGCGTACGTGCTAAGCGAGACTGTGCAGTTGTTGGTTGGAATCAAGTGCCAGCGCAGAGCTACAGCTCGCGCAGGGTGTTGAGAATCGTGCGCAGCGACGCATACATCTGCTCGCGCTGCTCCACGCCCATGGCCTTACCCGTGGTATCGAGCACCTCGCGGATGATGCGGTCTGCCTCGTTCATGCTCTCGTCACCCAGCGTGGTCAGGCGCACCGGGGCGCGGTACTTGACGGCGGCATCGCCCGAGTCGTCGACCTCGACGTAGCCGCCCTCCTCCAGATGCGCCAGCGTACGCGAGACGGCGGCGCGGGTCACGCCGGCCATGCGGGCGAGATCGGCACCGGTCAGGCCGTCCTTGCTGCGCTCCAGATAATACAGGCACATAACGTCGGAGCCCTTAAGGCCCAGCCTTGCGCCCTCGGACGTCTTGATGCGCTGGATCTCCTTGTAGAGCCCGCTGATCAGTCCGACAAAATCCTCAAACCGCGTCTCGTCGTTCTGCTGCATGGGAGACGACCGCCTTTCGCTTGCATGATGCTAACGGGTAAACATCTTAGCCGCACAGGCCGACCCCCGTACCCCGATTTCCCATTTGTTAACCCATCAACATAAAAACCACCACAAAAGGGACAGGCACCTTTGTGGTGGTTTTGACCGGCGAGCATGTTTCGCAGGAGTCGCTACAGCTCCACGCAAGGATTGTCGCGGGTTACAAGGGTCTTGGCGACAACCGTCGCGCCCAGATAGCGCTCGAGCAGCTCGGCTAAGCGATCGATCGCAGCCTGGCAATCCCTCATCCGCTCGGGTTCTACGCACTCAATCGCCAGGAATGCATCGGCTGAATCGTCGGACAACGCCGTGCGAACGCCGTCGCGCCAGTTCCAGCAACGGCACACAGCACCCGCGTCATCAATGTAGGCAAGCTCGCCGGGGAGTGTCGGATCATCAGCCTCCTCGCCAAGCGGCAGGAACGCGTCGGCGCCGTCGGTCACCGTCAGGCGCAGATTGCCCTCGATCGCATGCAGATCCTCACCGCCCACGGGCAGCGCGTAGGTCAGCGACACCGTGTTGTAGATGTCCACCGCGGGCGTAATGTGGCCCACCGGTTTGCCCTTGAGCACGCGCTTGAGCAAGTTCTCGATCGAGCAGCGGGCGCCCTTTTTGGTCTTGAACAGCCGATAAGCCTCGCGCCATGCCTTGACCGGTGCGTTCTCGCTGATAGTATCGCTGGTCAGATGACGCTCCGCGTCGATATTGGCGCGGTCGAGCAACGCCGCAATCGCATCCACGTCCTCTTGAGGAATCTGAGCCGCGGGCTTCATGCCCTTTACGACCACAACACCGATAGCCGCCTGCGGAAATAGCTCCCAAAACGAATCCTCGGCAACGAAACTCTTCATGTGCTCTCCCTTCATAGCATGCGCCCGAGCGAGGGCGCCTAAACAAAAAGCGCCCTTACAACGGCCACCTTCAAAGTCCTACGGTGCCGCCACAAGAGCGCTTACGCTGCCCCCATCCGGAGAAAGGGGCGATATGTCAGGCGTATTGTAACCCGAGTCATCCGCGCGAGTAAAACCACCACAAAGGTGCCTGTCCCCTTTGTGGTGGTTTACAGGCGGATTCCCAGCAGGCCGCGGCCGCGATGGCGGGCCTCGACGGGCACCTGGGCGTGCGGGCCGGCGGCCTTTACGGACTCGGGCAGGTGCGAGTACTTCTTCTCGAAGTTTTCCTCGAACATCACGGCCAGGTTGTGTGCGGCCTCGTCGTAGCGCGCGGTGCTCTGCCAGTACTGACGCGGCACCAGAATGCCGTCGGGTACGCCGTGGCACGTGGTGGGAATGTCGACGTTAAAGATGTCGTCGTGCACGAACTCGCTGTCCTCGATGGTGCCGTCAAGGGCGCGCGCGACCAGCGAGCGCGTGTAGGCCAGCTCAATGCGATGGCCCACGCCGTAGCCGCCGCCAATCCAGCCGGTGTTGACCAGGTACACGCGCGTGCGGCCGTCGGCGATGCGCTCGCCGAGCATCTTGGCGTAGACCATGGGATCGAGCGGCATAAACGGCTCGCCGAACAGCGAGGAGAACGTGGGCGTGGGCTCGGTGACGCCGACCTCAGTGCCGGGGATCTTGGCCGTAAAGCCCGTCACAAAGTGATACATGGCGGCGTCGGCCGTCAGGCGCGAGATGGGCGGCAGCACGCCAAAGGCGTCGCAGGTCAGGAACAGCACGACACTCGGGGTGGTGCCCATGCCCTTGGTCCACGCGTTGGGAATGTGCTCCACCGGGTAGGCCACGCGCGTGTTGTGCGTGATCGAAATGTCATCGTAGTTGGGCTTGCGGCCCTCGTCGAGCACCACGTTTTCGCAGATGGCACCAAAGCGGACGGCGTTGAAGATCTCGGGCTCGTGGAAGGCGTCCAGGCCCTCGCACTTGGCGTAGCAGCCGCCCTCGATGTTAAAGATACCCATGTCGGACCAGCCGTGCTCGTCGTCGCCGATCAGCAGGCGCGTGGGGTTGGCCGAAAGCGTGGTCTTGCCGGTGCCGGACAGGCCAAAGAACACGGCGGTCTCGTGCGTGACGGGGTCCATACTGGCCGAGCAATGCATGGGCAGCACGTCATCCTCGACGGGCAGCAGGTAGTTCATGACGCTGAAGATCGACTTTTTGATCTCACCGGAGTAGCCGGTGCCCGCGACCAGAATCACGCGCTCCTGGAAATTGATGACCACCGCAGCGCTGGAGCTGAGCCCCTTGATGGCAGGGTCGCACTGATAGCCGGGCGCAGCAAGGACGCAGAAGTCCGGCTCGCCGGTGCGTGCGATTTCGCGGGCAAGCGGGCGAGCAAGCATCTGCTTAATAAAGAGTGCCTGGCTGGCACGCTCGCAGGCGACGAGCAGGCGGCGCGTGTGGTTACGGTCGGCACCGGCCATACCGCGGGTAACGAACACATCGCGCTCATTGAGGTAGTCGACGATACCGGACTTGATGGCCTCGTAGCTCTCGACAGATAGTGGGCGGTTGACGGCGCCCCAGGCGATCTTGTCGTGCACGTCGGCCGTGTCGACGATAAAGCGGTCGTTGGGCGAGCGGCCGGTGCGCTCCCCCGTCTCGATCACCAGCGCGCCGTTAGAGGCCATACGGCCCTCTTCGCGGCGGATGGCATACTCGACGAGCTCGGCCGCTGGCAGGTCAACCAGCAGGCGAGGCTGGTTCTCGGCGGGGTCTTCGACGAGCGTTAGGCCAAAGTTGGACAGTACTTCTGCAGGGGTAACACCAGGCATGGGGCCTCCTTTAAAAGCGCGTCACGAGGGCGCGCGCTTTACTCACGTAAAGCCCGTTGTACCCGATATGCAAAAACGTTTTTGCGGCAACCGCAGAGCATCCCGCCCAACGGTCAAAATTCGCAGGTAAGCGTAACCCGCCCCCGACTAGTCGTTGGGGACGTTCTTAAATGACTAGTCGTTGGGGACACTCTTGGAGCGATCAGCCGCAAAGGAGTGTCCCAAAGTGCCGGCACCTGGGGACGTTCCTAAAGTGCCGGCACAATAGGAACGTCCCCAAGTGACTGGTTGGGCTGTTTTTGATGACTGCCCGAGGGGCCGTGGTCAAAAAATGGCAAATATGAGTACTGTTGCCATTAAGGTTACATTTATTTTGCTTGAAAAAGAGGCTTCTGATGAGATTCATTCCCATCAGGAGCCTCTGTTACTGAACATTTGGGGAGATACAGCAGCGCCTATGCTCGAACGAAGCGTAAAATGGTCTGCAGTAAGATTGAAATCGCTGCTACTAAACTGGTAACAGTACTCATATTTGCCATTTTTTGACCACGGCCGTTTACAGACGCCCTGTCGAGCAACGCAAAACGGCTTCAATGATCAAAATCAGAAGACTATCCCCGACGACTAGTCGTTTAAGAACGCCCCCAATGACTAGTCATGGCTACAGCGGCAGGTTTTGGCCGAGCATGGCGATGGCGCTCATGAGGACCAGCATGCCGGCAGCGTAGGGCAGGACGGCGCCCAGGAGCTCGGCGTCCTTGCCGCGCACGTGCACGGCAGCCAGGCCGATCGCGAGCGTCTGCGGCGAGATCATCTTGCCGGCAGCAACGCCAAGCGCATTCAACGCGACCATCCAGTAGTCGCTCACGCCCAGCGCCGTGGCGGCCTGGCTCTGAATGGGACCAAACAGCATGCCCGAGGACGTGCCCGAACCGGTCACGAACGCACCGACCGCACCAATCCACGGAGCGAGAATCGGGTACAGACCACCGGCGACGGCAATGCAAAACGCGCTGATCGACGAAATCATGCCCGCATAGCCCATCACCTTGGCGCAGCCCAGCACCGAAAGCATCGTGATCACCGTCGGCATCATCTGCTTGACGGTCGCGGCCAGCACCTCGCCCATCAGGCGCGGCGAAGCACCCTGAATCGCGCCGCCGACAAACGCCGCCAGGAAAATCCAGACACCCGGCGTGTTGATCCAAGAAAACGTAAGCGTACCGGGGTTCTCGCCGCAATACACCTGCACGTGGCTCGCAAACGGCGCGAGCGCAGCGTGCACGGCGGGCACCAGGTTGGAGGTACCCAGCAGCAGCACAAAAATCAGGATGAAGCACGACCAGGCCGAAAGCGCCGACTTAACGGTAAGCTGCTCGCCGGCCTCGATAATCATATGGAAGCGCGCATCCAGGTGACCGGACTTCTCGGCGCGCATGGCAAGCGCGGCAGTCAGCGCAAGCGACACGATGGAGCCCACGACCACGGCAAGCTCGGGGCCCACAAACATGGCGACGACCAGGGCCGCGCCGACAAAGGACGCGCCGGAGAGCAGCGCGATGCCGGTCACGCCATGCAGGCGCTCACCCACGCTCGCAACGTTGCCCTGACCGTCGGCCACGCGACCCGCGACTAGTACGATAAGCAGCGGCATCACCACAAAGAACGGCGCGAGCTGCACCAGCTGAACGGTCGCCAGATGCAGGGAATCCAGCCCCACCAGGTCGGCAACGGACACCGTGGGGATACCGATGGAGCCGTAGGGCGTGGGCACGCCGTTGGCCAGCAGACAGATCAGCACGGCGGGAACGGCCTCAAAGCCCAGGCCCGCGAGCATGCCGGCGGGAATGGCGACGGCGGTACCAAAGCCGGCCATGCCCTCCATAAAGCCGCCGAAGCACCAGGCCACGAGCAGCGCCAGCAGACGACGGTCGCTGCTGATAGAGGTGATCATGCTGCCGATCACGTCCATGGCGCCCGTGCGCACGCACAGGTTATACGTGAACACCGCGGCGATAATCACGAGCACGATGGGCCACAGGGCCATCAAAAAGCCCTCGAGCGAGGCCGTGGCGATCTGCGCCGCCGGCAGGTGCCACCACGCAAAGGCGAGCGCGCACGAAAGAGCAAACGAGCCGATGGCGGCTTTCCAGGCCGGCCATTTAAAGCACAGCAGCATCACGACGAGCCAAATGATCGGCACAAGGGCCAGCAAAAACGCGGCGACATCCATGGGTAAAACTCCTTGGTACCGCGCAAGCGGCATCGGGGGGTCACAAAACCTCAACAGAATACCGCACGCTTACCGACAAATTGATGCCGCCCGCCGAATTTATTGAACAACCCGTTCAAAAACACGAATTGACACCTCCGCGGCTATACTAGAGCGCAGCAAGAGAAAGGAACCGCCTTGAGCATCACGCCCCTCGATAGCATCCGCCGCGCCATCGCCCGCCACAACGGCGTCGCCGACCCCACCGTGCTGAGCGACGGGGCCCACGGCCAAGGAGGACGCATCGAGAACGGCTTATTCCCCGCCTCGCACACCGCCGAGGAGCTCGCGCGCATCCAGGAACTGAGCCAGCGCAACGCCGGCGGGCCCGACAGCGGCCAGGCCACGCGCCGTCGCCGCGAGCACGAGCGCGAGCGCGAGCCCGGCCCCATCCGTCGCATGGTCGACGCCTGGTGGAACCGCCTGCTCGGTGCCGTCTACGGCGGCGGCTTCTCCATGCAGGAAGCCGAATACGAGGAACACGCGACCCGCCGCGACTACCTGTGGAACACCCTGGGCACCGCTGTTTGGGGTATGGCGTTTCCGCTGCTCACCATCGTGTCCACGCAGCTCGTGGGCGCCGAGGAGGCCGGCAAGTTCTCGATGGCCTTCGTCACCGGCACGCTCATCATGATCGCGTGCAACTACGGCGTGCGCAATTTTCAGGTCTCGGACATCGACGAGAAGACCAGCTTTGCCTCTTACCAGCTCAACCGCTGGCTTTGCGGAGCACTCGCGCTGGCGTGCGGCCTCATGTACAGCAGCGCCCGCGGCTACGACGCGCAGATGGCCACAATCGGCCTGGGCGTCTACCTCTATAAGGTGATCGACGGCGTCGCCGACGTGTACGAGGGCCGCCTGCAGCAGGCCGACAAGCTCTACCTGGCCGGCATGAGCCAAACGCTGCGCTCCGTCGGCGTTCTCGCGGTCTTTAGCATGGCGCTGCTCCTCACACACAGCATGCCCATCGCGGCTATGGCCATGGGTATCGCCGCGATCGCCTCCCTCGTGCTGGTCACCGCGCCGCTCGCCCTGCTCGAGACCGAAAAATCGCGTCGCGTGAGCCTGCGCGAGGTCGGCCGCCTGTTTGTCCAGTGCGCCCCACTCTTTGGCGCGCTGTTCCTGTTCAACCTGATCGAGAGCATGCCCAAGTTTGTGATGGAAGGCACGCTGGCCTACAAATATCAGCTGTACTTTAATGCCCTGTTCTTTCCGGCGCAGGCAATTTTGCTGAGCATCGGATTTATCTATAAACCGCAGCTCCTGCGTCTGTCGAGCATTTGGGCGAATCCGCGCAAGCGTCGCCGCTTCGACCTGATTATTGTTGCCGTTATGGCGCTCGTCGTCGTCATTACCGGTCTGTGCGCCGCATTTATGGCGGGCCCCGGCATCCCCATCATGAACGCCATGTATGGCCTTAACTTTGAGCGCTATCGCACGTTGGCGCTGCTGATGGTCGTCGCCGGCGGCGTCACCGCGGGCATCGACTTTATCTACGCCATCATCACAGTACTGCGTCACGCCGGCGACGTCATCAAAATCTACCTGATCTGCTTCGCCGTGAGCGTGGTGCTGCCGCTGATTCTGGTCAACCTGCTGGGCCTGACGGGCGCCGTCGTGAGCTACCTGGCAGTCATGGCGCTACTACTGGTGCTCCTGATTATCGAGTACGCCCACATCCGCCAACGCATCGAACGCGACCGCAACCCGTACGGCGCCTAATTCGAATCAATTTGAAGAAAAGAAACGTCGATGTTTTGGCACCGACAGCGAGCAGTCTCGAAGTGCCCCAGGTTGGCGCGAAAGAGGAGCGACGCGTACTTCTGTACGCGAGCGACGGTTTGAGCGACAAGATGGGGTGCTTCGGGGCTGCGCAGCGTCAACGTGACCGCCGTTCGGTAGAACAGCGGAACAAGGTTATTCGCCCGGGTTGATGTTCGCGTAGAACTCGGCCCCGTCATCCAGGCGCAGGATGCCGACGCGGCCGAACTCGGAACCGGTGGCGGCGGCACAGTCGATGTCGATGCGGTCGGGCACGCCGGCGGTATCCTCGCCGCCCAGGCGCACAATCTGCCCGCGGCCCGATTCCTCGTCGAGCCCCGCCAGGCCGCCAACCTCGCAATAACGCCCAAGCGACACCGTGGGCGTGTGGCCGCTCACCACGACCGGGCCCCTACCCTCGGCAGAAAGCAGCCCCGTCGGCGCATCCCAATAGCCGTGACGAATCCACAGCAAGTCATCGGACGACTGCACCGCAAGCATCTGCTGGAGTAGCTCGCGATCGGCATCCACCGCCCCCGCACCATCGGCACAATCGACGCCATGCTCAAGCAAAAACGCCCGCGCGGCCTCCATCTCAATACCGGCATGCACCAGCAGGTACGGCCGCTCGTCGGTCTCGGCCACCGCGTAGAGCGGCAGCCCGGCCATCCAGCGCACAAGCTCCTCGTACGCCTCAAATTCCATGTCGTTGAGTTGCTCTCTCGTCGTCCAACCGCCGTTGATATCCCAGGTCTCGGCATCGAGCGGATCTTGACCAATGATGGCGTCGAGCATGATCTGCTCGTGGTTACCCTTGAGCACGTGGGCGTTGGACAGCGAGCGCACCAACTTAATGACGCCGAGCGGATCGGGCCCGCGATCGATCATGTCGCCCAGCACGTACAGCGTGTCGTCGGACGCCAGCGAAATCTTGGACAGGGCCTCGTCAAGCGCACGCACGTGCCCGTGAGCATCGGATGTCACATAGATCGCCATGGAACGCCTCTCTTTGCATTGCGGCCGAAGCCCAGCGCCGCAACTAAAACTTCAAGTTGAACTTAAACGTTACCCATTGTACTCCGTTGCAATAAAGCTGGGAAGGGTCGCCACCGCAGGCGATCACCCACGCGGTCCGCGCCGCCCCCACTGCACCGCCCGCCCCGGCACCCCGACCAGCACCGCCCGTGCCGGCACCTCGTGTCGAAAATGCGAACGCCGGCACCTCGGCCCCATAAACCCACCATCTTTGGGTACAAATAACCGCAGACAACTGACCGTGCCACGCCAACCACCCAGGAGCGGACACCATCCATGAACCAGATCCTTCTTTTTATCGGCCTCGTCATTATTCTGTGCCTGACCATCAAACCCGTCGGCAAAAAGCTCCCCTTCCCCACCCTGCTCATCTTTATCGCGCTCGGCATGCTGCTGGGCGTCAACGGCCCGGCGCACATCGACTTTAGCGACTACGCGCTCACCGAAACCGTCTGCAGCACGGCGTTGCTGTTCATCATGTTCTACGGCGGCTTTAACACCAACATCGACCGCGCCAAACCCGTCGCCGTGCCCGCGGTGCTGCTGAGCACGCTCGGCGTCGTCATCACCGCCGGCATTACGGGCGCGTTTGCGCACTTCGCGTTGGGTTTCGACTGGATCGGGGGCTTGCTACTGGGATCGGTCGTGGCGTCCACCGACGCTGCGAGCGTCTTTAGCGTCCTGCGCGAGCACAGCCTGTCGCTGCGAGACGGCACCGACTCGCTGCTCGAGGTCGAATCAGGCTCCAACGATCCCGTCGCCTACATGCTCACCGCGGTGCTCGCGACCCTCGCCGCCGGCGGCGACATCAACATCCCCGCGCTGCTGGCCAAGCAGATCATCCTAGGCGTGGGCCTGGGCCTTGTCATCGGCTGGGCGGCGGGCCGCCTCATTGAGCGCGCACACGCAACGGCCGAGGGCGCCCAGACTATCTTCTTGTTCGCCGTGGCGATCGTTGCCTACGCGCTGCCGAGCTACCTGGGCGGCAACGGCTTTTTGGCCGTGTACCTGGCCGGCATCGTGCTGGGCGCGAGCGACATCACCGGCAAGGTCGAGCTGGCGCACTTCTTCGACACCCTCACCGAGATGGCCGAGATGACCATCTTCTTTTTGCTCGGCCTGCTCGTGACGCCCGCCCGCCTGCCGCAAATGCTGCTGCCGGGACTGGCGCTCATGGCGTTTATGCTCTTCGTGAGCCGCCCCATCGCCGTCGGCGTGTTGCTCGCGCCGTTTAAGACAAACCCCCGCCAGGTGGCGCTCGTAAGCTGGGCGGGTCTGCGCGGCGCGGCATCGGTCGTCTTTAGCCTCTTTGCCGTGGTGACCGGCGTTCCCGGTGGCCACGACCTGTTTGACCTGGTGTTTGTAATTGCCGTGTCGAGCATTGTGGTGCAGGGCTCGCTGCTGCCGGCGGTGGCGAAGAAACTCGACATGATCGATGCAGCCGGCGATGTGCGCCGCACCTTTAACGATTACCGCAACGAGGACGGCATGTCGTTCGTCAAGCTCAAGGTGGGCGCGGGGCATCCGTTTGCCGGCCGCTCGCTGGCGGACATCGGCAGTGCGACAGACCTGCTTGTGGTGTTGGTGCTGCGCGACGGCGCGCATCCCGTGTTGCCCAATGGCGAAACCGTGATTGAGGAAGGAGATCTGCTGGTCATGGCCGCGCCGACGTTCGAAGAGCGTGCCGAGGTTACACTGCGCGAGGTCACCGTAACGCCCCACGGACGCCTGGCCGGCCAGCGCCTGCGCGACGTGCCGCAGGGCAAGCACCCCTTTATCGTGGTGATGCTCAAGCGCGACGGCCAAACGATCATCCCCGACGGCAACACCCTCATATTCGCCGGCGACGAAGCCGTCATCGCGACCCTGGCGTCGTAGCAGCCAAGGGTAGCTAATTTGGGACGGGGCTATTTTGACTACCCTACAAGCGGGGTAGTCAAAAAAGCCCCGTCCCAAATTAGCTACCCCCCAAGCCCCATCCTAAGTTGCGGTGAAATAGGGACTGTTTAAGCGCTCCAAACCGCTATTAAGTCCCTATTTCACCGCAACTTATTGAGGAGACTTGTCCTCCCCCATGTAACAACCCTGTAAATCATAGCGGCGCACTCGAGTTTTGCTGTGATGCGGTCGCACCTGGCGCTGCACTGTGCTAAAGTATCCCGAACATTCAAACGACTACGAGGGGGACCTAGAAGATGGCACGTGTGCACAACTTCTCAGCAGGCCCGGCTGCACTGCCCACCAGCGTGCTCGCCGAGATCGCCGACGAGATGATGGACTACCGCGGTTGCGGCATGTCCGTGCTCGAGATGAGCCATCGATCTAGTATGTACCAGCAAATTATCGACGACGCCGAGGCAACCCTGCGCCGCCTGCTGAGCATCCCCGACAACTACCGCGTCCTGTTTTTGCAGGGCGGCGCCACGCTGCAGTTCGCGGGCATCCCGATGAACCTCATGCGCCGCGGCCGCGCCGGCTACGTCGTGACCGGCAACTTCGCCAACAAGGCGTACAAGGAGGCCGCCAAGTACGGCGAGGCCGTGCTGCTCGCGAGCTCCGAGGACACCAACTTCGACCGCATTCCCAACATGGCCGACATCAACGCGCGCATTGCCGCCGAGGCCGCGGGCGACGGGCTCGACTACGTCTACATCTGCCAGAACAACACCATCTTTGGCACCATGTTCCACGAGCTGCCCGACTGCGGCGATGTGCCGCTGGTCGCCGATGTCTCGAGCTGCTTCCTGTCGCAGCCGCTCGACGTCGAGCGCTACGGGCTCATCTACGCCGGCGCTCAGAAAAACGCCGGTGCCGCGGGCGTGACCGTGGTCATCGTGCGCGACGACCTTATCGCCGATGGCCCGGCCTTCGCGCAGACGCCGCAGTACATGGACCTTAAGACCGAGGCCGCCAAGGGCTCCATGCTCAACACGCCCAACACCTTTGGCATCTACGTATGCGGCAAGGTGTTCCGCTGGGTGGAGCAAACCGGCGGACTTGCCGCCATGGCCGAGCGCAACTGGGCCAAGGCCAACCTGCTCTACGACCTGCTCGAGAACAGTGAGCTGTTCCACGGCACCACGCAGGCAGACAGCCGCTCCATCGCCAACGTCACGTTCCGCACCGGCGATGCCGAGCTCGACGCCGCCTTTGTCGCAGGCGCGGCCGAGCACCAGATCCAAAACGTCAAGGGCCATCGCCTCGTCGGCGGTATGCGTGCCAGCGTGTACAACGCCGTAACCATGGAGGATGTACAGGCGCTGGCCACGTACATGAAGGACTTCGAAGCGCAGCAGAGTTTGAGTTCGCGATCTAACTAGCCCGCAACGCGCGGGCCGACCAGCCACCTCAGACCACCTGTTTACATCAAAACCTGCTAAGGAGTTTTTCATGCGCAAGATTAAGACCATCGACGACATCACCAAAGACGGCAAAGTCGAGTTTGGCGAGGGCTACGAGTTTGTGAGCACCGCCGAGGAGGCCGACGCCATCCTGATGCGCTCGACCGACCTGCACGGCTACGAGCTGCCCGAGGGCATCCGCGCCATCGCCCGCTGCGGCGCCGGCGTCAACAACATCCCCGTCGAGGAGTACGCCAAGAAGGGCGTCGTTGTCTTTAACTCCCCCGGCGCCAACAGCAACGCCGTCAAAGAGCTCGTCCTGGGCATGCTGGTGCTTTCGAGCCGCGGCGTGGTGCAGTCGATGAACTGGGTGCGCGACAACGCCGACGACCCCGAGATTCAGGTCGATGCCGAGAAGGCCAAGAAGGCCTTTGTGGGCCGCGAGCTCAAGGGTAAGCGCATCGGCGTCATCGGTCTGGGCAACGTGGGCTCCAAGGTCGCCAACGCCTGCGTCGATCTGGGCATGGACGTCTACGGCTACGATCCGTTCATTTCCGTCGAGCACGCATGGGTGCTGAGCCGCGAGGTGCAGCGCGTGGGCACGCTCGAGGACCTGTGCCGCGGCTGCGACTATCTCACGGTGCACGTACCCAGCAAAGCCGACACCATCGGCATGATTAGCACCGAGCAGATCAACCTGCTGGCCCCCAACGCCGTGCTGATCAACTACGCGCGCGAGACCATCATTGACGAGGACGCCGTCGACGCCGCCCTGCGCGCGGGCAAGCTGAGCTGGTTTAGCTGCGACTTTGCCACGCCCAAGACCGTCAAGATGCCCAACACGTTTATCACCACGCACTCGGGCGCCGGCACCGGCGAGGCTGAGGCCAACTGCGCCGATATGGCCATCAGCGAGCTCAAGGATTACCTGGAGAACGGCAACATCGCACACAGCGTCAACTACCCCGCTTGCAGCATGGGCAAGGCGCGCGCCGCAAGCCGCATCGCCTGCCTGCACGCCAACGTGCCCAACATGATCGGCCAGATCACGGCCATCCTGGCCAAGGACAACGCCAACGTGCAGCGCATGACCAACGAGTCCGCCGGCGAGAACGCCTACACCATGTTCGACACCGACGAGCACCTGGACACCAGCACCATCGAGGCGCTCAAGCAGATTCCGTCGATGTATCGCGTACGCGTGATCAAATAGCGCCGGCACCAAGCCCGCCAGGCGGCCATAAAGCCCATTCGGCCCCCGTTTTCACAAAACGGGGGCCGATTTCGTTGCTCTGACTGGCTTTGAAAATGCTACCCAACATAAGTTTTTTCGGATAATCGACAGTCATACCCAAATCACTGAGCAAACCTGCTTTGACAAACAGCTTTATCAGGGGTTTTAGTAGGCATTAATCGATCTCTGTATGCCAGGTTCAAGTTGACTGTCCATTTTACGAAACAACTTGTTCTATGTAGCATTTCTAAAACTCTTCCGAGGCGAAACCGAAGCCTTTTTGCGACCAAAACTCCAGCTCGCGCGACCGCTTACCGCCCGCGCGACTACATTCTCGCCCAATCGATGAAAATCTCCTCACGAAGCCGCCGTTCGAGCCCCTGCTGCCGCGGCGTCTTGTCTTTCAACGGCACATCGAGATAGGACATGATGAGCTCCATTACCACGCGGAAGGCATCGGAGTCGGCCAGCTGACCATAGGTCAACAGAACGACGGGATATCCCATCGCTTGCAGAGCCGTCGTTCGATCGGAATCAGAGATCTTGGATTCTATGGATCCGTGAATTGCTTTACCTTGACATTCAACCAGGCACTCTCGGCTGCCGTCCTTATTTGACAGCAGGATATCGGCATAGCGTCTATCAAGCCCCGAAATCAGGCGGGCACTGCGCGTCATACGAATCTCAACGTTATTGGTAAGGTGCAGCCCTTCGCCGCCGCGCAGCCTCGTAAGGCCAAACAGCATCGAAGCCTGGACCTCGAGCGGCGATGCCGCCACCCCCGTAATGCATTTCGCGGCACGTGTGAACGATTTAGCGCCGCGAAGCCCTCGGATCTTTTCGACGTACTCTGCAAGCTCAGAAAACTCAATCAAGGGAGGTCGTTTCCACAAGTCCGTTGGATTCCCCGAGACGTCCTTTACGTTTTCCCAGCCCAACCGCGCGTCACCCCACTGGCTCCCATACGCCTGCACAAGTGCCGACTTTACCTGGGGCGCAATCTTGCACACGGCAAAGGTGCCGCACATCTCATACATGCACATGATTAGACGCTCGTTTGAGACCGAGGAAGCCAGGGTCAACAGGGCAAAGAGTGGGGACGCAACATCGAGGCCAAACTCCGTCTGCTGCACGGAGCCAAACGGCCTCTCCCCGTTCCAGACATGCCTGACAATGCG
Organism: uncultured Collinsella sp.; assembly: GCA_934655755.1. GTDB lineage: Bacteria > Actinomycetota > Coriobacteriia > Coriobacteriales > Coriobacteriaceae > Collinsella. The sequence goes on from CAKUHA010000015.1 coordinate 24,363, forward strand.
ACTACCCTTTCGTCCACAGCCGCCTTGCGCCAAAACGTGTAACGGGGTGCGCAGGAAATGCGTGACGAGTGGATGCTCGCAAAGGCGCTCTCTGCGCGGATCGTCCACAGAATCGGGCAGGTCCGGCATTATCGCCAAGACCTGTGGAGGTATCCGGTGATACCGAAAGGCGGATATGTCGCACAGCATGTCGTCCATGAAGGGTACGTACCCACTGCGTCATTTGTGAACCCGCTCGGACGGCAAACGCGCTGGCTCGGCCTGCGAACGGTAAATACTGCTACGCGCACGTCGCGGATCTCTTGGGAGGCTTACAATCGGTTTGGAAAGCAGACTGATTGTGAGGTTGCATATGGTTGATGAGGACTTTGCCTGGCGGCTTGCGCAGGAGCTCGTGCGAATCGATAGCTCGGATCCGGGTGCGTATGAGGGCGAGATTGAGCGGTATATCAAGGGGCTGGTTGAGGAACGGCTGGCGCGGTTGAACCACCCGGCACTCGATGCCGTGCGGGTTGAAGAGCTTGAGGTGCTCCCCGGGCGCCGCAATCTTATGGTTACCGTGCCGGGGCAGAGCGACGAGCCGCGGCTTGTCTATATCTGCCATATGGATACCGTTACCTTGGGCGAGGGGTGGGATGCGGGCACTCCGCCGCTCGGGGCGGTTGTACGCAACGACAAACTCTATGGCCGCGGCGCCTGCGACATGAAGGGTGGCCTGGCCTGTGCCATTGTCGCACTGGTCCATACGCTCGAACGCGTGGCAGAACGCGGCGAGCTGCCTCGACGCGGTTTTTCACTCATCTGCTCGGTCGACGAAGAGGACTTTATGCGCGGCTCCGAGGCCGCGATTGCCGCCGGCTGGGTTGGCTCGCGCGAATGGGTGCTGGACACCGAGCCCACCGATGGGCAGATTCAGGTAGCGCACAAGGGGCGCACGTGGTTCGAGATCGAGATGGCCGGCGTAACGGCGCACGCGAGCCAGCCATGGAAGGGCGCGGATGCCGTCGCCGCCATGGCCGAGGTCGTGTGCGCGCTTCGTCACGCGTTCGCGGAGCTGCCCGTGCATGATGAGCTGGGGCCTTCGACTATCACGTTTGGCCAGATCGAGGGCGGCTACCGTCCCTATGTCGTGCCCGACCACGCCAGGGTCTGGGTCGATATGCGCCTGACCCCGCCGACTGATACGGCCGCCGCGACGCGCATGGTAGAGCAGGCCATCGCCGGCGCCGAAGCCGCGGTCCCCGGCTGCCATGGCAGCTATACCGTGACAGGTGACCGCCCCGCCATCGAGCGCAACCCGAACTCTCCCCTTCTGGCGGCGCTCAAGCATGCGGCAGACGACATGACGGGCACGGACACGACCGTCGGCTTCTTTACCGGCTACACCGACACCGCCGTCATCGCGGGCAAGACAGGCAATCGCAACTGTATGAGCTACGGCCCCGGTTCACTGGCGCTCGCCCACAAGCCCAACGAGTACGTGCCCCATGCCGATATCGTTCGCTGCCAGCAGGTGCTGGTCGCGCTCGCCGATAACGCGCTCTGGGGCGCGAGCGGCCAAGTTGGGGCATAATAAGCCGCGAACAAACCGATTCACACGTTAGGACCGCCCATGAAAGCACTTCCGTTTCCCTGCATCCGCCCGGCTCAGGACCGCGTGCTCGAGGCGCTGCCGCAGATGAGCGACATCTTGGGCGTCAACGATGCCTTGCGCGGCGCCATTGCCGATGGCCTGATGCTCAAGGACCCGGGCGCGGCGTATTACGTGTACGAATGCTCGGGAGAGCCGGGGCGCGTGACGGGCGTCGTGGCGATTTGCCCGATTGGCGTGCTGGCGGGCGGCGAGGCCAATGCCAGCACCGACGTGGCCGCCGCGCGCCCGATCGCCGAGCTCAAAGTTCAGCCTCGTCCCGTGTCGCTCGCCTACGAAGCCTCGCCCGTCATGGATATCATCCTGGGCGCCGCCAAAGAGGGCGCGTCGCTCTACGCCGTCACCGATCCCGCGGGCATCACGCACCGCGTGTGGGAGGTCAAGCGCGAGGACGCCGTCGGGGCTATCCGCGCCATGCTCGACCAGGCGCCGGAGCCGACGCTGGCCGATGACCCGGCATACGCTGCCACACTCGCCGGGGCGTCGCAGCTCCTGGCCGACGAGGCCCGCGCCGCCGGAACGTATACGGGCAAGGAGCCGTTCAACTTTACCGTGGCCGCACTCTTCCCCGCCGTGCAGGTCAGCGGTGCCGCGCCGCAGGTACCGATGGGCCTGCTCACCCACCAGATCGCGCGGTTCTAGAGGGTTCAAGCGCTCAGCACAAAACTCGGCACCCAAACGAACAAGGGGCGGAGGTGTAGCGTCATTGCTTGCACCTCCGCCCCTTTTTATTGCGCGATTATATTGGCGACCAGTGTCGCTTCGCCCACTTCCGCGCTCGCGCTACCCGCGCTGCGGACCGGCTGCCGCTACGAGCGGCTCCAGCCCCAGCTCGCGTGCGTAATCTTCCTGCGTAAAGGTCTCGACCAGCTCAAACGTATCCGTCGCATCGTCAAACGCAAAATGCAGCACCGAGCAGTTGCCCGGCACGCGCTCGCGCTCGTCTGCCGCCGCGCCCCTCGTGTGGTCCAAAAACTCCTTGATGGCAGAGGCGTGGCTTACGGCGAGCACACACGCATGGTCCGGGCGCCGCATAAGCTCGGTCAGCGTCGTGACCATACGCTCGCGCACCTGCATCTGGCCCTCGCCGCCAAACTGGCAATAGAAGTCGCGCCACGGACGCTCGGGCATGAGCATCACGCGCTCGGCCTCAAAGTCGCCAAAGAACCACTCGCGCAGGCCGTCCAGGCGCTCGTACGCCAGACCCGGCCACAGGTTAGCGATGGTCTGCTCGGTGCGATGCAGCGTGGAGGTGTAGGCATGGTCTGGCTCAATGCCGCGCGCACGCAAGAACATGCCAGCGCGCGCTGCCTGGTCGCACCCCAGCTGCGTAAGCGGAGAGTCGCTCCAGCCCTGAATGATGCGCTTAAGGTTAAATATCGTCTGCCCATGACGGACCAGATACAGGTCTTTATTCATAGGGGGTCCTTTCGTTTGTTACCAATCCAAGAGCGAAAACGCCCCGTCGCAATAGCCAAAATGAAGCACGGCACCATTGTCGGGTTGCTCTCCCCCGCCGGTTACGTACTCAAGAAACTCCTGGCAGGCAGAGCCGTGTGAGACCGCCAGCACGCGATCGTGCCGGGGCCGCGCCATAATGCGGGACAGCGCTGCGACCATGCGTGCGCGAAGCTCACTCTCCGACTCGCCGCCAAACGCAACCGGATAATCGCCCCAGGGCTGAGCCGGCATCTCGCGGTTTGATGTGCCCTCCAGCGAGCCCAAATGCCACTCGCGCAGGTCATCGACCAACTCAATGGGCTGGCCTGCGCCCACGATAAGCTCAGCCGTATGCCGCGCCCGACCCAACGGAGACGAATACACATGGTCAAACGCCACGCCACGGCCCTCGAACGCCGCGCGCGTCGCCAACGCCTGCTCGCGCCCGCGCGCCGTAAGCGGCGAATCGTGCCAGCCCTGCAAAATGTTCTGCACATTGAGCTCGGTCTGCCCATGCCGCACCAAATACAGATCGGCCACACGCCCTCCCCTCGCACCACCGCAAAGGGGACAGGCACCTTTGTGGTGGTTTTGCCGCGTAACTACACTAGGACGTCGGCAAGTGGGCGCTTGGGCACGTGATGCACCTGTGCCTCGTCACGCCAATAATTGATGGAGCCGTCGGGGTTGGAATCGATCGCGTCGATGACCTGCGACTCTGCCGGAACGCCAAAGGCCATGATCAGCTTGAGCTCGTACTTGTCGTTATCGAGCCCCATGGCGTCGATCGCACGGGGCGTAAAGGCCTTGAACATGCAGGCCGCCACCTCGGGCGTGGCGCTGCGGGCGGCGAGCATCATCGTCTGCGCGGCAATGCCGGTGTCGACCTCGGTGATGGGCGCGGCGGACTTGCCCGGAACGGCGCGCTCGGCGAGAATCGCAATGTAGCCGGTCGGGCGCTCGCCCTCGTCGGGACCCGGCCAATCCTTGAGCGCGCCGGCCCACGCGAGCTCGTCAAACACGCGCGCGCAGTCCTCGGCACCGCTCACCACATGAAAGCGCAGGCGCTGAGCATTGGCGCCGCAGGGAGTCAGGTGCGCCAGCTCCGCCAGCTCGAGCAAAAACTCGCGCGGCACGCGCATGGACTCGTCAAAGCGACGGCACGTGCGGGCGCGACGGACCAGCGCGTCGAACGTATCCAGGCCAAGCTTTTCGCAACCCTGCTTTGCCATCGACTCAGCGCTCACCGGCGCCGCGGGAACTGCTTCGTTCATAGGGACCCCCAATAAAAGCCAATTGTTCTTAGGAAAATCTAACCTAAAACGTAGGCAATTACACACAGCGACGCAATGTTCCACAACTGTTGAATATCCCCCATCCAAACGGAAACAAAGGTAACAATTCGGGAAGGTGAGGCGGCAATTCACCCTTCCCGCCCCATGCAGCGGCGCCCTTGGGCGATACTTGTTGCAGCACTTTTGGTTTACGCCGCACGGAAAGCAACGAACGCGACGTGCACCGCACGGAAAGGAGACATTATGGGCATCTTTAAGAACGATGACCAGAAATCGAGCCAGCTGGGATTTGACGAGAAAAGCATGGAAGGCAAGGCAATCAAGGCAGTGCGTTGGCTTTACGCCATCACCGGCGTCATCGCGCTGCTCGCCGGCATCGCGCTGCTGTTTGCGCCGGCTAAGACCCTCGTCTTTTTGACGACCGTCCTGGGCTTCTACTTTGTCATTACGGCTGGTATTAGGCTCTTCACCACGGTTTTTGAGTCGCAGCTGCCCACTGGCTGGCGCGTGGCGAGCATCATCCTCAACCTGCTCATCCTCTTGGGTGGCGTGGTGATCCTGCGCAACCAGGCGCTGTCGACCGCGACGCTCAGCACGATGGTGGTAGTCGTTGCCGGCTTTGGCTGGATCACCGAAGGCATCATGTCGATTCTGGAGTCCGAGCTTTCGTCCAACCGCGGCTTTACCATCCTGAGCGGCGCGCTCTCCATTATCGCCGGCGTGTTCGTGTTTATCTACCCGCTATGGTCGGCCAAGATGCTCGTCATCTTTACCGGCGCCGCGCTGCTGGTGTTTGGCGTGACGCTGATTATTCGCGCCATTCGCTTTGGCAAACTGGTGCACTAGATGCCGAGAACGCTTTTTATTGATGCCGACGCCTGCCCGGTTACGCGCGAGTCGATCGACTGCGCGCGGCGGGCGGGCGTCGCCGTCGTTATCGCCGGCAACAGTACGCAGAACCTGGAACGCCACATTCGCCGCGACGACCCGCGCGACGCCGAACACGCGCGTCGGGGCTTTTGGGTCACGACGCTCGACGTGAGCGTGGGAGCCGATAGCGCCGACTTTGCCATTGTCGAGCGCCTGCAGGCGGGTGACGTGGTCGTGACGCAGGACATTGGCCTGGCGAGCATGGTGCTCGGGCGCGATGCCGCCGCCATCGGCGTGCGCGGGCGCGTCTACGATAAGGCGACCATCGACATGCAGCTGTTTATCCGCCACGAGGAAAAGAAGGTGCGCCGCGCCGGCGGTCGCACCCGAGGGCCAGCAGCCTTCACCGGCGAGGACCGAGCTCGCTTTAAGCGCAACCTCACCGAGCTGCTGCGCTAGCAAAGGTAGAATTTTGGGACATGCCTGAAAATCTACCTGTTTTCGTTTAGAGGCAGCAAGCGCACCTCGAACCCATAGCCCAACAAAAAACGGACTTCAAAATGCCAGCCCCGCCGCATTCGCAGGTATTGAGGGTGGCAGTTTTGAAGTCCGTTTTGTTAGGCCTACTTAGAAGCCAAGGGCGGAGAGAACGAGCCCCCAGCCGGCACCGATGACATACATCATGACCAGGAACAGGGCGTTTTCGCGGGCGCTACGGTTGGTGCGGAACAGCACCAGGTAGCCCACGCCGGCGGAAATAAGCGTGCCGGCGAGCATCGGGGCAAGCTGCAGCGCGCCCTCCAGGTACAGCTGCGTAATGACGACGCTGGCGGAGCAGTTGGGGATCAGGCCGACGAGCGCCGAGCCAAGGACAGCAAGCGTCTCGTTGCCGCGCAGGAACTGCTCGATCGCAGATTCGCCAAAGGTCTCGAGCACGGCGACCAGGATCAACGTCACCAGGAAAATGAACACCGATACCTGCACGGTGTGCGAGATCGCGCTGCGGATGATTGACAGGACGGGCGCGCCTTCGTGGGAGTGGCCGTGGTCGTGGTGGTGTTCGTGCTCGTCCGTGTGGCCGTGGTTGTGGTCATGGCCATGCCCGTGCCCGTGGCCGTCCTCATCGTTGTCGCAGCCGCAATGATCGCGCTCGCACAGCTCGTGGATGTGATCGGCGCTCACGCCTGCCTCGGCCACCTCGTCAATGATGTCGCCGCCGGTGTGGTCATCGTGCGCGCAGTTCACGTGAGCCGGATTGGCCGCGGTCCCCAGCACAGTTCGACGAATCGCGGCATGAGCGCGGGCGTTACGGCGCAGGCCGCGAATGGCAGCATCCACGATAAAGCCCGTGACCAGCGCGATGAGTGCCTTCGAAGCAAGCAGCATCGCCATGGTCTGCACGGGAACCTGCTCGGCAAGCAGCAACGGCAGCATCTCGTCGGAGGTCGAGAGGAACACCGCCACCAACGTACCCAGCGTCACGACGCGACCGGCGTACAACGTCGCCGCCATCGCCGAAAACCCGCACTGTGGCACGATGCCCAGCAACGAGCCAACCACGGGGCCCGCGGCGCCGGCGCGCTTGATTACGCCATTGACGCGGTCGCCCGCAACATGCTCGAGCGTCTCGAGCACCAGGTATGTAACAAGCAAAAACGGCACCAGGGACAGCGTGTCCTTGCCGGCGTCGAGCAGAATATCAATCAGCAAATCCATGACGGATGGAACCTTTCGTGTCTTTCGGCAGCATTGTAAAAGTCCTAGCGGTCAACTAGGGTATTGTAGTTGTCCCAGGCGCGGTGCCAATAGTTGCCCATGGTAAACTATCATCTCGCCA
>CAKUHA010000016.1 GCA_934655755.1 uncultured Collinsella sp.
TCCTCGGGCAGCTCGGGCGTATCGACCTCGACCTCGTAACCGCAAACGGTGCACACGAACTTATAGGTCTTCTTCTCCTCAGCCATGATGTTCTCCTCTCGAACGTGACTGCTGATGTACTTCGCTTATCAGTATAGGTTCTCAATAATATAATGCAAGTGTTTTTAGAGCATTTCTATCCCTGATACGAAGATGCCTTAGGCGGCGTCTTGCCCTTCAGAACCTTGTGGTAGTAATCGTAGGTGAGCGGCGTCTCGTCACTCAGGCGCTCGGCATCCTCGACCTCGCCGATAAACAGCAGATGCGTGCCCACATCCACGGTGTCAATCAAGCGGCAGCTAAACAGCGCCGCCGCATGCTCGGGCACATAAGGCATGCCCAGAGCCGTCTCGCGAGTCTCGTACTTGGCAAACTTGTCGTAATCACTGCTGGTGCGAAAGCCAAAGTTACCAATGTAGAGCATGTCGGCCGTCTGATCGATCACGGTCAGCGCGAACGCTTTGGCCGACGCGATGACGCCCGAGGTAACGTTGTCCTTGTTCACGGCAACCGAGATACGCGGCGGCATGGACGTCACCTGCACCGCCGTGTTGATGACGCAGCCGGCGCGCAGCCCGTCTGCCGCGGCGCTCACCACGTACAGACCGCTCGGCATGGTAAAGAACGCAGTTTTGTCCATAACGATCACTCCCCTAACCCGGGTTGGAACCTCATGGATGTATGTACCCACAAAAAAGGCGGCACCCATAGCGGATGCCGCCTTTGAGACATATGTGTCAGAACAGTAAGAAAGATGAGACGCGTCCCACCGTCCTCACAGGTCGAGCGCCTAGCGGTTGCGCTCCTTGAGCGCGCGGTCAATCTCGCGCTGGACATCGCGCTTGGCCATATCTTCACGCTTGTCGTAGAGCTTCTTGCCGCGACCGAGGCCCAGCAACAGCTTTACGCGGCCGTCGGTATTAAAGTAAAGTTCCAGCGGCACCAGGGCATAGCCGCGGTTGCGTAGCTTGCCGTCGAGGAAATCGATCTCCTTGCGGTGCAGCAGCAGACGACGACGGCGGTCGGGGTCACGGTTCCACACGCCACCATGGCTATAAGGGTGGATATGCAGGCCCACGAGCCAGCACTCCCCGCCACGGATGAGCGCAAAGGTGTCGGTAATCTGACAGGCACGCTCACGAATCGACTTGACCTCGGTGCCGCTCAGCTCAATGCCGCACTCAAAGGTCTCATCGATAAAGTACTCGTGATGTGCCGAGCGATTCTTGGAGATGAGCTTGCGCTCGCGCTTACTGGGCATCGCCGGCCTCCTTGGCACCATCGGCGTTTGAGCCCGCCGCCTCGCGCTTGGCCTTGCGCTCGGCATTGAGCTCGGCGTCGCTCTCGCGCACCAGTTTGATAATCGCTGCGCAGGCCTCCTCGCCCACCAAGTCGCGAGCACGGACCGTCAGACGCGTAGCCTCCTGCTTGTCGCCATCGCTCGCAGCATCGGTCGCGCACATGATCAGGCAGATGGCAATCTCGGCCGAAGGCGAGGTCGGCACGCCCTGCAGGGCCAGCTCGCCCATCACATGGTCGTCGCTCTCGTCGGCGGCATCCGGATAGGTGGTATGGATCTTGTTGAGCAGACGCGTCGTATGCGAATCGCCGGGGGCCAGGCGCAGCGCCAGACGCGCGCAGCCCACGGCAGCAGAGACATTCTCGGTCTCGGGCTCCAAGAAGTACTGGCCCAAGTTGGCGTAGGCGCGGGCGGCGCACTTGCCGTCGCTCGCACGCTCCAACACCGAATACGAAAGCGACGCCCACTCCTGCTTGTCCTCGAGCGCACGGAACAGCTCGGCCAAGTCCAGACGATAGTTGCAGTTCATGGGGTCCCAGCGCACGGCCTGCATCAGGGCATTGCGAGCGCTCACATAATCCTGCTGGCGAATATAGGCAAACGCCATGTCGGAGTACAGGCGGTCAAACGGCACCTCGACCTGCACCAGCTCGCGCGGATCCTTCTCCACGCGGCGATAGGCCAGGCGCTCAAACTTGCTGTCGAAGCTAAAGTACTGGCGCTTCTCCTCTGTCTTGCACTCGGCATCGATATACTCCTCGGCAAGCTCCACCAGACGCTCCAGCAGCGGCGTTGCGGTGGCCAGGTCGCCCTGCGCCAGATAGTTCTCGGCATACGTGATGTCTTCCAAGCTGATAGGCAGGTCCATGGCTACTCCTCAATCTGGGCGAAACGCGGCAAACACCGTTTGCGGTCAATACACAAAACCCGGGTCTCTTACGAGGCCCGGGCGTTCATTTTGTGGTAGCCCGTACCAGATTCGAACTGGTGATCTCCGCCTTGAGAGGGCGGCGTCCTAAACCGCTAGACGAACGGGCCATATGTAGCAAATGCAATGGCTGGGATGGAGGGAGTCGAACCCCCATTGACGGAACCAGAATCCGCTGTCCTGCCATTAGACGACATCCCAATGACTGCATCGCTGCGCTCGGCTGTGCCTTTGCGCAAGAAAGAAATATACGGGAAGTCCCGCCGTGACGCAAGCCCCAATTTTGACTTTTTTGAAATTCGGCCAAATTGGCCTAATTTCGCCCAACCCGTGAAGGACCTGTGAAGCCGACCGCTGTGCACGAAGGGCAAAACGCCGCGAGCGGTAGCCGTCGACCGTTGGCAGATTCTATCGCGAAAACAATAGCGCCAGGTAACACAATCGAAGCATCAATAGTCGCGTAGATATCGAGGCACCATGGACGAAGAGCTTGACTACCTATGGGAGACCCTGGGCCTCGAGATCACTGCCGACCTTTGGCCCGAACGGGACAAGATCCACCCCACGCTGCGCCCCGCCATCACGGTGATGCAGGCAAACTACCGCCACGCCTCGTTTTTGATCATGCGGACGTCATGGCATGCGGCACTCCCCGACCTCAAGCGCATCCAGGCAAGCCTCGTCGAGCTGTCGGGCATGCCGACCGTCATATCCGAGACGCACCTGGAGCGGCGACAGCGCGAGCGCCTGCAGCGGCAACGGATTCCGTTTATCTGCCCCGGCGTCCAGGCATATCTGCCTTTTATGGGTGAAGAATACTGGAGCGGCACGCCCGACAAGCACGTAAAGGTCTACGACCCACACGAATGGGCACGGCTTGAGGACTGACAGGGTCAGGCCCGCCGGCGAAAAGTGCGCATACCCACCAACCGGAAAGCGCATCCCGGAATTTGCGTCCAGAACGGGACGCACTTTCCGCAAGCGGCCGCTACAGCAGCGCCTCAGCCCAAGCCGCTTCCCTAAAGCCGGGGATCGCAAAGTCATCACCTACCAGCAGCGGGCGCTTAACCAGCATGCCGTCAGTCGCCAGCAGCTCGTAGCACTCCTGGTCCGTCATGCCTGCATCCAGGCGCGCCTTCAGGCCCAGCTCTCGATATTTCATGCCCGACGAATTAAAGAAGCGCCGCACCGGCAGCCCCGAACGAGCAATCCAGACCGCAAGCTCATCAGCCGTGGGATTGTCCGCAACGATATCGCGGTCGATATACTCAACCCCATGTTCGTCCAACCACGCCTTGGCCTTTTTACAGGTCGAGCACTTGGGATATTCAACAAACAGCACTGCCATGAGGGTCCTCCTCCGTCGAGATGTCCTGCCGCGCCCACATCACCTACCGACGAAGCACGTTCATGCCGATATTGTATCCAGATGTCGAGCGCGGGGCCCGCGACGCCCTACCCCATCTCGCGCATCCAGCGATCGAACGTCCCCACGCACACGCCCAGGCGCTTGGCTGCCTGGCTGCGGGTGATATCGCCCGCCTCGTAGGTCGTCCGCACGAGCTCAAACTGCGGAGGACGCGGCTTGCGAGGCCGGCCAAAACGCACGCCACGGGCCTGCGCCGCCGCGATGCCCTCGGCCTGGCGCTGATGGATGTTTTCGCGTTCCACCTGCGCCACGTAGCTCAGCAGCTGCAAAACGATATCCGCGATCAGCGTACTGGTCACGTCGGGCGCCCCGCTGCCCTTGGCGCGCGTATCGAGCAACGGCATGTCCAGCACCACGATGGCGGCACCGAGTTCTTTGGTTATGCGCCGCCATTCCTCGAGAATCTCGCTGTAGTTGCGACCCAGCCGATCGATAGACAGCACCACCAGCACGTCTCCATCCCCGAGTGTGCGCAACAGCTCACGATAGCGTGGGCGGTCAAAGTCCTTACCGCTCGCGTGATCGGCAAAGATGTTCGCTGGTTCCACGCCATAGGCACCCAGCGCATCCAGCTGCCGATTCAGATTTTGGTCGCGTGAGCTCACGCGCGCATATCCGTAAACCGTTGCCATGTCATCCCCGCTCTCTCGTAAACCTGCCAAAAAGGGACAGATTAATTCTGGTAGGTTTATCTCCCAAAAAGCGAATGGCAGGGCTGCCGAGCACATGGCAAGACAGCCGAAAACAAATACGGGACGGCCCCGAAAGACCGCCCCGTTCTCTATCAGTCACCAAATTCCGGCTAATGAATAAGCCTGAAATCCAAGTGTCCGCGCGTGGTGTTGACGCGCGAGACCTCGATGATCACGCGCTGCCCCAGCTCATAGCGGGTCCCCGTATCGGCGCCCGTGAGCGTGAGCGCGTCCTCGTCAAACTCGAACCACTCGTTGCCCAGGCTCTTGATCGAAACCAGGCCCTCGACCTGCGTCAGATCCAGGCGCACAAAGAGACCCATGCTGCTGACCCACGAGATGGTTCCGGCATAGCGCTCGCCCAGGCGATCCTCGTAGTACTGCGCGATCTTGATTTTTTGCGTCGCGTGGCTGGCGGCGTCGGCCGCGCGCTCGGCATCGCTGCAGGCGCGGCAGATCTGCGGCAGGATGCGCGGCAGGGACTCGCGACCCCTACCGATCAGTCGCGGCGTACGCACCAGGGCGTCTTTGCCGCCCAGCCGCTCGTAGGCCAGCTGCAGCTTGAGCACGCGATGCACCACCAGGTCGGGATAGCGGCGAATGGGGCTCGTAAAATGGCAATAGCACGGCGCGGCAAGTGCAAAGTGGCCCTCGTTGCGCGGCTTGTACAGCGCGCGCTGCATGCTGCGCAGCAGCAACGTGTTGACGAGTGGCGCGTTGGCCGTACCGGCTGCGGCATCAACCGCCGCCTGTAGCTCGTCGGGGCTTCCCAGGGCGATGCCGGCCGCGCGACGGTCATCGATAATCCCCAGCTGCGCCAGCGCCACGGCGGCGCCGTGCAGGCTGTCGGGACTGGGGTCGTCGTGCACGCGGTAGCAGGCCTCGATATCGCGGTCGGCCAACCACTCGGCCACGCACTCGTTGGCCAGCAGCATGGCCTCCTCAATCAGCGACGTGGCGCACGAACGCTCACGCGCCACGATCTGCACGGGCACGCCGTCCTCGTCCAGCAGGGCACGGATCTCGGCCGTATCGAAGTCGACCGAACCGCGCGCACGGCGAATGCGGCGGCGAAGCTCGGCGAGCTCGTTGGCGGCAACGAGAAAATCACCCAAGTCGACGTTATAGCCGCGAGCGGTCTCCTCGCACGCAAGCCCGCGCTCGAGCGCCTCCTCACGCGATACCTCTGCAGCCGCAACATCCTCGGCGGCGCCCTCCAGAACCGAATACTCCACCGCGCCGGCGCGCACCAGCAGTGCCTCGGCGCCGTCGTAGTCCATACGCACGCGCGAGCGGATCACGCTGGGATAGGGATCGCACTGGCGAATGCGGCCCTGCGCGTCGAGCTCAATATCGACGGTAAAAGCCAGGCGGTCCTCGTCGGGACGAAGCGAGCACAAATCGTTCGACAGGCGCTCGGGCAGCATAGGCAGCACGCGATCGGCCAGATACACCGACGTCGTGCGATGGCGCGCCTCAAGATCGATATGCCCGTCCCAGGCCACATAGTGCGAGACGTCGGCGATATGGACGCCCAGCTTGTAGCCGCCCTCGGGCGTGCGCTCCAGCGAGATGGCGTCGTCGAAGTCGCGGGCGTCGACCGGGTCGATCGTGATGACAAAGCGGTCACGCAGGTCGCGGCGAAGCGGGTCCTTGAGCGCCGAGGCCACATCAAGTGAAAGCGACTCAGCCTCGGCCAGCGCGGCATCGGGGTAGCTGTCGGTATAGCCATAGCGCGCCATCACATATTGAACGCCCAGATCGGGCGCATCATCGCCACCAATACGGCGCTCAATGGTCACCGTGCCCGATTCCAAGCGTGTCGGATAGCTCAGAATGCGCGCAACGACGACATCGCCAGGATGAACGCCCAGGCGCTCCGCCGAGGTGTCCTCGGGCAAAATGAAGAAATCGGCTTTAAGACGAGAATCGAGTGGCTCGATTACTCCGAGCGGACCGGCGATCCGATACGTACCCACCACGCTGATGGCGGCTCGCTCTACAACGCCCTCGATCACGGCACGGCGCTCACCATGCGGGCTGTTCTTAATGCTCACGGCAACGGTATCGCCATCCATGATTTCACGCTTGCCGCGGCCCATGACCTTGTAGTCGCCATTCTCGGTTACAACGTAGGCACTGTGCTCATGGAGTTGCACGCGCCCGGTCAGACTCGGACGACGCTCGCTGCGCACCGGCCCGCGCTTATTGCGGGCCCCGCGCTTATGCTTGTTATTGCGCCCCATGGCGCCTCCTTACTGTCAATGGTCGTTTGCTCCCCAAGAGTCTACCCAAATGATCCCTGGGGGACGGCAGGATTGCGGATCACATAGATGGACCAGCGCCATGATGATCCGCAACCCTGCCGTCCCCTAGGGAACAAAAAACGGGCCGCTCCAAAAGAGACGACCCGTTGGAAGGAACGAATTCCGGCCAAGCCTACACGCGCAGGTAGCGGCGCATAGCGATGGCAGAACCAAAGAGACCGATCAGCACGCCGACTAGAATCAGCGCGGCGTAGGTCATCAGGTAGTACTGCATCGGCAGCGCAAACGACATCCAGCCGATGCTCTCCTGCAGACGCGGAACCACCAGGTTGCGCAGCAGCTCCAGCACGCCGATGGAAAGCAGCGAGCCCAAAATGGCCTGCAGCACGCCCTCGGTAATAAACGGCCCGCGGATGAAGCCGTTGCTGGCGCCCACCAGGCGCATGATCGCAATCTCACGACGACGCGCCGTAATGGACAGGCGAATCGTGTTATTGATAAAGATGAACGCGATAAAGGTCAGTAGGCCGACGAGAACCACGGCGGCGATACGGATGTAGTTCGTCACCTGGAACAGGCGGCTTACTTCTTCCTGGCCATACAGCACGCTCGCGTTGACGTCACCGTCGTCCGCGATCTTCTGGAAGTCGGCGTTCTTCTTGAGTTTCTTAGCCGTGCTTTCGACCTGAGACGGATCGTCCATCTCAATGGCGAACGAAGCCGGCAGCGGGTTCTGGCCGTCGAGTGCGCTCATGGTGGCGTCGGCGTTACCCGACATCTTGCTCGTGTACTCGGCCAGCGCGTCGTCCTTGTCCTTATAGGTCACGGACTTGACGTTGCTCCACGTCTTGAGCTCGGCCTCAAAGGCCTGAACGTCTGCCTGGTCGGCGTCATCGCTGATAAAGGCGTTAATGACAACCTGATCCTCGACGGTGCCGATCACGGAGTTCAGCATCGCGGAACCCATAATGAACAGGCCGATGATAAACAGCGAAAGGAAAATCGTGATGACGGCGCCGAGCGAGGTGGTCCAGTTACGGAAGAAGTGGCTGACCGCCTCTTTGAACGAGTAGCCCACGTTAGTTGGTGCCATAGTTGCCGTAACCTCCCCTCTCCTGGTCGCGGATTACGTGGCCGCCCTCGAGGGCGATCACGCGACGGTGCATGCTATCGACCATCTCGCGGTCGTGCGTAGCGACGATCACGGTGGTGCCGGTGCGGTTGATGCGCTCGAGCAGCTTCATGATGCCCAGCGAAATCGCCGGGTCGAGGTTGCCCGTGGGCTCGTCGCAGATCAGCAGCGGCGGGCGGTTGACCATAGCGCGGGCGACGGCCACGCGCTGCTGCTCGCCACCGGAAAGCTGATCGGGCAGTGAGTCCATCTGGTCGGCCAGACCGACCAGACGCAGCACCTCGGGCACCTGGCTGCGAATGACGCCCTTGGGCTTGCCGATGCACTGCAAGGCAAATGCCACGTTTTCGTAGGCGGTCTTTTGCGGCAGGAGCTTAAAGTCCTGGAACACGGCGCCGATCTGGCGGCGCAGGAACGGAACCTTGCGGTTCTTGATCTTCATGAGGTCCTGGCCGGCGACCAGAATGCGGCCGCTCGTCGGCTTGACGTCACGGTTGAGCGTCGATAGCAGCGTGGTCTTACCCGAGCCGGAGTGACCAACCAAAAAGACGAACTCGCCCGGATAGATCTCGATGTTGATGTCGTCGAGTGCGGGCTTGTTGGGCTGCGCCGGATAGATCTTGGTGACGTGCTCCATAAGGATGACGGGCTCGACACCGGCCTGCTTGGCCATCTTCTTGCGGCTGGCCTGCGGGTCGATGGGCGCAAACACCGACGTGAAGTCGGGGTTGTTGAGCGCATTGTCGAGGCTTGCGACCTCGGCGGCCTGATCGCGCTCGACCACCGGCGCAGCAGGCTGCGTGGGGTCGGGAATGCCGGCAAAGAGACCGGACTGTGCGGGCTGCGGTGCGGGCGTCGCAGGGGCCATGGGATCGGGAATGCCGGCCATGGTGGGCTGCGGCGCGGCAGCGCTCGCCTGAGGCTGAGCCACGCGGGCGGTCACCGTCTGGACGGGCTCAAAGCCCGCCGCAGCGGAAAGCGCAACATCGTTGGTGGGGTTGTAGGCAAAGGGATCTGATGCCGGCTGTGCCTGATCTGCCGGCTGCGGGGGGATCGGGCTAAACAGCTGACCCTCTGAATCCGGAGTGGCGAAACGGTTGCCCGCGACGCTCGGCTGCGTCTTGGGGGTGTCATCGCCCGCACCGGAGGTACGGAAGTGGTTACCCACTGGTGCTCCTTATCATCGTGCGTTTAAACTACATGAGCGCTTTGTATTTTAGCAGGATTGCCTTTGCTGCACATAAGAAGCATGGTGCGGTTTCTGTTCTCACCGGCCGCGCACAGGGTTACCTCCCAAATCGTCCTCGGTCATGTCGGAAGCCCCGCCGCGCGCTTCGCGCTGCGGGGCTTCCTCCGTCCTGCGGAAAGATTTGGGAGGTAACCCTGTGTCCGGCCTGCGGCTACTGTGGGGCCGGCGCATCTACCTTGGGGTGCAGCAGCGCCATGCTTGGGTCTGGCTGAATTGCACTTTGTCGATTTGGGCCCTTTTCCCTGATGAGGCCCTGCTTGATGAGCGCCTTTGGAAGTTGCGGTGAAATAGGGGCTGTTTTAGCAGCTTGAAGGCCTAATCAGTCTCTATTTCACCGCAACTTCTATTGGGGCTGCATGTTGCGCAACTTGGGTTGGGATTCTCGCCTTACAGTTGGGTTAGATGGATGGTTCTAGGCTTACTGGAGGTTGGTATGGTTTGTCCGTATTGTGGTGCTGAGCTTGCTGAGGGAGCTCGGTTTTGTACGGGATGTGGGGCCGCGCTTGATGCGACGCAGGCTATGCCCGTAGCCGAACCTGCGGTTGCGCCGGCACCTGTGGGTTCGCCCGCTCCCGGCAAGAAGTCCAAGAAGGGCGTCGTGATCGCTATCGTCTGCGCGGCGGTAATCGTTGTTGGCGGGGGCGGTGGGCTGGCGTATCACCTGTATCAGCAGCATGTTGCACAGCAGGCACAGTATGAGTCGGCGCATTCCAAGCATGCGCTTGTGGTGAGCGTAAAGGCCGAGGGCTGGGACACCGATAACGGCGCTTCGCGGGTACCGGTGCGCGTAAAGGGCAAGACGGTCGACGGAAAGAAGGTCGACAAGGTCGAATATGTCGCTTCCGACGGCTCGGGCATCGAACTTATCCAGGGCAAGTACACGCTCAAGGCGGCAGGCTCCCCCATCGCCGCCGATGGCACCATCTACCAGGTGCCCTGCACAAAGGCCGAGCTCACGCTCGACGACGCTTTTGCCAAGGGTGAGAAGATCAACTTGGCCAAGCTCGCCGAGCAGGATTCGGTTTTGGACTTTACGCCCATCGATGCTGTCGACGTGACCGACGACGAGATCAACGACGCCGTGACACTCGCCATGGCATACAAGGGCAAGGACGCTCCCAACGTCGACGCGCTGCAACACGCCGCCACGAACCGCCGTGACACCGCTGTCGCCGCCAAAAAGGCAGCCGAAGAGGAAGCGGCACGCCAGGCCGAGGAACAGCGCAAAGCAGCCGCTCGCCACATCGAGGCCCAAACCTTTAGCGTCGACCTGCCCGAGTACTGGGATGGCAGGGTGACAGTGGAAGTCGACGGAGACACGATCACCGTCCGATCAAAGCTCTACCCCAGCAAAGTTGTCGTCGCGCTCATTGGGTCTGCTAACCCCGATCGCAATATGGGGGACGTTGCCGGCGGCGCAATTACGGTAGTGCCGTTAAGTGACAACTTCTTCGTTCGACTCGCTCGAACTCGTTGGTCTTATGTCGCCGCAGATGAGGCTCACAGTAAAAAATATTTAGGCAGAAGCTATTATTCCGATAGCGTATCAGAAGAGGAGGCGACCGAGCTCACGGATCTACAGAGCCTTGGCACAGTCTCATACAGCAAAATCCTCTCGGACTTCCTCGCATCAGAAGATAGCCACTATAGCGATGAGTTGGCACAGCAGGACAAGGCCATGAAAGACGCCCTGACACCAAGTCTAAAGCTCCTCTAGCTTCTTTCCCTGCCGTCTCCAAACGCAAAGCCGGGGTGCCTCCACATGGAAGGCACCCCGGCTTTTTTCATTGCCCAATATGCGAACGGTTCCCAAGTTAAAGCGTAACCAAAATGCCTTAGGCCAAGAACTCCTTGGTGGTCGCCACGATGTTGGCGGCGTCCAGGCCGTACTTGTGCAGGAGCTCGGCGCCCGGGCCGGACTCGCCGAAGGTGTCGTTGACGCCGATCTTCTTGAGCGGCGTCGGGCACTGCTCGCACAGGACGTCGGCGACGGCGCTGCCCAGGCCACCGATCACAGAGTGCTCCTCGACGGTCACGACGTGGCCGGTCTTGGTGGCGCTCTTGACGATCAGGTCGGCATCGATGGGCTTGATGGTATGCATGTTGATGACCTCGGCATCGATGCCCTGGGCAGCGAGCTGCTCAGCGGCCTCGAGAGCCTCGCCGACCATCAGGCCGCAGGCGATGATGGTCACGTCGGTGCCCTCGCGCATGGCGATGCCCTTGCCCACCTCGAACTTGTAGGTCTCGGGGTCGTTGATGACCGGCGAGGCCAGACGGGCAAAGCGCATGTACACGGGGCCGTCGCACTCATAGGCGGCGCGCGTCACGGCGCGGGCCTCCACGTCGTCGGCGGGAACGATAACGGTCATGCCAGGGATGACGCGCATCAGGGCGATATCCTCGCAGCACTGGTGCGTGGCGCCGTCCTCGCCCACCGAGATGCCGGCGTGCGTGGCGCCGATCTTGACGTTGAGGTGCGGGTAGCCGATGGAGTTGCGGACCTGTTCAAAGGCGCGGCCGGCGGCAAACATGGCAAAGGTGCTCGCGAAGGCAACGCGGCCGGTGGTTGCGATACCGGCGGCAACACCCATCAGGTTGCTCTCGGCGATGCCCACATCGAAGAAGCGGTCGGGGCAGGCGGCCTTAAACTTGCCGGTCTGCGTGGCGGCGGCCAGGTCGGCGTCGAGGACCACAAAGTCATCGTGCTCGTTGGCGAGCTCGACGAGGGCCTCGCCGTAGCTTACGCGCGTGGCGATTTTCTTGACGTCTGCCATCCTAGAGCTCCTCTCCGGCGGCCGTGAGCTCTGCCATGGCCTGCTCAAACTGTTCATCGTTGGGGGCCTTACCGTGCCAGCCAACCTGGTTCTCCATAAAGGAGACGCCCTTGCCCTTCGTGGTCTCGGCGATGATGGCGGTCGGCTGACCCTTGGTGGCGCGAGCCTCGGCAAAGGCGGCACGAATCTGATCGAAGTCGTTGCCGTCGGCGAGCTCCACCACATGGAACTTAAAGGCACGGAACTTGTCAGCGAGCGGCATGGGGTCGTTGACCTCCTCGACGGGGCCGTCGATCTGCAGACCGTTATGGTCGACGATGACGCAGAGGTTATCGAGCTGCTGGTTGCCGGCGAACATGGCGGCCTCCCAGACCTGGCCCTCCTCGCTCTCGCCATCGCCCAGCAGGGCGTACGTGCGGTAAGTATCGCCCCAGTGCTTGGCGGCAACGGCCATGCCCACGGCGGCGGAGATGCCCTGGCCCAGTGAGCCGGTGGACATATCGACGCCCGGGGTGTCGTTCATGTTGGGGTGGCCCTGCAGATGGCTACCGATATGGCGCAGCGTCTCGAGGTCCTCCTTGGGGAAGAACCCGCGCTCGGCGAGCACGGCGTACAGACCCGGAGCGCAGTGGCCCTTGGAGAGCACAAAGCGGTCGCGGTCGGCCTTGCGGGGATCGGCCGGGTCGACGTTCATTTCCTCAAAGTACAGATAGGTCATGATGTCGGCAGCGCCGAGCGAACCGCCCGGATGGCCGGACTTGGCAGCGTGCACGCCGGTGACGATGCCCTTCCTTACCTCGTTGGCAACCTTTTTGAGCTCTTCGTCGCTCATTGTGCCTTCCTTTCATCCTCATTAGACAAAATGCGCACGGCACGGAAAGGTAGTCCCAACACAGCCGCAATGCACGTACGTCATTCATTATGCTGGAAACTGATGGCTTTACCAGACTTTTTATCATTATTTGAGCAATTTAGCAGGCAGATCCGCTGATGAAACGGTTTATCAATGTGAACGTCTTTTGGATGCGGTGGCCGCCTCTAGCCCCGGCACAAAAATGATCCGTTTTCCTCGGTCCCCTACAGATCACCTGATCCCTTGGGGACGGAGGAAAACGGATCATGTCCGCAAACCGAAATTCAGCCTACGCGTTAATGTCCTTGAAGCCCTCGCCAAAGGTTTCCGTCACGTCGGCCACGGTCACGATGGCACGCGGGTCACGCTCGCGCACGATGGTCTTGAGCGTGTTGAGCTCGCGGCGGCTCACGATCACCATGATCACCGGCTTCTCGGCACCCGAGTACATACCAGTCGCCCTCAACTTGGTGCAGCCGCGACCCAGGCCATACATGATGTCGGCCGCGATATCGGGAAAGTTATCCGAGATGATGAGCACCATACGGCGCCTGTTGCCGCCGTCGACCACGGCATCGATCACATAACCGCTAATGACCATCGAAAGTCCCGCGTACAGCGCGTTTTCGACCGAAAAGACCGGGGCGGACAGCGCACACACGGCAACATCGATCGCCATGACGGTGGAGCCCACCGGCAACGACGTATTGCGCGAGATAATCTGGCCGATGGTATCGGAGCCACCGGTGTTGGCGCCGGCGCGCAGCACCATGCCGTAGCCGATGCCCGTGATAATGCCGCCCCACATGGCGGGAAGCATAAGATCGGAGTGTGCCAGCGGTGCCACAAACGGAGCGAACAGGTCGGTGAAAAAGCCCAGCAGCACAAAGCCCGTCGCGGTCTGCACCACATAGAACATCCCGCCCGCGCGCATAACCACCAGCAGCAGCAAGGCGTTCATCACGATGGTCTGAATACCGACAGGCAGCGAGATGCCGTGCGACGCGCCGACCGCCTGGATAATGGTGGCAAGACCCGTGACGCCACCGGCAGCAAGGCCGTTGGGAATCAAGAACAGGTCCGTCGCGATGGCCGCCAGAGCACAGCCAAACATGATCTTGGGCAGGTCATGAAAGAAGTTCATCGAAAGAATGCGCTTGATGTCCAGACGATATGCCATGCTACCTCCCTCAAAAAAGCGCACCCAAACGGATGCGCTTTGAACTTCTCGCTCTCTTTGATTCTACCGATTCGGCGGGCAAATACCACCCCTGAACGGAGCTTGAGGCGGCCCGAAGCTCTGCCCAAGGGTTTAGGCGTCCGAGCCTTCCGCATCGGCGTTGCCGGTTGCCCAGCGATGGTAGCCGATCACAAACGGGTCCAGGTCGCCATCGTCAAGAACGGCCTCGACGTTGCTGGTCTCGACACCCGAACGCAGGTCCTTGACCATCTGATACGGATAGAGCACGTAACTGCGAATCTGGTTGCCAAAACCAATCGTGGTCTTGGGGCCGCGGATCTCATCGAGTGCCTCGGCGCGCTTCTCGAGCTCGATCTCGTACAGACGGGCCTTGAGGATCTGCATGCACGCGGCCTTGTTCTGAATCTGACTGCGCTCGTTTTGGCAGGTAACCACAATGCCGCTGGGAAAATGCGTCACGCGCACGGCGGAATCGGTGGTGTTGACGCCCTGGCCGCCCGGGCCGCTCGCGTGATACACATCCACGCGAATGTCGTCGGGACTGATCTCGATATCGATATCATCGGGCAGCACGGGGATGACCTCAACGCCGGCAAACGTGGTCTGGCGACGCTTCTTGTCGTCGGTGGGGCTAATACGCACCAGACGGTGCACACCGGCCTCGGCGCG
Source organism: uncultured Collinsella sp. (assembly GCA_934655755.1). Classification (GTDB taxonomy): domain Bacteria; phylum Actinomycetota; class Coriobacteriia; order Coriobacteriales; family Coriobacteriaceae; genus Collinsella. The sequence continues at coordinate 14,537 of CAKUHA010000016.1, forward strand.
AAGCATGCCAAACGCGTCCTTGCCCTCGACGGTAAAGGTCGCGCGGTCGATGCCGATGACCTCGGCTGCGGGACAATCGTTGATGGTGACCTTCCAGCCGCGACGCTGGCAGTACTTCATGTACATCTTAAAGAGCATGAAGGTCCAGTCCTGCGCCTCCAGGCCACCCTGTCCGGGCTTGATGGTCACGATCGCGTCGCCATGGTCGAACTCGCCGGTGAACCAACTCGAAAGCTCGAGTTCATCGATGGCGCGGGCCAGGCGCTCCGCCGTAGCGGCAGCCTCCTCGCGCAGGGCGGCGGCATCGGGGTCGTCACCCATCTCCTCGGCAAGCTCCAGCGCCGCGCGAGCATCAGAAAGCTCGCCGCGTGCGTTGTCCACGGCGGCGATGTCCTCCTTGGCGCGGGCGATCTCCTCCATCGTGGCGCGAGCGGCGTCGGCGTCATCCCAAAAGCCAGGAGCCACGCTCTTGGCCTCGAGCTCGGTCACGCGCGTGCGCTTCTCGTCCAAATGGAGATACGACTCGACCTCGCCGAGCCGGTCCGCAAACGCGTCCAGCTCGGCGGGCGTTACCTCTAAAGCCTCGGCCATTAACGATTCCTGCCGTGGCAGTGCTTGAACTTTTTGCCGCTGCCGCAGGGGCACGGATCGTTACGACCCACGTTGACGTACGGGTCGTCGCTCTCGTCCTTGCGGTAGGTGGTCACCTTGCCGCCGTTATTAACGGCAGCCGGGCCGCCCTGGACGGCCGTGCGGGCCTGCACCTGAGCCTGTTTGCGCAGCACCGAGTTGCCGTTGTCGCCATCGACATCGGCGGGACCGGAGAACTGCGCACCCTCGAGCGCAGGGTCCTCCTTGTGCTCCACGGCCTGCGGGGCGGCCTTGATCTCGATGCGCAGGACGGTGCGCAGGTAATCCTCGTACATGGTGTCGACGAGCATCTGGAAGGCGCCGTAAGCCTCGGTCTTGTATTCGACCAGCGGATCGCGCTGACCAAAGCCGCGCAGGCCGATACCGGTCTTGAGGTAGTCCATCTCCTGCAGGTAGTTCATCCAGCGGGTGTCGATGACACGCAGCATGACCTGGGTGTTGAGCTCGCGCATGAGGTCCTCACCCAGGCGCTCGGCCTTCATGTTGTAGCACTTCTCGACATAGTCCAGAACGTCGGCAGCTAGAGCCTCAAAGTCCTCGTCGGGGAACTTGGGCGTATCGATATGGCCGGTGAGCTCCACGACCCACTTGCGCAGGCCCTCGAGGTCGCGCTCGCCCTCGTGGCTATCCTTGGTGCAGAACTCCTGCACGCAGCGGTACACGGTGTCGTGCATGACCTCGGTGATGTGATCGGTCAGGTCCTTGCCGTCCAAAATCTTGTTGCGCTCGGCGTAGATGACCTGGCGCTGCTTGTTCATGACGTCGTCGTACTCAAGAACGCTCTTACGCATGGAGAAGTTGATGCTCTCGACCTTGTGCTGGGCGCTCTCGACGGCCTTGGAGATGATCTTGTGCTGGATGGGCATGTCGTCGCCCATGTCGGCGGTGACCATCATCTTGGAGACGCGGTCCATCTTGTCGCCACCGAACAGGCGCATGAGGTCGTCCTCAAGCGACAGGTAAAACTGGGTCTCGCCCGGATCGCCCTGACGGCCGGAACGGCCGCGCAGCTGGTTGTCGATACGACGGGACTCGTGGCGCTCGGTGCCGATGACGGTCAGGCCGCCGGCGGCAAGCACGCGCTCGCGCTCGGCCTTACAGGTCTCCTTGGCCTCGGCGTTAAACTGCTCGAGCTGCTCGGGCGTCACGTCCTCCATGGTCAGGCCCTCGTACTCCAGGCGCTCACGTACCAGCTCGTCGGGGTTGCCGCCCAGCAGGATGTCGGTACCACGGCCGGCCATGTTGGTGGCGATGGTCACGGCGCCGTAGCGTCCGGCCTGGGCGACGATATGGGCCTCGCGCTCGTGGTGCTTGGCGTTAAGGACCTCGTGTGCGATGCCACGCTTGGTAAGGGCGGCCGACAGCTTCTCGGAGCTCTCGATGGAGACGGTACCCACCAGGACCGGCTGACCCTTGGCGTGACGCTGCTCGACGTCGTCGGCAACGGCGTTGTACTTGGCCTGGATGGTGCGGTACACCAGGTCCTCGTGGTCAACACGCTGAACGGGCTTGTTGGAGGGGATGACCTCGACGGGCAGCTTGTAGATCTCGCGGAACTCGGCGTCCTCGGTCAGAGCCGTACCGGTCATGCCGGAAAGCTTGTCGTACAGACGGAAGTAGTTCTGCAGGGTAATGGTGGCCAGCGTCTGGTTCTCCTCGCGCACGAGCACGCCCTCTTTGGCCTCGATGGCCTGGTGCAGGCCCTCGGAGTAGCGACGGCCTTCCATGATGCGGCCGGTGAACTCGTCGACGATCTTGACCTCGCCGTTGGTGACCACGTACTGCTTGTCGCGATGGAACATGTACTGGGCCTTCAACGCCTGCTGCAGGTGGTTGACGAGCTGGCCCGAGAGGTCGGCGTAGATATCCTCGATGCCCAGGCGGCGCTCGATCTTCTTAAGACCGCGCTCGGTGGCGGCGATGGTGTGCTTGGCCTCGTCCATGACGTAGTCGCCCGTGGGCTCGACGTCCTCGGTGGCGGTGAGCATGTCGTGCGACACGTCCTCGCCGCGCTCCAGGCCGCGCACGGCACGCGCGAAGTCCTTGTAGGTGCTGGCAGACTTGGTGCCGGCGCCCGAGATGATGAGGGGCGTGCGCGCCTCATCGATCAGGATGGAGTCGACCTCGTCGACGATGGCGTAGTTGTGGCCGCGCTGAACACGCTGCTCGGGGCGGGTGACCATGTTGTCGCGCAGGTAGTCGAAGCCGAACTCGGAGTTGGTGCCGTAGGTGACATCTGCCTGGTAGGCCGGGCGCTTGAGCTCGAGCGGCATGTTGTTCTGGAGCAGACCGACGGTCATGCCAAGGTACTTGTAGATGCGGCCCATCCACTCGGAGTCGCGCTTGGCCAGGTAATCGTTGACGGTAACGACGTGCACGCCCTTGCCGGCGATGGCGTTGAGGTAACCGGCCAGGGTGGAGACGAGGGTCTTGCCTTCGCCGGTCTTCATCTCGGCGATATGCCCCTCGTGCAGCGCCATGGCGCCGATGAGCTGCACATCGAAGTGACGCATGCCCATGGTGCGCTTGGAGGCCTCACGCACGGTGGCAAAAGCCTCGGGCAGCATATCGTCGAGCGACTCGCCGTTGGCATAGCGCTCGCGGAACTTATCGGTCTGGCCGCGGAGCTCCTCCTCGGTCATCTTCTCAAACTGGGGCTCAAGACCGTTGATCTGGTCGACGATCTTGTAGTAGCGCTTAAGGTCCTTATCGGATCCAAAGGACAGCAGCTTTGACATGAATCCCATGTGGTTTTCCTTTTTGGCCATCGCCCATGCCGTGCAGCCTTGGGCGAGTTAAACACAGATAATTGTACTTTAGCCAAACAAGGCGCGCCCTATACGGTCGACCTCGACCGCCACGTAATAACTACGACCAACCTGCCAAAAAGGGACAGGTTTATTTTGGCAGGTTTTATCTGGGCAAACGCCGCATCCCTGCCAATTGGTGCAAAGTAACCTGACCCCCATGCACCAACTTGGTGCAATGGGGGTCAGGTTACTTTGCACCAATAAAAAAGATAAGGGCCGCGCACCCAAATGGATGCACGGCCCTCATGCCATGAATGCGAGTGATTCCGCGGCGAGCTATTTACTCAGCAGCCTCGGTGGTCTCGGCCTCGGCAGCGGCCTCCTCGACGGGAGCCTCTGCGGGAGCCTCGGCGGCCTGCTTGGCAGCCTCCTCGGCAAACTTAGCAGCACGCTTGGCCTTCTCGGCAGCCTTAGCCTCAGCGGCGGCCTTGCGAGCGGCCTCGGCCTCAGCAGCCTTGGCAGCCTTGGCAGCCTTGGCCTCCTCGGCCTTCTTGAGCTGGGCGGCAGCGGCGCCACCGAACTTGTCGGCGAAGCGCTGGACGCGTCCACCGGTGTCGACGAACTTCTGCTGGCCGGTGTAGAACGGGTGGCACTCGTTGCAAAGCTCAACCTTCATCTCGGACACGGTAGCGTGCGTCTTGAAGGTGTTGCCGCAGGAGCACGTCACCGTGCACTCGACATACTGGGGATGGATACCCTGCTTCATGGTAGGACTCCTTATTGGTCAGGCGCTGGTTACCGATCAGCGCATAAGGCGTCTTGGTTTCCGACCAAGACAACAAACTCGGCTATGGTACCACGGCGCCTCGTGTCCCACAAAAGGTTCACGGTCTTTTCGGAACGACACGAATCTGACCCATCGAAACACATCTCCACCGTTCCTTCAACTGGGAAAATGCCGTCCCCGGGGCCTGAGAAGGGCCCCGGGGACGTTCGACTGACTGCGGGAACGGCCTTTCCGCTCAATGTGTTCGGCTGAGATCGGAAATCAACCAAACTGAACTAGGTTCAGTTGACATGGTTAAAAACGAGGGGCGACGCTTTTGCGTCACCCCTCGTCCCGGCCGGTTGCTTTAGTTGTACACACGGTAGTTACACTTGAACTGGGTTATGTGTCCATAGTTGGAGCGGTACCAACCCGACGTATAGCTGATTGCCTCTGCGCCTAGATAGTCGTAGCCCTTGTTGTAGCGAAGCTGACGGTAGGTCGTGTCGTACTCTGCTACGTAAAACGTGTCTCCAGAGAAGGCTTTGTACCGGTCCTTAACCGTCGAAGCCATGTACGCGGGTTCGACATCGCCTTTCTCCCCGTTGAGCGCATAGACGGGTGCCGCGATTCCGCATAAAGCCGTTGCCACGAGGATGGCGTAGACAGCCATGCGCGACGCATTGGACTTCAGCTGTTCAAATAGTTTCATGTCATTCACCTCCTTCGTATGTATCGAGGTATTCCTGCTTGAGCGTCTGCGAGGACGACTCGATCTTTTCCACGAGCGAGCCGGCTTCGATGAAGTAGAACGAGTTGGTGAGGTCTGCCAGGTCGTCGAGTAGATGGCTTGAAATGAGCACGCTGCGTCCCCGCGCCACCTCGCTGCGCATCGCGTCGCAGGAGGTTTTCCGCTTTCCCGGATCGAGGCCGTTCAGCGGTTCATCGAGGATGAGGTACGGGCAATCGGTCGATATCGCCATGGCAAGCTTTACCTGCTGCTTCATTCCTGTCGAGAGTTTACGGGTCGGCTTTTCGAGATATGGGGAGATTCCGAGGGAGTCGCAGAGCGAGTCGATGTCGGCGGCCGATTTCCACGCCTCCCTAACGAAAGCAAGGTGCTCGCGGGCCGATAGCGTGGGATAGAGATCCGCGCCGCCCGAAGAGCTCAGGTAGACGAGTTCTGCAAATTCGGCTGATCGACGTTGGCAGATTCCGTCTGCCGCCAGGCTTCCCGAGCGGATGCGGGTGGGAAATTGGCCCGACAGCGCTTCAAGAAGGGTGGTTTTCCCCGAGCCGTTGGGAGCAACGAGGCCCGCCGCCGTTCCCGGGCTCAGGAAAAGCGACCCGATTGAAAGTATCGTCGTGCTTCCGTATCCCACGCTCGCGTCTAGAAGCTCGAGCCCATGGTGCTTTTTCGCGGGTCCAGGCTGTTTGGGGGAACGTGTCGCAACGGCGCCGACCGCAAAAAAGACCGCGACGTATGCCAGGGCCACGGCAAGCATCGATGCGCTGCCTGAACCGGAGCCAATGAATTCTGTCGGGAAGCATCCTACGTAACCCGTGGCCTCGATAGGCGAGAACACGGCCAGCGGCAGGAGCCCGAGCACGGCGTTATGCTCCAGCGCCGAATCGGACAATAACGGGAATGCCGGGGCCGCGACAAGCAGCGCTGAGGTAAGGGGGCCTGCGAAGACGCGCCTCGTTGCGGTCGATAGGACGGCGGAGAAAACGGATATCAAGGTTCCGCCCGCAAGCAGCGCGAGAAGCAGGGTCGTGAAGACGTTTCCCGCGGTCGTGGTGGTAAGCGCGCCGTCATGGAAGAAGGCGATCGGGTACCCAATTTGCCCGAAGCCGTTTAGGACCAAGGCGTAAATGCCCCCGGGTGCGAGGCCGGCGAGGAGCATCGCGGTCCCCGCGCCAATTATTGAAAACACGGTTTGGATAAGGCGCCGGAATTTGGGCACGGGCGCCTTTGCCGCCAGGGTCCCGGGCCTTGTGGCGCCGAGCACGAGTATCGACGAGAGAAGGAAGGGGATGAAGGGAAGGAAAGACGGCGCCGTGGCAATGGCGTAAGGCAGGAAGGAAAGGAATGGCAGGTCGTTTGCGGAGGCCGGGATATCCGTGATGCCGGAGCTGCTCAGAGCGCGGCAATACGCGAGGTCTGCGTCATTGGTCTCTCGGTCTCCCACGATGGACCCGGATTGGAAGCCTTCGTCCATGAGCGCGTAGTAGCTCTCGGCAGAGTCGAGAAAGGCGGCGTCGGTTTGAGCGGCAAGGGCGGCGTTCGCGTATCTTGCAAGCTCCGCGTCATTTTGCTGCTCTGGAGATAGGTCTGTGCCGCTGGCCTGGGGCGCGCGCGTATTGAATGCGTCGACAAAGCTCTGCATGCCCTGTTTCATAAAGAAGGGCCCGTAGATGGGTGAATTGAACGCAATGGGGACGGAAAAGGCTGCAGCGAGAACGAGCGTACAAATCCATACGGCCTTGTCTCTTAGGATTAGTTTGAGAAGAAGTCGACAGTACATTTAGAAGCACCTACGTTCCTCAAAGAACTTTTAGATTAAAAGTAACAGACCGGATGAAGATACGTGCGACGGGGGCGAGGCGAATGGCTGAACGGTATCGATATGCGGGTTCAACGGTATCACATTGGCCACATAGATTTTTAACTTGCATTTCTACCCGCCCTTTTCGTAGAGTCGCCGATACGTGCTTAGCGCACCCTCGGCGCGTCCGGCAGGCTTTGCGAAATGGGATCCAGGAGACTTCGGCGCAGCATCATCTTGCGGAATGCTTCTAATGAGCCTCCCATCCTTCAAAAACAGAATCTCATCGCACAGCCTATCGACCGAATCCAAGATGTGGGATGACATGATGATGCACGTACCAGAATCGGCCAGCTTCCTGAGAATCTCGGAATGCAAGTCCACCCTGCTGGGGTCGAGCGCGTTCATGGGCTCATCTAATAGAAGGTACCGCGCGCCCGTCGCATACGCAATCGCCAGGGTAAGCTGCTGCTTCATGCCCTGGCTCAGAGTGCGGATCCTCATCTTCGCGAACTCGCCTATCTGCGTTTGTTCCACTATCTCTTCGATATCGCGAGCATGCGGCCACATATCGCAAACCATCTTGAGGTGATCTTCCGCACGCAATCCGGGATACAGCAGCGTCCCCTCACCAGGTGCATAGAAGATCATAGAACGGACCTCTCTCGCACCCGTACCCTGCACCTCATCCAGAACGATGCTCCCGTCCACGCGAGGACCCGGCAAACCTGCCATCGCACGCAGCAACGTCGTCTTTCCATGCCCGTTCGGAGCGACGAGACCGTAGACCGTACCCGGGGCAAACTCAGCGTTCACCGAATCTACGAGCACCTTCTTTCCATAAGAGATCGTCAGCGTTTGAAGGTCAATCATCGAGATCATCCCCTTTCGATCTTTGGAACACTCAGGCGCACCATCAACGGAGATACGGCGCCCAAGACCACCAGCAGAGCGCCCGATGCGCCGACGACCTCTCCAAAAGGCATCGCGTTCGTCCCTCGCCCAAGGAACCCAATCGTCCCCACCTGGGAAGCGGGATCAAACGAGGCGAATGGAGCCAGCAGCGCGACGCCCATGCCCACGCTTTCAACATGAGCGCTCAACGAACCCAACACCAAGAGAACCGCGCAAACCATTCCGGTGACAACGGGGTTGCGGCTAATCGCTGCTGTCAACGCAGCGACGACGGAAATCACGCCGTATGCCATGACCAGCAACGGAATACTGCACAACACCGCCTCCCCCACCGTGGACGTTGTCGAAGCTCCCGCCCGAATGAGAGCGACGGGATACTCCGATCCACCCGCACCGTTCTTAATCAAGGACACAACCGCAGCGGGAACCATCGACACCAAAAGCAGCGCCAAGCCAAGCAGGAGAGACAGCGCAACGGCCGTCAGAAAACGCACATGCGCTGTTGCGGGGACTTGGAGAACCAGAAGGGAACGACACTGCAGGTGGATGCACGCAAGCGATGTGACAACCACGGGCAACAGCCAAAACAAGGAAGGAAGCGCTGCCTGGAGATAGGAAAGGAGGATTAATGGGGGCATCTTCGTACTTAACTCGTAAACCTTGGGGTCCGGCAAGCTCGCGATCGACTCAAGCAGAAGGGCGCGCGCCTCCGCACGAGAAGGAGTCTCCGGCTCGATTCCGATCGATTGCAGGAGGGTCGCATCTGCCGCGCCCAGCTCGCCTCGAGCGCGCTCGTACGTCGCAAGGCTCTGAAATCCCTCCGCAGGCGTAGGCGCGTACACGAAACCCGAAAGGGCACCTCGCATGTCTTCCAGGGCCGTCTTGCCCTCGACGTCCATATTCGCAGCGTCCTGCTCTAGATACCGGTCTATTGAACGGAGCTCGCCATCCCTATACCGAACAGCGGAAACGTTATCAGCGTCAGGAAACATCTCGACCAGAGCCGGGGCCAGCATCGTCGTCGACATTGCAATCGCGCACACGGCGATGACAGGAGAACGCAGGAGCAGTTTCCCCATCGTTCTTACGTATGCAACGGCGGAGGCACAAGCGCTCGAACGAGTTGCCGTTCTCGATGCAGCGAAGGAACCTCTCTCAAGACAAATCGGGGATATCGGGCACGCGCAGCCGCTCTTTCCAGCAACGCAAAGCAGGCTAATTGCCAGCACCTCGATCCCGATTGCGCATACGAGGGCAATCGCGCCACGCTCGAAGCAAAGTCCAGGCAGATTCACTATCTGCGTTGTCGGGTACAGGCTATAGGCGCCGACGGTCAGCTCGGTGTTCGCATACGTAAGGGGATTCAACAGGGCGAACTCACGTAAAGCGATGGATCTTCCGTAATACCCGGGAACCATCGTCACCCCCATCAGGGCACATACGAACACGATTCCAAGCGTAGGGTTATTGGCAATCTTCACGGCAAGGTGAACGACAAGCGAGATGAACGCTGCCACCAAGAATTGCAAGATGGCCGTCTGCGCGAACACCAGCCAAGCCGGTTTGATAACCGGAGTCGCATATTGAATGTAGCCTATCGGATAGAACGGCGAGCCCGGGCCATTCTTCACAAGCGCGGCGATTATCCCTGGAAGATTGATGGCGAGGACGGCAAGCATTGCAAAAACACTCGCCCATACGCTCGATGCAACAAGCCTGCCCAGCTCGCCCATCGGTGCCTGGATGATGAGCTTTTCACGTTTGTTAAGACGCGCGGCAAGGAACGAGACGGCAACGGCCGTTGCGACCCATAGCAAGTACTCCTTCGATCCGTCATAATAGGTGTACTCTCCATCCGATATCTGCAGAAACGGAAGTAGGGGAGAGAGCGGTGCCAAGATAAGACGTCCCGCGGCAAGAGGGTACAGAAGCGCGGGCATGCTTGATGAAGAGGTATAGACACCGTCCTCCCCCGCATTCACAAGCGCATCCGCATAGGATGCTGACAATTCCTGCTCAACACGGGTTATTCCCGACTCGAGGTATTCGACCCGTCCGTCGATGCCAGCCGCGCTCCTGAAGACGGGCAGAGCACAAAGAACCATCAACGCAACAACGACAACACAGAGCGACCTGGAGGAGAGAAGCGACCTAAAGATCGCCTTCGAGATTTTGAGCATATTCATCGCCAACCTTAACCTCATCCAGTCGGAACAGAGGGGCCGAACAAAATGCTCGGCCCTTCCTCGCATCTAGTAGGTGCTATAGACAAATTGCCATTTATCAGTTGTGCCAAGAACACCACAGGAGCACATTGCAGCGAGGCGGGATTCCCTATGATGCGCGGATCGGCGATAGCCATTTCGGTAGGAGATCGTCTTGTAAGAGATGTTGAACATCGAGATGCTGTGCCCGCTTACGCCGCGAGGACAGCTGTAGCTCCAGTAGGTATCGACGACGTCGTCCGTATACCCGAGGGGCTCAACGAGGGCACACTGGCTGCTCTCCTGGGAAGGAGGCATCGGGGTATCCGCAAAAGCGGGGGCTCCCGGCAGCAACAGACAAAGAGCGAGGCCGAGGAAAACCAAGAGCTTACACGACTAAACAGTACTGAACATAATCCTCTCCAATCTAGAGGGGTTTCGGTTGCAGCATGCTGTGATTACTTGCCGGCAAAGTCAATTTAACATAAACTGTTAAAAAGTAACCTGAGTTTTTTAAATTCTTCGGAGGTTATTATGAGTTCCGACAATCGCACTCCCCGGCTTCATTCCTTCCGCATCGCATGTGCGATAGCCTCTGCGACCCTTTGCGCCACCGCCATCGCACAAGTGGCGTTCTCCTTAAAGCCAGCAATCGAAGTGCTCGACAACCCTGTAATTGCAGACTCTCCCGCGTATCCAGCCCTTGCGATCTCGACATTGGTCCCTGCCGTCATCGGTATCGCTACGACCATCCTCAGCGCCGTTCTCGTGTGGACGATCAAGAGCGGAGACCCCTTCAAGAAAGGGTCTGCGACATGCTTGAAGGTGCTCGGCATTCTCTTCGTTGTTCAAGCTGCCACCAGCCTCTACGCCGGCTCACTCAAAACCTCCGTTTCGATGTTTGGCGGCGAGGGGGCCGTCGGCGCCCAAGAGATCGCTTCATCATTCGATTGGACCTCTCTGGTTCTCGGCATCGTCCTGTTCATGCTTTCCCAGCTCTTCTTGTACGCCCGAGAGCTGTACCTCGACTCCGACGAGATTGCGTAAGGAAACGCCATGCCCGTAATTGTTCGCCTCGACAAGATCATGGCCGAGCGAAAGATTTCCTCGAACGAACTTGCCGAAAGGATTGGAACCACGCCCGTGAACCTGTCCCGTATTAAAAAAGGGCATATTCGCGGCATTCGCTTCAACACACTCGAGCAGCTATGCCTCGCCCTTCGTTGCCAACCCGGAGACCTTCTCGAAGTCATGAGCGAAGAGGATGCCCGAAAGGAGTTCGGACTCGATTGGTCCGCCGAGGATTAGAGGGCGGTCGTACTCGCCCTGCACACGGGGATGCGAATCGGCGAGGTCTGCGGCCTTCGGTGGTGCGATGTGGATTTCGAGACGGGCCTGATCTCGATCAGACACTCGGTGGCGTACGCGAAGGGAATGGGTTCGTTCATCAAGGACACCAAGACCCATGACGCCAGGGGTATCCCCATCGACCCGGTCGGCCTACTCCCCTTCCTGAAGGAGACCCACGAGATCGACTGCGGAAAGCTGCGCTTGCGCGGCCTTACCGGGGCGGTCGAGATCGGGGACTGCTACATCCTGTCGGAGCCGGGCGCGACCTTCGCGACGACAAGCTATATCCGCAGGGCGTTCAAGACGTTCTCGGAGACCAACGGCCTCATGGGCACCAACGACGAGCTGATCACGTTCCACGGCCTTCGCCACACGTTCGCAACGCAGCGGATCCGCCAAGGCGGCGATATCAAGGCGCTCCAATCGATCCTCGGCCACAAGGACGCCATGGCGACGCTCAACGTCTACGCCGACATCGAGCCCATCTCCAAAATCCATAACATGCTGCGCGCCACGCCGTGCCTTTGGCGCGGGCACCTCGGGCCGAGGGTCGATCCGGGTCCCATGTTCCAACAGAGGATCCAGGAGTCCATCGAGACGCTCCAGGCGTTCGGCTACGGCATCACCGAGCCGGACGACCGAAATATCGCCATACGCGACGTGAAGACGAACAGTTGGCTCTAGCTCACCGAGTACGCGGCAGTGCTGGGCCCATCCCAACTGAGGTCACGGTGGTCCGATAGGGGCGCCGCCCGCGGCATGCGCCGCGGAGCGGTATCCCCTACCGAAGGGCGGGGATGCCCTCCGCTTCCAGTTCGGAATCAGCCGTCGGAGGCGTTCGGCTGACTGCGGGAACGGCCTGTCCGCTCAATGTGTTCGGCTGAGATCGGAAATCAACCCAACACGAGCCGGACACGCGCCAGACGGCTCTTCCCCGTACGGCCTTCCCCCTTACGCTCATGTTGCAGGCATGTAACGCCGCAGCGAGCGCGCCTTTTTTGCGCCAGACAGGTACAATGATGAACACTGTACCGTAGCGGAGCGCCCCGCGCGCGCCGCAACCACGCGAAAGGGTTTCCCATGGCCGAGATCTCGTCCTCCCGTATCGTCATCACCGTCCTTGGCAAGAACCGCCCCGGCATCGTCGCCGGCGTCACCCGTGTTCTGGGTGAGGCCAACGTCGACATCCGCGACATCACGCAGTCCATTATCGAGGACATTTTCACCATGACCATGCTGGCCGACACCGCCGAGTCCAAGCTCGACTTCGCCGAGCTGCAGAAGGCGCTGGCCGAGGCCGGCGAGCTTTCGGGCGTCAACGTGTCCATCCAGCGCGAGGACGTCTTTAACTTTATGTACCGCCTGTAGCGAACAAGCCGCTCGGGGCAGCTTGACGTCATGTCGTCCAAGTGCGCGACCCCACAGCGGACCGGAGAGGAGCGCGCATGGCCTACGACGCCAAGAAAATCTATTACCGCTTTGACGATCACCTGAGCCGCCTGGTTCTGGACTACGAAGCGAGCCGCCAGATTTCGCCCGAAAGCGAAAACCTCTACCACGGCTTGCCGACCGATCCGTATGACGAGGGCCTGTTTGTCGAGCATAACGTCAAGCGCGGTCTGCGCAATGCCGACGGTTCGGGCGTGGTCGCGGGCCTTACCCGTATCTCGGACGTGCACGGCTACAACAAGGTCGACGGCAAGGTCGTGCCCGACCAGGGCAAGCTCACGCTGCGCGGCTATAGCATCGAGGACTTGGTCAACAGCGCCCAGGCCGAGAATCGCTATGGCTACGAAGAGGTCGCCTACCTGCTCATCACGGGTTCGCTGCCCAACAAAGAGGAGCTCGACGGTTTTTGCGGACGCCTGGGCGCTTTTAGACATCTGAGCGACGAGTACGTCAAAGAGTTCCCCATGACCACGGTGTCGTCAAGCATCATGAATGTGCTTCAGCGCGCCGTGCTGCTGCTCTACGCCTTCGACGCCGAGCCCGACGTGATCACGCCCGAGCACGAGATCGACGTCGCCATCTCTATGCTCGCCCGTCTCCCCCGCATCGCCGCATTCGCGCATATGGCATCGGTCGCCAAGCGTCGCGGCTCAGAGGTGCACGTGCCGCACCCGACGCCCGGCCTTTCCACCGCCGAGACCATCCTGCAGGTCCTCCGCGGCGGCATGGCGTTCACTCACGACGAAGCCATGCTGCTCGACGTGATGCTCATGCTGCATGCCGAGCACGGCGGCGGTAACAACTCCACGTTCGCCTGCCGCGTGCTGTCGTCTTCGGCTACCGACCCGTATTCCGCCTACGCCGCGGCCATCGGCTCGCTCAAGGGCCCGCGTCACGGCGGCGCCAACGCCAAGGTCGTGTCGATGCACGAGGACATCCGCGCACATGTTTTCAACTGGGAAAACGAGGACGAGGTCGCAGCCTATCTGGGCAAGATCCTCGACAAGCAGGCCTTCGACGGCACGGGCCTCATCTACGGCATGGGCCACGCCGTCTACACGCTGAGCGACCCGCGTGCCGAGGTTTGCCGCCATTACGCGCGCACGCTGGCAGCCAAGAAGGACCTGGGCGAGGAGTTTGCGCTCATCGAGCGCATCGAGCGCCTGGCGCCGCAGGTCATGCGCGACCACGGCATGACCAAGCCCATCTGCGCCAACATCGACCTGTACACGGGCTTTATCTACAAGATGCTCGGCGTGCCCGAGACGCTCTTTACGCCGCT
>CAKUHA010000017.1 GCA_934655755.1 uncultured Collinsella sp.
GGCCTGTTTGCTTAACGCTCCGCGCGCTCACGCGAGTTCGGCACGAAAAAGGGGGCCTAAACCCCCTTGAACGCTTACCTGCATGTATGGTGCCCGAGGCGAGACTCGAACTCGCACGTTGTTGCCAACGGTGGATTTTGAGTCCACTGCGTCTGCCAATTCCGCCACTCGGGCACGTAATGCGTGAGTTAGTTTATCACAGCTTTCTGTTGATTAGTCCGAAAATGGAACTTCGAGCATTTCGATGAGTTCGACTGAACGGAGCATCTCGCGCTGGCGGCACCCGCGTCCGTCGACCGAGGCCTCGCCCATCTGATTGTCATAGGGATCCTCGCGCATGCCTTCGAAAACAGGCTCGAACTCAGCCTGGAATCGATTGTTGGCAACCATACGCCACGGATCGAGATTGCCAAAGTAGTGCTGGCGACGCCACTCCTCCCCCATTCTGCGGGCAGAAGATCCAAATGACACATCGGCATTGAGCCAACCGGTCTGCGGGGTATAGAACTCCGCCCAATCATGCGGTCCCACCGAATCGGGCGCAACATACAGGCCGCTCTGCCAACGGGCAGGAACGCCCGCAATGCGACACATGGTGATAAACGTGAGCGCCATAACGCCGCAATCACCGCGAAGCGAATGCGCACAGTCATCGGCAATAGATCCCAAAAGCAGATACGGTGGCTGATAGCGATAGTCGATATGCTGCGTCAGGTAATCATAGATAGCGCGGGCGCGATCGAGCGGATCATCGAGCCCGTCAATGACACGGGCCGTCAGCTGCTGCAGATACGGCGTGAATGCAATATGCGGACGGTCCTCGGAAGTGTCCTCGGGCAGCGGCGTGTCCATGCACGGATGCGGCGGGAGCGCACCCCCATAGACGTCGCTGTATGCAGCATCGATGCGATAGCGATAGGTCAACGAGAATGAACGCTCAATCGAAGATGTCCACGAGGCAGTACGAGCCGAGACGTCTTCGGGAGCAACGGTGCCCTCCGGCGTCATGTCGAGAATCTCAATTTGAGACTGCTGACGACAGGCGGCGGCAACGGGAAGCCACGCGCGAACGGTCTCCCCCTCTAAAGCCCCGGGGACAGACACGGACGCCTTAAGCGTGATGACACGAGCCAGTCCGTTCTGCGACTCCATCTCCTTGAGCATTTGGTTGCGCAACGCAATTCCGTCCGTAGAATCGGGGCGCATACCGGGAACCTCTTTGGGATACACGCGAAGCGAATCGAGGAAGTTGTCGAGAACAAACAGTTCGCCCTCGATAAAGCGCCAGTCAATACGCTTGCGGTCGATCAGATCGTCAAACTGCCCCTCGGTAAACTCCGGCCACTCCTCGCGAATCATCGCAATGGCCCGATCGCGCGACACCGAAAAATGAAGCGGCGTCTCAAGCATGCGATACCGCTCGGCACGGACACAAGCAGCCAGAGAAGGCTCAGGGTTCTGCTCCAAAAGACGGTCGCAAGCCGCAATAGCCTGCGTCAGATACCCGGCATCCTTGAGGCGAAGAATCTCAGGCGGCAACCCAATATCGAGATGACGAAAATCATCACAGCAAACATCAACAGAGCAACCAACGGGCCCCTCTGCAACAACCTTCCCGTCCGAAGGCAACACATCAATAACAGCCATACCAAACTCCAAGTCATTAGAACCCTTGAAGCCCATTGTAGCGAGATAAAAATGAAAGCCCCAATAAAGGAACCCTCAACACCGATAAACGGTACCTACAAAAATGAATTCAGCCAAGTAACCCTGTAGCGAGTTAACAAAGGAGGCCCCGTTTCCCCGGAGCTGATTCCGTCGCGCGACTTCTGGCGAAGCCAGGTGAGCGCGAGGGAAGCAGCGTAGGGGAAACGGGGCCTCCGGCGGGAAAGTTAAACCGCTACTTACGCCTTGTTGACGGAGCCAAACTCCTCCATGAGCTCCTTGGTGCGGGCAACGATGTTGTCGCGACCAGGCTTGAGGAGCTTGCGGGGGTCAAAGCCCTTGCCCTGCTGATCCTTGCCAGCCTCGATGTACTCGCGGACGCCCTTGGCGAAGACGAGCTGCAGGTCGGTGTTGACGTTGATCTTGGAGATGCCCAGGGAAATGGCCTTCTTTATCTGATCCTCGGGGATGCCGGTGCCACCGTGCAGAACGAGGGGCAGGTCGCCGGTCTGAGCCTTGATCTCGCCCAGACGCTCGAAGGAAAGGCCAGCCCAGTCGGCGGGATACACGCCGTGGATGTTGCCGATGCCGCAGGCGAGGAAGTCGACGCCCAGGTCAGCGATCTGCTTGCACTCAGCAGGATCAGCGAGCTCGCCGCTGGAGGTCACGCCGTCCTCGGTGCCGCCAATGCCGCCGACCTCGGCCTCGATGGACATGCCCTTGGAGTGGGCAAGCTCAACGAGCTCCTTGGTGCGGTCGAGGTTAAGCTGGAAGGTCTCCTCGTGAGAGCCGTCATACATGATGGACGTGAAGCCGGCCTCGATGCACTTGAAGCAGTCCTCGTAAGAACCGTGATCGAGGTGAAGGGCGACGGGAACGGTAACGCCCGTGGCCTCGACGGCAGCCTTGACCATGTCGGCGCAGACCTTGAAACCGCCCATCCACTTAGCGGCACCAGCGGTGCACTGAAGGATCAGCGGAGACTTGGCCTCCTCTGCGGCCTGGAGAATAGCCAGGGTCCACTCGAGGTTGTTGGTGTTGAAGGCACCGAGACCGTACTTGCCGGCCTCGGCCTTCTTGAGCATGTCTGCTGCGTTGACGAGCATAAAAGAAACCTCCTGTAAGGTTGCTCCGATAACGCCTGTGATTTTACCACGGCATACCGGAGCATTAACGTTCGTTTGTTCACGAATATCGTCTGATCGGACATTTTTTGACCGTTTGCCCCACAGAATCGACCCGTTGGGGAAAATAACTTGACGATTAAGCGGTCTTCGTGATTCGAAAGTCAGCTCCGAAGCTACATCTGCATAAACGGGTTCTGCATGAGCTCGCGCGCAACGGTGGTCGAATCGCCATGACCCGTCAGACAAACGGTATCGGGTGGAAGAACCCTGGCAAGTTTGGCGAGCGAGCGCATAATTGATGCCTCGTCACCGCCGGAAAGATCGGTGCGGCCATGGCTGCCTGGGAAAAGTGTGTCACCCACAAAAGCGATGTTCCCCTGCTCGGTGGCGGCAAACAGGACGATGCCGCCCGGTGTATGCCCCGGCGTCTCGATCACTTGCAGGCAGACGTCGCCCACCTCGATCGTATCGCCCTCGGCAAGCAAGCGCGTCGGCTCACCCGGATCGGGCGTCTCGATGCCCCACATGGCGCGTTGCTCCTCGATATTTGCACGAGGTACCGCTACGTCTTTAGCGCACAGCTCATACCGGCAGCCCTCGCCAACGGTGGTTCGCACGCCGGCAACACCGCCAACATGATCGGCATGGCCATGAGTGCATACGGCGCCAAGCACGCGTACGCCGGGATGCTCGGCTCGAATATGCTCCACTAAGCGCTCGCCTTCCCATGCGGGGTCGATAATCACGCACTCATTATCCGAAATAACAGCATAGCTATTGGTCTGAATGGGACCGTTTACGAGCGTCTCAATCTCGACCGATCCCTTGGGAGTTAAATCCAAGGACACAGCACTCATGTCCCTCTCCTCTCTATAGAACTCGAGGCATCAAACGATGCCTCGAGTGTAGCGAATATCGATAATGCGGCACGTTCGTCGCGACTAAACGCGGCGCTTAAGCTGGGCTCCGCCCTCGCCGGGCATGAGGCGGCGGGCGTCGTAGACCGAGTCGACGCTGCTGATAGAGGCCAGCAGCGGATCCAGGCCACTCGCGTCCGAAATCTCGACCATAAAGCGCAGGGTTGCGATGCCCTCGCGGTTGGTCGACGTGGCAGCCGAAAGGATGTTGCCGCCCGCATCGCCGATGGCGATGGTGACGTCCTTGAGCAGACCCATACGGTCCAGGCACTCGACCACGATCTCGACCTGGAAGAGGGTGTCGGCAGCGCCGTCCCACTCCACTTCGATCATGCGCTCGGGATGCTCCATAAGACCCTTGACGTTGGGGCAGTTGGCGCGATGCACCGAAACGCCTCGACCGCGCGTGATGAAGCCGACGATGTCGTCGCCCGTCACGGGATTGCAGCAATGAGCCAGACGCACCAGCAGGCCGCTGTTGCTCTCGCCCTTGACGATGATGCCGTTGCTCGCGCTCTTGCCGCGCTTTTGCGGCTTGCGGTTGGAGCCGCGGGCGGGCTGCTTCACGACCTCGGCGATGGCCTCGGCCTTGGTGAGCTGCTCCTCGGGTTTGGGATCCAAGATCTGCTCGACCTTGTTGCCCACGGCACGCGGGGCGACCTTGCCGGCACCGACGGCCGCAAACAGGTCCTCGAGCTGCTTAAAGTTCAGCTGCTCCGCCACGGCATTGAGCGCACGCGTCGAGCGCGGCGTGGAAATGCCGTATCCGCGCTTGCGCAGGTCCTTGGCCAGCACATCGCGACCGGCGGCGGCGTCGTCGTCCTTAGTCGCGGCGGCAAAGTAGCGACGGATCTTGGACTTGGCCGAAGGCGTCTTGACGATCTTGAGCCAGTCACGCGACGGTTTGGAACTCTTGTTGGTCAGAATCTCGACACGGTCGCCCGTCTTAATCTCGTGCGTGAGCGGGGCCACGGCACCGTTGATCTTGGCGCCCACGCAGTGGTTTCCGACCTCGGTGTGGACAGCGTAGGCAAAGTCGAGCGGGGTGGAGCCGGCACGGAGCGCCATGACCTCGCCCTTGGGCGTAAAGACAAAGATCTCCTGGTCGAACAGGTCGACCTTCAGCGAATGCAGGTATTCCTTGGCATCGGTGATCTCGTCGGAGGCAGCCCAGTCGAGCGAGTGCTTGAGCCAGTTGATCTGATCGTCCAGGCGCTGGGCATCGTTGGTCTTGGAGGCAGACGATCCGCCCGACTTTTTATACAGCCAGTGGGCGGCAATGCCGTACTCGGCCTGCTCATGCATCTCGTAGGTTCGAATCTGGATCTCGAGCGGTCGGGCCGTAGGGCCGATAACCGTCGTATGGAGCGACTGGTAGTTATTGACCTTGGGCATGGCGATATAGTCTTTAAAGCGGCCGGGCATGGGGTGCCACAGCGTGTGCACCGCGCCGAGCGTGGAGTAGCAATCGCGCACCGAATGGGTGATGACGCGCAGCGCCACCAGGTCGTAAATCTCGGAGAATTCCTTGCCCTTGCGCTTCATCTTTTGGTAGATGGACCAATAGTGCTTGGAGCGGCCATTGATCTGGAAGCCCTCCAGGCCAATGCGGTTGAGCTCGTCGGTGAGCGTCTTGATGGTCTCGGCCAGATAGCGCTCGCGAACCTCACGCGACTCCGCCACCATGCGCGCGATGCGCTGGTAGGCGTCGGGCTCCAGATAGAAGAAGGACAGGTCCTCGAGCTCCCACTTAATGGAACTCATGCCCAGACGATCGGCCAGGGGCGCATACACATCCATGGTCTCGCGCGCCTTAAACAGGCGACGGTCCTCGCGAAGCGCCGCCAGCGTACGCATATTGTGCAGGCGGTCGGCAAGTTTGACGATGATGACGCGGATGTCCTTGGACATGGCGAGGAACATCTTGCGCAGCGTGAGCGCCTGCTTCTCGTCCATGCTATCGACTTCGATGTTGGTGAGCTTGGTCACACCGTCGACAAGCTCGGCCACTGTATCGCCAAACAGGCCGGAGACATCGGCAAGCGAGGTCTCGGTATCCTCGACGGTATCGTGCAGCAGCGCGGCGCACACCACATCGCAGTCCATCTTGAGGTCGGCCAGAATGATGGCCACCTCGACGGGATGGTTGATGTACATCTCGCCCGAGCGGCGCTTTTGGTTGCAGTGCTTCTCGGCTGCGAAGCAGTAGGCCTGCTCCACCTTAGAGAAGTCGTCCTCATTCATATATTTGAGGCACAGGCGCTCCAGCTTGTCGTAGCTGTCCGCCATAATCTCGGGCGGCAGCTCATCGGCATGCTTATAGTGCTCCATCTCCGAGAACGGCTGGAGGGTGGAATCATGGGCGGTACGGGCTGCGGCATCCATCGAGGTCCCCTTCCCCTAGGCCCGCGGTACGATCGGGCGGTTAACTTTGGCTAGCATATCAGAAGCGCACGAATCGAGTGCCCAGCTCCGGAAAGCCGAAAACTCCATGCGCGAGCGCAAGCCCTCCAAATAGCGGATTGACCTGCTCAATTGCACGCGACCGGGGTTTTCTGCCATCGCGATGCGGCGCGTGTCGTCAAACCCCGAAACGCGGCAGAAACCAAGCTCTTCGAAGATTCCCAGACCGCTTTCCACCGAGCGCTCATCGACCGGTGTGCGGGCATCGATAGCAAGGCACATCTGCGCGATATCGATATCGCTCGCGCTAAACGAGTCGTCTCCGGTCTTGCCACGGTTGGAGCGCCACATAGTCTGCAGCGCGCGATAGAGCGTGACAAGCTCGTCGCGCTCGGGCGCATAGCAATCGAGCAGGCGCTCGTTAATGCGCGCGTCGCGCGACGAATAGAGCAGGTGGATCACGGCAGGCTGCCCATCGCGGCCGGCGCGTCCGCTCATCTGGTTGAACTCGATGGCGCCAAACGGCATGTGGTAGAGAACGACATGGCGGATATCGGGCAGGTTCACGCCCTCGCCAAAGGCAGAGGTCGAAACGATGCAGCTGAGGCTTCCGTCTCGGAACGCCTCTTCCACACGTCGGCGATCGGGGCGCGCAAGCCCGGCGTTATAGAACGCGATGCGGGTCGCGCAATCGGGCACACGCTTGCGCAGCGTCTTGGCAAGCGCCACGGACTGGTCGCGCGAGTTGACGTAGATGACGGTCTTCTCCCCCGTCGCCACGATAGACACCAGGCGGTTCTCACGGCTCGCAAGATCGCGATCGTCCTCGAGCTGCAGGTTCTCGCGCACCGTCTCGTCGACCACCGTGCGGGTAATCGGCAGCACGCGGGCGAGCTCGGCCACGACCGGAGCCGTCGCGGTGGCCGTCGCTGCCATAACAACCGGGTCGCCCAGGGCTTTGAGGATATCGGGCATGTCGAGATAGGCGCTGCGGTCGCCGCCCTTGGCAAGACCGGCATGATGCGCCTCATCGATAACGACAAAGCCGATGCGGCCGGAACGCGCAAAGCGGTCGCGGTGAATGGACAGGAACTCGGGCGTGGTGAGCACGATGCCGGTGCGGCCCGAGGCCAAGCCGGCAAATACGTCATCGCGCGCGGCCTCCACGGTCTCGCCGGTCAGTACGCCGACGCCAATGCCGAGCGCGGCCATCGTCGACGAGAGGTGATAGGCTTGGTCGGCCACGAGCGCGCGCAGCGGATAGACAAAGATGCTCGCACGCCCGCGAAGGACCGCCTCGCGTGCGGCATGCACATGGAAGATGAGGGACTTGCCGCGTCCCGTTCCCATAACGGCCAGAACACTTTGGTGATCGGCCAGGGCATCGAGCGCCTCGACCTGCGCGCGGTGCGGCTGGTTCGAGCCGATAAAGCTATGGATAAGCGAGCGCGTGAGCTCGGTATAGGAAAGCTGGGCGAGCGTTTGGCGCTTGCGGGACTCCAGGCGAAGACCGGCGTCCGCAGGCTCCACGCCACGGCGAAGCTCGCATGCCGGGTCGTCAACGCTGGGCGCTGTGGTATCGCGGACCAGGACATCCTTGATCATGAGCTTGGGCTTGACGCGGCCCTGCCAATGCTCGGCCACGGCCTCGAACACCAAGTCGACCGCACTATCGCAATTGGCGAGCTTATCGATCTGCGGCACGCGGAACATGATGGCCGGCACACTCGCGGCGCCATCGGTCGCCACGAAGCGCATGTGCTCGCCAGTTTTGCCCACCACGGCGCGATCGCACATTGTCACGCCCTCGGCCGCCAACAGTGGCACCTTGTTGCCCTGGCCAAACGGCTCAAGGCGGGAGATCTGCTCGATGGTCTCGATATTCAGCTCGGAAAGGTCGACGGTGGCGGCAACCTCGTCAGTGTCCTCAAAGTCCTCGGCGGGAAGTTCGGACAGCACGGCGGAAAGGCGACGGCGGAACTCATCGAGCTTGGATGCCTCGATAGTCACGCCCACCGCACCCGCATGTCCGCCGCGACGAATCAGCAGGTCGGAGCAGCGCTCGACGGCGTCGAACAGGTTGACTTTGCCCACCGAGCGACCCGAACCGCGCGCGATACCGTCCTCGATCGAGAACAGCAGCGCCGGCACGTGATAGCGGTTGGTCAGGCGGCTTGCCACGATACCCTTGACGCCCTCGTGCCAGCCCTCGCCGCCCACGACGATCGCACGGCCGCCGTCATAGGTCTCCTCGACCTTTGCCATGGCATCGCGCGTGAGCTCCGCCTCGATCTCGCGGCGTTGGCGATTGATTTCCTCGAGCTCGGCGGCAAGCGCGCTTGCCTCGATAGGATCGCGGGCAAGCAGCAGGTCGAGCGCCAGCTTGGGATCGGCCATGCGGCCAGCGGCGTTCAGGCGGGGAATGAGCGAAAACGACAGGCCGTCGGCCGTAATGCTGGAAAGGTCGGCCTTGGCGAGCGCGGCCAGCGCGATATAGCCGGGACGGGCGGTCACGCGCATCTGCTGGATGCCCTCGGCGACCAGCGCGCGGTTCTCGGGCGTCAGCGGCATCATGTCGGACACGGTGCCCAGCGCCGCGACCTCGATCAACGAACGCCAATACGACGGCTTGCCCAGGCGCTCGCCCAGGACTTGCACCAGTTTGAGCGCCACGCCGGCACCGGCAAGCTCACGCGAAGGACCCTCGTCCTCGAGCTTGGGGTCGGTCAGGGGCACGCCCTGCGGCACCTGGTCGGACGGCTCGTGATGGTCCGTGACCACCAAATCGATCCCCAGGCTCTCCAGATAGGAGACCTCTTCCTTGGCGGCGATGCCGTTATCGACGGTCACGATCAGCTGGGGATGAGCGAGCTCATTAACGCGGTCGAGTGCTGCACGCGACAGACCATAGCCCTCGTCAAAGCGATGTGGAATAAACGGCGTGACGTCGGCGCCAAACACGCGCAGCGCCTCAGTCAGCAGGCAAGTCGACGTAATACCGTCGACATCAAAATCGCCGAAGACGGCAATATGTTCGTGGTTGCGAATGGCACGCTCAACGCGGTCGGCAACGACCGACATACCCGGAATAATGAGCGGGTCGGCCCAGTCGCGGTCGAGCGAAGGCGTCAAAAACAGCTGGCCCTCCTCGATGGAGCCAATGCCGTGCGCGACCATAATGCGCGCCACCAGCCCGGGAATGCCCAGACCGGCCGAAAGCTCTTTTTCGAGCTCGGGATTTTGCTGGGCGACCGCCCAGCGATGCGTCGTCTTAAGCGATGACATAGGCGCCCACCCCCGATAGGGGCAGGTCGCCGCGATACCTCTCACGGTTCATAGCGATGAGTCCTCTGTGTATGCCCGCTTCGGCAGGCAGATCTGTTGAACGGATTTATTATACCGTGCAGCACGGACGCAAAACGCTGCAGCACGCCCCGGTTTCGGTAAACGAAGGCGGTAATACCCTCGAAATAATCGAGCGTTTCTGCCGCACGAACGTATGTAAGCGTCTAGCATATCCATTCAAATGCATTTATGGGCAAAAGGAGCCGCAAGAACATATGAAGCAATGGGTTGGACTGGGCAAGTTTCTCGCAGGGCACATGCAGATCATCGTCCCGATTTGCGTGGCACTCGGCGTGTTCTTTCCCCAGCAGATCGGTGTGCTCAAGCCCATCGTTCCCACCCTGTTTGCCTTTATGACGTTTCAGGGCGCACTGAGCAACACCTTCCACCAGGTGGCCGAGGTATTCCGTCGTCCGTTACATCTGATTCTGGCGTTGCTGGTCTCGGCGGTGTTCATTCCCATCGCGGCTTATGCCATGGGATCGCTGTTCTTTGGCTCCAACCCTAACCTCGTCTGTGGCATCGTGCTCGAGTACAGCGTACCCGTAGCCGTCACCGCTTTTATGTGGATCAGCATGTTCGGCGGCAACGGCCCGCTTGCGCTCACCATTATCCTGACGTCCTCGGTCATCTCGCCCGTGACGATTCCGCTCACGCTCAAGCTCCTGCTGGGCGCCACCGTCTCGATCGATGTGCCGAGCATGATGCAGAACATGGCCTTTATGATCGCCATCCCCGCCATGCTCGGTATCGTCATCAACGAGCTCACGCGCGGCTGGGGTCACGAGAAGCTCTCCCCCGCGCTCTCGCCCGCCTGCAAGTTCATGATGATGGGCGTAATCGCGTCCAACTCCACCGCCATGAGCGAGTAAGTGCTGCACATGAATGTTGAGCGCTTGGAAGTCGCCCTCTTTATCCTGGTGTTCGCCATCAGCGGCTTTATCATCGGCATCTTGGTCGCCCGCGCCCTGCACCTACCGTATGGCGAGACGACCACCATGTGCTTTACCTGCGGTATGCGCAATATCTCTTCGGGTGCCGTCATCGCCACGCAGTATTTTCCCGGCGAGGTCGTGTTCCCCGTCATGTGCGGCACGCTGTTCCAACAGGTGCTTGCCTCGATTATCGGGCATCTCTTTGAGCGCCTGACCGGCGAGGAGCGCGCCAAACAACGTAAGCGCGTCGAGGCCGGCCGCGACGCAATGGCACGCTAGGCCATCCGCATCGCGCGGACACTCGCTTTGCTACGCGAGCGCTTCCAGATGCGCGCGCAGGCGCTCCGCGTCGATATTGAGTGTGGTCTCGGCATTGACCTGGGCCAGACGATAGCCCACAAAGTAGGGCGATACCACCCAACGCGGAAGTGCCTTGGCGATGGTTCGGCCGCCCATGTGGTAGAAAAACAAGTTGTACGACTCCGCGCGACCGCCGTGGTGCTCGTGCAGGATATAGCGCAGGGCCACTTGAATCGCATCGGCGAATAGATCAGCCTCGGCTTGGTCGTGCTCGTCGTCGCTGGCAGCGATTCCCTGCGGGGCCGAGACGTTGACCTCAAAGAATCCCATGATCGGCTCGGTCGAGATATTGACCGTGACCCTTCCCCGCCGCCAAACATCGATGCCCTCGAAGTTGGCTGAGGTCAGCGCCGCGTAGCCGTCCTCCTGCTCCAGGCCCACGATCTGCATGTGCGGGTGTACCAGACTGCCGCCCGAAAGCGGGCCCTTGTTCTTGTACATGAGCACGCTGCGGTACTGTT
Organism: uncultured Collinsella sp.; assembly: GCA_934655755.1. Taxonomy (GTDB): domain Bacteria; phylum Actinomycetota; class Coriobacteriia; order Coriobacteriales; family Coriobacteriaceae; genus Collinsella. Next base: position 11,214 of record CAKUHA010000017.1, read on the forward strand.
GGGAATCGATCATCTGCTGCCAACAGCCCAGGGCGAACCGCATCACATGATGCAGCTCATCCGGCGCATAGGTCACCAGGTCGGCGTCATGGTCGGACGACTCGATCAATACGGTCTGACGGGTGGCCCGTAGGGTCTTGAATTTATTCTCGAGCCAGATGCAGTCGCCGTCACGCTGGATGATGCTGGCGAGCCCCTCCACGTCGCAAAAGGGGCAAGCGGTACCAGGGCGACGATTGTCGTCGGGCTTGCCGCTCGCCTGCTGAACGTCAAATACGAGCGCCACGGGCTATACCTCCAGCGGCACGATCTTGGTGCCATGGAGCTCGGAGACGTCCAGTGCCGCCGCGACCGCATCACGGTTGGCCGTGGTAATGCCACCGCCGGGAAGGATGGTCAGGCGATCGCTCGCATACTCGATGAGGCGGGCCAGATGATCGAAGTTGTCCTCAATCGGCGTGCCGGCCGCGCCGCCATGCGTCAGGATGCGTGTAACGCCGCAGTCGGCAAGCGTGTCAATCGCATCGAGCTGAGCCTCGGGCGAGAGCTGGTCAAACGCCATGTGGAAGGTGATGTCGATGGGTTCACGCTTGCATTCCTCAGTCGCGCAGCCCGCGGCCATCACGAGAGCGCCGAGGGTGAGCTCGTCGAGCGCCCAGCCGCCGGCACAAGGCTTGCAGCATCCAAAGACCAGGCCGTCAACGCCGGCGCTGACGGCAAGGCCCAGGTCCATCTCCATCATGCGCAGCTCGTCCTGGTTGTAATGAAAGTCGCCGCCACGCGGGCGAATCATGCACATCACTCGCGCGTCATGCTCGTGAGCGTAGCTGACCGTGGCGCTGATGACGCCTGCCGAAGGCGTGGTGCCACCGACGGCGAGGTTGTCACACAGCTCAATGCGCCCCGCACCGGCCTCAATGGCCGCCGGCACTCGCTCAAAGTTCTCGGCGCAAAACTCGTACAGCATAGATAGACCCCCAAAGGCAGCAGACGTTTTCCGACGGGCATTGTCACACATCCCCATGAAGTTGCGGTGGAATGGGGGCTGTTTTGGCGTCTAGCCCCCATTTAGTCCCTATTTCACCGCAACTCAGAATGACTCCCTGGGGACGGCGCGGCTGGCCGAAAAAAGTTGCCAATGGCGAATGTTGCGCAACAAGATTTTCGAATCCCGATTAACCATGGCAGTATCGACATTCATATTTAGAGGAAAGGATTGCCATGTTTAAGAGCATCCAAAAGGGCGGAAGGATCGCAGCGGTCGCCATTGGCCTCCTCGCAGCCCTGTCCCCGCTCGCAGCCCCTCCTGCAGCATTAGCCGGCGGCAGCGTACCGACGCCCGAGCTTGAGAAGTCGTATAGCTTTAAGACCAGCAGCGAAAACTCGTTTATCCAAACAAGCGGCAATACAAGATTTGGCTATCTATGCGATCGCGATGATGATTACAACATAAAGAGGATTACTCTCATCAATTTCAGTAATGGCAGCTCAAGCCCCATTGCCATTCCGGATGAAAGCCTTGGTTCCGTAAGCACCACCAGCGATCAGCTCTATTGGATAGACGGCAACAATTTGGTCGTATTCTCTCCAGACAATCAGACCCAAACAGTACATCCCATCGCTTCGGTTAAAATTGACCACAGCATAATTACCGTCTCCAATGATGGTAAAAGAGCAGCCGTGCAACACTATGACAATGAAGACGATCCCAAAAAGGTCGAAATCTATGACCTTGAATCCGACAAACTGATTCAGACGTATCAATCAAATAAAGATGACTCTTTGTACCGCTACTCAAAAGACATGAGCCGTCTATATGCCCTACAGGACAATACCAAAGACGGCGTTGTCGCGCTTAGAGTTTTCAACTGTGATACAGGATCGACTGAACTGAAAACCATTAGCGTAAAAAAGGACGACAGGTCTTCGGACATTGGCTACATTAGCCTTAGCTCTAAATCGGAGAACATTTATCTTCAAAGCGACACAGCCCTAATTAAAGCTGACCGCGACGGAAACATGAGCATCGTATTTAATGATGACGAACACGCCCCCGGCTGGCTCAGTCCATCGGCATCAACCGATTTATATTTCATTTATACTAAAAAAGGGTCGAATGATCTTTTTGAAGAAGATGATGATGGATATTATCGCCTGAATGCAGAAGACTCAAACCTCGATGTTTACGGTTGCGCAAGCGATAAGATTATCAGCTCGATCGCTTTCCCCTTCATCGATGGAGGGCTTGCCGATGTATCGCAAGATGGCAGCACCCTACTCGGTGTAAGCTCAAACGACGACAAATTCATGGCATGCCTCGTTGATGCAAATACTGGGGCGAAAAACGAGTTTGACCCCCATAAATGTCGCCTATCATTCCTGAATGGCGATCGCAAAATAATGACAACTTATAACGATGAGGACGACCCCTCCACAGTTCACGTGAACATCTATAAGTCCAATATCCCCCATTCGGTGCCCGAAGATGTACTCTACTTTGTCCAGACTCACCTGCCGTTTGTTATTGGCGGTGGCGTGGCGATCGTCCTTATCATCAGTGGTGTGATTGTCGTTCTTTGCATCCGCAAGAAGCACGCGAAGTCAGCGAACGGAGTGGCTGCCTCAGCGCCCAAGCTTCAGCGTAAGCAGCGTCGTCGCCAGAAGCGCGCCCAGGCCAACGCCGTAGCGCCCGCGGCACCGACAATGCCCGCGGCACCGGCAGCACCGACCGAGCCCGCCCGCTTCTGCCGTCACTGCGGAACCCCGCTCGTACCCGAAGCCCAGTTCTGCCCCACGTGCGGACAAAAGGTAGACTAACGAACAAAACTCGATAGACCTCAACCACCAAGGCCCCGTTCCAGCACATTCCAGAACGGGGCCTTATCTTGGTGCAAAGTAACCTGATCCCCTTGCACCAAAAAGGGGCGCTGACCGGGATAGTCAGCGCCCCTTTTGTTGGACGGGTTAGCCTCCGAGGTAAGCTTTTCGCACGTTGTCGTCGTGCAGGAGCTCTTGACCGGTGCCGGTCATGGTGATCTTGCCGGTCTCGAGCACGTAGCCGCGCGTGGCGATCGAAAGCGCCATCTGCGCGTTCTGCTCGACCAGCAGCACCGTGGTGCCGGCCTTGTGCAGATCCTCGACAATCTGGAAGATCTGCTCGATCAGAATCGGCGCCAGACCCATGGAGGGCTCGTCGAGCATAAGCAGTTTGGGGTTGCTCATAAGGGCGCGCCCCATAACGAGCATCTGCTGCTCGCCGCCCGAAAGGGTGCCGGCGACCTGGCGACGGCGCTCCTTAAGGCGCGGGAACTGCTCGTAAACGCGCTCGAGGCCCGGAGCAACCGTGGACTTGGGCTGCGTGTAGGCGCCCATCTCCAGGTTCTCCTCGACCGTCATCTGCAAAAAGGCGCGACGGCCCTCGGGAACCTGAGCCAAGCCCTTGCCCACCAGCTTGTCCGCGGGCGTATGGGTGATGTCCTCGCCCATAAACTTGATGGAGCCGGTCTTGGAGCGCAGCAGGCCCGAGACGGTCTTGAGCGTCGTGGACTTGCCGGCGCCGTTGGCACCGATCAGGGCCACGATCTCGCCCTCGTTGACGTTAAAGGAGATGTCCTTGATGGCGTGGATGGCGCCGTACCAGACGTTGATGTTGTAGACGGAAAGCATCGGCTCTGCCATTTAGTTCTCCCCCTTATCCTGCTTGCCCAGATACGCCTCGATAACGGCGTCGTTGTTCTGGATCTCCTCGGCCGTGCCCTTGGCGATGACCTTACCAAAGTTAAGCACGCAGATGCCCTCGCAAATGTTCATGACGAGCGACATGTCGTGCTCGATGAGCATGATAGCGATGCCGAAGGTGTCGCGGATCTTGACGATGTTCTCCATGAGCTCCGCGGTCTCGGACGGGTTCATGCCGGCGGCAGGCTCGTCGAGCAGCAGCAGCTTGGGGTTGGTCGCAAGGGCGCGGACGATCTCCAAACGACGCTGGGCGCCGTAAGGCAGTGAGCCGGCCTGCTCGTTTGCCAGGTGCTCCATGTCAAAGATGGACAGCAGCTCCATGGCGCGCTCGTGGGCGGCCTTCTCGTGCTTCCAATACGTCGGCAGGCGCAGCACGCCCTCAAAACCGGAGTAGCGCTCCTGGTTGTGCAGGCCGACCTTAACGTTGTCCTCCACCGTCATGGTGTTGAACAGGCGAATGTTCTGGAAGGTACGGGCGATGCCCATGCGGTTGACCTGATAGACCGACTTGCCCGAGGTGTCCTCGCCGTCAAGTAGAATGGTGCCGTGCGTGGGCTGATAGACCTTGGTGAGCAGGTTGAAGACCGTGGTCTTACCCGCACCGTTGGGGCCGATGAGACCGGCGATCTCGGTCTTGCCGATGGTCAGGCTAAAGTCGTCGACTGCTTTAAGGCCGCCGAACTCAATGCCCAAGTGGATGCACTCGAGAGCCGGGCGCTCGCCCAGGTCGCGGTCGGGAACGATGGCGCCAGAAGGATACGGGACCATCTTGCCCTTGTTGAACTCAAACTTACTGGGCATCGGCTGCCACCTCCTTCTTGGGAGCAAAGCGGTCCTTAACGCGACCGAAGAATGCCTTGAGCTGTGGGTTGTTGGTAAAAATCATGACCAGAATCAGCACGATGGCGTAGATGAGCATGCGGTAGTCCGAGAACTGACGGAGCAGCTCGGGGAGCACCGTGAGCAGCGCTGCGGCGATGACGGAGCCGCGCATGTTGCCCAGACCGCCCAGGACCACGAACACCAGGATGAGAATCGACGTGTTGAAGTCGAACTTGGTGGCGGAGAGCTGCGAGAAGTTACCACCGAAGAGGGCTCCGGCAGCACCGGCGAGGGCAGCGGAAACCACAAAGGCGATCATACGGTACTGGGTGACGGAGATGCCCACGGACTCGGCGGCAATCTTGTTGTCGCGCACCGCCATGATGGCACGACCGGTACGGCTGCGGACCAGATTGAGCACAATTACGAGCGCGACCATGACCAGGATGGCACCGGCGAGGAAGGTCGAGTACGTCGACACGCCCGAGGCGCCCTGGGCGCCCTTGATGATGGCGGTTCCGTCCTCGAGCAGATGCAGGTCGTCAATCGTTGAGTTACCCGTGATGTTAAAGATCACGTGCAGGCCGCGGGAGTCGACGCCCACGATAAGGCAGGTGACGATCTCTTTGATGATCTCGCCAAAGGCCAGCGTCACGATGGCCAGGTAGTCGCCGCTCAGGCGAAGGACCGGAATGCCGATCAAGAAGCCCAGGATGGCTGCGGCGATAGCGCCGACCACGATGCTGATGATAAGGCGCACCGGATCGGAGGGAACGGCGCTCTCCAGCGCGACCGCGGTGACGATACCCGTGTAGGCACCGACGCTCATAAAGCCCGCGTGGCCCAGCGACAGGTCGCCCGCGATGCCGACGACGAGGTTGAGCGAGATGGCCATGACGATGTAGGCCGTAATGGGAACCAGCTGACCGGCGATCATGCGCGGAATCATGTGGTTCGACTGCATAAAGAACACGATGGCAAAGGCCACGATGCACATGGCGTACGTGACAAAGTCGTGACGCGTCTGCTTGTCTTTAAGGAACTTCATAACGCTCACCTACACCTTCTCGGGGACGTACTTGCCCAAGAGGCCGGCAGGCTTGACGAGCAGGACGATGATCAGAACACCAAAGACGATGGAGTTGGCAAGGCTCGTGGAAATGTAGGCCTGTGCCATCGCCTCGATGATGCCGATGAGAATGCCACCGACAAAGGCACCGGGGATGGAGCCGATGCCACCGAAGACGGCGGCGTCGAAGGCCTTGATGCCAGGCATGGCACCCGTCGTGGGCTGCAGCACCGGCGAATAGGAGCACAGCAGCACGCCGGCGATGGCGGCAAGGGCGGAGCCGATGGCGAACGTCATCGAGATGGTACGGTTGACGTTGATGCCCATGAGCTGAGCGGCAGCCTTGTCCTCGGACACGGCGCGCATGGCCTTACCCATCTTGGTCTTGCCCGTAAAGAACACCAGGCCGGCCATGATAACCAGGCAGGCGACGATGGTGACGAGCGAGACGGCACTCACGTTGTACTTGGCCAAGAACTCCGGCACCGGGAAGGTGACGAGCGAAGTAAAGTTCTTGGGCGTGGCGCCCCACAGGAGCTGGGCGGCGTTCTGCAGGAAGTAGGACACGCCGATAGCCGTGATCAGAACGGCCAGCGGGCCCGCCTGACGCAGCGGCTTATAGGCAAGGCCCTCGATGAGAACACCGAGGACCGTGCAGACCGCACAAGAGAGAATTACAGAAGCCCAGCCCGGGAGGCCGAGATACGACGTGGCGCAGAACGAGACATAGGCACCGACCATGATGACGTCGCCGTGAGCGAAGTTCAGCATCTTGGCGATACCGTAGACCATGGTGTAGCCCAACGCGATGATGGCGTAGACGCTGCCCATGGACAGGCCGTTGACCAAGTATTGGATAAAGACCGTCATGTTCCACATCCCCCTTTCGAATAGGTTTCCAGTTGATGTATGAAACAGGGACGTTACATCGTCCCTAGATACCAAGCAAGCAGGGAAGGCCAAAACCTCCCCTGCTTGGGATCAAAACCGCTCTATGTGAGGCGGCCTATTAGGCCTGTACGTACTTGCCGTCGGTGATGACGTACGCCGTCGGGTCCTTCTGGACCTGGCCCTTGTCGTTCCAGGAGAGCTTGCCGGTCAGACCGTCAACGGTAATCTTGAGCATAGCCTCGGGCAGCTTCTCGGCGACCTCGGTGGGGTCGGCGTCGACGCCCAGGCCGGCCTCCTTGAGAGCCTCGACCACCGCGTGCACGCCGTCGTAGGCGTCGGCGGCAAACTGGTCGGGGGTATCGCCATAAGCGTCCTTATAGGCGTTGACGAAGTCGGCGTTCTTCTCGTCGTCGGCGGAGAACGGGGTCATGAGCAGCAGGCCCTCGGCAAGGGAGGTGTCGAAGCCCTCCACACCCAGGATGCCGTCCATGCCGTCGCAGCCCATCATCTTGACGTCGTAGCCCATGTCCTTAGCGTTCTTGAGCAGGACAGACGCCGGCGTGTAGTAGATCGGCGCGAAGATCATGGTGGCGCCGGCCTGCTTGGCCTTGGTGAGCTGGTTGGTGAAGCTCGTGGAAGAGTCGTCCTTAAAGGTCTCCTCGTCAACGATCTCGAGCTTGGACTCAGCGGCCTGGGCCTTAAAGGCATCGGCAATGCCCGAAGAATAGGCGTCGCCGGAGTTATAGAAGATCACGAACTTCTCGTCCGCATACTTCTGAGCCAGGAACTTGGCAGCGTTGACGCCCTGGTTGGGGTCGGTAAAGCAAACCTGGAAGACGCAATCCTTGCCCTTGGTGACGTCCTCAGAAGACGCGGACGGGGTGATCATGAACGTCTCGGGGTCCTTGCCGCACTCGGCGGCAACGGCAACCGATGCGCCCGTGGTGGTCGGGCCGACGAGGGCCTGCATACCCCAGTCCAGAAGATTATTAAAGGCGTTGACGGCCTTCTCGCCGTCGGCCTGATCGTCCTCGGCCTTGCTGGCAAGCGGAAGCTCCTTGGTGGAGAAATCCTTGCAGCCAAGCTCGACGGCCTGAGTAACGGACTTGCCATAGGAGGCATTTGCACCGGTCAGCGGGCCGATGGTGCCGATCTTAAACGAAGCGTCGCTCGAAGCGGAACCGCTATCGCCGCCGTTGGAGGAGCAGCCAGCTAGAATGGACATCGCCCCCAGACCTGCTGCGCTCGCGATAACGCTCCTGCGATTCATAACAGGGTTCAATGACTTACCGGTGAGGCTCGACATGCGGCTCTCCTCTCATTTCTCGTCGGGTTTCGGTTACCCGACAGGCCATCCTTCGCCGTGTTCGGCGTTCGCAAAATAGTAGACGCTTTAGTTAAGAAAAGTGGCGATTATTTCAACTTTTCTTTGGCCTCGGATTTTTATCCATATTTCTGCGTATTTTTACCGCTTTATGCAGGTCTGCCACTTTATTGTGTAAAAGTAATGTTTCCATTCTGTTACAAGCGCCCTCGCCCTGAATAAATGAGCCTCACCGGTTGCGTTTTATACGCTCTTAGGCGGCGATGTACTTGCCGTCCTGAATCACATAGGCCGTAGCGGGCTTCTCGACCTGGCCCTCATCGTTCCAGGTGAGCTCGCCGGTCAGGCCATCGATCTTGATCTTGCGCATGGCCTTGGCAAGGTCGGCGGCAATGTCGGCACCGTCGGCCGTCGTGTCGATGCCGGCCTTGTCGATAGCCTCGGCGATCGCGTGGACGCAGTCGTAGGCGTCGGCGGCAAACTGGTTGGGGGTCTCGTCGTACTCCTCCTTGTATGCCTTAACGAAGTCGGCGTTCTTCTCGTCGTCGGCGGAGAACGGCGTCATGAGCAGCACGCCCTCGGCAAGCGAGGTGTCGAAGCCCTCAACGGAGAGCAGGCCGTCCATGCCGTCGGTGCCCATGAGCGTCATGTCGTAGCCCATGTCCTTGGCGTTCTTGAGCAGGACGGACGCCGGCGTGTAGTAGATCGGCGCAAAGATGAGCGTGGCGCCGGCCTCCTTGGCCTTGGTCAGCTGGTTGGTAAAGCTCGTGGAAGAGTCGTCCTTAAAGGTCTCGGTGTCGACGATATCGAGCTTGGACTCCTTGGCCTGCTCGGCAAAAGCATCGGCGACGCCCGAGCTGTACGTATCGCCGGAGTTGTAGAACAGGGCGATCTTGGCGTCCGCGTACTTCTCGGCCAAGAACTTCGCGGCACTCGTGCCCATGGTGGGGTCGGTGAAGCAAACCTGGAAGACCGTGGTCTTGTCCTTGGTGACGTCGAGCGACGAGGCGGAAGGCGTGACCATGAGCATGTCGTCGGCAATCTCGCCCGAGACGGCAACGGCGGCACCGGTGGTGACGGGGCCGACGAGCGCCTGCATACCCCAGTCGCACAGGGTATTGAAGGCGTTGATGGCCTTCTCGCCGTCGGCGACGTCGTCCTCGGACTTAAGCGAGAGCTTGAGGTCCTTGGTCGAGAAATCCTTGACGGCGAGCTTGGCGCCCTTCTCGACCGAGACGCCATAGGTTGCCGCGGCACCGGTCAGAGGACCGATGACGCCGATCTTGAATGCGCCGTCTTCATCGGCGGAGCCGCCATCCGAGCCACCCGATGAGCAGCCGGCAAGCGCAACGGTGCTGCCGAGCGCGGCGGCGCCGGCGAGAAAGTTCCTACGGCTGAACGTGCTGTTGATGTTGAACATAGCGTCCCCCTTTTCGCTGGCCGCGGTGCGGCCGTCTTGCGGTACAGGGCAAACCTTATGGTTCAAACGTTGACAGTTTGTTACGGAACCTCGTTTGTAGCGAGCGTGTTTCCAATGTTTCCGCAGCGTTTCGGGGGTAGCGTTTTGTGCGGCTCCTATTGCCTGGCAAGCACGCGCCTTCGGTTCACGCTAGAATGCACTCAACCTTAACTGGTCAATCATCCATACAGATGCACGAAGGAGCTATCTATGAGCGAACCCCTGCGCACCGTGAACGTCGGCCTGATCGGTCTGGGAACCGTCGGCGGCGGCGTGGCCCGCTTGATCAAGAGCCACCACGATGAGTACCTGGCCGCCTACGGCATCGACCTTAAGCTGACCCGCGCCTGCGCGCTTGCCTGGGAGCAGGCCGAAGCCGCCGGTATTGAGCGCGAGGCCTTTACAAGCGACTGGCATGACGTCGTCACCGACCCCGCCGTGGACATCGTCGTCGAGCTGATCGGCGGCGAGCACCCCGCGACCGAGATCTTCACCACGGCCTTTGAGAACGGCAAGCACGTCGTCTCCGCCAACAAGGCCCTGCTCGGCCGTCATGTCGAGACGCTTGCCGAGAAGGCGCGCGAGTGCGGCGTCCAGATCAAGTGCGAGGCCAGCTGCGGCGGCGGTATCCCCATCGTCAGCACGCTCGAGCACGACCTGGTGGGCAACAAGATCCTGACCATCGCCGGCATCCTCAACGGCACCACCAACTACATCCTGTCGCGCATGGACGCCGAGGGCGCCGATTACGCCGACGTGCTCGCCGATGCCCAGGCCAAGGGCTATGCCGAGGCCGATCCGTCCGCCGACGTCGACGGCTTCGATGCCGCCAGCAAGACGGCCATCCTCGCCTCCATCGGCTTTGGTACCCGCGTGACCACCGACGACGTCTACCAGCAGGGCATCCGTACCATCGGCGCCGAGGACATCGCCCAGGCCCGCGAGCTCGGCTACACCATTAAGCTGCTGGGCATCGCCCGCAACACCGATGCCGGCGTCGACGTCCGCGTGCACCCCACGCTGATCCCCGCCGACCACATGCTCGCCAAGGTCAACGGCGCCATGAACGCCGTCTACGTGGTGGGCGACGCTGTGGGCGAGACCATGTTCTACGGTGCCGGCGCAGGCTCCTTCCCCACCGCGAGCGCCGTCGTGGGCGATATCCTGTCGCTGTCCGAGCAGATCAGCCGCGGCGTGGCCCCGCTGCCCGAGATCGAGCCCTACGGCCACAACCTCGCCTTCAAGCCCATGGACGAGCTCCAGACCAAGTACTATGTGCGTCTGAAGGTCGCCGACCGCGTGGGCGCCCTGTCCGAGACGGTCGATATCTTCGCCAAGCACAACATCTCGATCTCGCTCATCAATCAGGTCGAGGATGGCAAGTCGGGCGTCACCGACACCTGCTCGGTCATCTTCCTGACGCACCGCGCACTCGAGAAGGACGTCCAGGCTGCCGCCGCCGAGCTTGCAAGCGCCGACTGCGTGGCAGAGGTCGCCAACGTCCTGCGCATCGAGGACGTCGAGGCCTGGACCGAAGGCGTTATGGCCAACTAGTCCGGTTCTCGCATACGACATATATGTTTGAGGGGCTCCCGTCCGGTCTTGGACGGGAGCCCTTTTTGTTTGCGAGCTGGTGTGCATTGGCGTGGCTTACGTTTGAACAACTCGACCGTTCATTGACAACCGGGGGTACCGTTCACCGATAAGCGAACGTGCTCGTTTTGGGCCGCAACTATGCTGTGCTGCGTATGTCCACACCCCCGAAGAATGGAGGCACCATGTTGCTCGAGGGTAAGAAAGCAATCATCACCGGAGGCACGCGCGGTATCGGCTATGCCATCGCCTGCCGTTTTATCGAGGAAGGCGCTGCCGTCACCGTCTTTGGCTCTCGCCAGGAGACCGCCGACGCCGCCGTTGAGAAGCTGACCGCAGCCTATCCCGAGGCCAAGGTCTGGGGCCGTTCCTGCGACCTCACCTCGCTCGAGGCCGTAACCGAGGCCTTTACCCAGGCAGCCGCCGACATGGGCGGCCTGGACACGGTCGTCAATAACGCCGGCATCTCCCAGAGCACCCCGTTGCTCAACTACACCGCCGAGGAGTTCGCCAAGGTCATGAACCTCAATGTGACCGCTGTCTTTAACGGCCACCAGGCCGCTGCCAAGATCATGACCGAGGCCGGCCACGGCGGCACCATCACCACCACGACCTCGATGGTCGCCAAGTACGGTCAGCCCTCCGGCGTCGGCTATCCCACGTCTAAGTTCGCCGTCAACGGCATGGTCCAGTCGCTCTCGCGCGAGCTCGCCCCCAAGGGCATTCGCGTCAACGCCGTCGCCCCCGGCGTGACCAGGACCGACATGGTTGCCGCCCTGCCCGACGAGGTCATCAAGCCGCTCGTCGCCACCATCCCGCTCGGCCGCATGGGCGAGCCCGAGGA
>CAKUHA010000018.1 GCA_934655755.1 uncultured Collinsella sp.
GTTGCCGCCCTGCCCGACGAGGTCATCAAGCCGCTCGTCGCCACCATCCCGCTCGGCCGCATGGGCGAGCCCGAGGACGTCGCCAACGCCTTCGTCTTCCTGGCAAGCGACATGTCCTCCTACGTCACAGGCGCCGTACTCCCCGTCGACGGAGCCGCCCGCTCCTAAAGGGCAGTGGGCTTTGACCTCAAACCTCAGCAAGGCCTTATGCAAAAGGCGCGCTGTCTGCATCGATCGCAGGCAGCGCGCCTTCTTCTGTTTGAACGGAAACCGTATCCCGGTATTCCTTGCTACTTGCCGTCGTCGTCCTCGGCTTCTTCTCGTGCGTAGAGCTCCAGCATGCGGCGGCGGTATTCGTGCACGGCGAGCTTGGCGCGCTCCAAGCGTCGGCGCTCACGCGGGGTGAGCTTGCCGGGGTCGATCTCGTCGCCGTAAGTCTTTTCGGCCAGCAAATGGGCGGCGTCCACGATACGGGCATCGATATGCCCGCTTGCCGCCTCGGCCGAGAGGCTGTCGGCAATGGAATCAAGGGTAGGTATGCCGTCGAACGCGCGGCCGTGACCGTGTGAGGTCAACAGCTCGTGCTCACGCGCGAGCAAGCTCGCCAGATCGTGATGGGCGCGCAGAATATCGAGCGCGTCGGAAGGATGCCCGGCGACTTGTGCCACGGCGGCAACCGGCGCGGCATCGACCACGCGGTAGAAGAGCTGGGCGAGCAGCGGCATCAAAAACACCGTGATGGCGCCGGCGGCAACCATGACCGAGGCAATGTCTTGCGAAAGCGCTCCGGCGTTGACGGCCACGCTCGTCACGGCAACGATGATCGGAAGCGCCGTGGTGCAGTACAGGGCCACGGTAATGCGGCCATACGCCGAGACATCGCGTGTCTCGGGACAGATGCTCATAGAGACAAGAATGGGCACGGCGCGGATGATGAGCAGCGCCACGATAAAGCCCACGAGCAGCCCGGGGCGCGACGCCACGGCAGTCAGGTCGATCTTTGCGCCCGATACGGTAAAGAACACGGGGATCAAAAAGCCATAGGCCAGGCCATCGAGCTTGGTCTCGAGCGTATGGTTGCCCTCGGGGATGATATAACGCAGGACAAAGCCGGCGGCAAAAGAACCCAACACGATGTCGAGATCGAAGATGGCCGAGAACGCCACGAGCGTGACCAAGATGAGCACCGTCAGGCGCACGAAGGTCTGCGACGTGGTGTCGGCGCGCTCCTCGACAAATGCAAAGAAGCGGCTGCCGACGCGCTTGGAGCGGCTCGGAACCACGGCCAGCAAAACGCAGACTACCGCAAACAGACCCAAGATCACGAGCGTCTGAATGCCGGTGCGTGCAGACAGCAGCACCGACATGGCAAGCACGGGTCCGAGCTCGCCCCAGGTGCCGTACGCGAGAATCGAATCGCCCACGCGCGTGCCGGTGAGCGAGCGCTCGCGCATGATGGGCACGAGCGTGCCGAGCGCCGTCGAGGTAAGCGCGAGCGTCACGGCGATACCGTCGAAATGACTGACCGAGAACCACGGTGTGAAGCGCACGGCAAGCCAGGCGATACCAAACGTGACGACCCACGTCGCCATGCCGTAGCGTCCTTCGACGCCCGTAATGTTCTTGGGGTCGATCTCAAAACCGGCGAGCAGGAACAAAAAGGCCAAGCCGAGCTCGGACACGAGCGAGACCTCGGCATCTACATGGATAACGCCGAGCATATGCGGCCCCAGCACCGCACCGAACACGAGCAAAAAGACCGTCTCGGGAACGGGCTTTCCGGGAATCGCCGAGGCGATAAAGGGACTTGCAAAGGCCACGAGCGCAATGATGGCGAGTGAAACGAATGCCATGTGATGCCTTTCTCTTGTTTGCGCTTCACTGTAGCACCCTCGCCGTCCTCAACGCGCCGCGAGCTGTCGTATCATAGTGAGGTTTACAAACATGTGGCTCAAGGCGACCGCGAGGCTTGCCCCGCAAACCGACCGCTGCCGCATACCGTACCGTACGCCCAACCGATCAGGAAGGCAGGAACCAATGGTCTCTCGTATCTACGTGGAGAAGAAACCCGGGTTCGACGTCGAGGCTCAGCAGCTCAAGGGCGAGCTGACCGAGATTCTCGGCATTAAGGGCATCGAGGCCCTGAGGATCATCAACCGCTACGACGTCGAGGGCATCGACGAGGAGCTCTTCCGCTCCTGCGTGCCGACCGTCTTTAGCGAGCCCCAGGTCGATGTGACCTATGACGAGCTCCCCGCAAGCGATGGCGCCGTCTTTGCCGTCGAATTCCTGCCTGGCCAGTTTGACCAGCGCGCCGACTCCGCCAGCGAATGCGTGCAGCTCATCAGCCAGGGCGAGCGCCCCGCCGTGCGTTCCGCCAAGGTCTATATGATCTCGGGCGACTTGGACGAGGCCGCCATCGAGGCTATCAAGCACTACGTGGTGAACCCCGTCGAGGCCCGCATCGCCTCGCTCGACCTGCCCGAGACGCTGCACATGGAGACCCCCGAGCCCCAGCCCGTCGAGGTGCTCGACGGCTTCCGCGAGCTCGACGAGGCCGGCCTTGCCGCCTTTATCGCCGAGCGCGGCCTTGCCATGGACGAGGCGGACATCGCCTTCTGCCAGCAGTACTTCCGCGATGAAGATCGCGACCCCACCATCACCGAGATCCGCGTGATCGACACTTATTGGTCCGACCACTGCCGCCACACCACCTTCGGCACCGTCCTGGATGACGTGACGATCGACGACGCCGTGGTGCAGCAGGCCTTCGACCGCTACATGGAGATGCGCCACGAGCTCGGTCGCGACGCCAAACCCGTCTGCCTTATGGACATGGGCACCATCGGCGCCAAGTACCTTAAGAAGACCGGCGTCATGACCGACGTCGACGAGTCCGAGGAGATCAACGCCTGCACTGTCAAGGTGAAGGTCGATGTCGACGGCGAGGAGCAGGACTGGCTGTTCCTGTTTAAGAACGAGACCCACAACCACCCGACCGAGATCGAGCCCTTTGGCGGTGCCGCCACCTGCGTGGGCGGCGCCATCCGCGACCCGCTCTCGGGCCGCAGCTACGTGTACCAGGCCATGCGCGTCACCGGCGCCGGCGACCCCACCGTCCCCGTGTCCGAGACGCTCGAGGGCAAGCTGCCGCAGCGCAAGCTCGTGACCACCGCTGCCGCCGGCTACTCCAGCTACGGCAACCAGATCGGCCTTGCCACCGGCCAGGTCAACGAGCTCTACCACCCCGGCTACGTGGCCAAGCGCATGGAGGTCGGCGCCGTCGTGGGCGCTACCCCGGCCAACCACGTGCGCCGCGAGTGCCCCGCCCCCACCGACAAGATCATCCTGCTGGGCGGCCGTACCGGCCGTGACGGCATCGGTGGCGCCACCGGTTCCTCCAAGACCCAAAACACCGAGTCCATCGAGACCTCGGGTGCCGAGGTCCAGAAGGGCAACGCCCCGGTCGAGCGTAAGCTGCAGCGTCTGTTCCGCCGCGGCGATGCCTGCCGCCTGATCAAGCGCTGCAACGACTTTGGCGCCGGCGGCGTCTCGGTCGCCGTGGGCGAGCTTGCCGACGGCCTGTATGTCGACCTGGACACCGTGACCAAGAAGTACGACGGCCTAGACGGCACCGAGCTCGCCATCTCCGAGTCCCAGGAGCGCATGGCTTGTGCCGTCGCCGACGGTGACGTCGAGGAGTTCATGGGCTATGCCGCTGAGGAGAACCTCGAGGCGACCGTTATCGCCGAGGTTACCGCCGAGCCGCGCATGCGCATGGCATGGAACGGCGTCGCCATCGTCGACCTGTCCCGCGAGTTCCTCAACTCCAACGGTGCGCCCAAGCACCAGGTCGCCCACGTCTGCGCCCGCAGCGTGTGGCAGCCCAGCTGGGCCGGCACCACGCTTGCCGAGCGCATGACCTCGCTCGTCACCGACCTCAACGTCGCCTCCAACAAGGGCCTGTCCGAGCGCTTCGACTCCACCATCGGCGCCGCAACCGTACTCATGCCCTTTGGCGGCAAGACGCAGCTCACCCCGAGCTCGGCCATGGTCGCCAAGTTCCCCGTGGACGGCGAGACCACCACGGCGAGCGCTATGGCTTGGGGCTTCAACCCCTACCTGATGGAAGCCGACCAGTTTGCAGGCGCCTACCTGTCCGTGGTCGAGTCCATCGCCAAGCTCGTAGCCGCCGGCTTTGAGCACAAGCGCGCCTACCTCTCCTTCCAGGAGTATTTCGAGCGCCTGCGCACCGAGGCCGAGCGCTGGGGCAAGCCCATGGCAGCAGTACTCGGCGCCCTCATGGCCCAGGTCGACCTGGGCGCCGGCGCCATCGGCGGCAAGGATTCCATGAGCGGCTCGTTTGAGGACGAGGCCGGCGAGCTCAACGTTCCGCCGACCCTGATCAGCTTCGCTGTCGCCGTTGGCCGCGCAGCGCGCGCCGTCTCCCCCGAGTTCAAGGGCCTGACGCACCGCGTCGTCCGTATCGCCCCCGCCACCTACGGCGAGGACTACCGCCCCGACGCCCAGCAGCTGCTCGCCGCATTCGATGCCGTCGAGGCGCTCACCGCCACCGGTGACGCCCTGGCCGTCTCCACGCCCGGCTACGGCTGCGGCGCCGAGAGCCTCTTTAAGATGTGCGTCGGTAACCAGATCGGTATCGAGCTTGCCGAGGATGTGGACGTGGAGAGCCTCTTCACCCCGCTCTATGGCAGCTTTATCGTCGAGCTCGCCGAGGACGCCGAGCTGCCCGAGGTCGCCGACGGCGTTGTCGTCGAGCCCCTCGGCACCACCGTCGAGGGCTATGTCATCGACACCGGCTCCGAGGTCATCGAGCTCTCCGAGCTCCAGGAGGCCTGGGAGAGCGGCATCGAGGGCGTCTTTGCCTACCGCAGCGCCGGCGAGACTGCCGAGGTCGAGACCATCGACTTCCGCGCCAAGGATATCCATGTGTACGGTGGCGCCAAGATCGCCCGCCCGCGCGTGGTCATCCCCGTGTTCCCCGGCAACAACTGCGAGTACGACAGCGCCCGCGCCTTCCGCGCTGCCGGTGCGGAGGCCGATACCTTCGTGATCAACAACCTCACGCCCGAGGCCGTCGCCGAGAGCACCCATGAACTTGCACGCCGCATCCGCGAGAGCCAGATCGTCATGATCCCCGGCGGCTTCTCGGGCGGCGACGAGCCCGACGGCTCCGCCAAGTTCATCACGGCGTTCTTCCGCGCCCCCGAGGTCACCGAGGCCGTCCGCGACCTGCTCAAGGCCCGCGATGGCCTGATGCTGGGCATCTGCAACGGCTTCCAGGCCCTGATCAAGCTCGGCCTGGTGCCCTACGGCGACATCGTCGACGCCACACCCGATGCGCCCACGCTGACGTTCAACACCATCGGCCGTCACCAGAGCCGTCTGGTGCGCACCCGTATCTCGTCCAACCTGTCCCCGTGGCTGTCGCAGTGCAGCCTCGACGACCCCTACACCGTCGCCATCAGCCACGGCGAGGGCCGCTTTGTCGCCAACGACGAAGTGCTCGCCCAGCTCATCGCCAACGGCCAGGTCGCCACGCAGTACGTGGGCGAGGACGGCAAGCCCAGCATGGATCTTTCCGTCAACCCCAACGGCTCCGCGCTCGCCATCGAGGGCATCACGAGCCCCGATGGCCGTGTCCTGGGCAAGATGGGCCACGCCGAGCGTCGCGGCGACAACCTGTACCGCAACGTGCCCGAGCATGTCCCCGGCGATAAGTTCATGCCGATCTTCGAGAGCGGCGTAGCCTACTTCGCTTAAAGTTCTCCCATCGGGTACAATCCCCTCGGGTAACAACACCCGCCACCGGCGTCGCCGGTGGCGGGTTCTTTTTTGCTTCGTGTATGTAGGAAGGTCATCATGGAAAGCCGTAAGCCGTATCTCGCCACCCTGCCCGGACTCATCCTGGGCTGCCTCATTTGCTGTGCGCTCTGGGGATCGGCTTTTCCCTGCATCAAGATCGGCTACGCGCTCTTTGGCATCCCCGCGCACGATAGCGCCTCGCAGCTCCTCTTTGCGGGCCTGCGGTTCACCCTTGCCGGCATGCTGGTTATTGTTGGCATGAGCGCGGCCCAGCGCCGCCCGCTTGTTCCGCAGGCGCGCGATATCAAGCCCATCTGCATCTTGTCGCTCTTCCAGACCATCGGTCAGTACTTCTTTTTCTATCTTGGCCTCTCGCGCGCCAGCGCCATGTCGAGCTCCATCATCGAGGCCAGCGCCAACTTCCTAGCCATCCTCTTTGCCGCCCTGGCGTTTCGCACCGAAAAGCTCGATGCGGCCAAGGTGCTCGGCTGCGTGCTGGGCTTTGCCGGCGTCGCGCTCGTCAACCTTTCGGGCGCAGATGGCACCTTTGGCTT
The DNA here is from genome assembly GCA_934655755.1 of uncultured Collinsella sp. GTDB lineage: Bacteria > Actinomycetota > Coriobacteriia > Coriobacteriales > Coriobacteriaceae > Collinsella. The sequence goes on from CAKUHA010000018.1 coordinate 6,381, forward strand.
CACGCTCGACGGCGAGGGATTTATCCTGGCGTCCACCGTCGCAGGCGCCCTTTCGACCTGCCTCATCGGCATCTTCTCGCGCGAGCACGACGGCGTTTTGCTTGCCGGCTGGCAGTTTTTAGTCGGCGGCCTGGCCCTCACCGCCATCGGCTTTTTGATGGGCGGCGCGCTCTTCCCCACGGCGATCGTCCCCGCCATCGCTCTCATCATCTACATGGCGCTTATCTCCGCGGTCGCCTACTCGCTGTGGTCGCGCCTGCTTGCCGTCAACCCCGTCAGTCGCGTCTCGGTCTTTGGCTTTATGAACCCGGTCTTCGGTGTGCTGCTGAGCGCACTGCTGCTCGGCGAGGGCGCTGGCACGAGCCCCGTTACCGTCATGGTCGCCCTGCTGTTGGTCTGCGGCGGCATCATCATCGTCAATAAACCCAAAAAAGCCTAGCGAGCTGCCGCGTTCCGAGAAAAAGACGAGGCGCATCTTCGACAGCCGCCACTAATCCCGCCAACGCAAAAGGGGCGCGCGGCCATCAATGCGGTCGTGCGCCCCTATTTTTCTAGCGTACCTGAACGCCGGCTTTCTTCTTCTCGCCCTTGACGCGATAGAGCTCCGCATCGGCGGCGCGAAGCAAATCTTGCCAGGTATCGACCCCATCGCCAACCCGCGCGTAACCGATAGACATCTGCAACAGATACGGCACCTCGGCGCGGGCGAGTTCCTCGTCAATCGCTGCGCACAGGCCTGCGATCTCCTGCTCCGTTGCCGCTTTCTGGAGCACCACGAACTCATCACCGCCATAACGTGCGATAAAACCGCCAGACGTCGAGCAAACGTCCTTGAGCGCGGCAGAGACAACCTGAAGGGCATGGTCGCCTTCCACATGTCCATAATGGTCGTTAATCTGCTTAAAGCCATCGGCATCCATCATAAGCAGATACACATCGTCAGCTTGATCAGCATTTGAGAACAGCGACAGCATATAGGTCTCAAAGCGGTTGCGATTGTTGAGGCCAGTCAACGGGTCGGTCGAGATCAGCTGCTCCTGGTAAACGATATAGAGCAGCAAAATGCTAATCATTATGCCGACGCAAAGACCGGGCACCGAAAATGCGACCTGAAAGGTGCCGCCCACCAGGGCGGGAATAGCAAAGAACGCCAAGGTGCGATAGATGGCCTTCTTTTGCAGGCTTTCGACTTTTCGAGCATGGACAAAGGCATGCAGGGACGTATATATGACGTAGCAGTAGCTAACAATAGGCTGAATCATATAAGCTGCGCCGCGACGATATGCACCCTGCGCATCGATATAGAACAACGCATGTGTCCAGCAGCTCGTAAACGCCAACACGACCACCAGCACCGTTGGAAGCGTCACGAGCACCACCCTGGAGCGTGTGGTCAGAAGTCGAGATCCCTGCATCGTCTCGGAATAGATGAACCATATGAGGCACGCGATGGCAAACAGCGAAAACGAAACCGCGTTGGAAATCCAGTTGGCAGCGATACCCACGGAGGTGTTGACCCCGTCTGAGAGCGTCCAGGTCATATCGAAGAAAATGTACGCGGCAGACGTGTAGCCCAGCATGCTGAACAAAAGCTGCTGAGTGCTCGAGAACAAGGAGCGACGGCTTCGTGCGGCAAGCCCGATAAGAATAATCATGCACAGCATAAATATCTCGATCTTGAGCGCCTTAACCACTAGGTTCCATCCCCTCTATATCCAAGTGGCCAGAATCGCCCGAGTCATGCCCGGGCACCAAACACCCCTTACTCCGCAGGGGTAAAGGGAATAATAGCAGAGCGTCCGAATGGCTCTGGATAACAGATGCCGTTCGGACGCTCTGATGGCGCGAATTGCACGCGCCGTTTCATTGATTCGCAGAGACGACTACTCGCCGTCGATATCGGTCGCGACAGCCTCCTCGATAGCCTCGACACCGGCAACCGACAGGTCTTCCTTGCCCTGGCAAAACTTCTTATCGACCCAACCGGTCAGGATCGGAGCCATGATCGCCGTGATGATAACGGCGGTGGCAATCTGGGCGTACGCGGTGGGCGCAAGCTCGGCATAGCGCGGCGCAACCTCGGCAAGCGCGACCGGCGTGGTCATAGCCGTGCCGGCGATAGTGGAGCATGCAACGGCAGCCTTGCCGTTGCCACCGCACAGGCGCTCAAAGGCAAAGGTGATGGGGCCGACGATAAAGAGCGTGATCAGGCCCAGCAGGATGCCCGAGATGCCGCCGGTGATGAAACTCGAAAGGCTCATGGACGCACCGAGCTGAAAACCGATGACGGCGATCGCGGGATTGGCGCCGGGGACCAGCAGGTTCTTGATGAACGGGAACAGGTTGCCCAGGACCATGCCGATAACAAGCGGCAGGATAGAGCCGATGATAGTGCCGACGGGAATGTTGGCGAGACCCGAGACGCCGAGGATGATCATCGTGACGGCGGGACCGGCCGTAAAGAAAAGGATGCCGACGGCTCCCTGCTCGGACTCGTCGCCGAACTCGCCCATGATGCCCGTATAGAGCGCCATGTTGCAGAACGTAATGCCGCCGATGATAGACACGGAGCTCAGGCCCAAGAAGTTGTCGTTAAAGAAATAAGCCACGCCCAAGCCGAGAGCCGCCGCAACGACAAGCTTGGGGATCAGCACGACAATGCCGGTCTTGATAGCGCCCGGCGTGGACTTAAAGCTGATGCCGGCACCCACGAAGAGCAGGATCGCGGCGACGATGGTGTTGGAGCCACCGCGGCAGGCAGCCGTAAAGAAGCCGCCGATCTCAAAGACCTGCGGGCAGAAGGTGTTGAGCAAAAGGCCGACGATCATGGGATAGATCATGATGTCGCCCGGGATACGCGGGACCTTGAATTTCTTTTGCTCGGTGGCGGTTGCTTCCTGTGCCATGAAACCCCCATTTCCGCTGACGGGGAACAAAAGCCCACGTCATGCTTTGCTACGGTAAAGTTTGACCATGGTACCAGAAGAAGCAGACCAGCTCGATGAGAAATTCGATTCGTTAGGCCAAGGCGGCAAGCGCGCCTTGGCCTTACACGAGACTCAAGGCGATATAGAGCACGATGCCCGAAACGCAGCACCACAACATCGATTTTGTCTTTATCGCCACCACCACGACGCCGGCGGCCGCGATCCAAGGAACCACGCCCGGCCACAGCCCCGCATCGAACGCCCCGGGGCTCACCAAGTCGTTGGCAACCAGCGCGGCAAAGGCAGCGGGAGGAATGTAGCCCAGAGCCTCGGTAACGCGCGGCGACAGGGTCCGCCCGCGCAAGGCGAACGCCGGCGCGATGCGGAAGAACGCGATGGCAGCCCACGACGACAGCCACAGGACCAAGAACTCGTTAACGGGCATCGCGGGCACCCCTTCCATCCGTAAGGGCATCGCACGCGAGCGCCACGGCAACACCGACGAGCACGCTCACCGGCACAGCGACATTCGTCCACCCAAAAAACTTGCATATAGCGACGGACACCGCGCCCGAAACCGCCGCGACAACGTTGCCGCGCGACAGCCGCTGTGAAAAGAGCAAACAGATAAAGAGCGAGGTGCAGACAAAACCTGCAATAGCGGTGGGAACATCGATGACGGCGCCGACAACGGCGCCCATCGTGCAGGAGACGCCCCACGTTGCGATGAGGATCACGTTGAGCGCAAAGGACTCGCGCGGGCCCCAGTCATCCCCCTCGACCAACTTGGCAAGCGAGATGCCGTACGCTTCTTCGGTGAGCGTCGCGGCAACCGCCAGTGTTTGACGCTTCGAGGCACCCGTCAGATGCGGTGCAATCGACGCCGAATAAAGTGCGAAGCGTGAGGAGATCGCAGCGACGCTCGCGACAATCGATGCCGCCGGTACGCCCGCCAGCCACAGGTTGCAGATCATAAACTGGCCGCTGCCCGTCACAAACGTGCTGCTCAGGGCAAAGACCATCCAGGGTTCCATTCCCGTCTGCCCCATGATCATTCCGCACGGCGCGCCTATTGCAACATAGGTAAGCATCACCGGCCAGACGGTTCTAACGATTTTGAGCACCATACGCTCCTCATCCTGACAAGGTCTCCGAGCCGCACGTAGCGACACGGCAGAATCATCATCCGGCAGCAACCGAGTTCACCTACAATTGCCACCGGATCGAAAGACACAACTTTTTAGGAAGTCATTATGACAGCTATCGATCGAGACCGGGCGCGCGTGGCCTTCAAAAGCTACACCGATGCCTACGACGCCACCAACCCGCGCATCGCACTCAAAATCGAGCACACGTACCACGTGGCCGAGGCATGCGATGCCATAGCGCGCGAGCAGGGCTGGTCGTCAGAAGATATTGACCTGGCCTGGCTCTGCGGCCTGCTGCACGATATGGGCCGCTTTGAGCAGCTGCGACGCTGGGACACCTTTAAGGATGCCGAGAGCATGAGCCATGCGGCGCTGGGCGTCGAGGTCCTCTTTGGCGAGAATCCCGCCGACGCGCCTGCCACAACAAGCATCCGCGAGTTTATCGACAACCCGGCGGAAGACGAGCTCATCTGCGCGAGCATTGCCTATCACAGCGACTTTCGCCTGCCCACGCAGCTCGACGAGCGCACGCGGCGCTTCTGCGATATCGTGCGCGACGGCGACAAGATCGACATTATGCGCACCATCGCCGACAGCGCCGTCGACACCGTCCTCAAAGTGGATGAGGACACGTTTCTTGCCAGCCACTTCTCGGCACCGGCGCTTGCCGCCTTTGACGGGCATCGCTGCGTCGCGCGCGATGAGCGCGATGAGCCCGCGGACTACCTGGTGGGGCTCATCTGCTTTATGTTTGAGCTCGTCTATCCGACAAGCCGTGCTCTGGCGCGCGAGCAAGGCGATACCTACCGCCTGCTCGACGCGCCCTTTGGCATTACGCGGCCCTTTACCGACCCCACCACACAGGCGACCTGGGAGCGTCTAAAGGACGAGATGCGCGATTGGCTGGCGCGTGCCTAGCTCCCTAGCTGGGCCAGCAGCTCCTCGACGACCTCGACGGCGTCGCCGACAACCTTGTACTGGGCGGCGCCAAAGATGGGGGCATCCGGGTCCTCGTTGATGGCGATAATGCACTCCGCCCCACCGATGCCGGCAAGATGCTGGATGGCACCCGAGACGCCAATGCTCACAAGAAGCTTAGGCGAGACCGATACGCCCGTCTGACCGATCTGATGGCGATACTCCAACCAGCCGGCCTCCACCACGGGGCGCGTGCAGCCAAGCTCGGCACCCAGGGCCTCGGCAAGTTTTCGCATCAGCGGAAGATTTTTCTTGGAACCGATACCGCGGCCCACCACAACCAGGCGCTCGGCATCGGCAATCGAGGCCTGCTGTCCCCACTCCTCGGCGGGAATCGAGATCTCGACACGAGCTTTGACGTCTTCCGCAAGCGTCACCTGGGTGATCGTGCCGGAACGGCCGTAGTCAAAATCGGGCGCCTTAAAGATGCCGGGACGCACCGTTGCCATCTGGGGACGGTGATTGGGGCAGATGATGGTGGCCATCAGGTTGCCGCCAAACGCCGGGCGCGTCTGCTGCAACAAACCCGTTTCCGTATCCATCGAAAGCACGGTACAGTCGGCCGTAAGGCCCGTCTGCAAGCGGACGGCAACGCCAGGCGCCAGCTCGCGACCAAAGGCGGTCGCGCCGTAGAGGATGGCCTCGGGTTTGCGCTCGGCAACCAGATCGCAGATCAGACGAGCATAGGCCTCCGCGTCGTTTTGACGCAGGCGCTCGTCGCGACAGGCCAGCACTTCGTCGGCGCCGGCGCAAACCAAATGCTCAAGCTCCTCGAGTGAACTCTCGGGGCTCACACCGACCAGTGCCACCAAGCGGCAGCCACGGGCATCGGCAAGCTCGCGGCCCTTGCCCATGAGCTCATAGGCCACAGGGGCTACGGTATCGTGCTCGTCGGTCTGCACGAATACCCAAATGTCTTGGTATGCGTCGAGATCAGCTGCGCCGGCGGCCTCGTCACGCTCAATCGAGATGGCGTTAACGGGACAGGCGTCGACGCAGCCGCCGCACAGGACGCAGCTCTCGGTCACACGGGCACAGCGGTTGGGGCGCTCGCCTTCCACCACAATGCCGCCCGAGGCGCAGGCGCGAACGCAGCGACCGCAGCCGATGCAGGCTTCGCTATCGATAATCAGTCCGCTCATCTATGCCATCCCCTCGATAATCTTGGCAAGCTTTGCCGCCTGCTCGGACGCCGTTCCCTCAACGGCCTCACACGTTTGGTCGCGGTCGGGCACAAACGAGCGCACGACCTGCGTCGGCGAGCCGGCAAGGCCGCAGCGCGCGGGGTCGGCATGAACGTCGACAGCATTAACCACGCGCACGTCCGCATCCTCGGCCGCACGAATGCCGGCGATGCTCGGCATGCGCAGCTGGCCGATCTCCTTAGCGGTCGTCATCGCGCACGGCATCTCCAGATAAACCGTCTCTTCACCGGCGTCGCATCCGTGGACGAGCGCCAGCGAGCCACACGTCGTAAAGCCCGCACTCTGTACGCAGCTCACGTCGGTCACGCAGGGAATCTCAAAGGCGCCGGCAAGCTCGGGGCCAATCTGGGCGGTATCGCCGTCTACCGCCATCTTGCCGCAAATGAGCAGGTCAAAGTCTTCATCGAGCGCCTCGATACCACATTTGAGCGCATAGGTGGTAGCCAGGGTATCGGCGCCCGCAAAGGCGCGGTCGGTCAGCAACAGGGCATCGTCGGCGCCGCGGGCGATACAGTCACGCAGCAGCGACTCGGTCGCGGGAATGCCCATCGACACTACCGTCACGCGCACATCCATGCCAAAGCCGATAAAGTCGTCCTTCAGCGCCAGGGCGCACTCCAGGGCGCTCGCATCAAAGGGATTGATGACCGCCTGCTTGCCGTCGCGCACAATCGTATTGGTCTTGGGGTCCATCTTGACCTCGGTGCTTCCCGGCACCGCCTTGACGCACACCACCATATGGAAATCGCTCATCTTCACGCGCCCCCTTTCTGGACGAGTTCATCCAAGAGCTTCTCCGAAAACAGGTTTCCGCGGCCCAGCTGTCCGGCAGGATCGAGCTGGAGTTTGAGCTGCGCCGATTCAACCATGGCCTCGTGGCCGTACATCGTTTCCAAAAAACCCGCCTTGATCTTGCCGACGCCGTGCTCGGCGGAGACGGCGCCGCCCATGGCCGTGACCTCGGAAGCCCATTGGGCAAAAAGCTCTCCGCCGCGGCGGTAGTCCTGCGCATCGCGCGGAAGAATGTTCACGTGCAGGTGGTTGTTGCCGATATGGCCCCACGCGGCGGACTCGAGACCGCTTTGGGCAAGCGTTTTGCGATAGAGGGCGATGACATCGGCCAGGCGCGCATTGGGCACCGACATGTCCGAGCCCAGCTTGGTGATGGTGGGATCGGTGCGGCGGCGCTCATCGATGAGCATATTGACGCTCTCGGGAACTGCATGGCGGAAGAATCGCTGGCATTCGCGATCGACCTCGGTGCGCGCGACCCATGTCGCATCGTCACGGCCGCCCGCGAGCTCCAGTACCCATCCCAGGTGGTACAGCTCCTCGGTCGCCTGGGCCTCGTCGTCGCAGTCGAGTTCCACGTAAACGCAGACCTTGGCGTCTTTGTTGAGCGCGGGGAGCGAGGCAAACGCGGTCGACTGCTCGCGCTGACGGCGCAGGATATCCAGGGCGCCAGCATCGAAATACTCGATGGCAGCAGCATGGGATAGGACGGGACGCACGGAATCGGTAAAGGACACGGCTTTGTCTTCGTTGTCAAAGAAGCAGCTCACGCCCCAAACGACCGCAGGCGCCGCCTGCAGGGCAATCTCGAGCTCGGTGATGACACCGAGTGTGCCGCACGCACCGATAAACAAGTCGATGGCATCCATGTCGTCCGCGACGAAATAGCCCGAGGCATTTTTGGTCTTGGGCATGATGTAGCCGGGCAGATCGAGATCGAGCGTGCGACCCTGCGCCGTGACGAGCGAAAGGCGACGACCCTGCGAAAAAACTTCGCCACGCCGAAGCTCGAGCAGGTCACCGTCGGTCAGCGCGACATGAAGGCCCGTGACGTGAGGGCGCATGGGGCCGTAAGCGTAGCTACGGGCGCCGGAAGCGTTGCATGCCGCCATACCGCCCAGGCAGGCAGATGCCTCGGTGGGATCGGTAGGAAAGAACTGCTCGGGAGCCGCCTGAAACTCCTCGTAAGCCTTAAGCGAAGCCTGGTCCCAACCTGCGGTCGGAAGCGCCTTCTTGCCCAGCTGTTTACGCAGCTCCGACAACACGACGCCCGGCTCCACACGAAGCAGAAAGCGGCCCTCGTCATCGCGGCGAAGACCAAGGTAACGATTCATGCGGGAAGTATTGAGGATGTGGCCGCCATGAGGCACGGCGCCGGCAGCGAGGCCCGTTCGAGCGCCCTGGACGGTTACCGGAACACGGTCGGCATGGAGCTGCCGCAGGATGGTGCGAACCTCGTCTTCCGATGTTGGAAACGAGATACTCGAGGCCTCGCCCGACGAGCGAGACTCGTCGCGACCGTATTCCTCGAACTCATCGGTGAAGGGTTTGATGGTTGCAGACATGCAGAACTCCCCTTTAGCTAACTACAGTGTTTGCAGGGAGATGTTACCGCATCGTTTCGGTGACGTGTTCGAGACCGTCTCCATAATTGAGGATTTTTACGTTCGTGCAATTCGGCGAGCGGCTGGCAGATCTCGGTAGGCGATGTTTTAGACACATATCGTTTCACCGCCAACAATCGCGAAATTGGCACTCGAAAAATGTTGGGATAATTTTTACCACCTGTTACCTGCGGCGATGCAATTCCGTCAAGTGTTTGGTCAGCTTTTGGTCAAGTAGCGGCTGATACGGTCGGTCTCGACAGCCAAAGCCGATGGAAGTTTTGGCCCAAGAGCAGGGAGGTTCCCATGGCATATTACTGGCCCCAGTACGGCATCGCCATCGAAGTCGACGACGACCCCTATCTCTTGCCCTTCGACGAAGAGGCATTCCCCGATACGGCGGTCTACCACGTCACCACCGATGTCATCTGCGACCCCGAGTCGTTCTCGGCACTCGCTCACTCCATCGCGTACATCCACGACATCAAGCTCCCTCCCGATTTCGATGAGCTTATCTACTCACGCCGTCTGATGCTTCACATGCTCTTTGGGGCAGACCCGTCCACATTTGCGCGCGTCTACAATGCCAAGGATGCCGCATGAGTGCGAAGAAGCCACCCCGACCCGCGAGTCCGGGACATCGCAAGAAGCTCATCGTTGCCTGCCTGGCGATCGTCTGCGCCCTCGTCGCCGTAGGGTTGTATGCCTGGCAATCGCAGCCCCTGCCCGAAGCGGGCACCTCGATCACGACGGCCGAGGGCAAAACGCGCCAGGAGATCCAGGACGAGCTCGACGCCATCGTCCGCAACAACATGATGACGATATCCGTCGCACCGGTGGCCCAGCTGCAGGCGGGCGGCAAGCTGCGCGTCAATGTGCAAAACGTTAAAGACAACAAGTTTCCCCAGCGCTTCCGCGTCATCCAAAACGACAAGACCATTTACGAATCCGGCGTAGTCGAGGCAGGTAAGACGGTTGAGACCTGCCCCGCCGGAGAGGTTGAGGAGGGCGAGGCATACATAGAGATTCAGGCGCTTGACGCCAAGACCTACGACGACCATGGCAACCCCACACGCGTCAAAGTGCGGGTGGAGCAGGCAGAAGGCTAGCTTTTCGGAACCGTGGCGCTGCACGAGGCTCGCCTAGCATTCGTCCAATCATCGCGGGGTGGCCCGCGGCGAATAGAAAGGAACAACTATGGACATCACCAGGAACCCAAACGGAGCCAGAGCGCTCGCCGTGGGCGCGGGGCTGGCGCTCATGCTTGCAATGAGCGCCGGACCGACACCGGCCATGGCAGAAGGGCGTGTCGGAACCACCGATGTCAGGGTCAGGACCGAAATCGACAACATTTCGTTCAAGGCCCCGACGGTCATTCCGTTTGTTGCCCAGGCCGACGGCACGCTTCAGTGTCCTTCCGAGGATGCCATCACCATCGACAACCTCTCGGCCTACGGCATTCACGTTACTAATATGAAGATTGACGCCACGAATACTTGGACCATCGCCGCCGACGCCAAGGCCGGATCTGCCCAGAACTCCATCGACTTTAAGGTCGGCCCGGCAGACAGCCTCCAAGACGCTTACGCCGCAACGCAGGGAACGGGCATCGACCTTTCCAAGAATGAAGCCTTCGACATGGGCTACCAGGGCATTACGGGCGGCAAGGACAAAATCAAGCTTAAGGCAAGTGGAAACGTCGCCCGCGTCACCCGTGACATTTACCACCTCACAAGCGCTGCGAATAAGGCTGAAACCGGTGACTCGGTAGCAAGCATCACCTGGACGGTTGAGCCCGGTGCGCACGTCGCGTCTTAGAGCCATCGCGTTGGTGGTCGTCGCCGGCATTCTGACGCTCGCCCCGACAGCGGCACTTGCCCAGCAAGATCAGGCACAGGCCGCCACACAGGTGACTGTCGACCTCACGGCGCTTGACCGCGGCGACCATCACGAGGCGCTCGCCCAAACCGGTGATGCATCGGCACCCGCTTCGGTCTGCATCGCCGCCGCGGGCATGGCCGTATTGTGTCTTGGCCTGAACATCAAACGAAGCCGATAGGCCAGACACGGCAAGACGGAAGATTGGACAGTAAGGAGAACCATGGCACCCAGAAAACTTTTGCCCGTCGCCGCGCTCTGCAGCGCGCTGGCGACCGGAACGCCTCTCGCCGCCTGGGCGACACCCGTCATGGCAGACTCCTTACCGACGGCCCTAAGCCCCGCGCCAGCTCTGTCGAGCGCCATTGCATGCAAGCGGTTTTCACTCGCGCAGGCGACAATCTCGACCTCGGGATGCCTTACCTGCGATACGGACGGCTCGATAGTCGTGGATATCAAACGTCCGAACAGGGAAAATGGCCCCCAGGCGGGTTGTGCCACCTGCACGTGGAAATCAGTTGCGGTCGATGCCGATGGCGACGTTTGCGACGCAAGACTGCGCATCGACATCGCCCCGATCGATGACTCGGCGAACGGGGCGAAGGTCGCCTTCGACAGCGCAATGAGTACAGAAGGAGGAGGTGTATGCCTGGGCTGCGTTCCCTCGAATGCCGATGGCGCGCAGCCCACCATCTCCTACGCGGCATCACTGCAGCTAACCAAGGCAGGCACCGACGCCGTCGCAACAGGAGAAGCTCCCCTATCGCTCTTCGCGCTCGGCTCGGGCGACCAAAAAGGCCAGAACAAAACACAGAAGGGCTCACTCAGCGTCATACGTGGGTCGGAACCCTGCCCTATCGATATCGACGCCCAGGCACAAGGTGCGCAGCGCATTTTTGCCGATCCGGCGCTCCTCCAAATGGCCTGGAGCGGAACGGGGGCCATCGGGATTGCCTCCCCCACGCCCGGCGAAATGAGCGGTCGCCCAGAGGACAAGGACGAGGACGCGGAAACGTCAGCGCGTGTTGATATCGCAGACGATGCACCGTCGCAAGATAACAACACCGCAGCTCCTTCCGAAACATCAGGAGGCACCGCTGCCGAACCAAGCAATGACCAGCCCGATGACAGCCTAGGCTTTGTGGCACCCCCAGATGTCGACGAGGGCAACTGCTGCATGATGGTCGCGCTCGACCACACGGAAACCGTCGACGCCGCAAGTATTGAGCCAGTCGCCGTCGACAATCCCACCCGAAAAAACACCCTTATCACGTTCCCCAAGACTGTCGACCTCGTCTTTTTGCCTTCGGGCGAAATCGTGGCGCCCTCGGTTCTCACATTGCTGGGGGCAAAGAGAGACCGTAACAGAATTGAAAAGATCACGGTTGTCGACCCCGCGACCTCCGCCACGTTGCGCCTGTATGCCATCGGTGCAGACGGAAGCAAGACCGAGGAATTCGACGGTGAGAAACTCCTAGCCACCCGGGTTCTTCAAAAAAACGAGGACATCTCGTATGAGCTGCGGCTCGAAGGATTCGACCGCGCTCGCGACGCCGATATCATTGCGGCGGCGATCGAGTCCCCGCAGCGTCTCATGACGCTTCGCTTCGATTACGCCTCGTACATCGTGCCGTAAGACCTCGAGCGGCATTGTATCTGCGACGTTCGAATACCGCATACATGACGTATTAGACGTGTTATAGCGCAGCCTTGCGCCTCCGTTCTGCTACGATTGCCGCGTTGGCATCAATACAGGAGGGTTCATGCCGGGTTTGGGAACGATCATCAACGTAGCACTTTTGATTGCAGGCGGCCTTTTGGGACTGGCAGGCGGGCGTTTTATCACGCCCCGGATCCAGGACACGCTCATGAAGGCGTCGGGGCTGTGCGTCCTGTTTATCGGCCTGGGCGGAACCATGCAAAAGATGCTCGTCATCGACGGCGACGCCCTCTCGACCACCGGCACCACCATGCTGATCGTCTCGTTTGCCCTGGGCTCGCTCATCGGTGAGGCCATCAATCTAGAGGCGGCGATCGAAAACCTCGGCGAATGGCTCAAGCGAAAAACCGGCAGCGAGGGCGACAACGAGTTCACCAATGCCTTTGTCTCGGCATCGCTCACGGTATGCATCGGCGCCATGGCCATCGTGGGCTCGATCCAGGACGGCCTGCTCGGCGACTGGTCCACACTCGCTCTAAAGGGCGCGCTGGACTGCATCATCGTCTGCACCATGACGGCCTCACTCGGACGTGGCTGCATCTTCTCGGCCCTGCCCGTCGCCGTGTTCCAGGGAACGATCACGCTGTTTGCCGGTGCGCTCTCCCCCATCATGACCGCTGCGGCACTCGACAGCCTTTCGCTCGTGGGCTCCATGCTCATCTTCTGCGTCGGCGTCAACCTTATCCGACCTCAAACCTTCCGCACGGCCAACATGCTTCCCGCCGTCGTCATTGCCGTCATCTACGCCCTCCTGTTCTAACCCCTCAGTAGATTTTTGGGACATGCCTAGAAATCTACCTTTTGCCAGCGCTCCAAAGGCGAACCCGCCTAATAGTAGATTTCTAGGCATGTCCCAAAAATCTACCCGTGGGCGGTATCTCGAACATCTGTTTGATGCTGTGCTATGATATGAGGTCACCGACACCGTATAGGGAGAGGAGAGGGCGGTGGCCGATCAGGACATCAAGTTGCTCATTGCGCGCATTATGGCCGAGGCCCGGACTCATCAGTCCGCCCGCTTCTCAAACGAAGTCTATGCTGATGAGCCGATTCTCAAGACCGGCCGACAGATGCAGAACTTCCTCCCCGACCAGTACCGCAAGATGCGCGAGATATCGCGCTGGCAAGACGATCCCAAAGGCGGCGCAGGGCGCTGGTTATCGGAGGCGGAGCTCTTTTACCGCCAGGGCCTGCTGATGGCCGACTTCGAGGACGACTGCCCCTACAACGGCACCTTTAAGTCGTACTTTCCCACCTACAACGCCATGAGCGACCGACAGCTGCGCGGCTACTTTACCTGGCGTGCCCAAGTGCGCCGCGGCAATATCGAGGGGACATCGGCCTCGTTTGCTTTCCTGTATCTTTACGAATTGATCTGCGGCATTGGCGTCGACGACCCGCACGATGGCTTTGACAAGATCAAGGCCTTTTGGGATGCCTATCGCGCCTTTGAGCCCGGCATCGACCGGTTCGCGCGCGTATGGCTGCAGGACTACGCTGTATTCCACGGGCTCGATCCCAAGCTGCTTCGCGACTCCAAAACCGTCATGTTCGACAACGCCCTTATCGAGCTGCGTCGCGCGGCGCGAGACCTTGCGCCGGCGCCGTCAACCCAAGCTCCCAAACGTCGCAAAGCCTCCGAGCCCGCGCTCCCCCTTCCGCCCGATGAGACGCGTGAGGAGCGGCTCATGGCCGCCATCAACGCGCTCTCCACGTATAGCCTGAATAACTCACGGCTCGACCGTTCCCACCATCGCGACCTGCGCCACGTGGCATGCGCCGTATATGTCCGCATGGCGCGCTACTATGACACGCATCGAAAGACCGGCATCGTGGCGAGTCTGTTTGGGGAGGAGACGGCCATGCCCTACACCATGTTTGCCTCGGCCGTGTTCTTTGCGCCCGAGCGCCACGAGGACTGCGAATATCACCTGGACCCCATTCACATCTACCGCTGCCAAAACGGCTTTTGGGAGTGTATGCGCATCCACGGCAGCAGGCAGAAGAGCAGCAAGCTTGGCGAGATGATGCGCACCTGCGACCAGCGTCTGCGTCTGGCGCTGGACCCCACCCATCCCCTTAAGGAAGAAAAGGTCCCCAAATATCTGGCCAAGATCATCGATGACGAGATCGTAGCGTGGCTTTCTTGGGATGCCGCGCACCAGCCCGTCAAGATCGATATCGACCTGAGTCAGCTGGGGCATATCCGAAGCGCCGCCGCACAGACGCGCGAGGCGCTTTTGATCGACGAGGAACGCGAGGACAACACGACCGCGGATGCCAAGGCAACGTATTTCGAACAACCGGGCGCCGAGCCTGTGCCCGACACGCTCGCCGGACCAGTCGCGACGGCCGTGAAGCAGGACGAGGCTGACGAGCCGACCATCTCCACCGAGCAATTTGGCGTCGTAGCCCCGCTCCTCGCACCAGCACCCACACCCGCGACGGCCATGCCCGCCGACATCACGTCCGCACTCGCCCCCGCCGCAGCAGATTATCTTCGCGCACTGCTCGAGCAAAACGCGACACAGGCGGCATCGGCGGTGGCACAGTCGGGCAAGAGTGAGGACATGCTCGTCGACAGTATCAACGAGGCCCTCTTTGACCTGGTGGGCGACACCGTTATTGAATTTGGCGCGGCAGGGCCGCAGATCATCGAGGACTACGAAGCAGACGTGAGAGGATACCTAGACCATGAGTGATACCGCATCCGCAGCACCCCGCGTGCCCAAGCGCGTCGCCGCCGTCATTCTCAACTCACTCAAGGGCGGCGTCGTCCCGCGCATCGGCCTTCCCTACATCACCGTGGGACGTGAGGTCGAGATCCGCGCCCTGCTCACCGACCTGAGCCTCATCGCCGATGGCGGCGCGAGCTTCCGCTTCCTGGTCGGTCGCTACGGCGCCGGCAAGAGTTTTTTGCTCCAAACCATTCGTACACATGCCATGGGCGAGGGTTTCGTCGTCGCCGATGCCGACCTTTCCCCCGAGCGCCGACTGCAGGGCGGTCAGGGGCAGGGCCTCGCTACCTACCGCGAACTCATCCGCAACATATCGACCAAGACGCGCCCCGAGGGCGGCGCACTCAACCTTATCCTGGATCGTTGGGTTGCCTCGTGTGCCGATGCCGACGAGTCGGCCATCAATGCCCAGCTCGCTCCGCTCGAGGAGATGGTCCACGGCTTCGATTTCACCCGTATGCTCCATCGCTATCGTACGGCCGTCGCAGAGGGAGACGAAGAGGCCATGAGCCGCGTGACTAAATGGATTCGCGGCGAGTATCGCACCAAGAGCGAGGCGCGCGCCGAGCTAGGCTCCTCGACCATCATCAGCGACGACGACTGGTACGACTACGTCAAGCTCATCGCACGCTTTTTGGTCTGCAGCGGCTACAAGGGCATGCTGGTGCTCATCGACGAACTTGTAAACCTGTACAAGATTCCCAACGCCATCACGCGCCAGTACAA
>CAKUHA010000019.1 GCA_934655755.1 uncultured Collinsella sp.
GCGCGGCAAGGAGATATATTGCCAGACCGGAGGGGCGTCCGGGGCGGGAATCTGGGCGCACACATTTCCTACACATTCTAGGATCCGTTTAACGCTTGCCAGCCGTTATCTACCGCTCACCGAGCTTCTCTTTATAGAGTACGGTCGTGTGGCTAGAGCTGGTAGGCTCCCCTGGCCAAAGCGCAACCGGCATCGAGCAACTCATCGCGCTCCTCCACCGAGAAGCCTTCGGCGTACACGCGCACCACCGGCTCGGTCCCGCTGGGACGAATCAGCAGCCAGGTGTCATCCTCGAATGCCAGACGTAAGCCATCCATATGGCTTACGGTTAGCGGCACCTTGCCGCAGATCGACTTGGGATTCATGCCCGGAAGCAACGTTCGCAACGATTCGGCATCCTCGGCCTCAAGGCGCAAATCACGTCGGCCGTAGCTCGTCTTACCAAAACTAGCCTCGAGCTGATCGACCAATACGCCTAGCGGCTCACCCGTCTTTGCCATGAGCTCACACAAGATCAGACATGCGAGGATTCCGTCGCGCTCGGGCATATGTGCGGCAATACCGATACCGCCGGCTTCCTCGCCGCCCAAGAGGACACCGCCCTTCTTCATCTCCGCCGCTATATATTTGAAGCCGACGGGTTTGACGGTCACGCGGCAGCCAAGAGCCTCGGCAATGCGTCGCACGAGCGTCGAGCACGAGAGATTTACGACGACGCGCCCCTCTAAATTGCGAAACTGGACCAAATCGCCCAATACGAGCGCCATAATCTGATGCGGATGGATATATCTACCGCGTTCGTCGACCGCACCGATACGGTCGGCGTCGCCATCGGTCACGAGGCCAGCGCACGCCCCGTCCTCGATAACCGTACGCTCGCAAGCGTCTACCCACGGCTCGACCGGATCGGGGCAGATATCCTCTTGACCGGCCGTCTGCCCAGCATGAATCTCGTGCACCTCGACGCCGAGCTCGCGCAGCAGGTCGGCAAGATAGCCTTGGGCCGCGCCTCCCATGGGGTCGACCACCACGCGCAGATGGGCCGCGCGAATGGCGCACGAATCGACAAACGATGCCACCGCCTGAATGTAGTCGGGAATGATATCGGCCGTGCGGTATTGCCCCTCGAGCCCCATCGGCTCGGGGGCCATGGACTCCTCGAGCTCCTCGATGACATCTTGGTTGGCCGTCGAGCCGTCTCCCATACGAAGCTTAAGGCACAGATAGCCCTGCGGATGATGGGAGCCCGTCACCATGAGCGCGCCGCAGGCCTCGCCGTCATATGCCGCCGCCCACGATAGAGCAGGCGTGGGAACGGGCCGGGACACGAGCGCGGCGTCAAGCCCATGCGCTGCGAGCACGCCCGCCGCAAGTTCGGCAAACTCGCGTGCTTGCGGCCTGGTATCAAAGCCCACGTATACCGTCTGAGCGGGGTTGGTCTTTTGCCATAGCTCACCAACGGCGTCGGCGACGCGGGCAACGTTGTCGATATTAAAGTCATCGTCGACGCGAGCACGCCAACCGTCAGTTCCAAAATGAATTATCGCGCACACGCGCAGACACCTCACAGTGTTTGAATCATGGTACGCATGGGGTATACCCGTAACGCACGCCCAGCAACCTTCCGACGCATGCGTTCACCGTTTGGGCAAATGCCATCGAGAACACTCGGGCAAAAAACCGCCCCATGCGGGGCGGCGATTCGAATTCTTGGTATCTATTTATATATCGAGCGCATCGGCCATAGCAGCCGTTGTGACCGCCGTGGTGCCGCAGCAGCTGCCCACCATCGCGGCACCGGCCCGCCTCCATTCGACGCATGCCCGAGCGAAGGCTTCGGGGGTCTCGTGCCATACGGGGCCATCCTGAGTTTGGACAGGATCCCCCACGTTGGGACGCACCGTGACGGGCGTAGTCGACGATGCAACCATCCTGAGAACCGCGGCGTTCGCGGCCGCAAGCGAACAGCAGTTAATGCCCACCGAGCTTGCGCCGTGTTTTTCGGCGTACAAAACGGCAGCCTCGATGTTAAGGCCATCGCCCAACAGGTCGCCTTTATCGTCAATGACAAAACTCACCAGGATGGGCATGCCGTCAGCGGCATCCCGAGCACCGGCAAGCATGGGCTGCAAATTGCGGATAGACGTCACCGTCTCGATCAGCAGACCGTCAACGCCAGCATTGAGCAGGGCGTGCGCCTGCTCGCGCGCAATGCCTCGGATTTCACGATATTCGGCAGAGTCCTCAGCAAACCACTCAATATTGATGGGGCCCATCGAACCCAGCAGCAGCTGGGGGTGCGCCTGGCGGGCATCGTCGACGGCCCCGCGATTGACCTCCGCCACGGACGGCGTAATCTGATCGCGCTTGAGGGCATAGCTCGATGCCTGAAAGGTATTGGTGATGAGTACCTGCGCGCCGGCGGCGACATACAGGCGATGGATACGAGAAACCGTCTGCGGCTCTGCCAAATTCCAAAACGCCGGTGGAATATCGGCAGCATCGTACTCGCTCATCAGCACGCTACCCATGGGACCCTGCGCCAACAGGGTCTCGCTCGATAAGCGACGCGTAAGCTCCTCGGCGCCAAAGCGGTTGTAGTAACTCGTATCCATATATAACCCGCTATTCCTCGACGCTAATTCCCTGCTTTTCGAGATAGGCGAGCCAGCGGTTCATCGTGTCCTCGGAAAGCGCGTGCTCCATCATGCAGGCCTCGGAATCGGCGCGCTCGAAATCGACGCCAAGCTCCTGGACCAAGAATGTGCGGATGAGGCGATGGCGGTACCAGATAGCCGTGCCAACCTCGCGGCCGCGCTCGGTCAGGATGACTTTGCCGTAGTGCGATTGCTCGACAAGTTCGGACGTCTTAAGTGCCGAAACTGCCTTGTTGACCGATGCCTTGGAGACGCCGAGGCGCTGCGCGATGTCGACCGATCGCACGCCGTTGGTCTCTCCCTCTTCGCTTTCGATGCGAACCATGCACTCCAAGTAGTCTTCGTTCGCCACCGTCAGATGCAGCTCGCGCGAGCTATTTGTCGTTTCCATGACCTTCCGTCCCTTCTTCATTCAATGGCTGATTCTACCCCATCCAAGCGTCGCAGTATGCCGTGGCATACCGTGCTAGAGTTCTTGTTGCACACGACGACCAAGATTGGAGCGGTCTATATGGAAAACAACACCACGAGCCCCGACGTCCTCGAGCGCTTTTTGCGCTATGTCCAGATCAATACGCAATCCGAGGATGCAAACTGCGACCAGGTACCCTCGAGTACCGTTCAGTTTGACCTTGCCAACGTGCTAGCCGAGGAGCTGCGCGAGCTTGGTGCAGAAGATGCCCATGTGACCGAGCATGCCTATGTCTGCGCGCATATCCCCGCGAGCGCTGGCTCCGAGGACAAGCCCGCCCTGGGCCTGATCGCGCACCTCGACACCACCGAGGTTGCACCGGGTGCCGGCGTGAAGCCGCACATCGTGCACTACGAGGGTGGTGACCTGGTCTGCGGTACGGTGGACGGCAAGCCCGTGGCCATGAGCACCGCCAAGCTCCCCGCCCTGAATGACCTTGTGGGCGAGGACTTGGTCTGCAGCGACGGAACAACGCTGTTGGGCGCTGACGACAAGGCCGGTGTCGCCGAGATTATGGCACTCGTCGCCCGCATCGCTCAGGACCCCTCGCTGCCCCACCCCGCGCTCGGAATTTGTTTTTGCCCTGACGAGGAGATCGGTCACGGCGCCGAGCTGCTGGACATCGACGCCTTTGGCTGCAAGTACGCCTACACGGTCGACGGCGGCCCCGTCGGCGAGCTGGAGTGGGAGTGCTTCAACGCCGCCGAGGCAACCGTTCGCTTTGAGGGCCAGTCCATTCACCCCGGCGACGCCAAGGGCCGCATGGTCAACGCGGGCAATCTGTTCTGCGACTTTAACGCCCTGCTCCCCTATGTGCAGCGTCCGGAGTACACCGAGGGTTACGAGGGCTTCTATCATCTTGAGGGCGTGTCTGCGACCGTCGACCACGCCACGGCGCGCTATATCGTTCGCGACCACGACGCGGCAAAGTTCCAGCAGAAGCTCGAGCTGATTGATTCCGCCGCTGCCCTGCTCAACCAGCGCCTGGGCGAGGAGCGTGTGACGGTTGAGATCAAGCAGCAGTACCGCAACATGGCCGAGATCGTGCGCGACTACCCCGAGCTCATTGATGTCGCCAAGGAAGCCTACCTTGCTTGCGGCGTTGAGCCCCAGGTGCTTCCGATTCGCGGTGGCACCGACGGCGCACAGCTGTCGTTCCGCGGCCTGCCCTGCCCCAACCTTTCCACGGGCGGCTACTGCTACCACGGCGTCAACGAGTTTGTCCCGGTCAGCTCACTCGTCAAGATGACCGACGTCCTCCAGGAGCTCGTCGCTCGCTTCGCATAAGACGCTCGAACAATCTAGGCAAGCAAAATCGCTCCGTCCTCAACCTGAGAACGGGGCGATTTTTGGTGCAAGGAGTGTCCCCAAGTGCCGGCACAAAAGGAACGTCCCTAAGTGCCAACCAAGATAACGCCGATGTTTTGCAATGCCAGCGAGCGGGTCGCATTTGAGGCAAGGTGACGTGAAACGAAAGGGCGCTGACCTTCTGGTCGCGCCCTTGAAGTTGAACGTCAGATTGTCCAAATGCGGCCCGCGCAGCGTCGGCCGGTCCGCCGTTCGGCAGAACGGCGGAACTAGTAAGAGTAGCCGTTACCGTCTCCGGTGGGCTCCTCGTAGTAGCCCGAATCGCTCGAGTCGCCCGAGTCGTCGGAATCGTCCGAGCCGCTCGACGAAGTGGCGGTGCCGTTGGCGTAGTCGTCGGACGTGTTGTTGTTGAGGTCGCCGATCGTGGAGCTGGAGCCGTCGGACAGACCCATGGTATTGGGACCCTTGGGGTCTTTGCCGGCGTCGACGCGCGCCATCATTTCCTTGAGCTCGTCCTCGTAGACAAAGACATAGCTCTGGCCGTCAATCATGGTTGTATCGTCTGCGTAAGAAGGCAGGTTTGCCGAATAGATGCCATCGACGTCCATGCCGCGCATGGCGTTGACCGTGGAGACGATGTCCTGAACGCTCATGTCGGTCACGAGCATATCGGACAGCGAATTGACCAGGTCGAAGATCTTGGTGGCATCGAAGTTGTTGAGAATCTGGTTGGCAAGGGCACCAAGCACCTGACGCTGATGACGCATGCGCGTGTAGTCGCCATCGGCATAGGTGTAGCGGCAACGGGCATAGGTAAGGGCGGTCGCGCCATCCATGTGCTGCTGACCGGCGGTAATCTTGATGTCCAAGTGCTCAGGGTCGTCGACATCGTCGGTTGCGTTAATGTCGATACCGCCGACCGAATCAATCAACGACTGCATACCATCGAAGCTGACCTCGGCATAGTGCGAAATCTGGACGCCGCACAGCTCATTGACAGCCTGGACCATGGCCTCGGCGCCGCCGTAGGTATGGCATGCGTTGATCTTCATGGTTGAACCGTTGTAGACAACCTTGGTATCACGCGGGATGGAGATGAGCGTCGCCTGCTTTTGCGTAGGGTCGATACGCGCCAGGATAATCGAGTCGGCGCGGTACGTATCCTCGCCCGGACGGCCGTCGGTGCCAAGGAGCAGCACATAGAACGGGTCCTTGGCCTCGTCGGTATCGACCAGAATCTGGCGCAGGTTGTCGGTAATGACATTGGAATCGCCGAGCTTGCCCATAATGGTGGCAAACCACAGGCCGGCGGCAGTCGTAGCACTCAGCAACACACCGAGCACGGCAATGAGCGCGACACGGCGAACCGTATGGCCGCGACGGCGCTGACGGGCGCGCTCGGAATAGCGGGCGACGTTATCGCGGCTATAAATCTTGGCCTGCGCGCCGGTCGAAGGTCTTCGGGATTCCGCGAGGGGCTTTTTCTTAAACATAGGCAACCTGCATTAGTAGATGACGGGATCGGGAACAGCGGCGTGCTCGACATGAGCGCCAAGGGCCTGCAGCTTTTCGACAAACTGCTCGTAGCCGCGCTTGATGTGATGGATGGCCGAGACCTCGGTCGTGCCGTCGGCGATCAGTCCGGCGACGACAAGGGCCGCGCCGCCGCGCAAATCGGGCGAGGTGACCTGTGCGCCCGAGAAACCCTTGACGCCGTGAATCATGGCGTGGTGGCTCTCGATGCGAATATCGGCGCCCATGCGCACCAGCTCGGATGCAAACATAAAGCGATTCTCGAAGATGTTCTCGGTGATAACGGAACTGCCGTCGGCAAGGGCGGAGAGCACCATGATCTGCGCCTGCATATCCGTCGGGAAACCGGGGAACGGAAGCGTCTGGATATCGACCGGCTTGATGCGCTCGGCACGATTCACATGGACGCCGTTCTCGGTGCGCTCGCAATCGATGCCCATGAGCTCCATCTTCTTGAGCACCATGCCCAGGTGAATGGGGCAAAAGCCCGTGACGTCGACGCCGCGATCGTCTGCCATCAACGCACCGGCGACGATAAAGGTACCGGCCTCGATGCGGTCGCCCACCACGCGATGGGTGACGGGGTGCAACTCCTCCACGCCCTCGATGGTCACGACGGGCGTGCCGGCTCCGACAATCTTGCCGCCCATCTCGTTGAGCATGTTGGCCAGATCGACGATCTCGGGCTCGCGGGCAGCGTTATCGATAACCGTGGTGCCCTGGGCGCGCACGGCGGCCATAATGAGATTCTCGGTTGCGCCGACGCTGGCGAACTCGAGCGTGACGGTGGTGCCGCGCAGACCCTGGGGAGCGCTGGCGTTGATGTAGCCGTGGGCGGTATCGAACTCAACACCCAGGGCTTCGAGGCCAAGGATGTGCATATCGATCTTGCGGGCGCCCAGGTTGCAGCCGCCGGGCATGGCGATCTTGGCGCGATGGAAGCGGCCAAGCAGAGGACCCATTACGGCGGTGGAAGCGCGCATCTTTGCGACGAGCTCATAGGGGGCCTCCCAGGAATCGACCTGGGAGGTGTTGATCTCGAGCGTGTGCTCGTCGAGAACATCGATCGTAGCGCCCATGCCCTTGAGCACTTTGCCCATCACGTGGACATCGGAAATATCGGGCACGTTCTGCAGCGTCGTCTTGCCCGGCGCCAGAAGCGTTGCCGCCATGAGTTTGAGCGCGGAGTTCTTGGCACCCGAAACAGGCACGGAACCTCCGATGGCGTGGCCACCCTCAACGCGGATAATATCCAAGGTCTACCCTTTCAAAAAGCATGCCCGGGGTGGCTGGGCCATCCCGGGCATGATGTGTTCGCAAATGGTCGAACGCTAAATCGTTTGACTATTGGGCAAGCTTGAGCTTACACCATGCGATTTCATTATAGAGGTAGGCGCGGCGTGCATCATCCTCCGACAAATTACCCAGCTTCTCTTCAAAACCTTGAATATCAGCTTTAACCTTGTCGGCGTCGACGGTCGCCAGATCGCAAGCGCGCTCGGCGAGGACGGTCACGACATCGTCCGCAACCTGGGCATAGCCGCCGGCCACGGCAAACGTGTGGTCGACAGTGCCCATGGCCTTATCGGAAACGCGAACGTAACCGCGGTCGATCGTGCAGATTTCGCTGGAATGGGCAGGCAGAACGCCAAACTCGCCATCCGTGGACGGAATCGACACAAACGCAGCGTCGCCCTCATAGGCGCAGCTCACGGGGCACACGATGCGGATACGCATAACCTACTTCTCCCCCATCTTGCGGGCGCGCTCGCGCACGTCCTCAATCGTGGAAGCATAGCGGAAAGCCTGCTCGGGCAGGTCATCGGCCTTGCCGTCGACAATCTCGGCGAAGGAGCGGACGGTATCCTCGACGCGGACGTAGACACCGGGGTTGCCGGTGAACTTCTCGGCGACGTGGAAGGACTGCGAGAGGAACTGCTGGATCTTACGGGCGCGGTTGACCGTAAGGCGCTGCTCCTCGGACAGCTCGTCCATACCCAGAATGGCGATGATGTCCTGAAGGTCGGAGTACTCCTGCAGGAGCTCCTGGACCTTGACGGCGACGCGGTAGTGCTCCTCGCCGACGATCGAGGGATCGAGAGCGTCGGAGGAAGACGCGAGCGGGTCGATGGCCGGGAACAGGCCGAGCGAAGAAATGCTACGCGAAAGAACCGTGGTGGCGTCGAGGTGCGTAAACGTCGTGGCGGGTGCCGGGTCGGTCAGGTCGTCTGCGGGGACGTAGACAGCCTGGACGGAGGTAATGGAACCCGTCTTGGTCGAGGTAATGCGCTCCTGGAGGTCGCCCATCTCGGTAGCCAGCGTAGGCTGGTAACCGACGGCGGACGGCATACGGCCCAGCAGTGCGGAAACCTCGGAACCGGCCTGGGAGAAGCGGAAGATGTTGTCGATGAACAGCAGAACGTCCTGGCCGCGATCGCGGAAGTACTCAGCGGTGGTAAGGCCGGCCAGACCGATGCGCAGACGCGCTCCGGGCGGCTCGTTCATCTGACCATAGACCAAGCAGGTCTTATCGATAACGCCAGACTCGCTCATCTCGAGGAACAGGTCGGTACCCTCACGGGTACGCTCGCCGACGCCGGTGAACACCGAGGTGCCGCCGTGCTCCTGGGCGAGGTTGTTGATGAGCTCCTGAATCAGAACGGTCTTGCCGACGCCGGCGCCGCCGAACAGACCCGTCTTGCCGCCACGGATGTAGGGCTCGAGCAGGTCGACGGCCTTGATGCCGGTCTCGAAGATCTCGGTCTTGGTGGTGAGCTCGTCGAAGCGGGGCGCTGCATGGTGGATGGGATAGAACTCCTCCACCTCGGGCATGGGCTTACCGTCGACGGGCTTACCCATGACGTTCCAAATGCGGCCGAGCGTCTTGGGGCCAACGGGCATCTTCATGGGCTCACCGGTATCGGTGGCGATGAGGCCGCGCTGCAGGCCGTCGGTCGAGGACATGGCGACCGTGCGGACGACGCCGCCCGGAAGCTGGCTCTCAACCTCGAGGATCGTGCTCAGGTGACCGATCGGGGTCTCGGCCTCGACCGTGAGCGCGTTGTAGATCGGGGGCACCGCGCCGTCAAACTTGACGTCGACGACAGGGCCGATGATACGCACGATGCGACCATCACCGGCAGTCGTCTTCTTGGTGGCTTCCTCGACCGCAAGCTTTACGGTGTTATTAGCCATTACTGTTCCTCCAATGCTGAGGCTCCGCCGACGATCTCGTTGATCTCGGTCGTGATCGAAGCCTGGCGCACGCGACTATACGTGCGGGTAAGGGTCGAGATGATCGCGGTGGCGTTTTCCGTCGCGGAGTGCATGGCCTTGCGGCGTGCACCCTGCTCGGCAGCCGCCGAATCGATCAGGGCCTGGTAGATGACCGTCAGGATATACGACGGTACAAGCTTGCCGAGAACATGCTCGGGAGAGGGCACGAACTCGAACGTGGACGAGATACGCTTAGGGGCGTCGGTCTCGTTCTTACGCGGACCGTGGGCCATAGCGATCATCTCGGGATCGAGCGGCAGCAAGTGCTCGACGCGAAGCTCCTGATCCACGCGGTTCTTGGCGTGGTGGTAGACAAGCTCGACACGGTCAAGCTCACCGGCACGATACGCATCGCAGATATGAGAGGAAATCATGCGGGCCTGATTGAAATCGGGCTCGGAGGAGTTGCCCTCAAAGTGCATGATGACGTTTGCACGGTCACGGAAATACGCGGCCGGCTTACGCCCGCACGCGATGATCTCGCACTCGATGCCGTCGTTCGCCCAAGAAGCGGCGAGCTTTTCGGCCGTGCGCTCCACCGTCGTATTGAAACCGCCGGCAAGGCCGCGGTCCGAGGCAATAACGACGATCAGGCCATGCTTGACGTTCTCATGCTTCTGCAGCATGGGATCGGTACCCGAACAGGAGGCGTCGCCGGCGACCGTCAACATGACGTCGGTCAGCGCCTCCTTATAGGGTTCGGCCTGCTTGGAGCGATCGAGGGCACGACGGATCTTGGCCGTAGAGACCATCTCCATCGTGCGCGTGATCTGCTTGGTCGTGGTAACCGAGGAGATTCGCTTCTTAATGTCGCGAAGGTTGGCCATAGGGCTTAGTTCTCCTCTGATCCAGTCGTGTCGGCATGGTGCTTGGCCATGAACTGCTGCTTAAAGTCGCCGATGACGCGCAAAAGCTCAGCCTTGGTGTCATCGTCGATCTTCTTGGCGCGAACCTTGTCGAGCAGCGAGCCAAAGCCATTGTCCATATACTCGATGAGCTCGGCACGGAAGGGCAGCACGTCGGCGATCTCGAGGTCGTCCAGGAAGCCCTCGTTGCCAGCAAACAGCGCAACGATCTGCTCGGAAACCTCGAACGGCTTGTAGCGCGGCTGCTTAAGGAGCTCGGTCATGCGAGCGCCGTGGGTAAGCTGCTTTTGCGTGGCCTCGTCGAGGTCGGAGCCGAACTGCGTAAAGCCGGCGAGCTCCTGGTACGAAGCGAGGTCCAGGCGAAGGTTACCGGCGACCTGCTTCATGGCCTTGGTCTGCGCGTCACCACCGACGCGGGACACGGAGATGCCCACGTCGACTGCCGGGCGCTGACCCTGGAAGAAGAGCTCGGACTGCAGGTAAATCTGACCGTCGGTAATGGAAATGACGTTGGTCGGAATGTAGGCCGAGACGTCGCCGTCCTGGGTCTCGATGATCGGCAGGGCCGTCATGGAACCGTAGCCGTTCTTCTTGGACATCTTGACGGCACGCTCGAGCAGACGAGAGTGCAGGTAGAAGATGTCGCCAGGATAGGCCTCGCGTCCAGGCGGACGATGCAGCGTCAGCGACATCTGACGGTAGGCCACAGCCTGCTTGGACAGGTCATCGTAGATGACGAGCACGTGGCCGCCGGGGTTGGTCTCGCTGGCAGGCTTGCCGTCCTCGCCGTTGTACATAAAGAACTCGCCGATAGCGGCACCGGCCATAGGCGCGATGTACTGCATAGGGGCGGAATCGGCAGCGGTGGCCGAAACGATGATGGTGTAGTCGAGCGCACCGTGCTGAGCGAGGGTCTCGCGGATGTTGGCAACCGTGGAGGCCTTCTGGCCGATGGCGACATAGATGCAGACCATGCCCTTGCCACGCTGATTGAGGATAGCGTCGATGGCGATGGCGGTCTTGCCGGTCTTACGGTCGCCGATGATGAGCTCACGCTGGCCGCGGCCGATAGGCACCATGGAGTCGATGGCCAACAGGCCGGTCTGAACCGGCTCGCACACCGGGGTACGGTCGATGACGCCGGGGGCCTTGAACTCGATGGGACGACGGTGCGTGGCGACGATGTCACCCAGGCCGTCGATGGGCTGGCCGAGCGGATTGACGACGCGGCCGAGCATGGCGCGGCTCACGGGGATATCCATAATGCGGCCCGTGGTGCGGCACTCGTCGCCTTCCTTGATGGAGTCGACGGCACCAAACAGAACGGCGCCGACCTCGTCACGGTCAAGGTTCTGGGCAAGGCCGAAGACGGTCTCACCGGTATCGGAGCTCTTGAACTCCAGAAGCTCGCCTGCCATGGCGCTCTTGAGGCCGGAGACGCGCGCGATGCCGTCGCCTACCTCGTCGACCGTTGAAACCTCATGCGTATCGACCGTCGCGGAGAGGCTCGTGAGCTGCTCCTGCAGTTTCTTGGCGATATCCCGGGCATTAAGGGTTTCGGACATTAGGCTTCACCTCCGTACGTATTAGCAGAGTTTGCGAGGGTCTCCTGCGCGATGCGCAGCTGCGTCTTGACGGAAATATCACGACGCTCGCCACGGGCCTCGAGCACCAGGCCGCCCACGATAGACGGGTCGACCTGCTCGATAAGGAATACCTTGCGGCCGAAGTCCTGCTCGCATTTCTTAGTGATGGTTTGACGCAGCTCGTCGTCGAGCGGGATCGCCGTGGTGACAGTCACGCCCACTACATCCTCGTCTTCCTCGGCAACATACTTAAAGGCAGCTGCCACCTTGGGAAGAAGGTCGAGCTGGTCGCGCTTGGACATGGTGTCGAGCACGGCGATGATCTCGGGGCTGGCGCTAGCCAAGCGCTCGATCATCTCGAGGTCCTCGAACACATGGTTCTCGGCCTTGGCGGCTTCCATAAGGGAGCGCGCGTAGGTCTCGAGCACCTTGTCCTGATAGCGGCTAGTCGGCATTCAGGCTACCTGCTTCCTGGATGTAGCGCTCGATGAGCTTCTTCTGCTCGGTCTCGTCCTCGAGTGCCTCGCCCACGATCTTGGTGGCGACAGCGACGGACAGGTCGGCGATGGAGCTCGCGGCACCGGCGTAAATGGACTTGCGCTCGTCCTCGACGGTCGTGTGGGCCTTGGCGATGATCTCCTCGGCCTCCTTGTGAGCGGCCTCGATGATACGGGCGCGCTCGGACTCGGCGTCCTTACGGGCCTCGAGAACGATATCGGCAGCCTGACGACGGGCGTCGGTGACGATCGAGTCGGACTCAGCGCGCTTGGCGATAGCCTCCTGCTTGGTCTTCTCGGCCTCGTCGAGGCTCTCCTCGATCTTCTTGCCGCGCTCCTCCATGGTTTTCATGATGCCCGGCAGGGCGACCTTGGCCAGCACGATCCAGATGATCAGGAAGGCGATGAGCGCCGGGATGAACTCCGCCATCTTAGGGATGAGGATGTCCGCACCGGCAGCGCCGTCCTCGGCGAACGCGGATACCGGCATGAGCAGCGCGGCCGCGGACGCGGAGAGTGCGATCGCGCTCTTCTGGGATGAAAGATTCATACTTGACGCTCCGTGCTATTTAACGATCAGCGCGACAACGAAGCCGATCAGAGCCAGAGCCTCGCCGAAGGCGGAGCCCATGATGAAGACGGTGAACACGCGGCCCTGGACCTCAGGCTGACGGGCCATAGCACCCGTAGCACCCAGAGCAGACAGGCCGATAGCAAGACCAGCGCCGATAACACCGAGACCGTAACCGATAACTCCCACGATTCCTCCTTTGTCGTGCGTGTCTTATTTCACGCAGGATAACCTTTTTATAACTGCCGGGCTCCATGGGTACGGGCACCGGCGGTTTAACGAATTGCCTTACCTTTAGACGCGAACGGAAGACTACTCCTCCTCCGCGACCTCCTCTGCCTCGGAGACATACACGGCGGTAAGGACCGTGAAGACGTAGGCCTGGATAGCGCCGACCACAAGCTCGATCGCATAGATCAGGATGAGGATGGCAAGCCAGGCAAGCGAAGGCAGGGCGCCGACGGCGTGGGCCGCGGAAACCTGCTGAAGCAGCGGCTGCATGAACATGCTCGCCATGATGGCGAACGAGCCCATGACCACGTGTCCTGCAAACATGTTGCAGAACAGACGGACGGCGAGCGTGATGAGGCGCAGGAAGGTCGAGAAGAGCTCGACGACCCACACGAGCACGTTCATCGGGAAGCTCACGCCCTGCGGGGCGAGGCTCTTGATGTAGCCGATCACGCCGTGAGCCTTGCATCCGTAGTAGATGAAGTACACGAAGGCGAAGATGGCGAGCGCGGCGGTGGAGCCGATTGCGCCGGTGCCGGGCTTCATTCCCGGGATCAGGCCGATCATGTTATTGATCAGGATGAACAGGAAAAGCGAGCACAGGAACGGGAAGTGCTTCTTCCAGTTCTCACCCACGACGCCCTTGCCGATATCGTTCTCGACGTACTCGATGATGTACTCGAAACCGTTGACGAAGAAGCCCTTGGGAACCAGGGTCTGCTTCTTCTTGAACACGGCCAGGACGATCAGGAGCACGATCGTGGAGACGATCAGCCAAAACGAGTACTGCGTGATGCCGCAGCTCAGATCGCCCACGACAGGGGTGGAGCTGAACTCGCTGACCAGATGATTAATCTCATCAGGCAGCTTTTCAAAAATTTCCACGACTTACCTTTCGACCTCATGAGGATCTCGCAGCGCCTTGGCGACACGAACCGCGCAGGCGGCCATAAAGGCCACAAAGCCGATCGCCTCGCCCAGGAGGAACATGCGAAACGCCTCTCCGAACAACGCAAACACAACCAAGGTGAAGACGAGCAGGGCGATTGCCGAGACCGCCAGACTCACCATGCCCTTGAGCATGTCCGCATTCTGCTTATCGTCAAGAACCGGCTTGAGCGTAAAGACAAAGGGAAGGAAGGCAATCGCGCCCGCGATGGCGCCTGCAACGATAGCGAGCAGATCGGCTATCTGAAACACTGGCATCCTCGCTTTCCTTGTTTAAACGCTTCACAGCACAGTCCCAGCCAAACATTGGTGACTATTGTACGAGCCAATCGCCAAAGTACAACCGAAAAACAAACGGTTAATACGCACCTGTACGTTTTCTTAAGACCTTCTTTATGCCGCAGTTACGGTAATACGTTTTTTCGAACCCCACGGGGCAAAACGTCCATTAACAGGAGTGCGCGTGGACGCCTTTTGCTCGCCCGCGCGCACCATTTCTTCGTATTTGCGGCCGTAACCGACAAGGCTTAGTGACTAGAGCGTGCCGTAGATGCGGTCACCTGCGTCGCCCAGACCGGGAACGATGTAGGCGGCCTCGTTGAGATGGTCGTCGATGGCGCAGGTATAGATGTGCACGTCGGGGTCCTTCTCGGTCAGCGACTTGAGGCCCTCGGGCGCGGCGACGATGCACAGCATGCGGATATCCTTGACACCGCGCTCACGCAGGTAGCTGATGGCCATCTCGGCCGAGCCGCCCGTGGCGAGCATGGGGTCGACAACCAGGCAGATGCGCTGGTCGATGTCCTTGGGCATCTTGCAGTAGTACTCGTGCGGCTCGTGGGTGACCTCGTCGCGCTCCATGCCGATGTGGCCCACGCGAGCGGAAGGCACCAGCTCGAGGATGCCGTCGACCATGCCGAGGCCTGCGCGCAGGATGGGGACGATGGCGAGCTTTTTGCCGGCAAGCTGCTTAAAGGTGGCGGTAGTGATGGGGGTCTCGACCTCGACGTCTTCCATGGGCAGATCGCGCATGGCCTCGTAGCCGTCAAAAAGCGCGAGCTCACGCACGAGCTGGCGGAACTGGTTGGTGCCGGTGTTCTTGTCGCGCAGAATCGATAGCTTGTGCTGGACGAGCGGGTGATCGACAAGGGTCACACGGGACGTATCGTAGGTGACGGTCATGGGTTGATTGCCCCTTTCGTTGCGGCCGGAAGACGGCCTTGCTGACACGGCGCACGGCGATGTTGTTGCCGCGCGCCGTGCATAAGTTTAGCGGTTTGTTGTATCGAGCGGCTCGTCGCAGCCCTACTGCGCAGTGCTGAGCGAGCGCTTGACGGCATCATGCCAGCCCGCCAGGTTTTGCTCGCGGCGCTCGGCGGACATATGGGGAAGGAAGGTCTTAACGATCTGGGCGTTTTGCTCCAGCTCCTCCAAATCCTCCCAATAGCCGACGGCAAGGCCGGCCAGGTACGCGGCACCGATCGCCGTGGTCTCCACCGTCTCGCACTGCAGCACGGGAATATCCAGCAGGTCGGCTTGGAACTGCATGATGAACTCGTTGCGCGAAGCGCCGCCATCGACGGACAGGCGCTCGATCGAAAGCCCCACGTCTTGCTCCATGGCACGTAATACGTCGTAGCTCTGGTAGGCCATGGACTCGCAGGCCGCGCGCACGATGGTCGCGCGGCTCGAGGCGCCGGTCAGGCCGCACACGATGCCGCGGGCGCGCGGGTCCCACCAGGGAGCACCCAAGCCCGCAAAGGCGGGAACGAAGTAGCAGCCCTCGTTGTCGTTGATCGAAGCGGCGAGCTGCGCCGACTCGCTCACGCTGGAGATAATGCCCATGTTGTTGCGCAGCCAGTTCATGGTTGAGCCGGCGGCAAAGATGGAGCCCTCGAGCGCATAGCTGACCTTGCCGTCCGCGGCGATACCGATCGTGGAGACCAGGCCGTTCTTGGATTCGACAATCTCGTCGCCAGTGTTCATGAGCATAAAGCAGCCCGTGCCATAGGTGTTTTTGGTCTGGCCGGGATGGAAGCAGCAGTGGCCGAACAGCGACGCCTGCTGATCGCCCGCCACACCCATGATGGGCGGCATATTGGTCATGATGTCGCTCGCGACGCGGCCGTAGTCGCCCGAACTCCAGCGAACCTCGGGCATCATGGAACGCGGAACGTCGAAGAGCGCCAGCAGGTCGTCGTCCCAATCCAAGGTATGGATATTAAAGAGTGCGGTACGGCTGGCGTTGGTGTAGTCGGTAGCGAAGACCTGGCCGCCGGTGAGGTTGTAGATGAGCCAAGTGTCGATGGTGCCAAACATGAGGTCGCCCGCCGCCGCGCTCTCGCGCGCGCCGTCGACGTTGTCGAGAATCCACTGCACCTTGGAGGCCGAGAAATACGGATCGAGCGTGAGCCCCGTGCGGGAGCGCACCAGCTCTTCTGCGCCCTGCTCGACCAGCTTGTCGATCAGGGGCGCGGTGCGACGACACTGCCATACGATGGCGTTGTAGATGGGCTGGCCGCTTACACGATCCCACACCACCGTGGTCTCGCGCTGGTTGGAGATACCGATGGCGGCGATGCGGTCGGAATGGATACCGCTCTTAAACTGGACCTCCATCATGACCGCGATCTGGCTGGCGAGGACCGCCATGGGGTCCTGCTCTACCCAACCGGGGCGCGGAAAACTGGTTTTGACGCTGCGACGCGCCTGGGCGACGATGCAACCGTACTCGTCGACAATGGTCGCGAGTACCGAGGTGGTGCCGCAGTCGAGCGCCATGATGTAGGAACCGCCAAAGCTAAACGAGGCATCTTCCATGCCCAGGCTGCCTAGATTCAATGACATCGCTTGCACCTTTCTATTGCATCGGGTCGGACAGGACCCGTTCGATCTCTGATGCGGGAAGTGCGCCTTGGCGCAGGATCTGGAGCCCGCCGTGCTGGAACGACACGATGGTCGAGGCGTCGCGGCACGGGGTCTCCCCTGCGTCGACGGCCACATCGACCCCCTCCAGGATGCGATCCTCAACGGCGGCAAAGCTTGCCGGCGAGGGCGCCCCGTGCGTGTTGGCGCTGGTGCAGGCAAGCGGACTGCCGCAGGCGCGGATGAGCGATTGCACCACAGGCGAAGCCGAAGCGCGCAGGGCCACGGTGTCGTCGGCAGCACGCATAAAGGTCGGCACGCAGGGGGCTGCCTT
The DNA here is from genome assembly GCA_934655755.1 of uncultured Collinsella sp. Classification (GTDB taxonomy): domain Bacteria; phylum Actinomycetota; class Coriobacteriia; order Coriobacteriales; family Coriobacteriaceae; genus Collinsella. The sequence goes on from CAKUHA010000019.1 coordinate 17,145, forward strand.
GACCACGATAGTCAGGGCGCCCGGCCAGCATCGTCGGGCAAGCACGCGAGCCTCTTCGGGGATATCCACGCCGTAGCGGTCGAGGGCTTCGACGTCATCAACCAGCCAAGCCACAGTTTGCGTGAGCTCGCGCTGCTTGAGGGTAAAGATGCGGCGGTAGCCGGTACCGAGCGCGGGGACCGCGACACCGTTGACGGTGACCTGCGGGTCGCGCGGCCACGGCAGGGGCTCACTTGTATCTTGGGGGATCGCGTCCGAGAAGGCGTTGACCGCTACGGCGACACCGTAGACCGTCTCGGTCGGGATCAGCGCCAGGCCGCCGCGACCGAGCACCTCGGCCGTGCGCTCGACGGCAAGCCGATGCGGCTCGCGCGCTCCCTCGTATACCCGATAGACCGTCTGCATGTGTATGCCAGCCCCTTACGCTCTGATGCAAGTTTGTTTACTGTGGGGCATTCTCGCACGAAACGTTCAACCTATTTGCCCAGAGCGCATGTTGGTTTGGTGAGCGGCTGTAGTAGTCGGTGAAAGTGAGGGGGCTATTGGACTGCGACGAACTTCTTTGGTCTTCCGGCGTGACGTTCCTGAGCGGCATAGCGCTCGATGCTGTCGACCGTAATCATCCGACGGCCGTCGACAAGCTCAACATCGAGCTTGCCGGCTTTGACCAGCGCGGTGATTCGTGGTGCGGAGACCCTGAGATCCGCCGCCGCATCTTTAAACGTTCGACACGCCGCTTCTCTCGCGCTCTCATGGTCGATTTCGACCGAAAGGGCTACGACCTCGGCCGAACGCTCGTACTCAGCCGGAGTCAAACCATTGTTGAGGTCGTCGGCTAAAAACGCCATCAGTGCCTCGCTGGCATGTGCTATTGCTTCTTCACGCGTGTCACCGTCGGCAAAGGCGCCAGGGATCTGTGGAAAGCTAGCGCAGTAACCGTCGTCTTCTTTTATGAGAACGCAGTCATAGGTAAATCGTTGCTTCATCATGCCCCCCAGCTGTCAACTGGAATAATTATAAACTAGTTTATAGTTTTTGAAAAAACAGTTAATAAATATTACTGACGCTGTTTGGGCTCTGTGACGATGGCTCGGACGATGCGGGGGCGATCGGTGAGGTCGCGGACAATGCGCACGTCCGAAAGACCCGCTTGGCGGCAGAGCTCGGCGGCGGCGTCGAGAGCTCCCTCGTAGAGCTCGCAGGCAAAGAGGCCGCCGGCGCGCAACATGTAGGGCGCCGCGTTGAGCAGGCGGCGGAAGATGTCCAGGCCGTCGGCGCCGCCCTCGAGCGCTAGGTCGGGCTCAAAGTCCTTGACCTCGTGCGGCAGCGAACGCATGACATCGGTAGGAATGTAGGGCGGGTTGGAGACGAGCACGTCAAAGGTGCCCCACTCTTCGCGGGGAATGGAGCTTACCAGGTTGGTGAGGCTGAACGCGACCTCGTCTGCCGTGAGGCCAAGGGCGTCGCGGTTTTTGGTTGCCAGGTCGATGGCGCGCGGCTCGATATCGGTAGCGGTGCAGGTGACGTGCCCGCGGCGTTCCCAGGCAAGCGAGAGCGAGATGCAGCCCGTGCCGCAGCCGACCTCGAGAACACGGGCGATGCGGGGCTCGACCGGAGCGGGCTCGGCGGCGTTCTGCGCGGAGGTCGTCTCCTGGTCGTCACCTTCGATGGCGATGCCGTATTCGTCGAGCTCGGACTCGAGGGCTTCCGCAGCTTCAGCCTCCGCGGCCTGCGCGGCGGCTTCCTCGGCCTCGCGGTCGGCCAGCTCCTCGGCATAGGCACGGCTACCGAGCACGTCGCTGCCCAATGCCGCCTCATCGGCTGCCGTCAAGTTGGCCGCACGGCGCTCGGCAGTCGCGCGTTCGTCGGCCAGTGCGGCCTCGGCCCTGCGTGCCTCCTCGACCTCATCGTTCCATGGCAGCTCCACGCGCTGGCGGGCGGCGGCCTCGGGGCTCAGCACCTCGGCATCCAGGTAGTTGAGGACTTCCTCGACGAGCATTTCGGTCTCGGGGCGCGGGATGAGCACACCGGGGGCGCACGCGACGTCGATCATGCGAAACTGCGTGCTGCCCGTGATGTACTGCAACGGCTCGCCCTTGGCGCGGCGAACGACGGCCGCATGCATAGTCTCGAGCTGGGCCGCGTCGAGCGTCTCGTCCATGCGCATATACAAGTCGATGCGCGCCAAGCCCGTAGCCGCGCACAGCAACCACTCAGCAGAAAGACGGGGGTGTTCCTCGCCGCGCTCGGCCAGGTACTCCTTGGTCCACTCGAGACAACGCTTGATGGTCCAGATCTCGTTTGCCATGGGGTCCTCCCCTCTTAAGCGCCAGGCGGCGCGTGAATGTCGGAGCAGATTGTACGCGAGGGCAGCACTTGGCAAGAGACGATTAAAGGCGATTATCAAGAATCAGCCCAGAATTTTGCATCAGGCTCGCTCGAAGTGTTCATTCGTCGACGTCTAAATTTGCATCCGTCAAGTTTTTGGCAAGGTTGCCCCAAAACTGACCAATATCTAACCAAATACTTGCCGAATCACTTGACGAACGACGCATCGAAAAATGCCATGCGACTTCTCGGACGATAATTTGAGCATTATTTTTGATGGCAGATGTATAACAATAATTACTTTAAGCAGGTAAACCGCTTAATGGCCGTCAAAGCAAATTGAATAAACTCGCAAAGCAATATGCCCAACCTAGTCATTGGGGACGTTCTTAAACGACTAGTCAAACAAGAACGTCCATTACAGTCGAGATTGTCAGCCCGGGCCCGTCTCGGGCTACGATTGAGGCGCGCCCAGAACGGGCCG
>CAKUHA010000020.1 GCA_934655755.1 uncultured Collinsella sp.
GTCAGGGGTTCGATCCCCCTCGTCTCCACCCGAGCATTGAATGAGGCTCCAACGCAAGTTGGGGCCTTTTTTCATATAGGCACACAAGGTCAAAGGCGGCACCATGATCCTTCTGGTCGACAAGATCGAAAAAAGCTTCGGCGCGCGCGTCCTCTTTAGCGGCGCGTCCTTCCAGATCAACCCCGGGGAGCGCTTCGCGCTCGTGGGCCCCAACGGCGCCGGCAAAACCACCATGCTCAAGATCATCATGGGCATCGACAGCCCCGACGCCGGCCAGGTTCAGTACGCCAAGGACTGCCAGGTGGGCTACCTAGAGCAGGAAACCAACCTGGAGCACAAGGACACCACCATCCTCGCCGAGGTCATGGCGGCCGCCAAGGAAATCCGCCGCATGGGCGAGCGCGCCAACGAGCTGCAGGCCCAGATCACCGAGCTCTCCGAGCAAGGCAAGGACGTCGACGCACTCCTTAACGAGTACGGCCAGGTCCAGGATCGCTTTGAGCACCTGGGCGGCTACGAGCTCGAGAGCAACGCCCGCAAGATCCTGTCCGGCCTGGGCTTTAAGGTCACTGACTTTGAGCGCCCGTGTTCCGAGTTCTCGGGCGGCTGGCAGATGCGCATCGCGCTCGCCAAGCTCTTCCTGCGCCATCCCGACCTGCTGCTCCTTGACGAGCCGACCAACCACCTGGACCTCGAGAGCGTCCAGTGGCTGCGCGGCTTTATCGCCAGCTACGACGGCGCCGTCCTCATCGTCAGCCACGACCGCGCCTTCATGGACGCCTGCGTCGATCACGTCGCCGCGCTCGAGAACCGTCGCGTGACCACCTACACCGGCAACTACAGCAGCTACCTCAAGCAGCGCGAGGACAACCTGGAGCAGATGCGTGCCAAGCGCGCCGCCCAGGAGCGCGATATCGCCCACATGCAGGTCTTCGTCGACAAGTTCCGCTACAAGCCCACCAAGGCCGCTCAGGCCCAGGAGCGCATCCGCAAGATCGAGCAGATCAAAAAGGAGCTCGTCATCCTGCCCGAGGGCCACAAACACATCGACTTTAAGTTCCCCGACCCGCCGCGCTCCGGCGACATGGTCGTGGGCCTGGAGGGCGTATCCAAGTCCTACGGTGACAAGCACATCTACAGCGACATCGACCTCAAGCTCTACCGCGGCGAGCACGTAGCGCTCGTCGGCCCCAACGGCGCCGGCAAGTCCACCCTCATGAAGCTCCTCGCCGGTCTGGAGCCGCCCACCACCGGCACCCGCGACCTGGGAACCAACGTGGGCGTTGCCTACTATGCCCAGCACGCACTCGAGGGCATGACCGAGTCCAACACCGTCCTGCAAGAGATCGACACCGTCACGCCCAAGTGGACCGTGCCGCAGCAGCGCAGCCTGCTGGGCGCCTTCCTGTTTAGCGACAACGACTCCATCGAAAAGCAGGTCCGCGTCCTCTCCGGCGGCGAGAAGGCCCGTCTGGCCCTGGCCAAGATGCTCGTGGCCCCGGAGGCGCTCCTGTGCCTGGACGAGCCCACCAACCACCTGGACATCGACTCGGTGGATATGCTCGAGAACGCCCTGCAAAACTTTCCCGGCACCATCGTGCTGATCAGCCACGACGAGCACCTGGTGCGCGCCGTGGCCAACCGCGTCATCGACATCCGTGACGGACAAGTCACGGTCTACGACGGCGACTACGACTACTACCTCTACAAGCGCGAGGACCTCGCAGCCCGCGCCGCCGCCGAGGCGGCAGGGGAGACCGCCCCGGCCACGACCAAGTCCACCAAAGCCAGCGCCGCCCAGGCCGACACCCCCGCCGCGGCCCCCAAGCCGGTCGAGGGCAAAAAGACCAAGGAGCAAAAGCGCGCCGAGGCCCAGGCCCGCGCAGCGCTCAACAAAAAACTCAAGGGCGTGCGCAACCAGCTCAAGAAGATCGAGGCGGAGCTCGACAAAAAGCGCGCCCGCTATGACGAGCTTATGGAATTGATGGCAAGCGAAGAGCTTTATGCCGATCAGGATAAGTTCAACGCCGCGCTGGGGGAATATAACGGCCTTAAGCAAGAGCTGCCCAAGCTCGAGGACGAATGGCTCGAGCTTTCCACCCAGATCGAAGAGGAGACCGCGCGTGAACTCTCGTAAGGCCGCCGCCGTGGCGATGAGCATCATCGCCATCGCGTGCCGCGTCTGCGGCATCTTTATGAGCGCGATGACCGTGCTGCTGTGCTTTAGCGGGCTGACCGCCAAGCTGCAGATCGTCGGCTTTGTCGTCGAGCTCTCTCGCGCGCTGCCGAGCGCCATCGCCGGCTACGGTGTTATCACGTCGCCCTTTGGCGGCGTGTTCCGCCTGGATTACGCCATCGTGGCCGTCATCCTGTTCGTGGCCGACTACCTGCTCACGCGCGCCTCGCGCCGCGTCCGCTAGGAGAGCGCCATGTCCAGCAGCTACTTCATGAACCTGCTCGCCAGCGCCGTCGCCGTCATCGTTGGCATCGTCATCCATGAGAGCGCGCATGCCGCCGCTGCCTGGGCGCTCGGCGACAAGACGGCTCGTTCGCGCGGCCGCGTCTCGCTCAACCCGCTCAACCACATCGACCCGTTTGGCACCATCATCCTGCCGTTGCTGATGCTCGCTGCCGGCGGCCCGGTGTTCGCCTTTGCCAAGCCGGTGCCCGTCTACCTCAACAACCTCAAGCATCCCAAGCACGACGAGGTCCTGGTGAGCGCAGCCGGCCCCGCTTCGAACATCGCGCTCGCGTGCCTGGCCGCGGCGCTCATGCACCTGACCTATGGCAACCTCTACGCCAGCATGTCCTTTGCTGTGGCATCGCAAATCATGAACTTTGGCGCCACCTTTATCGTGGTCAACCTGTCGCTTGCGTTCTTTAACCTCATCCCGATCCCGCCGCTCGACGGCTCGTCGATCATCGTGCCATTCCTTAAGGGCAAGGCGCTCGACAACTACTACCGTCTGCAGCAGTACGCCATGCCGATCCTCATCATCGTGCTGTATCTGCTGCCCATGTGGACCGGCATCGACGTGATCGGGCGCTATTTCGACGTTACCGTGTATCCGCTGGCAGAGCAGCTGCTCACCTTCGCAATCGCCGGCATCTAAGGTAAACTTACAGGTCGACCGTGCAAAACGGTCACAACATGCACCCAAACCGCGCCGCGAAGGCGCCGTCAAAGGAGGTCGAAGATGTCGTATCGCGTGTCGACACAGGTCTACAGCGGACCGTTCGACCTGCTGCTGCAGCTGGTAACCCGCCAAAAAGTTGATATCGGCGCTATCTCGATCAGCGAGGTTGCCGAGCAATACCTTGCCGAGGCCGAGCGCATCGAGGCGCTTGACCTGGACGTGGCGAGTGATTTTTTGCTGGTCGCGGCAACCCTTTTGGATATCAAGGCCGCCTCGCTGGTGCCACAGGAGGCCCCGCGCAAAGCCGACGACGATGACGATATCGACGAAGACCTCGAGGAGTTGAGCGCCCTCGACGGCGACGCCCTGCGTGAGGTCCTGATCCAGCGCCTGATCGCCTACAAGCAGTTTAAAGGCGCGGCGGCAGCCCTCGGCGCACGTATGCAGGCCGAAAGCCGCATGCATCCGCGCGTGGCCGGCCCCGACCCGGAGTTTTTGGGCCTGATGCCCGACTACCTGGCCGGCATCACTCTGCGCGGCCTGGCCGTCATCTGCGCCGACTTGGACGGCAAGCGCCAGACCTTCCTGCTGGAGGCCGAGCACGTGGCACCGCACCGCGTGCCACTCGACCTAACCGTGGCCTCGGTCGACCGCTTTACTATGGCGCACCAAACCTGCACCTTCCGCGAGCTGCTGGACGGCGATGCCACCACTGAGCAGCTCGTCGTCACCTTCCTGGCCATGCTGGAGCTCGCCAAGCGCGGCTCGCTCACGCTGAGCCAGGACGAGATCTTTGGAACCATTCAAATCAACCGCGTCGAGGGCGCCGAGGCCTATGTGCCCGGCGAAGGCCCCGAGCTCACCGAATAGGAGCGGCCAACCATGTCTTCTCTTTCCACGCTGGAGGCAAACAGCCTCAAAGGCGCCCTCGAGGCGCTGCTGCTGGTGTCGAGCGACCCGGTGAGCGCGCCCGCGCTGGCCGGTGCGCTGGATATCGCCCCGGGCGAATGTGCTTCGTTGCTCGCCGAGCTCAAAGTTGAGTACGAAGAAGCCAACCGCGGCTTTCAGCTGCGCGAGGTCGCCGGCGGTTGGCGCCTGTTTACGCATCCCGCCTACCACGACGTGGTCGAGGCCTATGTGCTGAGCTGGGACACGCAAAAGCTGTCGCAGGCCGCGCTCGAGACCCTGGCCGTGATCGCCTATCACCAGCCTGTGACGCGCGAGGTGGTCAAGGGCATCCGCGGCGTCAACTCCGACGGCGTCATCGCGTCGCTCGTGGACAAGGGCCTGGTGCGCGAGCTCGGCCGCGACCCCCAGCGCGGTCAAGCCATCATCTACGGCACGACCAACGCCTTCTTGGAGAAGTTTGGCCTGCGTTCCACCCGCGACCTGCCCGATCTGGAGCAGTTTGCCCCCGACGAGCAGTCGCGCCAGTTTATCCGCGAGCGCCTGAGCGGCCGCAATATTCAATCCACGCTCGAGGAGCAGGCCGAGGACCTGGACGAAGAGCGCGAGCTGCTCGATACCGATGTTGAGGATATTGAGGCAGTCGAGGAAGGGGATACCCTAGCCGCCGGTGACGCCACGGAGGATATGCATGACGAGAACTAACGAAGCAGGGGAGACGCACAACGCTGGCGCCCCGGGCACGCCCGCACCCGACGCCCAGCCCGTCTACCCGCACACCATGCGCCTGCAGCGCTTTTTGGCGCGCGCGGGCGTGGCGAGCCGCCGCGGCTCGGAGGACCTGATGACCGCCGGCCGCGTGACCGTCAACGGCGAGGTCGCGACCGAACTGGGCACCAAGGTCGATGTCGACCGCGACCACATTGAGGTCGATGGCATGCCCGTCAAGCTCAGCCAGGGCGCCGTGTATCTGATGCTCTACAAGCCGACCGGCTACCTCACCACCATGAGCGACCCGCAGGAGCGCCCCTGCGTGGCCGAACTGGTCCCCCGAGATCGCTTTCCGGGACTGTTTCCGGTGGGCCGCCTGGACCGCGACACCACGGGCCTTTTGCTCTTCACCACCGACGGTGACCTGTCGCAGGACCTGCTGCACCCCAGCAAGCACGTCTACAAGACCTACCAGGCGCTCGTGGACGGCCGCCTGACGGACCGCGATTTGGAACCGCTGCGCCGCGGCATCGAGCTCGACGACGGCCTGTGCCAACCGGCCATCTGCCGCGTCATCACCGCGCACGAGGCCGAGGCCGTGGCGCCCCAGGGCGTCAAGCCTGGCACCACCGCTGTGGAGGTCATCATCCGCGAGGGCCGCAAGAACCAGGTCAAGCGCATGCTGAGCAAGATTCACCACCCGGTGATCCGCCTGCATCGCTATAACTTTGCCGGCCTGGAGCTCGAGGGCGTGGCAAAGGGTTCGTGGCGTGAGCTCACCGACCGCGAGGTACAAATCCTCAAGGCCGGCGGTATCCCGCCCAAGCAGGCCAGCGCCAAGCGCGGCGGCAAGCCCCAGGACAACCCCGCGAGCCGCACGCGCCACCACGGCAGCCACGGCTCCGCGCCTAAGCGCAACACCTACCGCGAGCGCTACACGGGCTAGGCAACCCGCCGCGCCCCAGCACTCGCGAACCATACCAGCACGTCAACCACCGAAAGGAAGCATTGCATGATCGTCGCCATCGACGGCCCCGCCGGTTCCGGCAAGTCCACCATCGCCAAGGAGATCGCCCGCCAGCTGGGCTTTAACAAGCTCGATACGGGCGCCATGTATCGCGCTGTCACCTTTGCCGCGCTCGACCGCGGCATCGATCTGGACGACGAGGCGGCCATCGACGCCCTCGCCGAGCAGATCGAGATCCGCTTTACCAACGGCACCGGCGAGGACACGCGCCTGACTATCGACGGCACGGACGCCTCGGCCGCCATCCGCACCCCGCAGGTGGACGCCAACGTCTCCAAGGTCTCGGCCTACCCGGGCGTGCGTGCCGCCATGCTCATCCACCAGCACCGCGCCGCCGAGGACCGCGACATTGTGGCCGAGGGCCGCGACATCGGCACCGTCGTGTTCCCCAACGCGCAGGTCAAGGTCTTCCTGACCGCCGACCCGCGTGAGCGCGCCCGCCGCCGCGTGCTGCAGCGCCACCAAAACGACGCCCAGCCGCTTACCGACGAGCAGCTCGAGACCGAGGTCGACGAGACCCTCGACGCCCTTGAGCAGCGCGACAAGCTCGACAGCAGCCGCGAGGTCGCACCGCTCGTGCCCGCTGAGGACGCCGTGCACGTCGACTCAACCTCCCACACCATCGACGAGGTCGTTCGTATCATCGAGGACCTCATCAACCAAAGGAGGTAGCCCATGCGCCTGTTTAAGCAGACGCCCGAGGATTATTACAACGCCCCCTACGCCGAGTTCCCCGCGCTCATCCGCGGCACCGTCGTCGTGGTCATGGCCATCCTTTGGGTCTTCTCCAAGCTCATGTGGCGCTGGAAGGTCGAGGACGCCGACCTACTGTTTGAGCGCCAGGAAGGCCGCGGCAGCGTAGTCATCTGCAACCACACCTCGATGGCCGAGCTCTTGGCTGTGGAGACGGCGCTGTTCTTTGGCGGCCGCCGCATCCGCCCCATCTTTAAGTCCGAGTTCGCCAAGACCAAGATCGTGCGCTGGGCCTTTAGCCGCGTGGGCGGCATCCCCGTCGAGCGCGGCACCGCCGACATGAAGTGCCTGCGCGCCGCCCAGCATGCGCTGCAGCGCGGCGAGGATGTCCTGATCTTCCCCGAGGGCACGCGCATCCGCTCACGCGAGATCAAGCCCGAGGTCCACGGCGGCTTTGCGCTCATCGCTCAGATGGGCAAGGCGCCCGTCAACCCGCTCGCCATTTGCGGCTGGTCCGACATCACGCCCAAGGGCAAAAAGCTCATGCGTCCCAAAAAGTGCTGGATCCGCGCCGGCAAGGCCGTCTCGCTTTCCGACGCGCCGGCTGGGCTCAAGCGCACGGAGCGCCTGGCCTGGTTTGAGTCCGAGGCCATGGGCCGTGTCTATACCATGCGCGACGAGCTGTGCGATGAGCATCCGGGCAGGTTCTAGCCATGAGCGAGAACGCGAAGAACACCGTCGTGACCGTCGCCGAGGAGGCCGTCCCCACCATCGAGATCGCCGCCCACGCCGGCACCTGCTACGGCGTACAGCGTGCGCTCGACATGGCGCTGGCCGCCGCTCCGCAGGCAGGGGAGAGTTCCCAGGTCCACACCCTGGGCCCGCTCATCCATAACCCCATCGTGGTACGCGAACTTGCCGAGGCGGGCGTCGGTCTTGCCGAGACCCTGGACGACGCCGCATCGGGCACCATGATCATCCGCGCGCACGGCGTGGTGCCGCAGGTCATCGACGCCGCCCGCGAGCGCGACCTTACCGTGGTCGACGCCACCTGTCCCTACGTAAAGAAGGTCCACGTGGCCGCTGAGCGCTTGGTACGCGAGGGCTACCGTGTGATCGTCGTAGGCGAGCCCGGCCACCCCGAAGTCGAGGGCATCCTGGGCCACGCAGGCGATGACGCGCAGGTCGTGAGCTGCGCTGCCGATGCCGATGCGCTGCCGCTCAAGGGCAAGGTGGGCTTGGTCGTGCAGACCACCCAGACCGCACAGAACCTCGCCGAGGTCGTGGCCGCCATCACACCGCGTGTGCAGGAGCTGCGCGTGATTAACACCATCTGCGCTGCCACGAGCGAGCGCCAGCAGGCGGCCGCGTCACTCGCCCAGCGCTGTGACCGCATGGTCGTCGTGGGCGGCAAGAACTCGGGCAACACCCGCCGTCTGGCGCAGATTTGCGCCGACGCCTGCGAGCGCACGCACCATATCGAGGAAGCATCTGAACTCGAGGCCGCGTGGTTTGCCGACGCGCGCCATATCGGCATCACCGCCGGCGCTTCCACCCCGCAAGAACACATCGAACGCGCCGTCGCGCGCATCAAGGAGCTTTGCCGCTAATCATGGACCAGACCGTACCCGCATACGCCGCCGAGGTGGCCGATTACGGGCGCAGCCGCGACCCCGAGCCGGGTGAGGGCGCGCTCGTCAAGAACGTGCGTCCCGAATCGCCCGCATGGGATGTGGGTATTGAGCCGGGCATGCGCGTGCTTACGGTCAACGGCGAGCAGCTCACCGACATGATTGTGTGGCTCTGGGAAGCCGACGACGACACCGTCGAGCTTGAGATTTTCGACCCGAGCGACAACACCGTCACCCCGGTGGAGCTCGACCGCTTTCCCGGCGAGGACTGGGGCCTGGAGTTCGACGGTCCCATCTTCGATGGCATGCGTACCTGCGTAAACGCCTGCGTGTTTTGCTTTATGACGATGCTGCCCAAGGGCGGCCGCTCCACACTCTATATCCGTGACGACGACTACCGCCTAAGCTTTTTGCAGGGCAACTTCGTCACGCTCACAAACCTCACCGACGAAGACGTGCAAAACGTCATCGACCGCAACATGAGCCCCATGAACGTGTCGGTCCACGCCGTGAGTCCCGACGTTCGCCGCCGCATGATGGGCCGCAACGCCCAGCGCGGCATGGACGTACTCGAGGCCATCATGGCCGCCGGCATCGAGATCCACGCGCAGATCGTATTGTGCCCCGGCATGAACGACGGCGAGGAGTTGGAAAAGACCCTGCGCTATTGCGAGGAGCACGAGCAGATCACGAGCCTGGGCATTGTGCCGCTCGGTTTTACCAAGCACCAGAACCGCTTTAGCTGGTCATACAGCGATAAGCCCGAGCTCGCGCGCGAGACCATTGCCATGATCCGGCCCTATCAGGATCGCGCCTACGAGCGCTTTGGCCGCCACACCTTCCAGATGAGCGACGAGTTCTACCTGGACGCCGGCATCGAGCCGCCCGAGGCTGACTTTTACGACGGCTACCCGCAGTACTACGATGGCATCGGCATGATTCGCTCGTATCTGGACGAGACCGACGATGTGCTTGCCGCAGACGCCGAGCGCCTGGCCCGCGTTCGTGAGGCCATCGCCGCCCGCGGCCAGCACCTGCTGTGCCTCTCGGGCGCCAGCGCGCGCGACACCGTGGCGCGCTTCGTGGAGTCGCCGCAGGGCCTTGCCGGCACTGTCGCGGCCATCAAGAACCGCTACTTTGGCGGCAACGTGGACGTGACCGGCCTCATTGTCGCGAGCGATATCCTGGAGCAGCTGCCGCAAGACCTGTCGGGGGTTATGCTCTTTGTGCCTAAGCTCATGTTCAACGCTGACGGCATGACGCTTGACGAGTATCATCGTGACGATTTACTCGCAAGCCTTAGAAAGCGCGGCGCCGAGGTTCATGTGGTGTCGACCATGCCGCATGAGCTGCTCGATACCCTGGAGCACATCCTTGGCATTGCGCCTGCCGTCTCTACTAATTCCACTGACCCTACCCATTAAAGGAGAGCAGATGAAACCTATCGTCGCCGTCGTCGGACGCCCCAACGTGGGCAAGTCCACGCTCGTTAACCGCCTGGCCCAGACCTCGGACGCCATCGTCCACGAGTCCCGCGGCGTCACGCGCGACCGCTCGTATCACACGGCCGACTGGAACGGCCGCGAGTTCACCATCGTCGACACAGGCGGCATCGAGCCGCTCAAGAGCGATGACGTCTTCGCTACGTCCATCCGCGACCAAGCCCTCGCCGCCGCCGAGGAAGCCGCCGTCATCCTGTTTGTGGTCGACGGCCGCACCGGCGTCACCGAGGAAGACGAGTCGGTCGCTCGCATGCTCAAGCGCTGCGACAAGCCGGTCTTTCTGTTGGTGAACAAGCTCGATAACCCCGATCGTGAGAACGACAGCATCTGGGAGTTCTATTCGCTCGGCATCGGTGAGCCCACGCCGCTCTCGGCCCTGCATGGCCACGGCACGGGCGACCTGCTCGACGATATCGTTGCCCTGCTTCCGGAGGAAGAGGACGAGGTCGCCGATGAGTTCCCCGACGCGCTGAACGTCGCCATCATCGGCCGCCCCAACGCCGGCAAGTCGTCGCTGTTCAACCGCATCCTGGGCGCCGACCGCTCTATCGTGTCTAACATTGCCGGCACGACGCGCGACGCCATCGACACCGTCGTGGAGCGCAACGGCAAGCATTACCGCATGGTTGACACCGCGGGTATTCGCAAAAAGAGCACCGTATACGAGAATATCGAGTACTACTCGATGGTCCGCGGCCTGCGCGCCATCGATCGCGCCGATGTGGCACTGCTCGTCGTCGACGCCTCCGTGGGCGTTACCGAACAGGACCAGAAGGTCATGGGTCTTGCCATCGAGCGCGGCTGCGCCATCGTGGTGCTGCTCAACAAGTGGGACCTGCTCGACGACGACCGCAAACGCGAGGCCTGCATGGAGACCGTCGACCGCCGTCTGGGCGTCATGGCTCCCTGGGCCCAGTACCTGCGCATCTCGGCCCTGACCGGCCGCAGCATCGAGAAGATCTGGGCCATGGTCGACGCCGCCGAGAAGACGCGTTCGCAAAAAATCTCCACCTCGCGCCTCAACACCTTCCTCACCGACCTGCGTGAGTTCGGTCACACCGTCGTGGACGGCAAACGCCGCCTGCGCATGCACTACGTGACCCAGACGGGCGTCAACCCGCCGACGTTCACGTTCTTCGTCAACCACAGCGACCTGGTCAACGATACCTACCAGCGCTACGTGGAAAACCGTATGCGCTCGACCTTCGACTTCGCCGGCACGCCCATTCGACTCTTCTTTAGGAAGAAGGAGCAAAAGGATGCTTAATCCGATCCTGCTGACCGCCATCTGCGCCGTGGTCTCGTTCTTTATCGGAGCGATTCCGTTTGGCCTGATCCTGGGCCGCGTGTTCAATCACACGGACATTCGCAAGGCGGGTTCCGGCAACATCGGCACCACCAACGCACTGCGCGTGGCCGGCCCCAAGGTGGCCGCGCTCACGCTGCTGTGCGACTGCCTTAAGGGCGCTATCTGCGTGATCATCGCGCGCCCGCTCATCGCGAGCGTGGGCTTTGGCTTCCCCGTGAGCATCATGGCCCCCGGTGCCGACGGCGACTGGATGCTCGGTGTCATCTGCTTGACGGCCGTGTGGGGTCATATCTTTTCGCCCTACCTCAACTTCCACGGCGGCAAGGGCATCGCAGTTGGTTTGGGCGTCATCCTTGCTTGGTACTGGCCCATTGGCCTGTCGCTGCTTGGCATGTTTATCGTGGCCGTCGCCATCACCAAGTACGTGTCGGTGGGCTCGCTTGCCGCCGCCATCGGTCTTCCCATCGCTGCCTGCGCGGTCTTTCCGTATAGCAGCCTGGGCCTCAAGTTTTGCATGGCGATGATCGGCATCACCGTGGTGTGGGCCCATCGCTCGAATATCCAAAAGCTCATGGCCGGTAAGGAGTCCAAGCTCTCGTTTACCAAGCGCGTCACCGAGCCCGACGATAAGTAGGAGAGAGTCATGAATGTTGCGCTGATTGGCTCCGGCTCCTGGGGAACCGCCGTCGCCGGCCTTGCCGCCGCGCGAGCCGAGCGCGTGACCATGTGGGCCCATAGCGAGCAGACGGCCGCCGGTATTAACGCCGAACACCGTAACCCGCGCTATCTGGTGGACTACGAGCTTCCGGATAACGTCGTCGCCACGACAGAGCTCGCCCAAGCGCTCGACGGTGCCGAGGCCATCATCTTTGCCGTGCCTTCAACGCACCTGCGCGGCGTCTGCCATCAGGCCTCGCCGTTTATCGCGGACGAGGCGCCGGTCCTGTGCCTCACCAAGGGCATCGAGCCTGAGTCAGGCCTGCTCATGAGCGAGGTCATCGCCAGCGAGATCGGCAACGAGTCGCGCGTGGCGGCGCTTTCGGGTCCCAACCATGCCGAGGAAATCTGCCGCGGCGGGCTTTCGGCCGCTGTCATCGCCAGCGAAGACCAGCAGGTGGGGGAGACCTTTAAGGACCTGCTCCTTTCCACGGCTTTCCGCATCTACCTGTCGCAGGATATGACCGGCGTCGAGGTCTGCGGTGCCATGAAAAACGTCATCGCTATCGTGTGCGGCATCTCCGCCGGCTCGGGTGCGGGCGACAACACGCTCGCCCTCATCATGACGCGCGGCCTAGCCGAGATCAGCCGCCTGGTGCACGCCCGCGGCGGTCAGGCCATGACGTGCATGGGGCTTGCCGGCATGGGCGACCTTATCGCCACCTGCACCTCGGAGCATTCGCGCAACCGCACCTTTGGCTACGAGTTTGCCCACGGCGTTTCGCTCGATGAGTACCAGGCGCGCACGCATATGGTGGTCGAGGGTGCCGTCGCGGCCCGCAGCGTCAGCGAACTCGCCCGCTCACTGGGCGTAGACATTCCGCTCACCTTTGCCGTGGAGCAAACGCTCTACAACGGTGTTACTTTGGATAGGGCGCTCGAGATTCTTACCGACCGCGTCCCTTCGCAAGAGTTCTACGGACTCACCGACTAGCGCAGAAAGGCTTCTACCATGGGTTCCATCAAAATCGCTCCGTCTGTCCTTTCGGCCGATATGGCCAACCTCAAGGGCGAGCTCGACAAGATCGCCGGTGCCGACTACGTGCACTTCGACGTTATGGACGGCCACTTTACCGGTAACCTCACTTTTGGCGTCGACATCCTCAAGGCTGTCAAGCGCTCCACCGATGTGCCGGTTGACGCGCACCTGATGGTGTCGAACCCCGACGAGACGGTCGATTGGTATGCCGACGCCGGTGCCGACATGATCACCGTGCATTACGAGGCCTCCACGCACCTGCACCGCACGCTTACGCATCTGCAACAGCGCGGCGTCAAGGCCGGAGTGGTCCTCAACCCGGCTACGCCCGTCTGCGTGCTCGAGAGCATTATCGAGGTCGTCGACATGGTGCTGCTGATGAGCGTGAACCCTGGCTTTGGCGGCCAGAGCTTTATCCCGGGCACCATCGCAAAGCTGCATGAACTTACGGCCATGTGTGAACGCCACGGCGCGTCGCCCCTGATCGAGGTCGACGGCGGCATCTCTTCCAAGAACATCGCCGAGGTCGTCAAGGCCGGCGCCAACGTGCTCGTGGCCGGCTCCGCCGTATTTAAGTCCGAAGATCCCGCTGCCGAGGTTGCGCAGCTGCAGAAGCTGGGCAACGAGGCCGCACAGGAGGCATAAACCCTTATGACCGCAGGTCAAAACCGCATACCCGTGAATCTTGACTACGCCGCCTCGACGCCCATGCGCGCCGAGGCGCTCCTTGCGCAGCGCGAATACGACGAAAGTGAGCTTGCCGGCGTCAACCCCAATTCGCTGCACTCGCTCGGTCGCAAGGCCGCCGCGCGCCTGGAAGTCGCCCGTCGCGAGATTGCCCGCAGCTTTGGCGCGCGCGTACGTCCGTCCGAGATCGTCCTGACCAACGGCGGCACCGAGGCCAACCAGCTAGCGCTGCTCGGTCTTGCCGAGGGCGCTCGCCAGCGCGATCGTAAGCGCGACCGCGTGATCGTGTCCGCCATTGAGCACGATTCGATCCTGGACAACCTGCCGCTGCTGCGCGCCGCCGGCTTTACCGTCGACCTGGTGCAGCCCTGCCGCGCGGGCTACATTGAGCCCGCGGCACTTACCGAGCTGCTGGGCGACGACGTGGCGCTCGTGAGCATTATGGTCGCCAACAACGAGACCGGCGTGGTGCAGCCCATCCTTGAGCTTGCCACAGCCGCACACGCTGCCGGCGCCCTGTTCCATACCGATGCCATCCAGGGCTATCTGCATATTCCGCTCGATGTCACCGAGCTGGGCGTCGATGCCATGACCGTTGCGGCCCATAAGATCGGCGGCCCCGTGGCCTCTGGTGCGCTCTACCTTAAGAGCCGCACGCCCCTGCGTCCGCGCATCTTTGGCGGCGGACAGGAAGCCGGACGTCGCGCCGGTACGCAAGACCTGCGCACGCAGCTGGCCTTTGCCGCCGCCGTATCTGTGTTGGCGCCCAACGTGGCCCAGGAGCGCGCGACGCTACAGGCCCTGTCTGACAAACTCTATGCCACGCTTACGGCTCATCCGCGCATTCACGCCACGATGGGCGACTACGCGCAGTCCGATCGTCTGCCGGGTATGGTTTCGATCTACGTCGACGGCATGGACTCCGAAGAGCTCATCATCAAGCTCGATGCCGCCGGCTTTGAGGTTTCGGCCGGATCGGCTTGCTCGAGCGGCAACATGGACCCGAGCCACGTGCTCAGCGCCATGGGCATTGGCCGCGAGCAGGCATTGGGCTCGCTGCGTATCTCGTTTGATGACCGCGTGAATCCGGACGATCTGGACGACTTTGCCCAGACGCTGCTCTCGATCGTAGGCGCCGCATGATTGTCTCCGAGTTTGAACGTGCGCTGCTAGCGCGCTACCCCAAGGCGGACGCCGAGGACTGGGATCATATAGGGCTATCTGTGGGAGATCCCGCTGCAAAGATCACCGGTGTTGCCTGCGCACTCGACGCGACCGAGGCCAACGTGCAACGCGCTCTCGAGTCCGGCGCCAACGTGCTGCTGACGCATCATCCCATCTATATCAAGGCGCCCGATGCCTTTTGTCCGGCCGATTCCGCGCGTCCCCAGTGTAGCGCCGCGCTGTACGAGGCAGCTCGTTGCGGCGTGAGCATCATCTCGCTTCACACCAACCTGGACCGCTCGCACGAAGCGCGCGTTCGCCTGAGCAATTTGCTGGGCGCTGAGCCCATGAGCTCGCTGGAGCATGTGGACGAGCCTGAGCTCACCGGTCTGGGCGCACTTGCGACCCTCCACGACCCCTGTAACCTGCGCGATCTCGCCAACCGTGCCGCCACGGCCTATAGCAGTGACCCGCGCGTATGGGGCGAAGCCGAGCGCCCGTGCCGCACCGTAGCCATTCTGGGCGGTTCCCTCGGCGATTTTGGTGAGCTTGCCATCGCCGCAGGCGCAGATGTTATTGTGACCGGAGAGGCTGGCTACCACGTGGCGCAGGATCTTGCCTTGCGTGGCCTGGCCGTGATCCTACTCGGCCATGACCGCTCCGAAGAGCCGTTCGTGGATATCTTGATGAACTCTGCAGTTGACGCCGGGGTCGACCCCCGTCATGCGATTAAAATACTGAACCCTTGCCAATGGTGGACTGTGACAAAAGGAGAGAACTTATGAGCGCCGGCGCTACGCTACTCAAGCTGCAACAGATCGATTTGGAGCTCGCCCGCAACAAGAGCGAACTTGCCAATATGCCGGAGCTCAAGGAGCTCGCTTCCAAGCGAAAGACCTATGTGAAGCTCAAGTCCGAGATGACCAAGCTCTACGCCCAGCGCAAGGATTTGGACATTGAGCTCGACGACCTCAACACCACCGAGATCCAGACCAACAATGCCATCGAGGCTGCCAAGAAGCGTCACGTCGACGGTTCTGATTACCGCGAGGTGCAGGACCTGGAGAATGAGCTTGCCACCCTGGCAAAGCGTCTGGACAAGATTGAGCACACCCGCAAGGACGTCGTCGTCGCCCATAAGGAAGCGCTCGACCGCGAGGCTCGCGCTCAGGCCATCATCGCAAAGTTCGAGGAGGGTGTAAAAGCCGATACCAAGGCCGCTCGCGCCAAGGCTGCCGACCTACAGGCCCAGATTGACGCCGCCACCAAGGAGCGCATCGCCCTTGCCGCTACGCTGCCGACCGACGTGCTCACCGATTATGAGCGTCTGCTCAAGCAGTTCCGCGGCCTGGCTGTCGAGACCATCCAGGGCAACATCCCTACGGTCTGCCACACCGCGCTGCAGGCTTCGTCCATGAGCGACCTCAACCACGACGGTAGCGAAATTACGCACTGCCCGTACTGCCACCGCCTGCTGGTGCTCCCGAGCAAGGAAGCGTAAAGGATGGCGGCACCCAACAATTCAATGCAACTTGAGGGAAAAACGATCCTGCTGGGCATTACCGGCGGGATCGCCGCCTATAAGTCGTGCAATATCGTGCGCCTGCTGCAAAAGCGCGGCGCGCGCGTCAAGGTCGTTATGAGCGAGCATGCCACCGAGTTTGTGGGGCCGCTCACCTTCCGTGCGCTCACCAACGAGCCCGTCGCTGTGGGTCTGTTCGACGATCCTTCCGACCCCATCCACCACATTTCGCTGGCGCAGGAGCCCGATCTGGTGATCGTGGCGCCCGCGACGGCCAATATCATCGCCAAGATGGCCAACGGCATTGCCGATGATCTCATCTCCACGACGCTGCTCGCCACGCCGCGACCCACTGTGATTGCGCCGGCCATGAACAATGGCATGTGGAAGGCGCCGGCAACGCAGGCCAACATGGCCACGCTGCGTGACCGCGGGGTGCACGTGGTTGGCCCCGGTAGTGGCTACCTTGCCTGCGGCGACGTGGACACGGGACGCATGAGCGAGCCCGAGGACATCGTCGAAGCCATCTGCGAGATGCTCAATCCCGTGCCGCAAGACCTGACGGGCAAGCGCATCGTCATCACTGCCGGCCCAACGCATGAACCGATCGATCCCGTGCGCTTTATCGGCAATCGGTCGTCGGGAAAGATGGGCATCGCCCTGGCAAGGGAGGCCGTGCGCCGCGGTGCTGAGGTCACGCTCGTGCTGGGACCGACGTCGCTCGATGTTCCCCGCGGCGTGGAGTGCGTGCGCGTGCAGACCGCCGCAGAGATGCTGCAGGCGGCGCTGAGCGCCTTCCAAACGGCCGACGCTGCCATTTGCGCTGCGGCCGTCGCCGACTACACCCCCGTATCCCCTGCGGACCACAAGCTCAAAAAAGCCAACGAGCGCCTCGATCGCATCGAGCTTGTCGAGACCGTCGATATTTTGGCTGAGCTCTCGCGCCAGAAGGGCGAGCGCTGCGTGATCGGCTTTGCGGCCGAGACCGATGACGTCGTGGAGTACGCCGAGCGTAAATTGGTCCGCAAGGGCTGCGATGCGATTATCGCCAACGACGTCTCGCGTGCGGATTCGGGCTTTGGCACCGACACCAACAAGGCATGGATTGTGAGCGCAACGGGCACGCAAGAACTTCCCGTGCTAACAAAACCCCAGCTCGCAGATTCAATTCTGAACTTGCTCAAAAATAATTAAAAAAGTTCTTGCACAAGGTCAAAGTTTCGGGTTAATATACTCCCTGTTGCGAGCGAGAGCAGAGCAACAAACAAAAGCTTCGGGACGTGGCGCAGCTTGGTAGCGCACTTGACTGGGGGTCAAGGGGTCGCTGGTTCGAATCCAGTCGTCCCGACCAGAAGTTTGCAGGTCAGGCACTTGGTGCCTGACCTTTTTTGTTTTTGAATCAACAGGGCAAGCAACAAATAATCAACGACATTCCCGATTGATATCCACCGCGCAACAAAACGTGTACATCGGCCTCCAAAACCGACAATTTTTGACATGTTTGGAGGCTGATGTACACGAATCCGGAGTCTCGCTCCGTCCAAATCGCAATCCATATGTCTGGACTCTCTATGGGCGCGCTGGATAGACATCGCCGGAACGGGTATAGTATCGAAAGTTTTGTCGTATACCAGCGGGGGAGTCCTGTGGGCATCAAGAAGAAGATCAAAAAGGAGCTTATCGGCACCTCCGACTACCCGTCGAATAAGATCTTTACGATCTCCAATTTCATCACCTTTACGCGCCTGGTCCTCACGCTTGTCTTTCTGTACCTGTTTGTAACGGACAACAACCGCGTCATCGCCATCGTGATCTATGCCATCGCCGCTTCCACCGACTGGATGGACGGCCAGATCGCCCGCATGACCAAGACGGTCTCGTGGCTCGGAAAGGTCATGGACCCCATCTGCGACCGAGCGCTGCTGTTTACGGGCGTCCTGGGCCTGGTTGTTCGCGGCGAACTGCCCATCTGGGTATGCGTGCTCATCATCGGCCGCGATATCTACCTGGGCATCGGCACGCTCATCGTGCGCCATTACCACCGTCGCCCCATCGACGTCGTCTTTCCCGGCAAGATCGCCACGGCGCTGCTCATGACCGGCTTTTCGCTCATGCTTCTGGGCATTCCCGTCGTCGATGGCTGGGACCTGTTGCCTTCAACGTTTGCGGCCTTCCCTGGCCTTAACGGAAGCGCAGTGCCGCTCGGCATCTTCTTTGTCTACGGTGGCGTAATCTTCTCCATGCTCACCGCCGTCATTTACACCATCAAGGGCGGGATGGCTATTAAAAATGCCGTCGCGCATCCAGAAGACGAGGACGTCGACTTTCTCAACCCCGAAATCGAAGACTGATTCATTGGGGTATGATTACGTACGGTTCATTCTTTGCGGCATGCCCGCGTTATGTTAGGGGTTGTCATGGACAACAAGGTTAACAATATGCCTCAGAACGATAAGACTGCGGACGCCACCTGCGTTTTCCGTGTTCCCTCGAGCGATGTCACCGTTCCCGACCTTATGGCCAACGTGCGCATCACCGCTCCCGTTCTATCCATCGTCAAGGGCCCGCAGACCGGCGCCGCCTTTGAGCTCGAGGATGACGTCACCACGATCGGCCGCGATCCGGCAAACGGCATCTTCCTCAACGATATGACGGTCTCGCGCAGCCACGCGCGCATTATTCGCGAGGGACTCAGCGCTCGCATCGAGGACCTGGGCTCGCTCAATGGCACCTGGGTCGACGGCGCTATCGTCAACGCCGCGCCGCTGCACGACGGCTCTTCCGTTCAGATCGGTACGTTCACGCTCATCTACCACGAGAGCACGCCGGAGCGCATCGAAACCGGTGAGTAGGGCATGGCCGAACGCAACTATCTGAGTATCGGCCAAGTCGTCAACCTACTTCGAGGCGCATACCCCGATCTTTCGAACTCAAAAAT
>CAKUHA010000021.1 GCA_934655755.1 uncultured Collinsella sp.
TGCTTGGCCATGGACATGACCTTGCGCGCGCGATCGGTAAAACGGTCTAACATGCTAGTTCCTCTTAGACGAGCTAGTTTTTCAAACGCAAAGCGCCGCCCCGTGGCAGCGCTTTGGTCTCTTTACCCATATGGAGTATATGTTAACCGTTGGGACCTTTCCCATCCGTAGCCACGCGACAACGTCTACAAAAAAGGAATTGCTCAGGCCCGTTTGACGGTTTGGTTTTGAGTTTCTGTCTAGCAGGCGGGCGCGGCGTCCATACCCTCGGCAACGTCGCCGGCGACATCGGCGGCGGGAACGCCCGGCATGTGCACGAGCTCCATATGCTGCTCATCAAAAACCGTGCCCATGGGGAAGGCACGGCGGAAGACAAAACGGGCAACCGGACCGGCAACCAGGAGATTCCAAGGCAGCGCCATGACAAAGTTGCGCGGGATGTTGATAAGCCACATCATCGGCAGCATCTGCAGGTTGGCGAGCGGGCCGCCAGGCATGTGGAACAGGCCCTCGCAGGCGCCGTAGAGCGACATGATGATGACCATGGGAACGACCATGCAGGAGCTGATGGCAAGCGTCATGACACGCGGCGAGCTCTTGCCCGGCGTGACCAGGTACTTAAAAGCGAAACCCTTGGCGAGCGGGCTGGCAACGAACCAGTCGCAGCACATGGCAAAAACGTAGGCAACGGGGAAGCCGAGCCACGCAGCGGCAATGACCTCACCATTGATGGCCCCGTGCTGCAAGGAAACGTTGTAGATGCTCATCCAGAGCACCATGCAGAAGCACATGATAAAGGTGAACAGCAGGCTCTCTCGTTTGTTGATAGGCATGAAGGGCAGGTTCCTTTCCGTGTTGCGCCGCGGCGCCGCCAACAAAAACGGGCGGGCGAGATGGAGATCCAAGGACTTCATCTCGCCCGCCCGTGTTACGTGCGTCTGCGACTACTTATGTGGTGTCCTCACCCTAACACGAAAGGGATGCGCTTCGTAAGCGTTGAGTTTATGGAGATGTGGAGCGCGAATGCTCCGAATGATGCGTCTTTCTCCCGTCCTAGACAAATCATCGGCAGCACCCTCTAAGTTGCGGTGGAATACGGACTGTTTTGATCTTTCAAGCGGCTTTTCAGTCCCTATTTCACCGCAACTTACCGGTGGTGCAAGGGAGACAGGTTTGTTTGCACCAACTTGGTGCAAGGTAACCTGACCCTCTTTGCACCAATTAGCTCGTGTGGCGCCAACGAGGATCGGTGAGGGTACGCGCAACGCACAGGCCCACGGGCAGAAACGCCACGATGAGGATGGCGCGCACGAACCAGCCGAGCATGTTGACGGTATCGAAGGTGCACATGTAGTACATGGCACGGTAGAGGTACAAGCCCGGAACCATGATGACGATCGACGGCACCGTGAGCGCGATGCGTGGGTAGGTGAGCTTAAGCTCGACCAGACTTGCCAGCAGACCCGATGCCAAGGCCCCGACAAAGGCGGCTGCCTCGGGAGCCATGCCCGCGCTTAGGCTCAAAAAAGGCAGAATCGTGGGCGCGTCAACCAAGGTAAGGCGCAGCGTGTTCGATACGGCACCGATAAGGCCGGCAGCCGCGGCCATCTTGACGGGACTGTTGAACATAACCGAGAAGCCAAACACGCCAACAAAACTCAGCACCACGCGCAGCAGCGTCAACGTCAGCGGCGAAAGTCCCAGCGGCGCAAAATCGTCCGGCGCCAGCCCCACGCACTCGGCAACCATCCAGCCCACAAGCGTAGCCATAACGGTAATCGCTACAGCATAGGAAAGGCGCTCGATACCGCTTCGCATGTCGAGTTTGGCAATATCGAGGCCCGCCGTGATGAGCGGGAACCCGGGAATCACAAACAGCATGGCACCGATATACCCCTCTTGATGCGCCATAGCTCCCGGCATGATCTGGTCGAGGCCAAGCAGCGCCAGCAGGTACGAGATACATGCGAGCGCGACACCGACTGTTAGCGCACTAAACTGGCCCAGGCCCTGCTTAAGGACATGCGAGCGAGCGAAATTGCCAACGCCCGCGCCGACAAATGCACAGGCCATCTCGATCGGGCCGCCGCCGAGCAAAAATACGAAGGCGGCGCAGGCAAAGGCAGCCGCTAACCCTTGCTGCCACGAGGCGTAATCGGGCTTTGAACTCTCGACGGTTTTGAGCATCTCGTGGTATTCATGCACCGTAAAGTGGCGGCCATACGTCTCGATTTCCTTTAAGAAGCTCTCCATCATCCAGATGCGATGGGTGTTGACGCCCGTAGTCGGCAGACTCACGACCTCGTTAAAACAGTGGCCATCCTCGATGCAGGTGCATTCAAACGACAGGAGACTCAGGTCGACATGGATGGTGACACCGAGTACGGCGGCGACGCGATTCATGGTATCGCGTACACGCCAGGCACCCGTTCCGCTCGCGAGCATAAGCATGCCGGTGCGGCAGATGATGGATGATTTATCGGTAAGTGGTGCATCGACGGCAAGCTCATCGCCCGCGGTCACGATTTGGCGCCAGTCAGTTTTCATATGGAGTTCGCCAGCACGCACACCATGGCGCTGCGGGAGGATCGAAGGCCACGAGTCGGGTCGCAGCATGTTCGGTTTGTCCTTCGGCTCGTCTTTCGCCAGGTCTTCGTCCTCATTCGGCCTATCGTCCACAAGGTCAAAGGAATCGAGCGGCGCAGGATTGCGACGGTCCGCCAGCTCCTCATCCTCTTCATCAAAGAAATTGAACTGGTCGAGCATATCGTCTTCGATAGCCCGCTCGCTCGCATCATCCATGATTGGCGCTTCCTTCCTTCTGGTCACTCCCATCGTAGACAGCAGCAGTTAAAGGAACCATAAAAGAGACGTTTGTCGTCCACGCACGAAGCTCAAGGCGGCGACCACCGTCGGACCCAAGAAATGTTGCGGTGGAATACGGACTGTTTTGGCCTCCAAAGACGCAATTTAGTCCCTATTTCACCGCAACTCAGAGTAGTCGTTGGGGACGTTCTTAAACGACTAGTCAAACAAGAACGTCCCCAACGACTAGTCATTTAAGAACGTCCCCAATGACTACTTTGGGCCGTGGCAACGCCGATGTTTTGGCAACGACAGCGAAAACCCGTCAGAGCGAGCAAGACCCCTTTGGAGCGAGATAACGCCATAGGTTGAGCATAAGCCAGCGAGCGGGTCGCATTTGAGGCAAGGTGACGTGAAACGAAAGGGCGCTGACCTTCTGGTCGCGCCCTTGAAGTTGAACGTCAGATTGTCCAAATGCGGCCCGCGCAGCGTCGAGCCGTTACGCGGTTCGTAGAACCGCGTAACTAATTAGTACATCTTTGCGCCGGCAGGGATGGAGGCGTCGAGCTGGATCAGGTTGAGACGCTCCTCGCCCTCCTCCTCGTGGATGGCGCTGATGAGCATGCCACAGCTGGGGATACCCATCATCTTGCGCGGAGGCAGGTTGGTGATGGCGAGCAGCGTCTTGCCGACCAGGTCTTCGGGCTCATAGTAATCGTGAATGCCAGAGAGGATGGTGCGGTCGGTGCCGGTGCCGTCGTCGAGCGTAAAGTTCAGCAGCTTCTTGGACTTCTTGACGGCCTCACACGCCTTGACCTTGACGGCGCGGAAATCGCTCTTGGCGAAGGTGTCGAAATCGACGAACTCCTCAAACAGCGGCTCGATGGCAATCTTGGAGTAATCAACCGTGGGCTTGAGCGGCTTGACGAACGGGCTCGCGGCGTTGCCGGCCTCGGCAGCCTTGGCGGCGGCAGCACCGGACTGGAAGCCCTTCTCGGGCTTCATGTGCGGGAACAGCAGGACATCGCGAATGGAAGCCTGGTTGGTAAGCAGCATGACCACGCGGTCGATACCAATGCCGATGCCGCCCGCGGGAGGCATACCGTACTCGAGGGCGCGCACGTAGTCCTCGTCATACTCCATGGCCTCATCGTCGCCGCCGGCCTTCTCGGCCATCTGGGCGGCAAAGCGCTCGGCCTGGTCGACCGGGTCGTTGAGCTCGGAGAACGCATTGGCGTACTCGTGGCCGGCGATAACCAGCTCAAAGCGGTGGGTCAGGCGGGGGTCGTCCTCAAAGCGCTTGGCAAGCGGGCTGACCTCGATGGGGTAATCGCACACGAAGGTGGGGTTGACGATGGTGTCCTCGCCCAGCTCGTCGTAGATCTCGGCGATGATCTTGCCAGCGGTCCACTCGGGCTTGATCTCCAAGCCCTTCTCGCGCGCGGCGGCGGCAAGCTCCTCGACCGGCGTATCGATGGTGACCTGCTTGCCGAGCACGTCGGATACGATGTCGGTCATAGGACGGCTTGCCCACTCGCCGGACAGGTCGATGGTCTGGCCCTGGTACTCAATGACCTCGGGGTTGCCGATAGCCTTGTTGGCGGCCTTGATGACGCCCTGGGCGAGCGCCTTCATACCCTCGAGGTCGGAGAAGGCACGGTAGGCCTCCATCGTGGTAAACTCGGGGTTGTGGGTAAGGTCCATGCCCTCGTTGCGGAAGATGCGGCCGATCTCGAACACGCGCTCAAAACCGCCGACGATGCAGCGCTTGAGGTGCAGCTCGGTGGCAATACGCAGGTAGCACTCCTGATCGAGCGCATTGAAGTGCGTGATGAACGGCTTGGCCGTGGCGCCGCCCTGGATGGTCTGCAGGATGGGGGTCTCGACCTCCATGTAGCCGTCGGACTCCATAAAGCGGCGGAAGGTGGAGAGGATCTGCGAACGCTTGCGGAAGGTCTCGCGAACATCGTCGTTGGCAATCAGGTCGACATAGCGCTGGCGATAGCGGGTCTCCTTGTCGGAGAGGCCGTGGAACTTCTCGGGCAGCGGGCGAACGGCCTTGGACAGCAGCGTTGCGCTCTTGGGGGCAACGGAGAGCTGGCCGCGCTTGGTGCGCACGACCACACCGGTCACGCCCAGGATGTCGCCCAGGTCGAGGGCCTTGAGCGTGTTCCAGGCGGCCTCGTCCATATCGTTGATGCGGCAGAACAGCTGGATCTCGCCAGTCGCATCGCGGACGACGATGAACATGATCTTGCCCTGACCACGCTTGGCAACCACACGGCCGCCGATCTTCACGACGTCCTCGGTATCCTCACCGTCGGCAAGCTCGGCGTACTTAGCCTCGATATCGGCGACGTAGTCCTCGATCTCGGAGTGCTCGGGATACGGATTCTGGCCTGCCTCGAACAGGGAGGCGCGCTTAGCCAGGCGGGTGGCGCGCTCGTCGTTGAGCGTCGATGCCTGATCGGCGGCGTTCTGGTTCTCTGCCATAGTTAGCTCCTCAAACTAAAACGCTCCCCAGGATTCGGTCCCAGGGAGCGAAAACATACCTTTACGCGGGACCGTGGTCTAGCGTGCAATCTTGGCGATGGTGTAGACGCGGGTCTTGCCGGAAGGCGTAACGACCTCGACGGAGTCGCCCTCGCCGTGACCGATGATGGCGTGGCCGACCGGAGACTCGTTGGAGATCTTGTGCTCGAGCGAGTTGGTCTCGGTGGTACCGACGAGCGTGACTTCCATAACCTCACCGTTGGGATCGATCAGCGAAACGGTGGAACCGATGGAGACGGTCAGATCGCCCGTGGTGGCAGCAACCTGAGCGTTGGCGAGAATAGCCTGAATCTCGGCAATGCGAGCAGCGTTCTGAGCCTGCTTGTCCTTGGCGGCGTCGTACTCGGAGTTCTCCGAAAGGTCGCCGAACGCACGGGCTTCCTTGATGTCCTCGACGATCTCCTTGGCGTAATCGCCCTCACGCCAGGCAAGCTCCTCGACGAGCTTCTGGCGGCCCTCAGCGGTCAGTACGATCTGGCTTGCGTCCATACGGATATCTCCCCAACTATGATCTAACAAATCAACTGTCTACAAAACAAAAAAGACCGGCTAGCCTGCGGGCAAGCCGGTCAGGTGCTCACCCCAAAGGGATGGGACTACTCTGCGTCCGCGTCGCCGTCCTCTGCCTTCTTTTTCTTGGCAGCAGCGAGCTTAGCCTCGAGCTCAGCGATCTCCTTGTCCTCCTCGGACTCCTCGACCACAACCTCCTCGGCCTGCTTGGACTCGCCCTTGTCACCTTCCATACCCTCGCGGATATTCTTGACGGTGGAACCGAGCGACTTGCCGAGCTTCGGCAGGTTCTTGGGCCCAAAAATCAACAGGGCGACAATAAGGATAACTACCCACTCAAAGCCTTTAGGGAACATGTACTTTCCTCCCGGAATCAATGCAAACAAGCTCGATGGATTATACCGCAGCGGGCCTGCATGCAGCTTGGAATCACAACAAGAGCAACAATAGCTAAAAAAAAGGGACCGCAAGAAGCGGTCCCTCCTCATGCTCTGGTCGGGTTGACTGGATTTGAACCAGCGACCCCTGCGTCCCGAACGCAGTGCTCTACCAAACTGAGCCACAACCCGTTAGCTCGACTATAGTAACAAAGATTTCCGCCGTGTGCTAGAGAAATTTTTACTTCTTTGGCACTTCGATGCGAACCGTGTCGGAGATAAGCTCCGTCGCGCAGGCCCACCAGCCATTTTGCTGAGCGAGTGCTGCAAGATTGGCTGACGTGGCAGCGGTGTCGCAAATGGCAAACGAGCACGCACCCGATCCGCACACGTTCACGGCAACGGTACCGTTCTGTGCGCACAGCCAGTCGAGCACCGTTTTAATCTGCGGCTCCATCTGAGCAGAAATGACGCCCAAATTGTTATGGATGAGCGCATAAGCCATGTCGGCATCCCCAGCGCGCAAGGCCGAAGCAATCGCACCGGGCTTGTCTGCCGGCACCGGGGTCTCGTCAAAACGCCGATAGGCTTCAATTGTCGATACGCTTGCGTCGCGCGGCTTGACCAGCACGACGGGTGTCGCGGGCAGCGCGGGGTACTCAGTCGCCAGAACGTCTCCCCCGCCCACATAGAACGCAGGGCTCGCGTGCAAAAAGAAGGGAACATCGGCGCCAATGCCGCGGGCGATCTCGTCGAGCGCGGGATCGGTGCGGTCGATGCCCCAAAGCTCCGCCAAGGCGGCAATGACCGCCGCGGCGTCCGTCGAGGGACCGCCCAGGCCGGCGCACAGCGGGATGCGCTTCTTGATCGTCACGCACACGTCGGCCTCGCGGCCATAATGCTCGGCCATAGCGACAGCAGCACGATACGCCGTATTCTTTTGCATGGGAAAATCGGATGCCGGAACCGTCTGTACGGTCAGCTCCTGCGCCGGAGTGACCGTCACGGTATCGGCAAGACCGACGGCTGCCATCAGGGAATCGACCTTGTGGTAGCCGCGGTCGTCACGCTCGGTATGAACCCCCAGGTAGAGGTTGATCTTTGCCGGCGCGAAAAGAGTCAGGGACCGATCGGTCACCGTTAGTGCTCCTCGAGCTGATTGCCAAGCGGAGTAAAGATGTGCTCGCCGCTCTCGGGGTCGAACAGCTCGACCTGGCCGGTGAGAACATCGATATACTGGTAAGACTGACGCGACTTGCGACCGCGGCGCTCGTCAACCTCGACGATAAAGACGGCGGGATGGACGCTCTTGATGGTGCCCATGCGCTCGACGACGCGGGTGCGGCCCATGTTGGCCTTCACCTTTACGCGATCGCCCACCATGTCGGTCAGCTTCTCGTGGATGTCGTCGACGTGATTGACTTCCATCTCTTCCATGAACAGGGCCTCCAGAAGGTGCAATTCAAAAAGGGGATAATACCCCTAAGATAGACAAAACTCTAATACTATAGCACCCTACTGAAGCAATGCGCAAGTAGCAAATTTGGGACGGGGCTTTTTTAGCTACTTCTACGTCGGACAGCTATCCCCGTTCCAGAAAACATGCGCAAGTAGCTAAAAGAGCCCCGTCCCAAATTAGCTACTTACAGATTGTCCGTGTCTAAGACGATGGTGAAGGGACCGTCGTTGACGAGGTCGACCTTCATGTCGGCACCGAAGATGCCGTGCGCTACGTGTTCGACGTCTTCGCGCACAAGCGTCAGGAAATACTCGTAGAGCTCGTTGGCCACATCGGGCGCGCCGGCATCCGTAAACGACGGACGCCTGCCGTGGCGGCAGTCGGCGAACAGCGTGAACTGCGACACCACGAGCACCTCGCCGTCGACATCGGCAAGCGCCAGATTGGTCTTGCCGTTCTCGTCCTCGTTAATGCGCAAGCCCCAGAGCTTGCCCCACAACTTATCGGCCTCGGCGCGCGTGTCGCCGTGGCCCACGCCCAACAACACCAGGTAGCCGCGTCCAATACGACCTACACATTCGCCGTCGACCGTCACGCCGGCGTTGAGCACACGCTGCACTACCGCACGCACGGTCTACTCCTCGCCGGTCAGCTTGGCGGACAGGTGCTCGAGCGCATGGAATCGATGGCTGATGGCGTTCTTCTCGTCCGCCGTCAGCTCGGCCATGGTCTTGCCCGGCGTGTCGACCGGCAGGAACAGCGGGTCGTAGCCAAAGCCGTGATCTCCGCGTCCCTCGTGCGCAATGACACCCTCGCAGGCGCCCTCACCATAGGTGACCAGACCGTCCGTATCGATGAGCGCGACGACACTCATAAAGCGCGCGGTGCGGTCCTCGTCGGCCACGCCCTCCAGGTTCACGAGTAGCTTGGCATTGTTGGCGGCATCGTCGCCGTGCACGCCCGCGTAACGTGCGCTATATACGCCGGGCTCGCCGTTCAGTGCGTCGACGACCAAGCCGGAATCGTCGGCGATAGCCATGAGGCCCGTCTCCTCGACCGCAGCCTGGGCCTTAATGATGGCGTTCTCCAAAAACGTCGTGCCATTTTCCTCGGGGTCCTCAAAATCACCCAGCTGGCCGAGCGCCACAAAGCGCACCTCGGGCATGACCTTGCCCAAAATAGCTTCAATCTCGGTGAGCTTATGAGCATTGCCGGTTGCCACGACGATGGTCGCCGCCGGGTCGAGGGTGTCGATATCGATCTTCTCAAGTGCCATGGCTGGCCTCCTTGTCCTTATAGCAAAGCCGCCCAAGGGAAATCGGACTCTCGCCCTCTCCCCTCCTTGGCGGCAGAAACCTTACCGTTCGGCATTTCCGCAGATAAAACCTGCCAAAACAAACCTGTCCCTTTTTGGTAGGTTAGGCGAGGGCTTGGCGCTGGAGCTCGATGAGCTCGGCGATGCCCTTGTCGCCCAAGTCGAGCAGGGCGTTGAGGCGCTTGCGGTCGAAGGGTGCCTGTTCGCCGGTACCCTGGAGCTCGATCATCTCACCGGTGTCGGTAGCGACGAGGTTCATGTCGACCTCGGCGTGGCAATCCTCGGAATAATACAGGTCAAGCAGTGTATTGCCGTCGACAACGCCCATCGAAACCGCGGCAACCTGGCCGGTGAGCGGGTTGCGCTCGATCTTGCCGGCTTCGACCCACGTGGCAAGTGCGTCGTGCAGCGCCACCCAGGCGCCGGTGATGCTAGCCGTGCGCGTACCGCCGTCGGCCTGAATGACGTCGCAGTCGACGGTAACGGTGTACTCGCCGAGCGCCTTCATATTGACGACCGTGCGCAGGCTGCGGCCGATGAGGCGCTCGATCTCCATGGAACGGCCCTTGCGGTTGGCGTGCTCGCGCTTGCAGCGCTTGCCGGTCGACGCCGGCAGCATGGCATACTCCGCGGTCACCCAACCTGCCTTGGCGCCCTTGCGCCAGCCAGGCACGCCCTCCTCAATGGTGGCGGCGCACAGCACGCGCGTGTCACCGAACTCGGCCAAGCAGGAGCCGTGGGCGTGCTTCATAACACCGCGGGTGAGCTTGACCGGGCGCATCTCGTTGGCGGCTCGGTCGTAAGAACGGTTGACCTGCATATATTCCATAGGTAAGTCCTTTCGCATAGAAAAGCTGCCGGGCGGCGCCGATTGCTAGCTCAGCTCGTCAAGGTCCACGTGCTCAATGCTTTTGAGCGGTTGGCCGAAGATGAAGCTGCCCGCCACCGCAAACTCGGCAATATTGTCAGACGTCGTGGCAAAACGATGCTGCGGCTCGGCAGTATCGCCTGCCAGCTGTTCGCGACGCGTGAGGATATCCGTCAGCTCGCGCGTGGTCTCCTCGGCAGAGCTCACGACGCGGACCTGCGGGCCGAGTGCATGGCGAATGGGTCCCACCAGCAGCGGAAAATGCGTACAACCCAACACCACGGTATCGATACCGTGGTCGTACAGGGGCTCAACCGTAGCGCCGACCAGCGCGCGCACGGCGGGCGTGTCGAAAATGTCCTCGTTCTCGAGCCACTGCTCCTGCAAATGCGTGCCAGATGCGAGCTCATGCTCGACGACCTCGACAAAACTCGAAGCCGGGCAGCCGTATACATCCACACCGGCATCCAAATCTTGGATCGCACGCGTATAGGCGCCCGAGCGAATGGTGAGGTTGGTGGCGAGCACGCCCACGCGGCGCGTGCGGGTGCTGTTGATTGCCGCGCGGGCGCCCGGCGCGATCACACCGATAACGGGAACGTCGAGCACCTGCTGGGCCAGGCGCAACGCCGCGGCCGTCGCCGTATTGCAGGCGATGACCATGATCTTGACATCGTGCCTCGACAGCCACCGGCCCGCCTGTAACGCAAACGAGCGCACTTCGTCCTCGGTACGCGTACCGTAGGGACAACGCTTGGTGTCGCCAAAGTAATAGACGGACTCATGCGGAAGCGCCGTGGCTATGGCGCGCGCGACCGTCAGGCCGCCCAGACCCGAGTCGAACACGCCGATCGGGCGCGTGTCGCCAGCCAGATTCTCGATATCGGACATTGCCTCACCAGATTCTCTCGAACAGACAGGTTACGCGTAGTGGCGCCACTACGAACGAGCCGCGACGAGCAGCTCGGCCGTTGCCACCCAGCCGTCGACAATCTTGCCGCGCGTGACGAAGGCATTGTCGCAAGCCTCCAGGAACTCGGACGCGCCGGCGCTGGTCAGGCCATTCTCGACCAGGCAGAACGTGCCCACGTGGTCGGCCATGTAGAAATCGGACTCGGAATCGCCAAGCGCCAGCGTCTCCTCGCGCTCGATACCCAAGTGCTCGCAGAAGCGCGCGACTGCCACGCCCTTGTCGAGGCCCGACGGGTTGATGTTGTACGCACGGCCATCCTCGACGCGATCGAGCTCGAGCGTCGTCGGCTTGGACAGATGCGTCAGGTGACCGTTGCAGGCCCAGACCAGACCGCAGCCGGCCTCGTCGAGGATGGCCTGCGCCTCGTCATCGGGAATATCGCCGCGCATGCCGACGGTGACCTCGCGGTACTTGTAGCCAGTCGACATGTCGTTGTGATACTCGATCTTGTGCGGCCAGCGGGCGAGAATCTTCTCGCACACGCCGGTCTCCTCGATCACCTGGTGCGGCGTGAGGCCGCAGGCGGGGTCGTAGGGCATATCGCCGGTCAGATACTCCCAGTCGTTGGCCTTGAGGTCGTACATGACCAGGCCGCCCATCTCGCCGATGTAGGAGTTGAGGCCGAGCACACGCGCATCCTCGTGAATCATGGTGCGGTTGCGACCCGAGGTGGGAACCACCTGGATGCCGGCACGGGCGAGCGCCACGACGGCCTCGACGAGTTTGGTCGAGGGATTGCCGTCGTTGTCGCGTAGCACGCACGAGCCGGGCGCAAGCATCGTGGCGTCCAGATCGGTAAAGACGTACTTGACCTTGGCCAGGCGCTCGCGCATCTCGCCCGAAAGCTCGGCAACGGTCGGCAGGGTGTTGTGGGACATAGTCACTCCATTACGTAGAAGGGCTGGGGTCTAAAGGCGTGCCTTGCCAAAGACAAACACACTTGGAACGGGCGGCAGCGACACGCGAGCGGTGCTGCCGCCCACATAGTCTAAAGGCAATAACGCCTAAGCATCGTACGTCGCAAGAATGCGCTTGAGGACCGAGCCGTCGCGCTCGCAGGGCTCGGGTCCGTTCTTGCGCAGCATGCGCTCCTCCTCGCCCTTGCCGGTCACGATAACCACGGCGGGTCGCTCGGTCTCACGCACGGCCGTCTCGATAGCGGCGACGCGGTCAGTCACAATCTGCCAACTATCGTTTCCCTGGGCCTGGACGTTGCGTGCAATCTCGGCGCAGATATCCTCGACATCCTCGGGACCGGGGTCATCCTCGGTGATCACGATGCGGTCGGCGTACTTGCCGGCGGCGATACCCATCGTGGTACGGCGATCGACGCCCTTGCCGCCCGTGGCGCCAAAGACGACCGCCAGCTCGCGCTCGGGATAGTTCTCGCGCAGGTCGCGCAAAAGCGTCTCGAGGCTCATGCCGTTGTGCGCAAAGTCGACGACGCCCAGAATCTTGCCCGATGCGGATGGATAAAGCTCCATGCGACCGGGAACGAAGACGCCCTCAAAGCCGTGAACGATGCCCTCCTCGGAAATGTCCAGAGCCTCCGCGCAGGCAATGGCGGCAAGCGCATTGGACACGTTGAACTTGACGGGCGTGGGAATCACGACGTCGCGCGTAAAGCGCGGCGTGCGAACCGTTGCCACCACGCCGCAGTCTCCATTACGAATCGCCGACGCAAACACGTCGGCACGCTCGTCGGTCAGGGAGAACGTCACCGTACGCTCGCAACGAGATGCCGCCTCGAGCACGCGGTCGACCTTATCCATGTCGAGATTAACCACAGCGAAGCGACTTTGCGAGAAGATCTTGAGCTTGCTGGCAAAGTAGTCCTCGAGCGTCGGATGCTCAATCGGCGAAATATGGTCCTCGCCGATATTGGTAAAGGCACCAACTTCAAAGGCGATCTTGCCTGTGCGCTCATATTTGAGGCCCTGGCTCGATGCCTCCATGACCAGCCACGGAGCACCCGCCTCCGCTGCATGCGCGATGCGAGACTGCAGTAGGAAGGATTCGGGGGTCGTCAGCTTGGAAGGGCCCGCCTCGATACCGTCGTCGAACTCAATGCCCGTATTCAGAGCGGGTCGATGACAGCCCGTGAGCTTTGCCTCGTTGGCGAGGATGCCGCGTAGATAAAAACTGCAGGTCGACTTGCCCTTAGTGCCGGTAAAGGCACAAACCTTTACCTTGCCCGAGGGGTGCCCGTAGTAGGCGTCCGCCACCACAGCAAGCGTGCGACGGATATCGTTGACGATCACCGCGGGGACATCGACGTCGTAATCGACCTCGGAAACGTACGCCGCAGCGCCGTCGGCGATTGCCGAGAGCAGATACTCGCGCTTAAACGCACGGCCCTTGCAAACAAACAACGTGCCCGGACACACCTGGCGCGAGTCATCGGTCGCAAACTCAATGCGCCGGTCACATACAGTACTCGGCCTAGAGACGACGAGGCCGTCTTCCTCGAGCAACTCTATATAGCGCGTCAGAGTTAGCTTCTCTTGCGTCGGACTCGACATACAAAGACCTCTCTCGCTAAAATTCAGCCTTAAAGGGCAAAAGATGTCCCGGGGCAGAAACGATGGAACATTCCGTATTATCAACCATCTTATCAACCATCCTAATATGCCACCTGACCTTGCGGGCATTTCAGCCTTCTAAAAAATTGCATGGACTGCACCATGGGTTAATAAATGACAACGAAGCCCAGATCGCATAAAACCGAAGAATCCCGAGTGCTATTCTTTATCCAAATGTCTTGATGTGCCTCATTGACCTGCAATGATGACTCATCATGCCCTACGCGAAGGATTCTAGATGAAACGACTCATCAAACGTCGCAACCACTCAGTATGGGCCCTTTCGGCCCGGCATATCGCCTGCGCCTTCATGGCAGTCGCCGTAGTCTTTGCCGCCATCATCGGCACGAGCGGCTGTTCGTCCTCTCAGGGCGCCTCGGGCAGCTACACGCTCGTCGAGGCTGGCAAACTGACCGTCGCAAGCGACCTCGCCACGCCCCCGTTTGAATACGTCAACGATTCCGGCGATGACCAGGGCTTTACCTATGAGCTCATGGGCATGATCGCAGACGAGCTCGACCTGAAACTCAACTACCTGCCGGCGCAAAAGTTCGACGGCATCATCCCCATGGTCAAACAGGGCGTTAAGACCGACGTCGGCGCATGCAATATCACTATCACCGACGAGCGCAAGGAAGAGGTCGACTTCACCGACCCCTACATCGACTCCAACCAGGGCGTCGCGGTTGCAAAGGGCACCGGATACGACACGGTCGACAGCCTCAACGCATCGGGCGTCAAAATCGCCGTGCAGTCGGGCACCACGTCCGAAGAATGGGCGATCGAGAATCTGCCGCAGGCAACCACCGTCAACTTTGACGACTGGACGGCAGCCTTCACCGCCGTCATGAGCGATCAGTGTCAGGCGGTCGTGTGCGACCTGCCCGTTGAGCAGTGGATGGTTTCGAACTCCTTTACCGGCATGGAGATCATCAAGGAGGTTCCGACCGGCGAGCAGTTTGGCATTGCGGTCTCCAAGGACAACCCCGAGCTGACTCAGGCCATCAACGATGCCCTTGCCAAGATCAAGAGCTCCGGCGCCTATGACAAACTGTATGAGAAGTGGTTTGGCATGGCGCCAACGAGCGGGTCCGGCAGCGAGGGCGCCTCGAGCACGGACGATGCGACGGGCGCGTCGCTCGCCGTCACCTCGGCAACCGCCAAGTCAAACGAAGACAGCGGCAACGGCGTGCTTGGTGGCATCGCAACCCGCCTGACCTGGGAAGCGACAACGGGCAGTGACGAGGGCGACGTTTCGCAAATTGCGCTCGAGCTGCCCGAGGGCGGTTCATTCGAGAGCACCGATGCCAAGGTCACGCTACTCGACGGGCTTAACCAGACGAGTGTCAAGGCATCGTGCTCACTCGACGGCTCAAGGCTCATCATCAAGTTTGCCGATCCTGTTGCGGCCGGTACGCAGATTCGCGTTGTCGTCCCCGACGTCGTGTTCCCCAGCAGCGCAGGCGCCTATGCCGTCACTGGCAGCTATGTCGCCGACGGGACCAAGCACGAGCTGCCCGAGAGCCCCACGATCAGCGTCTCGGAGAGCACCGCCGTGCAAGAAATCGTTGCCTGGCTCGATGCCCAGCCCTGGGTCGCCGCGTGGAACTCCAATCCGTTTTTAGGCATGTTCTGCAAGCCGCAGATCATCGTCACCTCAATCGCCTCGCTCTTTAAGGGCTGGGGCATCGCACTCGCCGTGACCGCTATCGGTTTTCCGCTTGCCATTCCCATCGGCCTGCTGTTTGCCTTTATGAAAATCAGCAATAGCCGCGTGCTGCGCGGTATCGCCGTGACATACATCAATGTCCTGCGCGGAACCCCACTCTTCCTGCAGATCTACATAGCATTCTTTGGGTTCCCCATGATCGGTCTCAACGTGCCCAATTTGCCGCTCGGCATTGGCGTGCTCGCTATCAACTGCTCGGCCTATCTTGCCGAGATTTTCCGCGCCGGCATCGAAAGCGTTCCGCATGGACAGGCGGAAGCCGCCTACTCGCTTGGCATGACTTGGGGCCAGGTCATGTCCCGCATCGTGATCCCGCAGGCCGTACGCTGCGTTATACCCACGATGACCAGCGAGTTTGTCATGCTCTACAAAGACACGTCACTGCTTTCGAGTGTTGGCGTCATGGAGCTTATGCTGTTCTCTAAAAACCTCACGGCCACCACGGGCAACATCACGCCCTACATTTGCGCCGCGCTCTATTATCTGGTCGTGACGATCCCGCTCATCCACATCGTGACCAAGGTGGAGCGCCGCCTGGCCGAGCGCAGCAAGCGCTAACCTCTCTCGCGCCCTCGCGCACACAGCGTTCGCAGCCACGGCCCTCCGCTTCACCCAAAGCGCGGGCCGTGGTTTTTTCGGTCCGCTCGGCGCTTATGCCCTATCACGAAACAAAAGATTGGCATGATAGTAAAGATTGATTGACATCAACTGCCGCAATCCTTGCGGCAGTACACCTGAGCCGTCAGCAGAAAGGATCTTGCATGTGCGGTTTTGTCGGTTTTACCGGTACAGATGAACAGAGTGAGCTGGTTCTCACGGCCATGATGAATCGCATCATCCACCGTGGTCCCGATATGGGCGGCCAGCATATCGTCGATAACGTTGCCCTTGGCTTCCGTCGTCTTTCGATTCTTGACCTTTCCGAAGCTGGCGCTCAGCCCATGTCGAGCGACGACGGCAAGGTCACGATCGTCTTTAACGGCGAGATCTACAACTTCCAGGAGCTTCGCGCCGAGCTGGAGGCAGCCGGCTACGTCTTCCACTGCAACGCCGATACCGAGGTCCTGGTGCACGGCTACGAGGAGTGGGGCGAGGACCTGGTCAACCGCCTGCGCGGCATGTACGCGTTTGTGATTCACGACCAGAGCAAGAACAAGCTCTTTGGCGCCCGCGACATCTTTGGCATCAAGCCGTTCTATTACTACCAGGCCTCCGACGGCTCGCTGCTGTTTGGCTCCGAGATCAAGAGCTTCCTGGACCACCCCAAGTTCGAGAAGGCCGTCAACCACGACGCGCTGCGCCCCTACCTGACGCTGCAGTTCCCCGCCACGGAGGAGACCTTCTTTAAGGGCGTGTTCAAGCTCGCCCCGGCGCATTGCTTTACGTACGACCTGACGACCAACACCATGGACATCAAGCGTTACTGGAGCTGCGACTTTACCGACGACAACTCCAAGACCTTCGAGGAGTACGTGGACGAGTGCGACAAGGTCGTGCACGAGAGCGTCGCCGCACACCGCATCGCCGATGTTAAGGTTGGTTCGTTCCTCTCCGGCGGCGTCGATTCCAGCTACATTGCCGCCTGTCTCATGCCCGACACCACCTATTCTGTCGGTTTTGACTACAAGAACTTCAACGAGACCAACTACGCCGCCGAGCTTTCCGACAAGCTGGGCATTAAGAACGTGCGCAAGATGATCACCGCCGACGAGTTCTTCGATGCGCTGCCCGATATTCAGTACCACATGGACGAGCCGCAGTCGAACCTCTCCAGTGTGCCGCTGTACTATCTGGCGCAGATGGCCGCCGAGGAGGTCACCGTCGTTCTTTCGGGCGAAGGCGCCGATGAGCTGTTTGCCGGTTACGAGTGGTACGAGGACACCCCCGAGATGCGCTCCTTTAAGAAGCGTGTGCCGCTCGGCGTACGCCGTGCCCTGGGCTCGCTCGTCCAGCATCTCCCCTACTTTAAGGGCCACAACTTCCTGACCAAGTGCGCCGAGGTCCCCGAGCGCTGGTATGTGGGCCAGGCAAAGGTGTTCGACCCGTCCGAGGTCGACGAGGTGCTTAAACCCACCTACGATTCTGGCAAGAACGCCGCCGAAATGTGCGCCGAATACTACAAGCAAGTCCCCAACTGCTGCGAGCTTTCCAAGAAGCAGTATCTCGATATGAACATGTGGCTGCCGGGCGACATTCTGCTTAAGGCCGACAAGATGTGCATGGCGCATTCTCTGGAGCTTCGCGTTCCGTTCCTGGACAAGAAGGTCATGGAGTTCGCCGAGCACATCCCCGCTAACTATCGCGTTAACGAAGAGGGCTGCAAGCTCGTCTTGCGTCACGCCGCCAACCGCACGCTGCCCGACGAGTGGGCAACGCGCAAGAAGGTCGGCTTCCCCGTGCCAGTTAAGTTCTGGCTGCGCGAGCAGAAGTACTACGACTACGTCAAGGAGTACTTCACCGCACCGTGGGCTGCCGACTTCTTTGACACTGATGCGCTCATGAAGCTGCTTGACGATCACTTTGAGGGCCGCGCTCTCAACCAGCGTAAGATCTATACCACGCTGACGTTCCTCATCTGGTACAAGCGCTTCTTTATCGACGAGAACAAGAACGCCGAAGTCGCCGCGTAAGTTTCGTTATGAATTAGCGATGAACCGCACAGGGTTTCCGCTATACTCAATCCCTGCGGGCGATTGGCGCAACGGTTAGCGCAGGTGCTTTACACGCACAAGGCTGGGGGTTCGAATCCCTCATCGCCCACCACTTGTTTTGATAGGCTCCCAGCAACGGGAGCCTTTCTTTTTTGGGCCCAGTGCATGGGATTCGAACCCGCCAGGGTGCGGAGCTGAGGAAACGCGAAGCGTTTTCCAGCGCAGCACGCAAGGCGCGAAGCGCCGCAGCGAAAGCGGGCGGCGAAGCCGCACGCGGATATCCCTCATCGCCCACCACTTGTTTTG
>CAKUHA010000022.1 GCA_934655755.1 uncultured Collinsella sp.
CGCCGTGATGCGCGACCGGGTGCCCTACCGGGAGTAGCCCCGGCGGTTGACAAAACTATAGGAACACCCAACGACTACATAGAATGAGAGTGGATAATCTCCCGGTTTGAGCCTGCATTCAAGCTCAAAGTGGGAGATTATCCACTCTCATTTGTTGTATGTCCGAAAATCCACGCTCGTTTTATCTGCCTACATTTGCAGGAACAGTTCGTGGAGGCGGGTATCTTCGTCGAGTTCGGGGTGGAAGGTTACGCCGAGTTGGTTGCCTTGACGGGCGGCGACGATACGGCCGTCGACTTCGGCTAAGGCCTTGGCCTCGCCATAGACCTCGACGATGCGGGGTGCGCGGATAAACGTTAGCGGTACTTCGCCATCGATGCCGGCTATCTGACCCTTGGTGCGAAAGCTGCCGAGCTGCCTGCCGTAAGCGTTGCGCTCGACGAGCACATCCATGGTCGCCAAGCGCGGCGTGCCCTTATCGTCATGGGCGGCAAGATTGCGCGCCAACAAAATCAGCCCGGCGCAGGTGCCCAGGACGGGCATGCCCTCAGCAATACGGGCACGAAGCCCCTCGAGCATGCCTAACTCATCAAGCAGCTTGCCCTGAACGGTAGACTCGCCGCCAGGGAGGACTAGGCGGTCAAAGTGCTGCTGCAAATCGGCCGCCTGCCTCAGCTCAATACAACGTGCGCCCAGCTCGGACAGCCTTGCCTCGTGCTCGGCAAAAGCGCCTTGGACCGCCAGCACGGCGACCGTCTGGCCTGCGTAATCGCTCATGTGCGATCCTTTCTGCCGGACTAGCGTCCGCGCTCCTCCATGATGATCTCAATCTCGTCGGCGTTGATGCCCACCATGGCCTCGCCCAGGTCCTCCGAAAGCTCGGCGATGAGCTTGGCGTCGGTGAAGTTGGCCACGGCCTTGACAATGGCGGCGGCGCGCTTGGCGGGGTCGCCGCTCTTAAAGATGCCCGAGCCCACAAAAACGCCCTCGGCACCCAGCTGCATCATCAGCGCGGCATCGGCAGGAGTCGCCACGCCGCCGGCGGCAAAGTTTACGACGGGGAGCTTGCCCGTGGTGTGGACCTCGCGCACCAGCTCGACCGGAACCTGCAACTGCTTGGCCGCCTCAAAGAGCTCGTCGTCACGCAGGGCAACAACGTCGCGGATCTGCTTTTGGATCTTGCGCATGTGGCGCACGGCCTGAACGACGTCGCCCGTGCCCGGCTCGCCCTTGGTGCGGATCATCGTAGCGCCCTCGGCAACGCGGCGCAGCGCCTCGCCCAGGTCGCGGGCACCGCAGACAAACGGGACGTCAAACTGGGTCTTGTCGATGTGGTAGACATCGTCGGCGGGGGAGAGAACCTCGGACTCGTCGATGTAGTCGATCTCGATGGCCTGAAGGACCTGCGCCTCGACGATGTGGCCGATGCGGCACTTGGCCATGACGGGGATGGAGACAGCCTCTTGAATGCCCTTGATCATCTTGGGGTCACTCATGCGCGACACGCCGCCGGCGGCGCGGATGTCGGCCGGGATGCGCTCGAGTGCCATGACGGCGCAGGCGCCCGCCTCCTCGGCGATGCGTGCCTGCTCGGGCGTGGTGACGTCCATGATGACGCCGCCCTTGAGCATCTGCGCGAGCTCGCGGTTGAGTTTGACGCGATCGGCCTTGCTGGTCTGTTCTGCCATGGTTGCTCCCTTGGTTGGCATGTGCATTGCTTGACGGAACATCCTATAGGGGAGCTGGGTATGGCGGAATAATCAGTTTTCGAGATAATAACAAGGTCAGACTAATACCAGATTGAATGACACGATAAGGTCAGGTGGCAAACTCATGCTTGACTACAATTTGGAACAACGTGGCGGAGCATCGCTCTATGAGTATGTTTACCAGCA
This sequence comes from uncultured Collinsella sp., assembly GCA_934655755.1. Taxonomy (GTDB): domain Bacteria; phylum Actinomycetota; class Coriobacteriia; order Coriobacteriales; family Coriobacteriaceae; genus Collinsella. Next base: position 1,896 of record CAKUHA010000022.1, read on the forward strand.
AATTCGAGATGATATCGTTGCTGGTCGCATTGCGGCGGGGGAGCATCTGCCCTCCAAGCGTGCCTTTGCCAATCATCTGGGAATTAGTGTCATTACAATCGAGAATGCGTATAGCCAGTTGCTTGCCGAGGGTTATATTTGCTCAAAGCCGCGTCGTGGCTACTACGCGTGCGAGCTTCCCGAAGCCCCGGTTCTGGTTTCGGCCGAGACAGAGCTCGATCGAGATTCCGCTCCTGCGGGCCTTAACGCACATGGTACTGGTGGACAGCCCGAACAATTCGCCGCGCTTTCTCCTTCCGCCTTGGAAGCCGCACGTCTCTGGCAAAGTGCTCTGCGAGCGACGTTGACAACCGAAGATGAGCGCGAAATCTTCTCGCCCGCTCCCGCGCAAGGCACGGCTCGTCTTCGGCATGCAATTGCGCATCATCTTCGCGGGACGAGGGGCATGAACGTCAATCCCGATAACATCGTCATCGGTGCGGGCGCCCAGTTGCTTGACACGATGCTGGTCCAGCTGCTTGGCGCGGACAAGGTGTACGCCGTTGAAGACCCGGGCTACCTGCGACTGACGCGCATCTATCAGGCCATGGGCTGCGAAGTTCGGCATATCCCGCTGGATGGTGAGGGCGTGGACTTGGGCGCTCTGCAGAATGCCGGGGCGGACGTCCTTCACCTGATGCCGTCTCATCAATATCCGACTGGCCTGGTGACGAGCATCGCGCGTCGCTACGCACTGCTGAGCTGGGCTGCCGAGCAACCGGGTCGATACCTCATCGAAGATGACTTTGATTGCGAGTTTCGCCTTGCCGGCAAGCCGATCCCCGCGCTCGCATCGATTGATGCTGCCCAATCGGTCATCTACACCAATACCTTTTCTAAGAGCCTGTCATCGGCCCTGCGCCTAGCATATATGGTCCTGCCCGATGAGCTTATGGAACGATTTAGGCGTGAGCTTGGTTTTTATGCCTCATCGGTCAGCTCCGTAGATCAGGTCGCGTTGGCGCGCTTGCTCGAATCAGGCGATTACGAGCGCCATGTGAACCGGGTGCGCGTTCGCGCTCGTGAGGCGCGTGATAGTTTGGTGACACTCGTGCGCGAGGCATTTCCGGCGGGGGAGGCGTCGATTGAGCATGCAGACGCGGGCCTTTACTGCACCGTGGTTGCGGAGTGCGAAGCGGGCGGAAGCTCTTTCGCACGGGCCCTCATGCACTCGAGTATCCCTTTTATCGATATCAGTGACTGTTTTTGGTGTGCCGACGGCGCATCTGTCTCTGAAAACTCAACTCAAATTCTTGTTCAGTATGACGATCTGAGTCCAAAAGTGCTAACAACCTTGGAATTGCAGCTAATGGGGACACTCTGCAACCTAAGTGAGTAGGCTTTTGGAACTTTGGCGACCAGGCAGTTTTGTAACAAGCTATCTACCTGCGGTTTTGAAAAGCAGAATGACCGGTCTGCTCGGGGTGTTCCAAATAGCCTACTCACTTGCCGCGCAAAGCTTCCGCCTGAGAGATAAATGGGGTTTTCAACAGGGCTTCGTCCAGTTCTCGGCAAGCTTTTGGTCAGTTGGGGAGGGCTGTTGAAAACTTAGCAGTCCGTTCGACGCCATTTTTTGGTGCGTTCGTGCCAATGCGAGACCGATTGGGTTGAAATTCGTGTTTTCCTGTGCTTATGAAGGATCTACTTTGTGACATATCGGCTTTTAGGTACTGGCGTTTGCCCCCTCAGGTCCGCGCTTTGTGTCCGCCGCTTCCACGGCCGGAAGAAGACCGGCAGCGATATGATCTCGCCCGTAACCCGACGGCTGCGGTTGCGCTCGGCTTTCCGTTGTATACATTGGTTCGGACGAGAAACAAGCGGACTTGTCCTACCAGCATTAGGCAGCGGCTGTTCCTCGGTGAGCTCCCCAGGGAATCCGTGCTGGAAACGGAGCATGGATTTTTGATTACGTCTCCTCTACTGACGGCATTCATCATGTTGCGGCATCTGACGGATCTTCAGCTTCTTTTGGTATTGGCGGAGATGTGTGGCTTGTTTGCGGTGTGCGCTCTGCCGGCGGCGCTTGAGGCGGAGCTTACGCGCGCAATTGATTCGGGCGCGATTTCGACAACGTTCGGTTGGGTGCGCTGCCCGTCCGAGGACGGCACCGCTTCAAATTTATGGCGTCGAGACGCTTTGGTTTTGGGCAGAGACCTTGACCGTTTTTGTTCAGATGTTTGCGGGATGCGTTACGGCAATAGATTTATGGCGGTATCGCAATTCGTTCCATTGGGTGCCGCGTCGCCTTTTGAGGTCGAGGCGTATTTGTTGCTTGGACTGCCGCGAGCCCTGGGAGGCGAAGGGTTCTGCGGCATAGAGCTCAATGTCGAAGTGACGCTAAGCACAAGTGCTCGAGCGATTGTGGGAAAGTCCCGTGTATATATCGACCTACTTCTTTCTTCGCCGGACGGCAGGCGACAGGTGGCCATTGAATGTCAGGGGAAGGCCTCACACGGACGCGCAGGGGATGGCTTGCGTGACGCTGACCGCATGACGGCCCTTCAGGCCATGGGCTACGATGTACTTCTCCTGACACACAGACAGATATCCGATGAGGGTAGATTCCGCGCGATCGTTAAGGCCGTATGCAGGATGCTCGATGCTGAATATCGTGATAAAAGCTCAGACGAGCAAAGGGCTGAGACATTACTTCGGTCTGAACTATTCGTTGACTGGACAAAATTGGGAGTAATCGACGGAAAGATGCCCGTTAGACACAAAACAGCTCGATCGTGGACGGCTGCGGTTCTAAGTGAGTAGACTTTTAGCACTTTGGCGACCAGGCTGTTTTGCAACAAGTCATTTACCTGCGGCTTTATAAAGCAATATGGATGGCGTGCTCGGCAAGTTCCAAAAAGTCTACTCACTTAGTATTTGACGAGAAGCCGATGCCTAAGGCGGTCCTATTTCAGGGCGTTAACGAGTCTTCGAGACACAAAAAAGCCCGAACCATGCGGTCCGGGCCTTATCAAGCTTAAGATTATGTCTCAGACAGCTGGCTTAGCCAAAGTAGCGCTTGAGCAGACCGGCGAAAGCCTTGCCGTGGCGAGCCTCGTCGCGAGCCATCTCGTGCACGGTGTCGTGGATGGCATCGAGGCCTGCGGCCTTGGCGCGCTTGGCAAGATCGGTCTTACCGGCGGTGGCGCCGTTCTCGGCCTCAACACGCATCTCGAGGTTCTTCTTGGTGGAGTCGGTCACGACCTCGCCCAGCAGCTCAGCGAACTTGGCGGCATGCTCGGCCTCCTCGTAGGCAGCCTTCTCCCAGTACAGGCCGATCTCGGGATAGCCCTCGCGATGAGCGACGCGAGCCATGGCCAGGTACATACCGACCTCGGAGCACTCGCCCTCAAAGTTGGCACGCAGGTCGGCAACGATATCCTCGGAGACGCCCTCCATCTTGGCGACGCCCACGACGTGCTCGGCGGCCCACTCAAGCTGGCCCTCCTCCTGCTTCAGGAAACGAGAACCAGGGACGCCGCACTGGGGGCACTTGAAGTCCTCGGGCAGCTGGTCGCCGTCGAACTCTTCCACATAACCGCAAACGGGGCAAACAAACTTCATGATTCGATCCTTTCGATCGATGGCGATGGGGCGCTTGTCCGGTCCCGTAAGGGCCCTCTCCGGACGCGCGTCTTGACGAGTTCTATTATCCATAAATGAGACCGAATGTGAAGCCTATTAGGAATGATTTTTAATAAAACAATTAAGCGGCTGTCATCTAGCAGCGTCCACATAGTCCGCAGCGGACGCAGCCGTTGCAGATGAACTTGCTTCCGCAGGTTTCGCACCACTCATAATACGGTGGATCCCAAAGCTCCGAGCTGGGGATTTCCAAGCCGAGCGGATCCCTTAGGTCCCATTCGATTTGGCGGCCGCGGTGTTGAAGGCCTGATTTCCACGCCTGCTCGCTTTGCAGATTTTTGCCACGAAGGTGATATGTTCGCCCGTCCTTAACGAAGGTGCTTCCGGTTTCGATGAAAGCAAGCGTTGCATCTGCCGCCACGCATTCGGCATGCAGCTGGCGCACCCATTCGTAATGGCAGGGGCGTGCTCCCGCGTAGTTTTCTCCGCCCGCGATGACCTGCTCGATTCCATCGGGTTTTCCAAGGCTACCGGGGGCGGCTTTCTCGACCGATACGCTTCCGATGAACGGCGCACACATGATGCCGCGGTGTGCTGCCGGCGTGGCGAGTAGAAGGGGAATCCGCTCATTGGCCCTGCGCTGGTTTTCGCAGGTTACGTTGAGCATGACGTTATGCCAGCCATCGCCCCAGTCGCTGGGAAGACACTCGCTAAAGCGCTCGGGACGTTTGGTCAGAATGAAGAACTTTACGTCGGGTCTCTGGCGGATGATATCCCATACCTCTGGTCGCCAGGGATCGGCCTCGGGCAATAGGAAATCGCTTGTCATGCAGATGCGGATAAGCTCGCCGGCGCGAACTTTGTAGCTGCCGTCCCGGCGGCGTTGGAGGGGATAAGTAAAGCCCGACTTGCTTTTGCTAATCACGGAGGGGTCGATACCGCGTTGTCCGTCCATGTAATACATGTAGCAGTTGTCGCATCCCTCGCTGACGCGCGTGCAGCCATGCCAGGGGTTCCAGATGTCATGCATCTTTATGCCTCCTTTGCAGTAGATGCGCGTCTGATGGACTCTGAAAGATTAACACCGGCAGATGAGCGCGATGGCCCCGAACAATATGAAGATGTTGATTGATTAACGATTGGCACGTCGCCGGCGACCATCGATGAGTACAATCGTTCGAGCAAATGTTGACCCATCAACAAATGAAGGAGTTTCCTTTATGCATCTAGCCCATCGCGCCTGGTGCCGAACATATCAGACGGTTTTTCGCATCGCATTGCCGATCCTGCCCTATACCGAGCCGCGTATTTTGGAGCATGCCGAGGATGTGCCCGCGGTGCTTCAAAAGCGTTCGATTCAGCGTGTGCTCATCGTGACAGACCCTGGCATTGCCCGTTTGGGGCTCACGGCGCCGCTCGAGCGCGCGCTCGCGTCCAAGGGGATTGGCGTTACGGTCTATGCCGATACGCGTGCGAACCCCACGGTTTCGAATGTGGAGGAAGCGGCGGCGCTGTATCGCGAGAACGACTGCCGGGCCATTATCGGCTTTGGTGGCGGTTCGGCTATGGACTGCGCCAAGGGCGTGGGCGCGCGCATTGCGCAGCCAAACAAGCCCATCAACAAGATGCGCGGCCTGTTGCGTGTCCACCGTCTCCTGCCGCTGCTTATCGCGGTTCCCACTACCGCCGGCACGGGAAGCGAAGTCACGCTCGCGGCGGTGATTACCGATGACGAGACGCACTATAAGTACCCCATCAATGACTTTGTGCTCATTCCGCGCTTTGCGGTGCACGACCCCGAGTTTACGCGTGGACTGCCGGCGTCCATTACGGGGCAGACGGGTATGGATGCCCTGACGCATGCCGTCGAGGCGTTTATTGGCCGCAGCACCACGCCTTACACGCGCAAGATGGCGCGCCAGGCGGTTCAGCTCATCCACGACAATTTGCTCGAGGCCTATGAGCATGGCGACAACATGCGTGCGCGCCGCAATATGCTTTCGGCGGCGTATAAGGCGGGCGTCGCATTTACGCGCTCCTATGTCGGATACGTGCATGCCATCGCGCACAGTCTGGGCGGCCGATACGGCATTCCGCACGGTTTGGCCAACGCCATTATCCTGCCGCACATGCTGCGCGCTTATGGCGAAACTGCAGTTCCCAAGCTTGCCGATCTTGCTCGCATGGCGGGCATTGCGCCGGCTAACGCACAGGACGGCTTGGCCGCCGAGGCTTTTATCGATTGGGTCGATCGCATGAACGAGGCCTTGGGGATCCCCAAATATATCTCGGGTATTCGCCGCTCCGATATTCCGCAAATGGCGGCCCATGCCGATGCCGAGGCCAATCCGCTATACCCCGTTCCGCTTTTGATGGACCGTTTGGAGCTCGAGCATATGTATGAGGTCGTTGCGGGTGGTATGTTTGAGGACGAGAACTAGGAGGGCCCATGAACACCGAGGAAATCGCGCGTATCGTTGCCAATCAGCGCGCCTATTTTAAGACGCATGCCACGTTTGATGTCGATGCTCGCCGCCGCGCGCTCATGCGCCTGCGCGATGCGGTTCGGGCACACGAGGACGATATCGCCCATGCGCTCAAGACCGATTTGGGCAAGTCGCACGACGAAGCCTATATGTGCGAGATTGGCACGTCGCTTTCCGAGATTCGCCATCAGATTGCGCACGTGGCTCGATGGAGTCGCGCACGCCCGCGTCCATGCGACCTTGCCAACGCCATTAGCGTGTGCAAAACGCAGCCGGTGCCCTATGGCGTGACGCTGATTATGGCGCCTTGGAACTATCCGTTTCTGTTGACGCTGGAGCCGCTTGCCGGCGCGCTCGCTGCGGGCAACACGGTGGTCATCAAGCCGAGCGCCTATGCGCCGGCCTCGAGCGCGGTGCTCAAGCAGATTTGCGAGGAGGCGTTTGATCAGCGCCTGGTGACGGTCGTCGAGGGCGGCCGTGCCGAGAACGAGGCACTGCTCGATGAGTGCTGGGACAAGATCTTCTTTACCGGCAGTGTTCCGGTCGGTAAGCTTGTCATGGAGCGCGCGAGCAAAAACCTCACGCCCGTGACGCTTGAGCTGGGTGGCAAGAGCCCCTGCATCGTGGACGCCTCCGCAAATTTGAAGGTCGCGGCGCGGCGTATCGCCTTTGGTAAGTGGCTCAACGTGGGCCAGACCTGTGTGGCGCCCGACTATCTGCTGGTTGACGCGCGCGTGCACGACGAGCTGCTGGAGCTCATCAAGGAGGAGGTCCGCCACATGTTTGGCGAGCACCCGCTCGATAACGAGGACTACGGTCATATCGTCAACGCCAAGCATTTCGCGCGCGTGCGCGGGCTGATCGACCCCGATAAAGTTGTGCTGGGAGGTGCGGCGCGCGAGGCGTCGCTCAAGATTGAGCCGACGATCCTGGACGGCGTGACGCCCGAGGATGCCGTGATGCAGGAGGAGATTTTCGGCCCCATCTTGCCAGTGCTGACGTTTGAGAGCCTGGACGAGGTCGAGACGTTTATTGCGGACCGTCCGACGCCGCTGGCTCTGTATATCTTTAGCCGGGATCGCGCGGTGCAGCAGCGTTTTGTGCGCTATGTGCCCTTTGGCGGCGGCTGCGTTAACGACACCATCATGCACTTGGCTACGAGCCATATGGGCTTTGGCGGCATGGGTGCGAGCGGCATGGGGCAGTACCATGGCCGCGAGAGCTTCGATACGTTTAGCCACAAGAAGAGCATCGTGAACAAGGCGACCTGGCTGGACGTGCCGTTTCGCTATGCACCCTACGCAAGTTGGAAGCACAAGTTCGTTCGCATGTTTGTGCACTAGAACGAGATAGAAGATAACGAAAAAGTGGCCGCCCCCGCGTAAGCGAAGACGGCCACTTCTCACGATGTAAACGTGTATCGGAGTTGGCAAGACCCGCTGCCACGGGTGCCATCCGTGCTCCTATCTTATCTGCAAGCGCTCTGGCATGCAAGCGTTGCGACAAACGGTCGAAAAGACCCGGGTTGGTCTATTTGTGTCCGCACGAGTTCGTAGACTTCTCAATAAGGTTAAGTGCCGGTTATTCCGGTCGTTAGAGGAGCTGCTATGTACGAGCCTTCACGTGTTCTTTTATCGTTTCACATCGCAGGATTTCAGTATGCCGACGGCGCATTGGTCCTGGGTGATCTAAAAGTGGGCGATAAACTGACGCTGAGCGCCGAGCGCGATAACCCCCATGATCCCGAGGCGGTCGCGATCTATTACGGCAAGACTAAGCTCGGCTATGTTCCGGGAAACGAGGTCGGCCCGCTGTCCGTGATGATGTATTACGGGCACGAAGATGTGTTTGAAGCCCGCGTGCAGCAGGTTGCGCCCGAGCGCAGCCCCTGGCATCAGGTGCGCGTTGGCCTTTATGTGGCGGATGCCCGCTAGCCGCTAGGGGAGGCTGTCATGTTTGATGACGACGACCTGTTTGATCTGACGGATGAACCGTTTGAGTGGGACTTGCTGCTCGATGACGATGAGCTGGAGCAGGATCGAGAAAAGCGTAAGGATAAGAACGCACGGAACGACGTATCGAAGAAGAATGACAAACGCCGCCGTGGACTGTTTGGCGGGCTCTTTGGGTAACCGCCGCGCCAAAGCGTCTGTATACTAGGCACGTGTTAGACGCGTTGCGAAATGAGGACACAGACGATGATGTGGTTTACCGCCGACTTGCACTTGGGCGATACGAATATCCTGCACGATATGGATCGGCCGTTCGCCTCGGTCGAGGAGATGAACCGCAAGGTTATTGACGCCATTAACGAGTGTGTTGCTGCGGACGACCGCCTCTATATCCTGGGAGACTTTACGTATCGCCTGCCCATGGCGGAGGCCGTGTGCCTGCGTGAGCGTATTGCCTGCCAAAACGTCACGCTCATCCGTGGTAACCATGACGGCGATTGGGAAGATCCGGACGCGCCCCAAATTTGGGATGGCGTGCGCGATTACCTGGAGATCGCCCCCGGCTACGCCAAGGGACATCGTCTGGTGATGAGCCATTACCCCATGCTTAGCTGGAATGGCAAGGCCCGTGGCGCCATCATGCTGCACGGGCACATCCACAGCAGGGGAGACCGTACCAATACGCGCAACCGCGACCGAGAGCGCCCCATCTACCGCTACGATGTGGGCCTCGACGCCAACAACTACAAGCCCGTAAGCCGAGATCAGATCTTAAGCTTCTTTGGGCTGTAGCCCTCAAGCCGCCACAAAGGGGCAGACACCTTTGTGGTGGTTCTGGCGTCATCTTTGTCCGCGCGGCGCGGTAGAGTGTAGGCGGTTGAAATTTGCGTCCATCGAGGAGCTGCTATGAACGAGATCAAGTGCCCGCATTGTGGCGAAGTCTTTAAGGTCGATGCGTCCGGCTATGCGGATATCGTCAAACAGGTGCGCGATGCGGAGTTCTCGCGCGACCTGGATGAGCGCGTAAAGGCCGTCCAGCGCGAGGGTGAGCAGGCGCTTGAGCTTGAGCGCTCGCGTTCGGCGTCTGCCCTGCAGGAGGCGGAGTCTCAGCGTAACGCCCAGCTTGTCGAGCAGAAGAATGCAGCGGCTCAGGAGTTGGCTCAAGAGGTTGCCAAGCGTGATGCTGAGCTCGCGGAGCTGCGCGCCAAGCTCGAGGGCGCTGCTGCGGAGCGCGAGAGCGCAAGCCAGCGTGCGGCGGTTGAGGCCCGCGCCGATGCTCAGAAGGAAAATGCTGAGCTGCAGCGTGAGATTGACAACCTGCGTGCGCAGCTGGGACGCAAGGATGACGAAGCCAAGCTTGCCGAGGCAGCGGTGCGCAATGCTGCTCAAAACGACCTGTCCGCACGCGATGCTCAGATTGCCGAGCTGCAGGCGAAGCTCTCCGCGGCAGACAAGGCCCAGGAGATGGCGCTTGCCGCCGCCGCGGCCGAGTCACAGCGTGAACTCGATGCTGCTCGCAGCGAAGCCGAGCGCACACTTGCCGACTATCAGGCGAAGGTGCAGGAGAAGTTCTCCGCCGCAAAGGCTCAGTCTGCGCAGGAGGCAGAGGGTCTGCGCGCCCAGCTGCGCGAGCAGGAGCTGACGGCAAAGATGAATCTATCGGAGGCGGTTGCCGAGGCGGAGCGTGAGCGCGATGAGGCTCGTGCGAAGCTCACGAGCGAGCTTGCGGTGCGCGATTCTCGCGAGGAGCAGGCCAGGGCGGCACATCAGCTCGAGCTTGCACAGGCCAAGCGTGCAAGCGACGAGCTGATTCGCTACAAGGACGAAGAGATTGAGCGTCTGAAGGATATGAAGATTCGCCTGTCAACCAAGATGGTGGGCGAATCGCTCGAGCAGCACTGCGAGACCGAGTTCAATCGCTTGCGTATGACGGCGTTTCCCAACGCGTACTTCGAGAAAGACAACGATGCATCCGAGGGTACCAAGGGCGACTTCATCTTCCGCGAGTGCGATGCGAGCGGCAACGAGATCATCTCGATCATGTTCGAGATGAAAAATGAGAACGACGAGACCGCGACCAAGCACAAGAATGAGGACTTCTTTAAGAAGCTCGACCACGATCGTCGCCAAAAGGGCTGTGAGTACGCGGTGCTCTGCACGCTGCTCGAGCCCGAGAGCGAGCTTTACAACGCCGGCATCGTGGACGTGAGCTATCGCTACGAGAAGATGTACGTGATTCGCCCGCAGTTCTTCATTCCCATGATTACGCTTCTTCGCAACGCCGCCATGGGTTCGCTGCGCTACAAGCAGGAGCTGGCGGAGTACAAGCAGCAGAACATCGATGTGACGAACTTCGAAGCCAAGATGGAAAAGTTCAAGGATGGTTTCTCGCGCAACTACAACTTGGCGAGCAAGCAGTTTGAGTCGGCAATCAAGGAAATCGATGCCGCTATTAAGCAGCTTGAGAAGACCAAAGACGACCTGCGCCGCAGTACCGAGAACCTGCGCCTGGCCCACAACAAGGCTGATGAGCTTACAATCCGCAAGCTCACTTGGGGCAACAAGACCATGAAGGCGGCGTTTGACGAGGCGCGCGAGACGGCAACGGGCACGGGCGATGAGCCCGCCGAGGCCGATTCGTATGAGGTCGAGGATGCTGAGTAGGGGATAGCATATAGTGCAAAAAGCGGGGCCGCTGGCGATGTTGCCAGCGGCCCCGCTTCGTTTCGTTCCGCCACGCTGGGCTAGTCTTCGAGCAGGTCCTCGATAAAGCCGACGCGGTAGTGGGTGAAGATGACCTCGCCGCCGTCTTGCGTGGCGTCCAGATCGACATCGCCCATGATGCCAAAGTCGTGGTCGCCATCCTCGTCGGCAAAAATCTGGTGCACGTGCCACACGTGATCGGTTTTCTCATCGCTCTCGTCGATGGTAAACATCGCCGAGCTGCGGGCGTCGCCGTTGGTGAGGATTTCCTCGTGCTGCTCGTGATAGGCGTCGAGTGCCTTTTGCCAGCGAACCTCGCTCATGCCCCAGTCCTCGTCAAGCTCGCCCAAGTCGCGGACGTGCCCGCGGGCCGCAAGGGTCACGCGGCGGAAGAGCGCGTTGCGTACCAGCAGCGTGCAGCCGCGGCGGTCTGCCACAACCTCGTCGATGCCCTGCGGCGGCGCGGCGTCGAGTGCGGCCGGGTTGCCGGCGTTCTCCCACTCGTCCACCAGACTGGAATCGACCGAGCGCACCACAAAGCCCAGCCAGGAGATAATGTCGCGTAGACGCTCGTCGCGCTTTTCGATGGGCACGGTGCGATCGAGGGAACGGTAGGCCTCGGCCAGGTAGCGCAGCAGAATGCCCTCGGAGCGGGCGATGCCGAGTTTTTGGATATAGCCCTTAAAGTCGCTCGCGCTCTCCAGCATGTCGCGCAGGACGCTCTTGGGCGAGAGCTGGTAGTCGTTGGCCCAGGGTACTTCCCGGCAGTACTTATCAAAGGCGGCATCGAGCAAGTCCTCGAGCGGTTTTTCATAGGTCACATCCTGGATGCGCTCCAGGCGCTCCTCGTACTCGATGCCGTCAGCCTTCATTTCGGCCATAGCATGGTCGCGCGCGGCGCGCTCCTGCGCGCGCAGCACCTGTTTGGGGTCCTCGAGCGTGGCCTCGACCATCGAGATCAAATCCATGGTATAGGTCTCGCTCTCGGGATCGAGCAGCTCCAGCGCGGCGAGAAGGAACGGCGAGAGCGGCTGATCGAGCGCGAAGTCCTCGGGCAGGTCGACCGTCAGTGCGTAGTCGATGTCAGGCGCGGCGTCAGCCGGAGCGTCGGGTGCGGGCGGTACCTCGGTGCGCACGACAACGCCGGAGTCGATGAGCGTGGCGAAGATCTCGTCGGCGCGAACCTCGAGCTTCGCCTTTTCCTCGGGCGTTTGCAGGCTCGTCTCGATGAGGTCGTGCACGCGGGCGCGAGCGTCGCCGCCCTGCTCGACCACGCTAATCACCATGGAATGCGTGATGCGCAGGCGCGGTTTGAGCGTCTCGGGCTGCGTTTCGATCAGACGCTCAAAGGTCTGCTTGTTCCAGGTGACAAAGCCCTCGGGGGCCTTCTTCTTTTTAATCTTGCGGAGCTTTTTGGGGTCGTCGCCCGCCTTGGCCATGAGCTTGGCATTCTCGATCTCGTGCTCCGGCGCCTCGGCGATGACCATGCCCTCGGTGTCAAAGCCCGAGCGACCGGCGCGACCGGCGATCTGGTGGAACTCACGGGCGCGCAGGCGACGCATCTTGTAACCGTCGAACTTGGTGAGCGCGGTGAGGACCACGGTGTGGATGGGCACGTTGATGCCGACGCCGAGCGTATCGGTGCCGCAGATGACGGGCAACAAGCCCTGTTGCGCCAGGCGCTCGACCAATAGGCGATAGCGCGGCAGCATGCCGGCGTGGTGCACGCCGACGCCGCAGCCGAGCAGACGCTTGAGGATCTTGCCGAAGGCGGTTGAGAAACTCGTGCCCTTGGCCGCCTCTTTGATGGCCTCGCGCTGCTCCTTGCTGGCGATGCCAAAGTTGGCGAGCGACTGCGCCGTCGCAAGCGCGGCGTCCTGGCTAAAGTGCACGATGTAGAGCGGGGCCTCGCCGCGGCGCATGGCGAGCTCGACGGTGCCCTCGAGCGAGGTCGTCACGTAGTCGTAGCTCAGCGGCACGGGGCGTGGGGCGTCGACGACGAGGTCACAGGTGGCGCCGGTGTGCTCCTCGAGCGAGGCGGCGATCGCGGTGACATCGCCGAGCGTGGCGCTCATGAGCATAAACTGCGTATGGGGCAGGGTGAGCAGCGGCACCTGCCAGGCCCAGCCGCGGTCGGGGTCGGCAAAGTAATGGAACTCGTCCATGGCGACGCAACCCACGTCGGCGTCTTCGCCCTCGCGCAGCGCGTCGTTGGCAAGGATCTCGGCCGTGCAGCAGATGACGGGTGCCTTGGTGTTGATATGCGTGTCGCCGGTGATCATGCCGACGTTATCGCGGCCGAGCACCTGCACCAGGTCAAAGAACTTCTCACTGACTAGAGCCTTGATGGGGGCCGTGTAGTAGCAGCGCTTGCCCTGCGCCATGCCCATAAAGAGCATGCCCAGCGCGACAAGCGATTTACCCGAGCCGGTCGGCGTTCCCAAAATGACATGGTCGCCGGCGGCTAGGTCCATGAGGGCCTCTTCTTGGTGGCCCCACAGCTCAATGCCGCGGTCACTTGTCCATTCAAAGAAGCGCTCGAAGGCCTGGTCGGGCGTGAGCCACGGCTCGGGCTCGCTGCCGTCCTCGGGCTCCCACCAGGTGGGGGAGAGCGCGCCGAGCGAGCCGAACTCGGCCTCGGTTCCCGTGCCGCCCGAGAACGAGCTGGCCGCGCCGGCGCCGGAAACGGTGCTGGCGGAAGAATCTGTCGTGGTCTGTGCCATGTGGTTTGCTTTCTCTCGCGTTTGTCCGCCATCCATTATGGCGTAGCGGCGGCGCGGGGCGCCAGCATGCGAGAAAATGCAGGAAATGGGCGTTCTGCCCAGTCGTTTGGTGCAGTTGACAGCTAAGTGAGTAGACTTTTTGCAATATCGCGAGCACACGGCTTTTGCGCAAGGGCTCTACCTGCGGTTTTATTTTTCGCTATGTGGGTTGTGCTTGGCTATTGCAAAAAGTCTACTCACTTAGATTTGAGGGTCGTTCGCTGGCAGCTATTTGCGCTTGTTTGCCGACGCCGCGACCATCAGAGGCCTCTGGGACTCCTGCGGTAAACGCTTCTTGCCCTTGCGAGCGCGGTTCTTAAAGTTTTCGACGGCTTCTTCCATGCCGAGGGGCACGTAGGTGAGCTCATCGAGGTCGTCGGGCAGATAGCAGGCGAGGCTTTGCTCCTGCGCCCGGCCTGTCGCGAGCTGCTCTTCGGTGGGCTTCTCGCCGGGTGTGGCGCAGATGCCGTAGACGACGGCGCCCATCTCGCGCGTGCGGCATTCGTATTCGGTCTCGGGATGCTCGGGATGGTCGCGGCGTACGTCATCGCTTACCCAAAGCGTGCCGTAGCCGGCCGCGGCAAGCTGCCCCAGGGCGTAGTCGCGCAGCGGCTTGCTATCGGTGCGCAGCGTGACGGTGGCGCCGGCTGCGAAGAGCGGACGGTACAGCATTAGATGGCCGACATGGACAAGGCGCTTTTTGGCGTACTTGGCCTTGGGCTGCGGCGTGGGAAAGTTGATAGTGACAGCATCGAGCTCGCCTGCAGCAAATAGCTTCGGCAGCGATGCGGCGCCTCGTGGCAAGACGAGAGCGTTGGGCAGCTCCTGCTCGCAAATCTTCTGCGCGGCATAGGCGATGCAGATGGGCTCCTGGTCCATGCCGATAAAAAGGGCGTCGGGCTCGCGGCGAGCGCGCTCGACTAGGTAAGTTCCTTTGCCGCAGCCTAGGTCGAGATGAAGGCGGCCGAAGGGCTTGCCGCCAGCCGGCGTGCATGCCTCACACCAGTGTCCGGCATAGTTCTCGGGGCTCGTCTCGATGGCGTCGGCGTAGCGCTCCAGGCGCTCCTCGAGCACGAAGTTCTTGGGCGTGCGAACGTGGACGGCTCCCATGAGGCTCCTTGGTCATAAGTATGGAACGCATGGCCGCGCGTTCCAGCAATGGGTTGGAAGGGGCGGACACAATGTGCCCGAAAGATGCGGTGCGGCTCGGGGCGAGCTGCTTGGCCTTACAATCGCTTGAGGATCACGTAGCGGTTGAGCTCGCCGCTGCGACCGTCGGCGTGGAAGCGCTCAAGTTCGCGCACAGGGACCTCGCCGCTCTTGTAGAATGTGCGCACGCCGCGCACCAGGTCGGTGATCTGCTGATCGTCAAAGTGATGGCAATAGCGGTAGGCGTGGCGGTCGTTTTGCCAGCCAATGAGGTGGTCGCCGGCTTCGAACTGCGCAGAGTCATAGCCTTCAAACGGCGGGGTGAGCTCGGCGCGGGCTTCGGCGCGAACGGCCTTGCGCGCCATGCGCTCGTCGTTCATAAACTCCCAAAAGCTGATGGCGATGATGCCGCCCGGGCGCGTTTGGCGTACCAGGGCGTCGAGCACGCGCACGCGGTACTCACACGACGGCACATGGTGCATAAAGCCAAAGCAGACCGAGATGTCGGCAAGCGGGGCGTCGAAAAGCACGTCGGGCGTCTCGGCAGGGTTGAGCTTCATGAGGGCATCGAGCACGTCGAGTTCTTGGAAGTGCAAGTTGGGGATGCGCAGTGCGTGGCCGCGTGCATCGATGGCCAGGTCCTGGCACGAGTCGACGCCATAGAACTCGAAGGGGCAGCTAGCGTCTGCCGAGGGGCTCGTACCGTCTACGCCTTTGGCGGCAAGCGTGCCGCCGGCGGCAAAGTTTTCGAAGCGCATATTGCCGCAGGCAAGGTCGAAGACACGGACGGGATGCTCGATGGTGGCCACATCGAGCTGCTCGAGCGCGATGTCCATAGTGCGCACCCAGCCGGGCCACGGTGCCTGGCGCGTATCGGAAAAGGAGGCGGAGTGCTCGCGATAGAACGTATTGTTGAGCTGGATGAGCGATGAGGCGAAATCGCGGTTCACGGCGCGGGACTCCCTCCGTTGGCGGTGCGGAATAAACAGTACGACCATACTACCGTTAACGCCGCAACGGGGACAACCAAGCGGCGGGTCATTGCTTTGTTTGGACACATTTCCGCAGCTCATATGCGCCCGCAACCGCCGGTTGTCAAAAATCTCACTAGAATAGGTGGCATG
>CAKUHA010000023.1 GCA_934655755.1 uncultured Collinsella sp.
AAACGCTCAAAGGATTCCCTTTGAACAGAGATAAGGTTGGGGAGCTCCATGGCCTCCGGGATTTTCCCGAAGCTGACACGCGTGCGCTCAGTGGCAGTGATTGCGTTGGTCACCAGGTTTTTCCTCCTTCACGGAAATGCTCGGTGGATTGGCGAGGCATAGCTTCGCCAGTTATCGCAACCTAATAGTTTATCAGGTACCGACCGTTGGGCAAGAAAAGCCTTGACGCGATTGAGTTTTTGGAGTAGCAAAGTTTTTCGACAGAAAACGCGCAGGTAGATAGGTGTGCATCGAACACCTGTTCATATATTTTCTGTGAACGAAGTTGAGGGTTCGGCCGTTGAACGGCGGGAAGACAGCGTGGGTTGATCGGACGGAAACTGCATCCCGTTTTGAGGCCTCAGACTGGGACGCAGTTTCCGGTTGAGCCCTGTTTGGGAAAGCACATCCCGTTCTGAGCCGATATTCCGGGACCCGCTTTCCGACACAAGCCCGTTGGGGAAACTGCGTCCCAGTTTGAGCCGGTATTCCGGGGACCTCGGACGTTTTTCCGGACCATGCCCCGGCGCTACGCCGCATGGCCCCTCTCCTCGCGATACTCCCTAATGGTCTTCCATCCTAGGTCCTTCTTGAGCTTGCCGTCCCTGTACCACTCGATGTATTCGCCGAGCAGGCGGGAGAACTCGCCGAACGGCACGCCGGTCCAGTCCCTTCCCTCGAAGAAGTCGCACTTGAGCGTGCCGAAGAACCCCTCGGCGCGCGCGTTGTCGGGGCTCCGGGCCCTCCTCGACATCGAGCGCCTGACCCCGGGGCCGCACGCCTCGCGCCACTCGCGCCCCATGTAGACGGCGCCGCCGTCGGTGTGCACCGTGAGCGGCCGGTCCTCGGTCGGCCCGACTATCCCCACCAGGTCCCTGAGCATACCGACCATCAGGTCCGAGTCGGCGTGGACCGAGACCCTCCAGCAGATCGGCCACCCGTCGAAGCAGTCGATCGCCGGCGACAGGTACGCCCTGTACCCGTCGAGCCTGAACTCGGTGACGTCGGTGACCACGAGCAGGCCGGGCGCGGGCGCGCGGAAGTCGTGCGTCCCGTCCGCGCGCAGCGGGACGTTGGCCGGGCGCTCCGCGAGCTCGCCCCGGTAGCTCCGGTACCTCGCCCTCCTGCGCATCTGCGCCGCCTTGCGGGCGACCAGCCCCTCCTCGCGCATGATCCGGCGCACGACCTTCTCGGACGCGACGACGGGGGTCTCGGCGTCCCCGGGCGCGAGCTCGCGCCACGAGACGGGCTCGCCGGGCCCCCTCCTGAGGTCGGCGGTCACGGACTCGGGCCCGTAGGCGCCGCCGCTCGCCTCGAACGACGCGCGCACGCGCTCCCTGACGCGGCCTTGGGGTCGGCCCTCGAGATCCTGGACGCCTGGTCAAGATAGGTGCTCTTCGGGATCGACAGGGTCCTGGTCACGTCCGCGAGCCTCACCGCCGGCGAGAGCCTCCTCGCCGCCTCTCCCGCCCTGTGCTTCTCCTCGTTCGTCAAAGAGCCAGGGCCTGGTGCTTTTAGGACGTCCAACACCGCCAGGGCCTCGGCGAGCCTGACCTCGGCCTCGCGGGCGCGCTCGACGGGGTCGTCGGGAAGCCCCTCCAGGCCCCAGTCCCGCCAGTCGGTCTGCTCGGGCGGCTCGCCGCCGGCCCCTCCGCGCCCGGTTCTCTCCATCTTGCCCGCGCCCCCTTCGGTCCGGCTCCCCCGCGGGGAGGCGGGCCCGGCGCCCGCGCGCCTCGCGGCGAACGCGGGGCTGCCCTCGCCGTGCGAGCAGTGCATGCGCCCCGCCCGGTCGGGCATCTCGCGGGCGGTCAGCTCGCCCGCCTCCTCCAGCTTGAGCCAAGCATACAGGTTGTCCTTGTTCGGGAAAAGCGGCAGGCTCCTGCAGGCGGCGGGGGCGGACAGGCCGCTCCGGTGGAACTCCCAGAGAATCCCCTCGCGCTCCTCTTTCGTATACATCGGACTCCCTCCTGGACCCAGATTGGGTCCGAGATTTTGTCCGAGGTCCCCCGGGACACGCTTTCCGCTAGGGGCCCCAACCGGAAAGCGCATCCCAGAATTCGACCGAAGAGCGGGACGCGCTTTCCAGCAGCACATGGCAAAGCGACCGCCGCTTTATCACATCCGTTTGGCAATGTTGCGCAACAGATTCTCCCAATCCAGCGTGAAGATACTTGATAGTTAGTTACAACCCAACGAAAGGATTGCCATGTTCAAGAGCATCCGAAAAGGCGGGAGGATCGCCGCCGTGGTCATCGGCCTCATCGCAGCACTGACCCCGCTCGCCACCCCCCCCGCGGCATTCGCTGACGGCGTACCGACGCCGGAGCTGGAGAAGTCGATTACTGTTGATGGACACAACGCATTAATCTTCCCGGATAACGTATTAACCTTCACGGATAATGGTCGCTATGCCATCATCGAAGAAAGCGACTCGGATCACAACATAATCGGGTACTCAAGAGTCGATCTTACGAGCGGGGAAACCGTTCAAATCAATATACCTAAATCCAGTCTCTCAACGGTCCATGTATCTTGCGACGACGAGTGTCTTTGCTGGCTAGACGAAGATGGGCTGATCGTCTATTCCATCGAAGATCAGCAAGAAACCACTCACCCGATTAGTGCAAAGAAAGCGGGCGTCTCCTCCCTTGCTTTAGCTGAAAATGGGAAGACCCTCACCATCGAGTATTCGAATAAGGAAAACAAAACCACGAAAGTTGACTTATTCGATTTACAGTTAAATGAGAAAACCTTTACTTACAAGTTCAAACAAGGCGATGTATCTGCCGTTACATCAAAAGATGGCAATCGTCTGTATATCAATTCGTATCGAAAGAAAAAATCCCAGCTCAAGATCATCGATACAACTAGCGGAACCACATCAGTCAAGGAAATTCCTCATAACGGGAAATGTTACGGCATGATAAGGAGGAAGGAATCCGATTCAATATTATTGTGCATGCATAGAAAACTGATAGTGGGAACTTATTTTGTGGCAGACTACGATGGAAATATCGATGAGGTCGCAAACGGAAATAGTTTCTTTTTTAGCGGTATAGGGAGCACCGGAACACTGCTTCCCGCTTACACAAACGGAAATACACTCATTATCGATTCAGATTCTGGAAAACAAATCGGACTATTCAAAACAAATAACGATGAATTCGTTCATGCTATTTCAAAAGACGGCAAGATTGCGCTGGCCACAGGCCGGAATGAAAATACCGCAGCGGTGCGCCTTATTGACATTAAAACCAGCCAGAGAAGCGAATGCAAAATCAAGCCAAATGGTGGCTATTCCTGCAGGGTCACAGACGATGACCAAAAGATACTGATTGCTTACTCTGACGAAAAGCACTTCGATAAACTGCACATCGACATCTACAAGTCGAATATCCAGTACAGCCCGATCGAAAAACTCATCTTCTTTGCCCAGGACAACATGCCAATCGTTATTGGCGGTGGGATTGCGACTGTCCTGATAATCACCGGCGGCATCGCAGTCGTTTGCATCCTTCGCAAAAAGCGCGCCGCAGCTCAAACAAGCATCGCCGGCACTGCACCTAAAACGAAGTCGCGCAAGCGCAGCCGCCGAAAGAAGCATGCTCAGCAGGAGCAGATCGCTCAGCAGTCCTCTGCCGATGCCGCATTTGACACACGGCAGCAATCAACGGAGGAACCCCCCACTGCAATTCACCAGCAGCCGGTCGTATCTTCTGCCCCGAAATTCTGCCGCCACTGTGGAACCCCACTCGTGCCAGAAGCCAAGTTCTGCCCCAAGTGCGGCCACCCGGTCGAATAGCGTCTGACAAACCAGCCGAAAGCCAAATCGGGCCGCCCCTCACAGGGTGGCCCTTTTGCTTGGAAGGAAATCAGGTGAAGCGGCAGGATGTGACAAAGGGACTATCCCTTTGTCACATTGGCCGAAATAAAAAACGGGTGCAGACCGAAGTCCGCACCCGTAAATGTCGATGCCCGAAGGCTTACTTGCGCATCAAGCCGCCGCGCTCGTCGATGGCATCCCAGAAGGCGTCGGCAAAGCGTGGATCGCTTGCGGCCATGAGGGCGTTAGTGGCCATCCAGCCAGACGGGGTACCGGTATCGTAGCCCGACAGCGGGTCGATGACGACGGCATACATGGCCTCGCGATCGAGCGAACGGGCCATGGCGTCGGTCAGCTGGATCTCGCCGCCCTTACCGGCCTGCTGATCGGCCAGCAGGTCCATGACCAGCGGAGACAGGAGGTAGCGACCGACGATGTACAGGTTGGACGGAGCCGCCTCGGGGGCAGGCTTCTCAACCAGACCGCCGATGCGCCACACGGCACCCGGCTCGTCGTCGGCAGCATTCTCAAAGCCCTCGAGAGAGCCCACGCGATCGCCGGCGATAACACCGTAGCGGCTAACTTCCTCGGGAGCACACGCGGCAACGGCGATAACCGAAGCGCCACCGTGCTCCTTGGAGACGGCAAGCATCTTGTCGCAGATATCACGGTTGGGCACAACGTAGTCGCCCAGAAGAACCAAGAAGTTCTCCCCTGCCACAGCGTCGGCGGCAGAACGAATGGCGTGACCGAGACCCTTGGGCTCGTACTGATAGCGGAAGTCGACCGGCATACCGCCCGCATGGGCGACAGCGTCGGCGTAGGCGTCCTTACCGCGCTCGCGCAGCAGGTTCTCGAGCGAACGGTCGGGCTGGAAGTAGTTCAGCAGCTCGGGCTTGCCGGGCGAGGTAACGATGATGGCGTCGTCAACCTCCTCGGGGTCGAGCGCCTCCTCGACGACATACTGGATGACCGGCTTGTCGAGAACCGGCAGCATCTCTTTGGGCGTGCACTTGGTGCCAGGCAGAAAACGCGTGCCAAGACCGGCGGCGGGGATGATTGCCTTCATAGTATTCAAGGATCCTTTCGCAGGCGCAAATAGCGCCCGTGCGTGCGGCTCACCGGCCGCAGACTAAATTGCGATACCGAGGTATCTTACCGCTGTTAATTAACGTCAGTGCAGGCAAGCGCCATTCTTCAGCAGGTCAACGCAAATTATTGCGCGAATGGTGCAATTTTATCGTCCAACGGTAGCGACCCCAAAACACCGCAAACGGCAGCAAATTTGCATGCCGAGCCAGCAAAATAGAGGTGTCATAACAAAAAAGACGGGGCTCGCAATGCGAACCCCGTCTGCAAAGAAATCTGGCGAGAATGCCTGATTACTTGAGGGTGACAGCAGCGCCAGCAGCCTCGAGCTTCTCCTTGGCAGCCTCGGCGTCCTCCTTCTTGGCACCCTCGAGAACAGCCTTGGGAGCGCCCTCGACGACCTCCTTGGCCTCCTTCAGGCCAAGGTTGGTGAGCTCACGGACGGCCTTGATGACCTGGATCTTGTTGTCGCCGAAGCCCTCGAGCACGACGTCAAACTCGGTCTTCTCCTCGGCCTCAGCAGCGCCAGCAGCGGGAGCGGCGACAACGGCGGCAGGAGCAGCGGCGGAAACGCCGAAGGTCTCCTCGATAGCCTTAACGAGCTCGGAAGCCTCGAGAAGGGTCATTTCCTTAAGAGCATCGATGATCTCATCGGTGGTAAGCTTAGCCATTTCTAAGTCCTTTCGGTTTCCGTGTCTGTGCACGGAGATCAGTTAAAACACGGCGCGAATGCGCCAGGGGTGCGGCGTTGCCGCCGCGGGTGAAAACAGCGACTAGGCTGCCTTCTGCTCGGAGACCTGCTGAATCGAACGAGCGAGACCAGAGGAAACGCCGTTGACGCAGACAGCGATGTCGCGAGCGAAACCGGAGATGAGACCGGCGATCTGGCCGAGAAGCTGATCCTTGGTGGGCAGCTCGGCAATAGCCTTAACATCATCAGCGGAAACGGCCTTGCCGTCGGAGATACCGCCCTTGATCTCAAGGACGCCCTTGGACTTAGCGGAGAAGTCCTTAAGGGCCTTAGCGGCCTCGACCGGCTCGGACTCGTAGAACACATAAGCGACGGGGCCGGCGAGGATCTCGTCGAGCTCGGGCTGCTCCTGGTTCTTGAGAGCGATCTTGACCAGGTTGTTCTTGTAGACCTTCATCTCGGCGCCGCACTCGCGAAGCTGATGACGCAGCTCCTGAGCCTGCTTAACCGTCAGACCGTTGTAGTTGACGACGAACAGACCGGCGTTCTCGGCGATACGGGACTCGATCTCTGCAACCTTGTCGATTTTGTACTGCTGGGGCATGAATTACACCTCCTCGAATTCTTTCCGGGCACGGTCCGCCACAAGGACGTGACGGGGGCATGTCCAAAAAGAAAGCCCCCGCGCTGCATGAGCGACGGGGGCGAGAAGACATATCTACTCGACCACCTCGGCTGGCGGGATGTCCCATTAAGCTCGCGGGCGATGCCCGTTTGCACCGGCTGTCTCTGGCAGCGGATTCGTGCGTGAACCGAAAGTATTATGGCGGGGACCCCGGCGTCGGTCAACGGAAAACCGGGCTGCACACAATTCCACCATCCGGCACGCGCCGCCGAAGGCCAGGCGCAAGGTTTTCGCTCGGTCAAGTCCTGGCTCGCACGAAGAGCACATTA
Source organism: uncultured Collinsella sp. (assembly GCA_934655755.1). Lineage (GTDB taxonomy): Bacteria > Actinomycetota > Coriobacteriia > Coriobacteriales > Coriobacteriaceae > Collinsella. Next base: position 6,597 of record CAKUHA010000023.1, read on the forward strand.
AGTGCTCTTCGGCTCGTGCGGAATCTACGAAAACCTTGCGCCTGGCCTTCGGCGGCGCGTGCCTGCGTTGACTTTGGGCAGCCCGGGTTTTCGTTGGCTGACGCCCCACTCATAATGCTTGGGTCGGTGGGCTGATGTGTTGCATCCCGTTGGGCTACAAGGTTGAAACGAAGGTGGACAGGCGGTGGAGACCTTCGTCCAAATCTTTGTCGGAGACGCAGTAGCTGAGACGGATGTGGCCTTCGGTGCCGAAACAGTCGCCCGGGACTAGGGCTACGTTTGCCTCTTTGATGGCTTTGATGCAGAAATCTTCGCTTGTTAGGCTGTACTGTTTGATGCTGGGGAAGGCGTAGAAAGCGCCGGCTGGTTCCACTACGTCGAGGCCCATAGCGTTTAAGGCTGCGAGCACGCATTCGCGGCGGGCTCGGTAGACATTGAGCATGGGAGTTGGGTCGACGGTCAGGGCTCGGGCCGCGGCGTCCATCTCAAAGGAGACGGCGCTCGATACTAGGTATTGGTGGGCCTTTGCGATCTCGGCGATAACGGGGGCTGCAGCTGCGAGCCAGCCCAAGCGCCAGCCGGTCATGGCCCAGGGCTTGGAGAAGCTCTCGATGACCACCGTCTGCTCGCGTAGCTCCGGGTGGCGCTGGGCAAATCGCTCGTAGCCGTCCACGTAGACCAGACGGTTGTACACGTCGTCGCAGACCACGTAGATGCCTGCCTGCTCCGCCACGTGTGCCACGGCGTCGAGCGATGCCGCGTCGAGGATGCAGCCCGTGGGATTGTTGGGCGAGCAGATGACGATGGCTTTGGTCGCCGGCGTCACGCAAGCACGAAGTGCGTCCTCGTCAATCTGGAATTGCGCAGGCTCCGTATCCAAAAAGACCGCTTTGGCGTGGTTGGCCACGACGATGCTCTCGTACAGGCCAAAGGCCGGCGTGGGGATAATGACCTCATCGCCGGGGTTGAGCATAGCCATGAATGTTGCCGACAGGGCCTCGGTCGCGCCGTCGGTCAGGATGACCTCGTCGGCCGAAAACGCCAGGCCCGCGTCCCCCATGTAGGCAGACAGCGCCTCGCGCAGGGCGGGACGACCGTTGTTGGGCGGATAGTGCGTGTCGCCGCGGCCCAACGAAGCGGTCACCTCGGCGCTAACCACATCGGGCGTGGGAAAATCGGGCTCGCCGAGCGCGAGCGCAATGCATCCCGGGTGCTGGGCAGCGAGCACGTTAATCCGACGGATGCCGGAGGGCTTAAGCGTGGCAAGCGAGGTATTCATGGGCAGACGCATGGCATTCCTTTCGTAAGGGTTGCACTAGGATAGCGCGGTGGGGCGCCGTCAGACGGTGTAACCTAAACGGAAACCAACCGGAAAGGAGGCGGTATGGAGACGATCGCGCGCGGCGATGTACCAAAAACGTTGCAGACCATTGCGTATATCAGCATTCCCAATAGCGCCGATCTTGAGTTTTTGCTCTGGGACCTGCAGGATGCCATCGCGGCCTATGCTCAGCTTTCCGGCACCGCGCTCCCCCGCCCGATCGATTTGGAAGCGGATGATGCCGGTGCAGTCGATGGAATGGTGCTCGCTGTTGACGATGCATTTGATGATGAGGCCATGATCGCTGTCGAGCAGATACTCGATCGCCTTGGGAATACAGAGACACGCATCTATGTCGTCGTCCAGGCCGCGTCCAAAAACAACAAGCAGGCGGACGAAGTCCTCGACCGCCTGTACCGGGCATGCATTCTACGTGACCTGCCATGGTGCGACGGCGTTGTCATCTGTGCCGGCAGCGGCATCGCAGCGCTTCGCCACTTCCCGCGTATGGGCCTCTTGCGTCGGCCATTTTCGGAAGCGATGGATAAGCTTGTGGGCGCTGTGCGCATGGGCTGTTCCATTGAGCATGCGCAGCTGCTTGGCGGTGGCAATGCCGGTAGCGCCGATGCCGACGGCATGGTGCGCGCCAGGCCCGCCGTGCCCGCACCAATCTGGCGCGCCATCATCAAACGCCTCGGCGCCCATGTTCAATCAAGGATCTAGACTACCGTACGATCCAGTCAACGGCTTCGTGCCAACGCTCAACAAGACGTTCCAGACGCCAAGCCGCGTTAGCGGGACTAGTTGACGGCAATACAACAGCGGACAGGCCTGTCCGCTCCTGTAGATAGCGCTTATAGAGGCGCCCCGCCGTACCTCCATTACACACCACCAGCTCAATAGGCGCATTGCCCGTAATGCGCTCGATATCTGCCGGAACGACGTTTTTGATGCTCGCGTCACTCGAGCCCTTAATGTCGCAGCCCTCAATCACATCCCACAGGGCTACGCCGCCGTTCAGCAGCATGGATCGCTTGGCGGCAATCGAGGCGTCGAGCGTCGCAGGCTCGCTGCCTGCCAAAGGGTCGCCCTCGTTGGGCGGCACGGGCACACCGAGACACGCGGCCATCACGCGCCAAAAGCGATTCTGAAGGTTGCCGTAATAAAAGGCATTGGCGCGCGAAAGCACCGAGGGAAACGACCCGAGCACCAAAACGCGCGAGTGCTGGTCGAACACGGGCTCAAACCCATGCTCAATATGTTGATAGCCCACGTCGGACGCAGCCATGGCCTAGGCCCTCAACAGATAGCGCACCTCGTAGGGCGCAAGCTCAAGGGAGCCCGCCAGCTCGACCGTGGGCACGCCGTCGCCAAGCAGGTCGACGAAGGAGCCGTTGAGTTCGCCGGCTCCAAAGGTATAGGGCTCGTTCACGGCATTGACCGCCACGAGCACCGTCGCGGCGTCGCAGGCGCGCTCGAACAGCAGCTGCTTGTTCTGGATCACCACGTTGCGGTACGCGCCGTAGTTGAGAGCGCGTGCCGCCGCATCGTCTGTCGAGCGCAAGTGCGTGAGCTGCTTGATGAAGGCCGTCAGCTCGTTGGGCGCAGGCCCATCGAGCGCAGGGCGCAGCGCCCAGTCGCCATCGGGGCCGCCCTTTTCGCCGGCAATTCCCCACTCGCTGCCATAGTAGACGCACGGGATGCCCGGCATGCCAAAGAGCATGCCGTAGGCGGGACGCAGGCACGACTTGTCGGTAAGGATGCTCGCCAGGCGCGGCACATCGTGGTTGTCGACAAACGACAGCAGGTGTTTGCCGCGGTAGATGCACCACGGGTCGCCGCCAAACTGGCGATGCAGCGAGTGGGCAATCTCGAACATGTTGACCGAGTTAAAGCTGGAGTACAGGCCCTTGTAGCACTCGTAGTTGGTGCAGGAGTCGAGCATCTCGTCGTTGACGATCTGGTTGTAGTCGCCGTGGAGCGTCTCGCCGATCAGCACAAAGTCGGGCTTGAGCTCACGGGTAAAGGAGTGTAGGCGGCGCATAAAGTCGCGGTCGAGCATATAGGCAACGTCCAGGCGCAGACCGTCGACGCCAAAGACGTCGGCCCAACGGCGCACGGACTCGAGCAGGTAATCGACCACAGCGGGATTTTGCAGATTGAGCTTCACGAGCTCAAAATGGCCTTCCCAGCCCTCGTACCAAAAGCCGTCGCCATAGCAGGAGTCGCCGTCAAAGCTAATGTGGAACCAGTCCTTGTAGGGCGAGTCCCACTTGCGCTCCTGCACATCGCGGAAGGCCCAAAAGCCACGGCCCACATGGTTAAAGACGGCATCGAGCACCACGCGAATGCCATGGGCATGCAGTGTCTCGCACACGGCGGCAAAATCGGCATCCCCGCCCAGGCGACGGTCGAGATGGCGCAGGCTGCGCGTATCGTAGCCGTGGCTATCAGACTCGAGCGGCGGGTTGATGAGCACGGCGCCGACGCCGAGTTCCTGCAGGTAATCGGCCCATTGGGCGATTTTCATGATGGGGGCATCGGGGTTGGGCGCGGCGTTGGCAGCCTGGGCGAGTTCATCATCGGCAACGGGTGCGGCGTTCTCGCGCGGAGCTCCACAAAAGCCCAGCGGATAGATTTGATAGAACGTCGTCTCGTATGCCCACATAGCAACCTCCCGGTAAGCTCAACACAACGACATCCATTGTATGCCCAGCTTACATCCTCTTCCCCAAAATAAGTTGCGGTGGAATAGTTCCTGTCCGGGCCTTCAGAGGCCTTAAACGGGAACTATTCCACCGCAACTGATGAGGGGATGTGGCTAGGCGACGGGCTTGGCGCGGCGGATGGCTGGGAACAGTACGGTGATGGCGAGGATGACGCCCACGACGGTAATCGCCCCGCCCACGAAGCCGATCCAGGCGATACCGGGACCCGAAACCACGGCGCCGCCGATCGCGGTGCCCGTGCCGATACCCAAATTGAACAGGCCCGAGAAGATCGACATGGCGACGGCCGACGAATCCGCCGGCGTGTACTTGATGAGCTCGGCCTGAAACGCCACGTTAAAGGCCGTGGAGCAGCAGCCCCATAGCGCGCAGACAGCAAGCACCGCCGCGAGCGACGATGCGACCGGACCCATGAGCAGCAGAGCCACCGGCACGCCGGAGAGCGTGATAGCCAAGAACGAGAAGCGATGTCCGTCGAACAAGCGACCGAACAGCCAGCTGCCCACCAGGCCGGAGCAGCCAAACGCCGTCAGCGTCATGGTGATGGCGCCCGCATCGACGTGCGCGACCTGCGCCAGGAAGGGCTCGATATAGCTATAGCCCGCGTAATAGCCGGTCGCCATGAACACCGTAACGGCGTAGAGCGCGATCAGGAACGGGTTCTTGAGCAGCACGGGCAGCTGTTTGACGGTAAAGCGCTCGCCCGCCGGCATAGCCGGGAACACCGCGGCTTGGTACACCACCGCGGCGGCAGAGAAGGCACCGACCACGGCAAACGTCATGCGCCAGCCCACGGCCAGGCCAATGGCGCGACCGAGGGGCAGGCCAAAGATCTGCGCGATGGACGAGCCCGTAGCGATCATGCTGATGGCGAGCGCGCCGTGGCGCGTGTCGACGAGGCGCGAGGCCATAATCGATGCGACTGACCAGAATACGGCATGTGCGCAAGCGACCACCAGGCGCGCGCAGACCAGGATGGGATAAGTCGACGCCACAGCGGACAGAAACTGGCCCAGCGAAAACACGGCCAAAACGCCCAGCAGCATCCGCTTGAACTCAAAACGCGAGGCAAACACCATGAGCGGCAGTGACAGCAGCATGACACCCCAAGCATAAACCGAGATCATGATGCCCGCCTGAGCCTCGGTGAGCGAGAACGACGCGGCGATATCAGTCAAAAGGCCGATGGGCATGAACTCCGACGTGTTGAACACGAACGCGCAACAGGCGAGCCCGATAAGCGGGAGCCACTGTTTGACTGAAATGCCATCTTGTCTTGCCTGAGCCATGTAGAAACCTCTCCGATTGTCTTGAGCGGTGGGCGATTATATAGCAACGGCCCCGCATCCGTCAGTACAGATGCGGGGCCGCAATCAACTCAATACACAGAGGTTGCGCCGTCAATAAATAACTAAGCCAACCCCAGCAATATGCCCGCCGAATGCACGACAAACGCCACGATCCAGGCGACCGTCACCTGAAACGCGAACACGGCAACGGCATAGCGCGCGCCCAGCTCACTCTTGACGTCGCCGATTGCCGCCACGCAGGGCGGGTACAGCAGCGTAAAGACCAGAAACACGTAGGCGGTAAACGGCGAAAACATGGTCGACAGTGCCGCGGGCGAGGTTGCACCCAAAAGCACCGTGAGGGTCGAGATGACGCTCTCCTTGGCTATAAGTCCGGTGACGAGCGCCGTGGATGCACGCCAGTCGCCAAACCCAAGCGGCGTCAGCGCCGGTGCGATAATGCTACCCAGACCGGCAAGTAGGCTCTGCGACTGATCGGCGACCACGTTAAAGCGGATATCGAACGTCTGCAGAAACCAGATGACCACCGTAGCGGCAAAGATAATGGTAAAGGCCTTGGTAATAAAGTCCTTGGCCTTATCCCATGCCAGCATCACCGTCGTCTTGACGCTCGGCAGGCGGTAGTTGGGAAGCTCCATGATAAACGGCACCGGGTCGCCCTTAAATGCCGTGCGGTTAAGCACCAAAGCCGCGATGCAACCGACCGCAATGCCGATCAGATAGAGCGAGACCATGGCGGGAACTGTCGCCTGCGGGAAAAACGCCCCGCACAGCAGACCGTAGACCGGCAACTTGGCCGAACAGCTCATGAACGGCGTGAGCATGACCGTCATCTTGCGGTCGTGCTCGGATGGAAGCGTACGGGTCGACATGATAGCCGGCACGGTGCAGCCAAAACCGACGAGCATGGGCACGAAGCTGCGGCCCGACAGGCCAAAGCGACGCAATACCTTATCCATGACAAAGGCCACGCGCGCCATGTAGCCGGAGTCTTCCAGAATGGAGAGGAACAAGAAGAGCACGACGATAATCGGCAGGAAGGTCAGCACGCTGCCCACGCCCGTCAGCACGCCGTCGACAGCCAGCGAGCGCACCACGTCGTTGGTTCCGAATGCCTTGAGGCCCGCATCGGCCGAGGCGATGATGGCAGCGATGCCGTCCTCCATAAGTCCCTGCAACGCCGCGCCGATCACGCCAAACGTCAGCCAAAAGACGAGGCCCATGATCACCAGGAACGCCGGAATGGCTGTGTAACGACCTGTCAGGATGCGGTCAATCTTGACGGAGCGCACATGCTCGCGGCTCTCGTGCGGCTTGACGACGCAACGCCCGCACACGTCGCCGATAAAGCCGAAGCGCATGTCGGCCAGCGCAGATAGACGGTCGGTGCCGGCCTCGCCCTCCATCTGGGTAATGATGTGCTCGATGGCATCAAGCTCGTTACGGTCCAGGTGAAGTGCCTCGGTTACCAGCTCGTCGCCCTCAACCAGCTTGGTCGCCGCAAAACGCACGGGAATGTGCGCCGTCGCGGCATGGTCCTCGATAAGGTTGGCAATGCCGTGGATGCAACGATGCAGTGCACCGCCGTCCGAGCCATCGGGCGCACAGAAGTCCAGGCGACCGGGGCGCTCACGGAACCGCGCCACGTGCAAGGCATGATCCACCAGCTCGCCGATACCCTCGTTGCGGGCAGCGCTAATGGGGACAACGGGCACGCCCAACAGGCTCTCGAGCAGGTTGACGTCCACGGCGCCGCCGTTGGCCGTCACCTCGTCCATCATGTTGAGCGCGATGACCATGGGGCGATCGAGCTCCATAAGCTGCAGCGTCAGGTACAGATTGCGCTCGATGTTGGTAGCGTCGATGATATCGATGATGGCGTCGGGATGCTCATCCAGGATAAACTGGCGGCTCACGATCTCTTCGCCCGTATACGGCGACAACGAATAAATACCGGGCAGGTCGGTAACGCTTGCCTCGGGGTGGTTGCGGATGGTGCCGTCTTTGCGGTCGACCGTCACGCCGGGAAAGTTACCGACATGCTGGTTGGAGCCCGTCAGCTGGTTGAATAACGTGGTCTTACCGCAGTTTTGGTTGCCGGCGAGAGCAAAGTGCAGCGGCGCGCCCTCGGGCACGGCAGTCTTTGCCGCGCGGGGCGAATACGTCCCCTCTCCCAGGGCCGGGTGCTCCGTCGTGCCGATTGCGGCGTTAGCGCGCGGACCCGCATCGGTGTCGTGAACACCCACGAGCTCGATGCGAGCAGCATCGTCCTTGCGCAGCGTCAACTCGTAGCCACGCAGGCGAATCTCGAGCGGGTCGCCCATAGGAGCATACTTCATCATGGTGACTTCGGTGCCCGGTGTTAGGCCCATGTCCAAAATATGCTGTCGAAGCGCCTGATCGTCGGATGTCACCGATGCGACAACGGCGTCCTTTCCAATCTCGAGTGTATCGAGCTTCACGTCCGTGTTCCTCCCCCGGCGCCCACAGGGCGTTGCATTTTGTTTATCTTGGCTAACCGTTTGCCATGGCTAACCATTTAACCATGCATGATAGCGCGAACACACAACAACGTTCAATCGACAGATTGGTGCAAGGGGGACGGATTACTTTGCACCAAGCCTTTGACAGCTAGGACGATGCCGATGTCTTGGAACCGACAGCGAAAGCCCGCCAGAGCGAGCAAGGTGCCTTGAAGCGAGGCGGCATTGACCTTCTGGTCATGCCACCGAAGCTGAAAGGCAGATTGCCGCTCTGGCGGGCTTGCAGCGTCGGCTAGTTACGCGGTTTGGTAAAACCGCGTAACTAGAAACCGTGGCGCTCCAGGAAGCGGAAGGCCAAGCGAATCCATGGACGGACCGCCACCTGCTTGTCCTCGTTGTCGACCGCGGTGTTGGCGTTGCCGAGCGAAAGGCCGTGGCCGCCCTGGTCAAAGACGTGCATCTCGCATGCGACGCCTTCCTCGGCCATGCGCTGCGCAAACGGGTAGACCTGCGCAATCGGCGCCGTCTTGTCGTCGGACACGCCCCACACAAAGGTCGGCGGCATCTGGCGCGAAACATGTGTGGTGGGGCAGATATCGGCCAAATGCTCGTCAGTTGCCTCGCCACCCGTCACCATCGACAGGTAGTCGTTGAGCAGATCGCGCCCCGTCTTGCCGCCCGTCTTGGGCACACGCAAGTCAATGCGCGGATCGCGCGTCTGCATGTCGCGCACATAGGCAAAGTCGAGCAATGGATAACCCAGCACCACGGCATCGGGACGAATGTCGTCCGGACGCGCCCCGGCAAGCGCCGCGAAGGGGCCGGTCTTCCACTGCGTCATCAGCGAAGCGCAGATCATGCCGCCCGCCGAGAAGCCCACGACGCACACGCGCTTGGGATCGACATGCCACTCGTCGGCATTCGCGCGAACCGTGGCGACCATCTTGGCTAGATCTGCCTGGGGGTGCGGAAAGCTCACGTCGCCCGTAGAACTCGTAACATAGTTGAGTACAAAGGCCTGGTAACCGTGATCCAAAAACGCAAACGCCACGGGATCCTGCTCATGCGGAGCGATATGCGTAAACGCACCTCCGCCGCAGATAATCACGGCAGGGCGGCGGCCATTCGGTTTATCGGGCAGCGGCTCGGCACCCAAATACGTAAACGTCGCCGGATATTCCTCGGTCGGCTCCTCGCCCCACAGTGCGCGGTTCTCGACAATCATATGTGCTCCCTTCGCGCAAATTTATGCGCCCTTGTTTTTCGCCTTCAAGCGTACCCCACTTGAACCCGTGGCACAGAAACACTCCAGCAATAAGTTTCCCTTCAACTGATATATCACATATTCCCAGTTCAGAGGTATCGCTGAGCAGCGTAGAATAGGGGGCGTTGACCAAGCCGCGAAACACATATGAAACGTTTCCGGCAAACCAAACGCGCGATATGCGCCTATTTAAGTTGGAGGCAACTATGGGTCTGCTCGATTCGCTTAAGTCCACCTTCACCTCGACCGGCGAGGCGTCCGTTCCGCCCGCAGCAAGCTTCGCCACCCGCGAAGGCGTCATCTATGCCCCCGTCAACGGCGTGCTCGTCAACCTGGACGAGGTTCCCGACGAGACGATCGCCTCGGGCATGCTTGGCCAGGGCTATGGCATCGAGCCCATTACCGGCACCATCTATGCGCCCGCCAACGGCCGCATCGGCGCCACCACCGTCACCAACCACTCCATTGGCATGATCACCGAGGACGGTCTTCGCGTGTTCATCCATGTTGGCCTGGGCACCGTGGAAATGAACGGCAAGGGTTTTGCCCGCTTTGTCGAGATGGGCGATGTGGTCAAGGCGGGCCAGCCGCTTATCAGCTTCGACCGCGAGGCCATCAAGGCCGCCGGCCACGAGGATATCGTAACCGTCATCGTCTCCGAGCTCGATCGTCTTAAGAGCATCGACCATGTCGGCGAGTCTGGAACGCTTATCGGCGGCAACCCGCTCGTCAAGCTGGGCGACCCGCTGCTGGTAGCCAAGACCAAGTAGCCAGGCCCCGCGCCACACAGCCAAAAGGCAACACGCCAAGCGCCCGCGACCATTTGACCGCGGGCGCTTTTCGTTTGAAAACCATCCCGCCAATGCCTTATCTGCATAGCCCAAATGAGCCGAGCTGCTAGAATGTTGAACTGTATGGATAACTATCATTCAACCGTTATGGGAGGATACGTGAACCGCACCAAAATCGCGCAGCTCTATGCCGATGCCGAGTCGCTCGGCGGCCAGACTGTCACCGTCGCCGGCTGGGTCAAGTCCGTCCGCGACATGAAAAACTTTGGCTTTGTTACGCTCAACGACGGCAGCTGCTTCCGCGACCTGCAGGTCGTCATGAACCGCGAGGCACTCGACAACTACGACGAGATCGCCCATCAAAACGTCTCGGCCGCACTCATTTGCACCGGCATCGTCAAGCTGACCCCCGATGCGCCCCAGCCTTTCGAGCTTTCTGCCACCTCCATCGAGGTCGAGGGCGTCAGCGCCCCGGATTACCCGCTGCAGAAGAAGCGCGCAACCGTCGAGTTCCTGCGCACCCAGCAGCACCTGCGCCCGCGCACCAACCTGTTCCGCGCCGTGTTCCGCATCCGCTCTGTCGCGGCTGCCGCCATCCACCGCTTCTTCCAGGAGCAGGGCTTTGTCTACGTCAACACCCCCATCATCACCACGAGTGACTGCGAGGGCGCCGGCGAGATGTTCCGCGTGACCACGCTCGACCCCAAAAACCCGCCCCTCACCGAGTCCGGCGAGGTCGACTGGAGTCAGGACTTCTTTGGCAAGCATGCGAGCCTCACCGTTTCCGGCCAGCTCAATGCCGAGAACTTTGCCATGGCCTTTGGCGACGTGTACACCTTTGGCCCCACCTTCCGCGCCGAAAACTCCAACACCACGCGCCACGCCGCCGAGTTTTGGATGATCGAGCCCGAGATGGC
>CAKUHA010000024.1 GCA_934655755.1 uncultured Collinsella sp.
GCTTGGCGGCAGCGCTCGCTCGAGGCGGCGTCGTTTTCGACCTTGTAGTTGGCGATGGTGTAATCGGTAAGCTCGGCCTCGGCGCCAAGGGCTGCCGCGGTGTGCTCCACGATGCGGCGCATAAGCTCGGGCATCTCCTCATGCGTCTTGTCGCCATAGGTGCGTACCGTACCGGCAAGGTAGGCCGTACCGGCGATAACGTTGCGCGCCGTGCCGCCGTGCAGCTCGCCGACGGTGATGACGGCGGGCTCGTAGGGGCTGATCTCGCGCGAGACGATGGTTTGCAGTGCGTTGACGATCTCGGCGGCAACCATAACGGCGTCGTGGCCGCGCTGGGGCATGGCGCCATGGCACGAGGTGCCGCGGACGTCGATGCGGAACCAGTCGGTGTTTGCCATACGCGGGCCGGGCTCGCAGCTCACGGTGCCGGCGTCGACCTCGCTCCAGATGTGTGCGGCGTAGGCGCCGTCGACGCCATCGAGCACGCCGGTGCCGATCATGAGCTTGGCACCCTGGCCGTTTTCCTCGCTGGGCTGGAATACGATGCGGATCTCGCCGTGAATGTCATCAGTCATGTGGCGCAGAATCTGCAGCGTGCCGAGCATCATGGCGATATGGCAGTCGTGACCGCAGGCGTGCATGCAGCCCTCGTTGACGCTGGCGAACTCCTCGCCGGTCTGCTCGGTGACGGGAAGGGCGTCGATGTCGGCTCGCAGCAGGATACGGCGACGCGGCGTGCCGTCCTCGCGGTAGGCGTCGGGCGCGGTGCCGCGAAGCGTTGCCACCAAGCCGGTCTTGAGCGGGCGCTCGTAGGGGATATTCATAGCGTCGAGCTGATTTGCGATGTCGGAAGTCGTGCGCTCCTCGGCGAGGCTCAGCTCCGGGTGTTTGTGGAAGTGCCGGCGCTGCTTGATGATGTAGGGCTCAAACTCGGCGGCGATGTCCTGGATGGCCGCGGTGACGTCATCTGCCGCGCGAACCTCGGTTGCCGCCATGATCTGCTGTGCCTTGGTTTTCGTCATAGTCGATTTGCTCCTTGCTGGCTCGATCGCAAAATCGTACAGGCTCTCTCCAGTATGCCACCTGCCACTTGGCGTGGCAAAGTTGCCGTTTGCCGCTTGGGGTTTTGTAGCAAGAGTGGGGGAGTACACTCGGGGGTGTTGAATTTCCTGCCAGAGATGGGGATGCCCATGCAGCATATCGATCGGATTATCCGCTCCAAGAACGTCTTTACCGCCCAGGATGGTATCGATGCCGCCCGTGAGCTCGCGATTGCCATTGCGGGCGATCGTATCGTCGCGGTCGGCAAGCCCGATGACGTGATTGCCGCCGCCCCTGCCACCGCGCCGGTTGTCGACTACGGCGAGCAATTCATCTGCCCCGGCTTCCACGATGCACACCTGCACTTCTTCCATACCTCGGTCGGCTCCTCGCCGTATATGCTCATGGATATGGGCACGTCCGAGGCAGCATTGGTGCAGCACGCGCTCGAGTTCTCCCAAGGCCTGCCCGACGATGCCTGGGTCGTGACCCAGGGCTGGCGCGACTACCGCTGGGATCCGCCCGAGCACCCCACCAAGGCCTCCCTCGATGCCGCCTTCCCCGATCGCCCCTGCGTTATGTATTCGGGTGACGGTCATACGCTGTGGCTCAACACCCGCGCGCTCGAAGCGCTTGGCGTCACGCGCGACAGCGAGCCACCGGCGGGTGGCAGCTACGATAAGGATGCAAATGGTGAGCTCACGGGTATCGCTCACGAGGCGGCTGCCATGCAGCTACTGCCCCGCTGTCTGGAGTGGCTGGGCGAGGACCGCATCGCGAGTGCTTACGCCGACCAGATGAAGCGCATGGCCGAGCAGGGCATCACCTCGATCTGCGACATGTCGCTTATGCCCATGCCGGGCTGCGACTTTATTCGCGACGACGTTTACGACAAGCTGCAGACTGCCGGCAAGCTGGGCATCCGCGCGCATCTGTTTCCGACGCTGCTGGACGACCAGTCGCGCCTGGAAGAGCTGCAGGCACGCTATGCCAATAACGCACTGCTCTCGGCGCCGGGCTTTAAACAGTTCTTCGACGGTGTATCGAGCGAGCATACGGCGTATCTCACCGAGCCCTACACCAATCCGCGTTTCCCCGGCGACCAGGGACGCCTGACGGTTCCTGCCGAGCGCATGCGCAAGCTGGTTCTCTCGGCGGCAGAGCGCGGTCACACCGTGCGCATCCACGTTATCGGCGATGGTGCCATTCATGCCGCGCTCGATATCTTTGAGGAGGCGGCAGAGCTCTACGGTCTGCCCCAGCACGGCCATAACACGCTTGAGCATTTGGAGAACCTGCTGCCTCAGGACATCGACCGTCTACGCAAGCTCAACGTTATTGCCTCGAGCCAGCCCTGCCACATCACTCTGGACCCGGGCGGCCCGGAGCGCGACCTGGGTCTGGAACGCAGCCGCATCATGTGGCCATTTGCGACCTATAAGCAGCGCGGCATTCGCCAGGCCTTCGGCACCGACAGTCCCATCACGGCCGTCACCAGCATGAACGTGCTCTACACGGCCATCACGCGCCAAGACCCCCGCGGTCACTGGCCCGAGGGCGGCTGGCTCCCTAGCGAGCGCATCGACGCGGCAACGGCCCTGCGCAACTACACCCTGGGCAGCGCCTACGCAGCAGGCGACGAGCAAAACCTCGGCAGCCTAGAACCCGGCAAATACGCCGACCTGGTAGTCCTGGACCAAAACCCACTCACCATCGACCCCCAAGAGCTCCAAACCACCAAAGTCCAAGCCACCTACCTATCCGGCAACCTCATCTTCGAGCGCTAGCCCCATCCGCATCGCCATTTTGCTGCACTGACTTTTCTGAATGCCGGGCCCGAATAAGTTACCCAGCTCCCGGGGCGGACCGGAGGGCATGAAGTTTGTCGCGAGTTCCGCACGCAAAGGAAAGCACTTAATGTGCTTTCCGTCTTGCGCAGGACTGTAGAGCAGCAAACTTCATGCCCTCCGGTCCGCCCCGGGAGCCGCGCACAAGTTATCCCCCGGCATTCAGAAAATCTAAGTGCCAAAAAATAAGATTTTTTGACTCCGTGTTGTATAACCCGCCATTCGTGGGTACCATTCAACGCGTACGCAAACAAAAAGGGTTAATTCGCGTGGCATAACCGCGCGGCCCAAAAAGGAGGAAACAAGCATGTCGTCTTTGAAGCCGCTTGCAGATCGCGTCTTGGTCAAGCCCGACGAGGCCGAGCAGAAGACCGCTTCTGGTCTGTACATCGCCAGCAACGCTCAGGAGAAGCCGCAGCGCGGCACCATCGTTGCCGTTGGCGCCGGCAAGGTCAACGACAAGGGTGAGCGTATCCCCATGGACGTTCAGGTCGGCGACGTTGTCATCTACGGTAAGTTCGGTGGCAACGAGGTCAAGGTCGACGGCGAGAAGTATCTGCTGATGCGCGCCGACGACATCTACGCCGTCGTCGAGGCCTAGCCTCGTCAGAATCTCTGATTCGTCTTTGAGCGCGGCCGCCGCATAGGACTCGGGAGCGGCGACGCGAGTCACATTTCTTTTGGAGGATTACCTACCATGGCAAAGAACATTACGTTCAACACCGATGCCCGCGCTAAGCTCGCCAAGGGCGTCAACACTCTGGCCGACGCCGTTACCGTCACCATGGGCCCCAAGGGCCGTTACGTCGCTCTGCAGCGCACGTTCGGTGCCCCGACCATCACCAACGACGGTGTTTCCGTCGCCAAGGAGATCGAGCTCGAGGACAACATCGAGAACATGGGCGCTCAGCTGGTGAAGGAGGTCGCCACCAAGACCAACGACACCGTGGGTGACGGCACTACCACCGCAACCCTGCTCGCTCAGGCTATCGTCAACGACGGCCTGCGCAACGTCGCCGCTGGTGCTAACCCGCTGGCCATCCGTCGCGGTATCGACAAGGCCGTCAACGCCGCTGTCGCCGAGATGAAGGCCCAGGCCAAGCCGGTCGAGACCAAGGAGCAGATTGCTTCTGTCGGTACCATTTCCGCTGGTGACCCCGAGGTCGGCGAGAAGATCGCCGAGGCCATGGAGGTCGTGGGCAAGGACGGCGTCATCACCGTCGAGGATTCCCAGACGTTCGACATCACCATCGACACCGTCGAGGGCATGCAGTTCGACAAGGGCTACGTCTCCGCTTACTTCGTCACGGACAACGACCGCATGGAGGCCGTGATGAAGGATCCGTACATCCTCATCACCGACCAGAAGATCTCCAGCGTCCAGGACATCATGCCCGTTCTCGAGGCTGTCCAGCGCGCCGGCCGTGGCCTGCTCATCATCGCTGAGGACATCGACGGCGAGGCTCTGCCGACCCTGGTCCTCAACAAGATTCGTGGCGCCCTCAACGTCTGCGCCGTCAAGGCCCCGGGCTATGGCGATCGCCGCAAGCGCATCCTCGAGGACATCGCCGTCCTCACCGGTGGCCAGGCAGCTCTCGACGAGCTGGGCGTGA
This sequence comes from uncultured Collinsella sp., assembly GCA_934655755.1. Taxonomy (GTDB): domain Bacteria; phylum Actinomycetota; class Coriobacteriia; order Coriobacteriales; family Coriobacteriaceae; genus Collinsella. Next base: position 4,502 of record CAKUHA010000024.1, read on the forward strand.
AGGTCGCTGACATCACCGCCGATATGCTCGGTACCGCTAAGTCCGTCACCATCTCCAAGGACAACACCGTCGTCGTCGGCGGCGCTGGCTCCAAGGAGGCCATCGACGCCCGCATCGCTCAAATCAAGGGCGAGATGGAGAACACCACCTCTGACTTCGACCGTGAGAAGCTCCAGGAGCGCCTGGCCAAGCTCTCCGGTGGCGTTGCCGTCATCAAGGTCGGCGCTGCTACCGAGTCCGAGCTCAAGGAGATCAAGCACCGCGTCGAGGACGCCCTGCAGGCTACCCGCGCTGCTGTCGAGGAGGGTATTGTCGCCGGCGGCGGCGTCGCCTTCATGGATGCTGCTCCCGCGCTCGACGCTGTTGAGCTCGACGACCCCGAGGAGAAGATCGGCGTCGACATCGTCAAGAAGGCTCTGACCGCTCCGGTCGCCACCATCGCCAAGAACGCTGGCTTTGAGGGCGCTGTCGTGGTCGACAAGGTTGCCGAGCTGCCCGCTGGCCAGGGTCTCAACTCTGCCAACGGCGAGTGGGGCGACATGATCGAGATGGGCGTCCTCGACCCCGTCAAGGTCAGCCGCGTCACCCTGCAGAACGCTGCTTCTGTCGCCAGCCTGATCCTCATCACCGAGGCCACCGTCTCCGATGTGCCCAAGAACACTCAGCTTGAGGACGCTATCGCTGCTGCCACCGCTGGTCAGCAGGGCGGCGGTATGTACTAAGGCCGACAAGGTCTAGAACTCCCACCGGGAATCCGGGGGCGGGTCGGGGGCTTCTCTCCGGAACGTCCTCGGACATGCAAAGAGGCTCCGCATCGCGCTTCGCGCTGCGGAGCCTCTTTGCGTCCTGCGGAGAGTTCCGGAGAGAAGCCCCCGACCCGCCCCCGGATTCCCTGCGTTTACGGCCTTGAGGTCGGCGTGGGCGGAGATTGTGGCTGATAGGGATACGTATCCCGGTTGCTGTTTCGCGCTTTGCGCGAAAGGCGCATCACTTTGGGGAGGGTGGGCAACTTGGTCGAACTGCTGCTCTGCCCCGGTCGCATTCCTGGAGCGTTTCCCCTCCAGGAATTACCCTCGGCGTACTTGCGCTAATACCCGCTCGTGCTACACTTGCAATTGCTGTTTCAGGGCGGGGTGGAATTCCCCACTGGCGGTAAATCGGGCGGTGCCACAGGGGCGCCGTGGCGCGGGCGAGGTGCCTGCGACCGAGCCGATGAGTCCGCGACCCGTGTGTGCGTTGGTTCGCATGCCGGCTGAACTGGTGAGACCCCAGTACCAACGGTTAGAGTCCGGATGAAAGAGGCAGGTGATCCTATGTCTGAACAGTCGCAGCATATCCATTTTGAGAACACGAATAGGTGGAGCACCAAACAGCTCGTTACCATGGCGTTGATGTGCGCCTTGGGAGCACTGTTTATGTATGTGCAGCTGCCCATCCTTCCTTCGGCGCCGTTTTTGACGTATGACCCGTCGCTGGTGCCGGCGATGGTGTGCGGATTTGCGTATGGCCCTGGTGCCGGCACTGCTGTTGCCGCCATGGCGATTGTCATCCATGCACTTACCACGGGCGACTGGGTCGGCGCGCTTATGAACATGGTTGCCACACTGGGCTATATTCTGCCCGCGGCCATCGTCTACCAGAAGATGCACACCTACAAGGGCGCCGTGATTGGCCTGGCGCTGGGCGTCATTGCCGCTACGGCGCTTTCTATGGTTGCGAATCTGACCATTGGCGTTTGGTTCTGGTATCCCTCGATCGACGCGATTCTGCCGCTCATGCTTCCCGCCGTGCTGCCGTTTAACCTCATCAAGACCGTGCTCAACTCGGTGTTGACGCTGGCGGTGTACAAAGCGGTTTCGAATCTCATCACGCCCAAGAAGGACCAGGTCAAAGGCCGCGCATGATTGAGTGTCGGGGCGTTTCCTTTAGCTATGACGGTGCCGCTCAGGCGCTCGACGGCATCGATCTGGATATCGAGGATGGCGAGTTTTTCTGCATCCTCGGCGGAAACGGGTCGGGCAAGTCGACGTTTGCCAAGCATCTGAACGCGCTGCTGCAGCCCGACGCGGGAACGGTGCGCGTTAACGGCATGGATGCGTCCGACCCCGAGCTGGTTTATGACATCCGCTCGACCGCGGGTATGGTGTTTCAGAATCCCGATGATCAGCTCGTGGCGACGCTTGTCGAGGACGATGTTGCCTTTGGCCCCGAAAACTTGGGCGTGCCATCGGCCCAGATCGCGCAGCGCATGCGGGATGTGCTAAAGGCCGTGGGCCTGGTGGGCTTTGAGCGCCACGAGACCCACGCGCTCTCGGGTGGCCAAAAGCAGCGCGTGGCGCTTGCTGGAGTGCTTGCCATGGAACCGCGCGTGCTCATCTTGGATGAAGCGTCCTCGATGCTCGACCCGCGCGGCCGCAAGGGCCTCATGAAGGCTTGCCGCGCGTTGCATGATCGCGGCATGACCATCGTGATGATCACGCACTTTATGGAAGAGGCCGCTGAGGCCGATCGCGTTGCTGTCTTCCAAGCGGGCCGCGTTGCCATGCTCGGTACGTCCGAGGAGATCTTGACGCGGGCGGACGAACTCGTGCGGCTGAACCTGGATATGCCGGCATCGTGCCGTCTTGGCAGGGCGCTTCGCGCGAAGGGCGTGCCCATTTGCGCACAGGTGCGCGAGGCGGATATGGTCGCCGAGATTTCACGGGTTTATACCGAGCAGGTCGGAGCGGGTACTGCGGGGCAGCCTTCTGCGCCCGGCCCTCGTATTGCCGGCAACGGCTCGCCCGCAATCGATGGCGCCAACGTGGCGGAGCCTGTCATTGAAATTTCGCATCTCTCACATAGCTATTCGCTGGGCGCCCGCGAGCGTCGCCGTTGGCACAAGCGTTCGGCCGCCGAGGGTGCATCGAACAAACAGGCCCTCTGGGGCAACGACCCTAGCAGCCCCTGGGCGTTGCGCAATGTGTCGCTAACGGTGCGTCGTGGTGAGTTTCTGGGCCTTGCGGGCCATACCGGTTCGGGTAAGTCGACGCTGGTTCAGCATCTCAACGGCCTGATTCGCCCCCAAGAAGGATCCGTTCGCGCACTGGGGCTCGATTTGTCAAATAAGAAAGACGCCACCGCGGTTAAGGCAAAGGTCGGCGTCGTGTTTCAATATCCTGAGCGTCAGCTGTTTGCCGAGACCGTGGCGCAGGACGTGGCGTTTGGTCCGCACAACCTTGGCTTGCCGCAGGCCGAGGTTGCCCGCCGTGTTGAGTCATCGCTCGCGCGCGTGGGGATCGATCTTGCCACGATAGGCGACAAGAGCCCCTTTGAGCTCTCGGGCGGGCAGCAGCGGCGTGTGGCGTTTGCTGGCGTGCTTGCCATGGAGCCCGAGGTCCTGGTACTCGATGAGCCCATGGCGGGGCTCGATCCGGCGGCCCGTAAGGACTTCTTGGGACTCATCGGTCGGCTCCATGACGAGGGCCTGACGGTGATTATGGTCTCGCATAGTATGGATGACCTGGCAAATTGCTGCGATCGCATTGTCGTGATGAACGAGGGCGCGGTGTTTGCCGAGGGCACGCCCGCTCAGGTTTTTGCGCATGCGGATGAGCTTAAATCAATCGGCTTGGGTGTTCCCGCTGCCCAGCGCATGGCGCTGGCGCTTGCGAAGGCAGGCGTGCCGTTGCGCTTTGACGGCCTCTTTACGGTTGAGTCATTGGCAGACGAGTTGGTGGACCTGCTAATCGGTCGCTCGGACGGTCCTTCTAACGTCGCGGACATTGCTAAATCCGAGACGGTCGCGCGAGAGGAGGGCTGCTAATGGAGGCGTTTTCGTTTGGCAGCTACTATCCCGGGGATAGCGCAATTCACCGCTTGGATCCGCGCACCAAGTTGCTCCTGGGTTTCGTATTCCTGATCACGACGCTTACGGTCAGTGGCTTCCGCGGCTTGCTTCCGGTGGCGGCCTTCGTTGTCCTGATCTATGCCGTGTCCCGGGTGCCGTTACGCCGTGTCCTATCGTCGATGGCGCCGCTGCTGGGGATCGTCGTGGTGGTCGCGGTGCTCAGCCTGTTTACCGATCACGCCGGGCGCATTCTGTGGCAGCTCGGCTTTTTGCAGATAAGCGAGGGCTCGCTGCGCTCTGCCATCTTTACGGCGTGCCGCTTGACCTTGATGATGGCCGGCATGAGCTCCATTACGCTCACCACGCCGACGCTTGACCTCACTGCGGGCTTTGAGCGCCTGCTCGCGCCGTTTGCACGCGTGGGACTTCCCGCGCACGAGCTCGGCATGATTATGGGTATCGCGCTGCGCTTTATGCCGCAGTTTGCCACCGAGATGAAGCAGACGGCGGACGCGCAGGCAAGTCGCGGTGCGCGCGTGACGGGCGGTCCGCTCGGCGGCGTACGTATGCTCGGCAGCGTGGCGATTCCGCTGTTCACGGGCGTGTTTCGTCATGCTGAGACGCTCTCTGCCGCTATGGACGCCCGTTGCTACCACGGCGAGCAGGGCCGCACGCGCCTGCATATGCTTGCATTTGGCCGTGGGGATGCGTTTGCTGCGGTGGTGGTAGCGCTGCTGCTCGTGTGCGTTGCCGTCATCAACCTTCAGATTGTTTAGGCGCAATTTGAGCGCAGGAAAGGGGTCCCTATGACCGACATCGAACGCACGGCTCACCTTGAGCGCGCCTGCTCGTACCTCAGGCGTATTCCGGCGTGGTATCTCGCCACGACCGATGTGACTGACGGGCGCCAGCCCCGCGTGAGGCCGTTCTCGTTTGCTATGGTCGACGACGGCAAGCTGTGGTTCTGCACCTCGCGTGACAAGGACGTGTGGGCCGAGCTCGTCGCGAACCCCAAGTTTGAGGTCTCGGGCTGGAAGCCGGGGGAGTGTTGGATCGTGCTGACCGGCGAGGCCGCGCTCGAGGACGACGCGGTCGTGAGCGATCGGGTGCGCCAGGCGGGCTTTAAGCATATGGTGGGCATTGGCGAGGATCACGAGAGTGCCGACGACGGCCGCCTCGCATTCTTCTCAGTCCGCAATATCGCCGCCCGCTTCTGCGATATCGACGGCAGCGAGGAGCGCCTGGATCTTTAACATCTCCAGGGTAGCTAATTTGGGACGGGGCTCTTTTAGCTACCCTTCGTCTGTCGGCGTTGTGCAGAGCCGGGATAAAGATCAATCTGGGATGTAGGGGTAGCTAAAAGAGCCCCGTCCCAAATTAGCTACCCACCCATCCTAAAAGACTTGCGGCAGGAGGAAACGTGAACGGATTGAATACGGTGTTGGAGTATCTGACGTCGGTGCCGGCGTGGTATCTGGCGACGAGCGTGGACGGGCAGCCGCATGTGCGTCCGTTTTCGTTTGCACAGATTCAGGACGGTAAGCTGTGGTTTGTGACGGCGCGCACCAAAGACGTGTGGCAGGAGCTGCTGCAAAACCAGCGTTTTGAGGCCACGAGTTGGTGGCCGGGCCATGGCTGGCTCATCTTGCGCGGGCGTGCTGGCTTGGATGACCGGGCGGCGGGCGATATGCGCGAAGCCGGGTGGAAGCATCTGGAGCGCCTGGGCGAGCACTACACGGGTCCCGGCGACCCCACCCTCGTCTTCTTTAGCGTGGAGGACCCCGAGGCCTTTATCTGCAACCATGACGAATGGGTGCCGGTCGAGCTCTAGACGAGTTCCCCAACCAACCTCAACAATTCATATCTCCGCACGAAGCGGGCCCCACATTGCAACGCCACCGTAAGGCGCACCGAGCAATGTGGGCCCGCATTTTTTGTCAATTCCTTCGAGCGAATGTGTCGGGAATGTTTCAATGCATGAATATGCAAAAGATTTGCGTATATATGCATCTTTTGATGCTAAAGTTTCAACCCACTTCATAACGACGGCTGCGGGATGCGCATCGGTGTATAAACCGCAGACAAGGAGTCAGATATGTCCCTCAAGGTAGGAATCGTCGGTGCGGCTGGATACGCTGGTGCCGAGCTCATTCGCCTCGTGCTCGGTCATCCCGAGTTTGAACTTGTTGCCATTACGTCCAACGCCGATGCCGGCCAGCCGCTGTCTGCGGTCTACCCGAGCTTCGCCGGCGTAAGCGACCTTGTCTTCACGACGCATGACGCTCCCGAGCTCAAGAACTGCGACGCTGTCTTTTTGGCTGTGCCGCACACGGCTGCCATGGCGCAGGTGCCTGCCCTGCTTGCCGCGGGCGTTTCCTGCTTTGACCTTTCGGCCGACTATCGTCTGAGCGACCCGGCCACCTTTGAGGCCTGGTATGCCGCCGAGCACACGAGCCCCGAGCTGCTCGAGACGCGCGCCTTCGGCCTGCCCGAGCTGTTCTGTCAGGATTTGGAGACCGCTGCATCCGACCACGCCGACGGCAAGCCCGTACTGGTCGCCTGCGCCGGTTGCTATCCCACCGCAACGAGCCTTGCCGCCGCCCCCGCCGTGCGCGCCGGCTGGGTTGCCCAGAGCGGCCCCGTGGTCGTCGATGCCATCAGCGGCGTGACGGGTGCCGGTAAGTCCTGCAATGCCCGTACCCATTTTTGCAGCGCCGACGAGAATCTAGAGGCCTATGGCGTGGGCAAGCATCGCCATACGCCCGAAATCGAGCAGATCTTGGGCCTAACCGATCGCGTTGTCTTTACCCCGCATCTGGCACCGCTTAAGCGCGGCCTGCTCTCCACGGTGACGATGCCGCTTGCGCCGCAGGCTATCGACAGCCTGACGGTTGAGGACGTCGTCGAACATTACAAGCAGTTCTACGCCGGCCGCGCATTCGTGCGCGTGCTCGACGCTGGTCAGCAGCCCAGGACGGCTTCGGTTGTCGGCACCAACGCCGCCCAGATCGGCCTTGCGCTCAACCAGCGCGCGGGCGTGCTGGTGGCGACGGGTGCGATCGACAATCTGTGCAAGGGTGCTGCGGGCCAGGCGGTCCAGTGCGCCAATATCGTCTTTGGATTTGACGAGCGACGAGGCTTGCCCACAGTGGCGTGCCCGGTGTAGCACATTCGATTGTTAACGATTTGGTAGTCGGGTATCGAGTGGGGCGCCACTTTTAAGCTGGTCTCATGATTGCGATCGGCATGGCGCACCTGGCGATGCCCGTTTTTTGTTTGATATAAGGAGTCGTAAAGACAATGAATGCTGAGCAGTTCGATATCAAGATTCGTGCCGTCGAGGGTGGCGTTACGGCAGCGGCCGGCTTTAAGGCTGCGGGTATCCATGCGGGTTTTCGCAAGAATCCCGAGCGCCTGGATTATGCGCTCGTTGTGCCCGATAAGCCCTGTCCCGGCGCCGGTGTGTTTACCACCAACCGTTTTTGCGCAGCGCCTGTGCAGGTGAGCCGCGCCAATCTGGGCGGTGCCGATAAGGGTTATGGCATCATCGCCGGCATTTCGATTAATTCAGGCAACGCCAACGCTGCCACGGGCGAGACGGGCCTTGCCTGCGCGCGCGAGACCTGCAATATCGCCTCGCAGGTCATCGGTTGCGAGCCTCAGCAGATCCTGGTTGCCTCTACGGGCGTGATTGGCCAGATTCTGTCGATCGACACGTTCGAGACGGCCGTTCCTGCCGCTTACGAGGCACTCTCTGCCCACGGCGGCGCCGATGCCGCCCGCGCCATCATGACGACCGACACGCACTCCAAGGAGTATGCCGTGTCCTACGTTAGCGAGGCCGCGGGCCATGCGGGCAATGCCTATACGGTGGGCGGCATGTGCAAGGGCTCGGGCATGATCATGCCCAACATGGCCACCATGATCGCGGTCATCACGACCGATGCCCCCGTCGAGCCGGCGGCGCTCCACGCTCTGCTGCTCTCGACCGTTAAGCAGACCTTCAACAAGGTGACGGTCGACTCCGATACCTCGACCAATGACACCTGCATCATGCTTGCCTCCGGTGCCGCTGCCGCAGATGCCGAGCCTATCGTCGGAGGTGCCGATGCGTTCGATGAGCTCGCCTTTGCCGTGCATGAGGTGTGCGAGAGCCTGGCGCGCAACATCGCTGCCGATGGCGAGGGTGCCTCAAAGCTCGTGACGGTCAACGTTACCGGCGCCGCGAGCGACGAGGAGGCCGATATCGCCGCTCGTGCCGTCGCCAACTCTCCGCTCGTCAAGACCTGCATTGCCGGCCATGACTGCAACTGGGGTCGCGTCGCCATGGCACTCGGCAAGTGCGGCGTGCAGTTTAACCAAGAGGACGTTTCTATCGACATGATGGGCATGCCAGTCTGCCGCGACGGTCTGACTGTTCCCTTCGATGAGGACGAAGCCTTGCGTCGCTTTGAGGCGCCCGAGATCGTGATTTCGGCCGACCTGGGCGCAGGAGATGCGGCGACCACCGTGTGGACCTGCGACCTTACGCACGAGTACATTTCCATCAACGGCGACTACCGTTCCTAGACTCCAGATGTGCCGCGCGTCCCGCTGCGATCGCAGGCAACGACGCGTGGCGCGATAGCTATACGAAAGACGAGGCCGACTATGAAGTTCGCACGCGATTGTCGCTCGAGTGAATCCAACGAAGTAACCGCGCAGCTGCTGTTTGAGGCGCTGCCGTGGATCAAGAACCTGACCGGTAAGACGGTCGTTATCAAGTACGGCGGTGCCGCCATGGTCGACGAGCAGCTGCGTCGCGACGTGATGAGCGACATCGTCCTGCTCAAGATTATCGGCATGCGCCCTGTTATCGTGCACGGCGGCGGCAAGGCCATTAACGAGGCACTCAGCCACTACGATATTCCCGTCGAGTTTAAGAACGGCCAGCGCGTGACCACGCCGGCGACCATGGATATCGTGCGCGAGGTACTGGGCGGCAAGGTCAATCAGGAGCTGGTCGCGGCGCTCAACCACCATGGCAACCTGGCAGTGGGCGTGTCCGGCAGCGACGCCGGTACCCTTATCGCCGAGCCGCTCGACCCCGAGCTCGGCCGCGTAGGCAAAGTCACGCACGTCAACACCGACTATATCGAGCGCCTGCTCGATAGCGAGTACATCCCCGTTATCGCAACGGTCGCGGCAGGGGAGGACGGCGGCTTCTTCAACATCAATGCCGATACCGCCGCCGGTGCCGTTGCGGCGGCGCTCCATGCGCACAAGGCCATCTTCTTGACCGATGTCGACGGTCTGTACAAGGACTTTAGCGATAAGGATTCGCTTATCTCCAACCTGACGCTCGACGAGGTCAACGAGATGCTCTACGGCGGCGAGGTTGATAAGGGCATGATCCCCAAGCTTCGTGCAGCCGTCGATGCGCTTGCCGCCGGCGTGTTCCGCGCGCACATCATTAACGGCACGACGCCGCACTCGCTGCTGCTCGAGCTGCTGACCGATGCCGGCGTCGGTACCGTGATCCACTCCACCGAGACTGCCTACGAGTTCGATACGCATCCGCACCCGCTTTCGACTTTTGCGGCGCGTCTGACCGAGAACCTCGACGAGGTCGAGAAACTCCAGACGGTCTAGCCGGTCCGCTTGCCACATTTTCCACCCATAGCCCGCGCCACCTGGCGCTTAACGAAAGGCATCCCATGTCACTTGCTGCTCAACAATCGCTCGAATCTCATTACGTTATGCATACCTTTGGCCGCTCTCCGGTCGAGTTTGTTGAAGGCCACGGTATGAAGCTCACTGGCGACGATGGTCGTGAGTACCTCGATTTCCTCGCGGGTATTGGCGTGTGCAGCTTGGGCCACGGCAACTCAGCCGTGCTCTCGGCGCTCGAGGCGCAGACCAAAAAGCTCATGCATGTCTCCAATTACTTCTACATCGAGCAGCGCGGCCAGGTCGCGGCGCTGCTTTCCAAGCTTGCTAACGACGACGTGGATGGCGCGCGCGTGCTTGCCGATGCGATTGCCGCTGGCGATGAGACCACGGCTGCCGCGCTCGGTGCCCCGGCTGCGGACGAGCAGGTATGGGAAACGTTCTTTGCCAACTCCGGCGCTGAGGCCAACGAGGGTTCGATGAAACTCGCGCGCCTGTACGCCAAGCGCGCCGGCAACGGTGGCAACACCATCGTGTGCATGCGCGGCGGCTTCCACGGCCGTACGCTCGAGACCATTGCTGCTACCATGCAGGATTGGCTGCAGGATAGTTTCCGTCCGCTGCCAGGCGGTTTTGTTGCCTGCACGCCCAACGATGTCGACGAGCTGCGTGCGATCTTTAAGCAGCTGGGAAGCGAGATCTGCGCCGTCATGCTCGAGCCGATTCAGGGCGAGAGCGGCGTGCATCCCATGACTGAGGAGTTTATGGCGGCAGCGCGCGACTTGGCACACGAGGTGGGCGCCGTGCTTATCGCCGACGAGGTTCAGTGTGGCATCTTCCGTTCCGGCAAGCCGTTTGCGTTCCAGACCTATGGCGTTGAGCCTGACATCATGAGCCTTGCCAAGGGCATTGCCGATGGCGTACCCATGGGCGCTGTGGTGGCAAAGAAGGAGATCGCCGATGTCTTTAAGCCGGGCGACCATGGTTCGACCTTTGGTGGTAGCTGCTTGGCCGTTGCGGCGTGCGCCGCGACGCTCTCCGCACTCGTGCGCGGCGACTATGCCGAGCACGCTGCTAAGGTGGGCGCCTATATGGAGACAAAGCTTGCCAAGCTGCCGCACGTGGCCGAGGTACGTGGCCGTGGCCTGATGCTCGGCTGCGATTTGGACGAAGCTGCGGGCGATGCGCATGATATTGTTGCCCGCGCACTGGCGGCTGGTGCCGTGATTAACGCTACGGGTGCTCATACGTTGCGTTTTCTGCCGCCGCTCGTCTGCGAGGAAGCCGACGTGGATAGCCTGATTGAGATTCTGTCGGGTGTCCTGGCCTAGCGCGGGCGAATATCGTTGCTTGGAACGGGCTCCGGGTTGCTGACGTGCCATACACGGCACGATCGGGCGATTCGGGGCCCGTTTTGCTATCGATTCGCGATGGCCAAAATTTCCTCTGGTCAAAAAATGCCAAATATGAGTACGGACACTAATTGTGTAGCATATAAATTAGACGCAATTTGACGTGTTAGGCCACATATGTCCAGTTTCGCTATCAGAAATAGTGCTCATCCGGACCGTTGGCCGTTGCTTTGATGTCAGATTTGCCCTCTGGGACCTCGAAAATGCTGCTACCAAAAAGGTGGCAGTACTCATATTTGGCTTTTTTTGACCACTACCCTTGAAACCGGGCGTATCCTGGCGGGTTCGAATCCCATGCGATGGGCCCAAACAAAAACGGTCCCCTTTCGAGGACCGTTTCCAAATCAGTGGTGGGCGATGAGGGATATCCGCGTGCGGCTTCGCCGCCCGCTTCCGCTTCGGGCCTCCGGCCCTCGCGTGCTGCGCTGGAAAACGCTTGCGCGTTTCCTCAGCTCCGCACCCTGGCGGGTTCGAATCCCATGCACTGGGCCCAAAAAAGAAAGGCCCCCGTTGCTGGGAGCCTAACAAAACAAGTGGTGGGCGATGAGGGATATCCGCGTGCGGCTTCGCCGCCCGCTTTCGCTGCGGCGCTTCGCGCCTTG
>CAKUHA010000025.1 GCA_934655755.1 uncultured Collinsella sp.
TGGTGGGCCGTCAGGGGGTCGAACCCTGGACCTTGGGATTAAGAGTCCCCTGCTCTACCAACTGAGCTAACGACCCGATATCAATACGAAGCAAGAACTGGGGTGGGTAAAGGGACTCGAACCCTCGACCTACGGGACCACAACCCGTCGCTCTAGCCAACTGAGCTACACCCACCGTGTCCTGTGCGCTTCGCGCTCGACTATTATTGCAAGGAACGCCACGCGATGCAAGCCCCAATTTTCAAGAATTTTGAAAAGAGTTTTTCGGGCCGGTTTCGAGCAAATCCCATCGGTTTCATAGGAGTAAACTTGCCCCACTGCAAATGCTCGAAAGGACAGGCATGAAAGAACTCTCCAACCGCACGGCGACATTCACCGATTCGGTCATCCGCCGCATGACGCGCATCTCCAATAAGTACGGCGCCGTCAACCTCTCGCAGGGCTTCCCCGACTTCGATCCCCCGGCACAGCTGCTCGAGAGCCTCAGCGCCATCGCCACCGACCCCAAGCCGCTCTACCACCAGTACTCCATCACCTGGGGCTCCCAGGCCATGCGCGAGGCGCTCGCGGCCAAGCAGGAGCACTTTATGGGCATGCCAGTGAACCCCAACGAGAACATCGTGGTCACGTGCGGCTCCACCGAGGCCATGATGGCCGCCATGATGACGGTCACGAATCCCGGCGACAAAGTCGTCATCTTCTCGCCCTTCTATGAGAACTACGGTGCTGACACCATCCTCTCGGGCGCCGAGCCCATCTACGTGCCGCTGAATCCGCCCACCTTCGACTTCGATCGCGAGGTCCTGGAGGCGGCCTTCCGCGACAACGACCCCAAGGCGATCGTCCTGTGCAACCCGTCTAACCCCTGCGGCAAGGTCTTCACGCGCGAGGAGCTCACCTTTATCGCCGACCTGTGCAAAAAGTACGACGCCTACTGCATCACCGACGAGGTCTACGAGCACATCGTCTATGCGCCCCACGAGCATGTCTATATGGCCACGCTGCCCGGCATGTTCGAGCGCACCATCAGCTGCAGCTCGCTGTCCAAGACCTACTCCATCACCGGCTGGCGCCTGGGCTACACCATCGCCCCGGCTGAGATCACCGAGCGCATCAAGAAGGTCCACGACTTCCTCACCGTGGGCGCCGCCGCTCCCCTGCAGGAGGCCGTCGTCACCGCCCTCAACTTCGACGACAGCTATTACCAAGAGGTCCTTGACCTCTACACCGCCAAGCGCGACCTGTTCTGCCAGGGACTCGATAGCATCGGCCTTGAGCACAACGTGCCGCAGGGCGCCTACTACGTCATGATGGACATCTCGGAGTTTGGCTATGACAGCGACCTCGACTTCTGCGAGGATCTGGCTTCCAAGGTGGGCGTGGGCGCCGTTCCGGGCTCGAGCTTCTTCCGCGAGCCCGTCAACCACCTGATCCGCTTCCACTTTGCCAAACGCGACGAGACACTCAACGCCGCGCTGGAGAACCTTAAGTCCCTGCGCGATAAAATCGAGCTGCGCGGGTAAAGAAGGCCCAGCAGCTAAAGGCACCAAAGAGACCTCGCACCGCCCGTTGGGCTGCGAGGTTTCTTTTTATAGCGCTTTCTTAATTATTTTAGAGCGCTATACTTTAGAGGTTGAGTAACTCGTCCCGAAGAGAGGAACACTATGGCAGAGCAGCACCTTATCGGAGCGCTTGAGGCCGGTGGCACCAAGATGGTGTGCGCCACGGGCTATGCAGACGGCACGGTCCTGGAGCGCAAGCAGATCGCGACCACGACCCCGCAGGAGACCGTCGAGGCCGTCAACGCATGGTTTGCAGACAAGGGCATCGCCGCCCTGGGCATCGGCGCCTTTGGCCCCACCGCGGTCAACCCCGCCTCGCCCCAGTATGGCAAGATCCTGGAGACCCCCAAGACCGCATGGCGCCACTTTGACCTGCTGGGCACCATCAAAAACGAGCTCAACATCCCCTGCGGCTACGATACCGACGTCAACGTCGCCTGCTTGGGCGAGGTCACCTTCGGTTGCGCTAAGGGCCTCACCGACGTGGTCTACCTGACCATCGGTACCGGCGTGGGCGCCGGCGTGCTTTCGGGCGGTCAGCTCGTCCACGGCATGATGCATCCCGAGGCCGGCCACATCCTGGTCTCCCGCGACCCGCGCGACACCATTGGCGAGCACAGCGCCTGCCCCTTCCACGACAACTGCCTGGAGGGCCTCATCGCCGGTCCTGGCGTCAAAAAGCGCTGGGATGGCAAGTCCGCCGGCGAGATGGCCAACAACCCGGAGGCCATGGATCTGCTTGCCGGCTATCTGGCACAGGCGCTCATGACCTACACGCTGTGCTATGCGCCGCAGAAGATCATCATCGGCGGCGGCGTGGCCGACCATACCCCCATCGTACCGCTCGCCCGCAAAAAGTGCGCCGAGATGCTCAACGGCTATATCGTCACGCCCGAGGTCAACGATATCGATAGCTATATCGTCAACAACAGCCTCGAGGGCAAGCAGGGCATCATGGGCTGCCTGGCCCTGGGTGCCGCTGCGCTTTTGCAGTAGACGCGGCAAAGGGGCACCGCGGCGTCCCGCAGTCCCGACGTACGAGATGACGCCGTCACGCCCCATATAAGCCCCTCAAATAAAAAAGGCCGCCTAGGACCAAGCAACGTGTCCTAGGCGGCCTTTTTGGCGCATATGAGCGATCGCAGAAGGTAACGGAGGAGCACGCCCGTCGTCGCTCCACAGCAGTCGATCAACACATCGGTGATCATGCCGGCGCGACCGGGCACAAAGAGCTGGATCGTCTCGTCGATCGAGGGAATCAACAGCAGAAACACCGCCGTGGGGAGCAGCACGTCAAAGGTGCGACGGCCCTCAATGTCAAAGGCGTGCGTCGCCAGGATGCCGAGCACCATATACTCGGTAAAATGCGCGCACTTGCGCACGACGAAGTTGGTCACCCACTCATACGGGAGCCCCATGCCGTGCAGAAAGCCGCGAACGGCCTCCATGATCGACAGGCTCAGCGAGCCGGACCCCGTGCCGGGAACCAACGAGTTGCCCCATATGAGCAGCACCATAAGGCAGGCAGCGATTGCCCACCTGCGATCGACTTTCACCATGCAGACGCTATGCCTCCGCGCAGAGCGGCTCGAGGCTGGCGGTGCCGCCCTCGATAACGCTCAGGTACGCACGGCCCGTGCGCCTCACCGCGGCAGACTGAACGCGACTGATCTCTTCCTCGAGAATCTGGTTGACGCGCTCGTGGCGGCGGTTCTCCATAACGCCGGCGGCGATGGCCTCAGCGCGCTCAATACCCTCGCGGGAGATGCGGGCGGTGTCCTCGGGGAACACGGCGCTGTGGCGGCCGACATAGGCGGGAGCCGAGGGCGCAGGGGCAGGAGCGGCCACGAAGGTGGCCACGGGAGCAGGCTCGCTGATCTCATCCAGGATTGCGGCTGCGGCTGCCCACATGCCCTCATGGCCGGTATAATCGGCCATAGGCACGTCTTCCTCGGCGGAAGCGACGGCGGGTTCGTCGACTGCGACGGACTGGTTCGCAGAGACGGGGGCATCTGCCGGAGCGGCTACCGCATACGGCATGTCGTTCGAGATCACCGGCTCGTCCAGGTCATCGAGGTCGATGGCCGTGGCGGCGGCATCCTTGATGATAGGCATGTTGGCAATGTTGGTGTTGTACGGCACGGCGCCGACAGCCTGCTGCTGGGCGGGAGCGCCCCAAAGCGAGCTTTCGGCAGCACGGCGGGCAGCGATGGTCTCCTCGTCGACAGCCAGCGGCTCGTCGGCGTAGGGGTCGGCCACGGACGCCGGGGTCACGGGCACGGCAGTGTCATATGTAATGGTCTGAGCCGAAGCGTAGGCAGCACCAGGGGCCGCATAGCCGGTGCCCGACGCGGCGTACCCGGCGCCGGAAGCAGCGTAACCCGTGCCCGAGGCGGCGGAATACGCGCCGTTGCCCGACGCGGCGTTGCTGGCGGCGGCGTTGGCCACGAGCGCCACAAAAGCGGCCGTGCTGCCTGCGGGTGCAGCCTGCGAGCCCGAAACGGCACGCGCGGCGGCAGCGATGTCATCGCGATTGTAGGAACCGGTCTGTCCGCCGTAGGTCAACTCGTCGATGGCGACCTGGTAGACGTCGCGCGAGCGCGCGGGGTCGCAGCTAACAGGCGAATCGTCGTCGAGCATGCTATCGATCATGGACCAGGCGTCGGCCTCGCTCATGGCATCTGCGGCACGGGCGATGGTGGGGACGCCGTCGTCGGCATGGCGGCGCTGGAAGGCACCGGTCAGGCCGGAAAAGACGGAGGAAGGCTGCTCGGCATTAGGCTGACCGGCAGACGCGACGGCCTGAGGGGCGGCATACTGCTGAGCCGGCATCGAAGCAGTCTTGAACTCGTTGTGGGTCCGTCCAAACTGAGCGGTGCCACCCATGGCGTCGGGCTCGAACAGGCGCTCGGCATGCTGGGCGCGATATTCAGAAATGCCCAGCGAGGCGGCATAGATCCCCACGCCCGCCACGGCACCCACGGCAAAAGGAACAGCGCCCGCGACCACCGTCTCGTTCACTGACGAAAACGGCAGCGTGGCGGCATACATCACCACGGGAGCGGCAAGGCCGATTCCGCAGGAAAGTCCAGCAAGGACTGCTCGTTGTGTTGCATCAGAAGAAGCCATGAGCTCTCCCCATCTTCCAGCACCCAAATCGCATCATTCAGTTGGCTGCGCGAGAGAAGATGAAGCGGGGCCTGGGCCCCAAAGCAACGGTATATGGTTCGTTTCATCTGCGTTTTCCGTCGCGAAGCTTAAAAGCTATTATGCGAAACCACACTCTCGATTGCAAGCAAAGATGTCGGATTGAAACGCGAAAAGCGCTGGTTGCCGGTCCCAAGGTCAAAAAATGTTTCGAAGGTGTCATGCAAAAGGGCCGGGGCGCAAACCCCGACCCTTCAAAAGAGTGTTTATCGGCTTTCGTGAACGGCAAACAGCCTAGAACGTCTGCTCGTAATCGCTGTGCTTTTTGGCCGAACGAACCAGGAACTCCTGGTTGGTATTGGTGCCCTTGAGGCCTTTGATAAACGACGCTGCCGCGCGCTCGGTATTGTTCATACCGGCGAGGATGCGGCGCAGGCCAAAGACAAACGGACGCATCTGCTCGTCGACCAGCAGGTCCTCGTTGCGCGTGCCCGAGGCGACGGGGTCGATGGCCGGGAAGATGCGGCGGTCGGCCAAATCGCGGTCGAGCTTGAGCTCCATGTTGCCGGTACCCTTGAACTCCTCAAAGATGACCTCGTCCATTTTGGAGCCGGTGTCGATGAGGGCGGATGCCAGGATGGTGAGCGAGCCGCCGTTCTCGATGTTGCGGGCAGCACCCAGGAAGCGCTTGGGCGGATACAGGGCCGCCGAATCGACGCCGCCCGACAGGATGCGGCCCGAGGCGGGAGCGGCCAGGTTGTAGGCGCGGGCAAGGCGCGTGATAGAGTCGAGCACCACCACGACGTCGCCACCCAGCTCCACGATGCGCTTGGCGCGCTCGATCACGAGCTCGGCCACGCGGGTGTGGTTGTCCGCGGGCATATCGAAGGTCGAGGCCACGACCTCGCCCTTAATGGAGCGCTGCATGTCGGTGACCTCTTCGGGGCGCTCGTCGACGAGCAGGCAGATGAGGTGCACCTCGGGATTGTTGATCGAGATGGACTGGCAGATCTTCTTGAGGATCGTGGTCTTGCCGGCCTTGGGCGGCGACACGATCAGGCCGCGCTGGCCCTTGCCGATCGGCGACACGATGTCGATGGCGCGACCGGTGATGGAATCCTTGCCGTGCTCCATGCGCAGCGGCTCGTTGGGATAGACCGGCGTGAGGTCGCCGAACTTGGGGCGATTGCGAATCTGCTCGGGATCCAGGCCGTTGACGGTCGTGATCTTGGCGAGGCCGGCGCGCTTGTCGCCGCCGCGCGAAGGACGCAGCGAGCCCTCGATGACGTCACCCGTGCGCAGGCGCGCGGAGCGGATGAGGTAGGCAGGCACGAAGGCGTCATCGTTGGACTTCATGTAGCCGTGGGCATGGATGATGCCGGAGCCGTCCGGGCGAATCTGCAGGATGCCCTTGATATCGCGGAAGCCCTCGGCCTTCGCAGCGGTGGTATAGATCTCCTCGACGAGCTCGGCCTTCTTTTTGCCGGTCGTCTCGATCTCGAACTCCTTGGCCTTCTCGCGCAGCTCGGCGACCTTCATGGCCGCGAGCTCCTCGCGCGAAAGCGTGGGCTCAGTCGGGGCGGCGTTGCGCTCCTTGTTGCGCTGCTTGCGGTCGCGCTGACGGTTGCGACGGTCGTTGTTGCGCTCGTCCTTGCGGTCGTTGCGCTCGTCGTTGCGCTTGTGCTGACGGCGGTTGGGGCGGGCGTTCTCTTCGGTCTCGGCGGGCGCGGCGCCATCGACTGCGGGGGCATCGGAATTGGCCGGGGCCTCGCCGCCGGACTTGGTGTCGGTGTCGGAGCCGGCCTCGGCTTCGCCCTGCCGCTCGGCGGTCTTGGCCTTTGCGGACTTCTTGCGCGTACGCTTGGGCTTCTCGCTAGCCGGCTGATCGGCGTTCTCGGACTCGGGGGCGGCGCCAGTTGCCTCGGCGGCCTCGTTGGCAGCATCCTCGGAGGCATCCTTTTTCGCACCCTTTGCCTTGGTCGCGCGCTTAGCGGCCGTGCGGCGACTGCGACCGGGACGGACATCGGCCGACTCGCCCTCGGCGGGTGCGGCGGTCTCGGAGGCTGCGGCTTCCTGGGCAGGAGCGTCGGCTGCAGGCGCGAGCTCGGCAGTTGTTGCTGCTGCCTGAGCTGCGGCTGCGGCAGCGGCGGCCTTCTCGGCCTCCACGAAAGCCTTGGGCTTGCGGCCACGACGATGCGGACGCAGGGCGGGGTCGACGACAGGAGCCTCGCTGGCCTCGGAGGGCGTTGCAAAACCAGAGGCCTGCGCGCTCTCCCCCGCTGCGGAACGAGCCGGAGCTTCGACGGCCTCGGGGGCCGTCTGCTCGGCATCCTGCTGGGCCTTGGGGGTGGCACGGCGACGTGTACGGGAAGCCGGCTTCTCCGCCGACTGATCGGCAACGCGAGCCTCGGGAGCCGAAGGCGCCTCAGACGCAGACGGAACCGCCAGCTCGGTCAAAGCCGCGGCCTCGCGCTCGGCAGCGCGACGACGGGCGCGCACAACCTGGGCCTCGCTAATCTGCGCCAGCGCGCGGGCCTGCGCGACCTCGTCGGAAACCGGCGTAGAGGGGTCGGTCGCAACGGTGCGCTTGACTCGCGTCGTGCGCGTGGTACGGCGCTTGGGCTTTGTGGTCTCCTCACCGTCCGCCGTCAGCTTAGCCACACGGCGCGTACGCTTGGGCTTTGTGGGCGCGGCGTCCTCGCCAGCGGAGGATGCGGCAGGCACGGCCTTCTCAGCCGTAGCGGGCGCGGTTGCCGGGGCAGCCTTAAGAGCCTCGGCGGCAGAAGCCTGGGCCGGCGTGGGCATCGCGACCTGGTCCGGCGCGACCGGTGCAGCGGGAGCGGTTTGCGCCGTCGTTATTTCGTTTTCTTGCTGTTGATCAGACACAGTGTTTGCTCAACTTTCTTTTCAAGCCCTGTGATCACATGCTCCCTGCATAAACCTTCAGGGCGGCTAAACAGTCTAGCTCCGTCCAAATGCAACGGGCATCATTGATCTGTATCGAGATGATTGCGCCAAATACGCAGCGTTAGTGTAACACAACCGCCGCCACCTGCAACTTAGTCATTGGGGACGTTCTTAAACGACTAGTCAAAAGGAACACTCTTTACAAAGCCACGACGTCAGCACCCTCCTCCTCATAAGTTGCGGTGAAATAGCTCCCAAAAGCCCGGCAACTGCCCCAAACAGGAACTATTCCACCGCAACTTACATTGAGAAGGCAGGTTTATCATCAAGCATCGTGGATACGATGCGACCGAAGAGCAAAAACCATCAGTCTCGGGATCGGCTCGCCACGAATCGCGCCCATCTACTACGTTTGGCCCGAGGCCCCAGACCATACCCTCGATTTTCCTAAAATCACAAGCCCGCTACCTGCGGTTTCAATATCGCGCCTTTCGGCATGATTCGGGGTATGCGACTAAACGTAGGAGATGGGCACGATTCGTGGCAGACAGGTCTGCGCCACCCCTCCACGGAACAAAAATGATCCGTTTCCCCGTCCTCAAGGAATCATTTTCAAAACTATGCCGGATTACGGGGCCAGAATGGCGCATGCCAACCATACTCTGCATTTTCGAAATACGACAAGCCATCTACCTGCGGTTTTAGATTCGCTACAAGCGCCATGGTCGCCAGTCGGCGATTCAGCCCCGTAAACCGGTATAGTTGCGTTTTTGTTGCATTTTCCAACACACCTAAAAGCCCTGCCAAACGCAAAAAGCCCGACCTCCACGTGGGAGATCGGGCTCATAGGGCTCAACTTAGCCGAACCTACTCGGTCAAACGACCCGTAGATTACATCTGCTCGGGTGCGGAAACGCCAACGAGGGTGAGCACCAGGGCGAGCGTCACGCGGACAGCGTCGCAAGCGGCCAGACGGGCGCGCGAGAGCTCGGGGTCGACGGGACGGCCCTCGCTCGGCAGCACCTGGCAGGCAGCATAGAAGCTGTGGAAGTCGCCAGCGAGCTCCTCGGCAAAGTGCGTCAGGCGGAACGGAGCGCGGTCGCGAGCGCAGCTACCGATGAGGTCGGTGAGCTCGTTGAGCTTGCGCGAAAGGGCGAGCTCGGTCGGGTCGGTCAGCAGCGAGTAATCGACGTTCTCGCCAATGGCCTTCGCGGCGACGGCCTTCATGCCCATCTCGGCGGCCTGCTCGGCGGTGACGTCGGCGGCACGACGCAGGATGGAGCACACGCGGGCGTGAGCGTACTGCACGTAGTACACCGGGTTGGAGTTGTCGCGCTTCTTAACAGCCTCGATGTCGAAGTCGACCATCTGGTTGGAGCTCTTGGAGATGAGCGTGTAACGAGCGGCGTCGGAGCCGACCTCGTCGACGAGCTCCTGCAGGGTCACCATAGTGCCCTTACGCTTGGACATACGGACGGGCTTGCCGTTGCGCAGCAGGTTGACAAGCTGGCCCAGCAGAACCTCGAACTTGCCGGGGTAGCCAAGGGCGTCGCAGACGCAGCGGACGCGCTCGATGTAGCCGTGGTGGTCGGCGCCCCAGATGTCGATGACGTGGTCGACGCGCTGGAACTTGTCCCAGTGATAGGCAACGTCGGAGGCGAAGTAGGTGTACTCGCCGTCGGACTTGATCAGGACGCGGTCCTTGTCGTCGCCCAGGTCGGTGGAACGGAACCACAGGGCGCCGTCCTTGGTGTAGAGGTAGCCCATCTTGTCGAGCTTCTCAAAAGCGCGGTCGACGGCGGAGGTGCCGGCGGTCTCGCCCTCGGTGTCCTTCACGTACAGCGAGCGCTCGGAGTACCAGCGGTCGAAGTCACAGTTGACGGCGTGGCAGAGGTCGCGCATGTTGTCGACCATCTTCACGTAGCCGCGCTCGCGGAAGCTCTCCATGCGCTCCTGCGGATCGGCCTCGACCCACTTGTCGCCGTCCGTGCGCCAGAACTCGGCAGCCTCGTCGATGATGTAGTCACCACCGTAGGAGTCCTTGCCCAGGGTCTCGGCAAAGTTGTCCTGGTAGGGATGGGTCTCGGGATGCTCGTCGTTCTCGTCGGCGACAAAGGCGTCGCGGTCGGCGATCAGAATCTTGTGGGCCTCGTCGATATCCACGCCCTGCTTGGCGATGATGTCGGCAAGCTGCATGTAGCGCGTGCTGATGGAGTTGCCGAAGGTGTTCATCTGAGAGCCGTGGTCGTTGATGTAGAACTCACGCTGGATGTCGAAGCCGGCGTGCTCCATGACGCGGCAGAGCGAATCGCCCAGAGCGGCCCAGCGGCCGTGGCCGATGTGCATGGGGCCGACGGGGTTGGCGGAGACGAACTCGACCTGGGTCTTCAGGCCGCCACCGACGTTGGACTTAGCAAAGTCCATACCCTTCTCGCGAGCCTCACCAAAGATAGCGTTCTTGACGGCAACGGAGAGGTAGAAGTTGATGAAGCCGGGGCCGGCGATCTCGACCTTCTCGATCGCGGGGTCCTCGGGCATATGGGCAACGACGGCCTCGGCGATCTTGCGCGGGGCGCAGTGAGCCAGCTTGGCGGACTTCAGGGCCATGGTGGAGGTCCACTCGCCATGAGAAGTGTCAGCCGGTCGCTCGATAGCGCAATCGTCAAGTTCAAATGCGGAAAGGTCGCCGGCCTCCTGGGCCGCAGCAAGCGCAGCGCGTACCAGCTCTTCAATCTTCTCGGGCATAGATCCTCCTTGTGTTAAAGCCCCCGAGCTCTTGGTCACTCGTGGGGCAAAAGCCAGAGTTTGTAGCACTCTATCACAAGCTGCGCATACTATCGCAGGGTAAAGTTGATTGATATTGCATATGCACAAAAATGACTACACCTCGTGCGCAGTCACTCAAAGATGGCAGTCTGCCTGCAGATTATGCACGCGCTAGAAATGCATAAACATGTGGATGAGCCGTGCAATTTATCGAATACTCTTACCTATCAGTGTTGTGTGCTTTTCCTGCATAAAGTGAAGGTTTGCGCACGTCAGCGTGTTATTCTAGACATACGTAAATTCGTATAAGTTGGAGGTAGCATGTTCTCAATCGGTCAACACGTCATTCATCCGGGTCAGGGAGTCTGCACCGTCGTCGGTTTTAGGGACGACACGCCGCAACCCATGCTGCTGCTCGAGACCAAGCAGGGACATGCGCAGACAATCCTTATGTACCCCGTGGCGCAGGCCGACCGTTTGCATGCCGCCATCTCCCAGCAAGATGCCGAGCACCTGCTGAGCCACTACGATGAGCTCGAGTGCGACACCTTTACCGAGCGCAACAGTTCGCTCGAGGAGACCCACTTTAAGCAGCAGCTCAAGCTGGGCGCGCCCGAGACGGTCCGCGTGGCAAAGACCATGATGCACCGCATTCGCCAGGCTGAGGAAGCCGGCAAAAAGCCCAGCTCCTACTACATGCGCGTGCTCAAGGAGGCAAAGCGCCGCTCCGTTGAGGAGTTCGCCGTCGCCCTCGGCCTCACCGAAGAAGACGCCGAGGCCTGCCTAGCCCAAGCCGCCCTCAACTAACCTGCCAAAAAGGGACAGGTTTATTTTGGCAGGTTTTATCTGGCCAAACGTCGATAAATAAAACAAAACGACCGGACGTTCCGTTAACCTTGGGAGCGCCCGGTCGTTTTCTATTGTTTGTTCAGAGACGCAGGCTTCCATTTGCGCCTTTCACCAGGATCAATGCGACCATCTTAAACAGCGGGAACCGTGTCGAGTGACCCGCTCGCCTTGCTCAATTACTATTAAAAAGTATCAGATCGAAAATGCAATAACATTTCGGCAGGTAGCAGCTATAGTCGGTGAACTGAGTCTCGACAACCGAAGCCTCCTAATGAGGTATCTTCAGCCCATCCAAGCTAGAGGAGGGACCATGCCGAGAAAGCCTCGTTCAAAGTCACCAACCGGTTATTTCCACGTCACGTTGCGCGGAAACGGAGGGCAGCTGTTGTTTGATGACGACGAGGACCGAATTGCCCTGCTTCAGATACTCGATGCGATTCTTCCCAAACACAATATCGAGCTTATCGCTTGGTGCCTTATGGGCAACCACATTCATCTGCTAATTAACGATCCGGACGACCACAAGAGCGAGGCCATGCACGCGATAGCCGTGTCGTTTGCAGGCAGGTATAATACGCGGACGGGGCATATCGGCCATGTGTTTCAGGAGCGGTTTTGGGATTCGCCCGTCAAGTCGGATGAATATCTACTCGAAGCAATTCGATACATTCATTTCAATCCTCAAAAGGCGGGGCTTGCGCGCTACGACGCTTATCCATGGAGCAGCCATCGCGAATACCTCATGCCGGCACAATCGCGGCGTCATGTCACCGGCGAAGTGGTAGAGCAGTTGTTTCCAACACCCCGGACGTATCTCAGGTTCATGGAAAGCGCACCCGTGCTCCCCTACCGTCCCAGCGCGACAGCCAAAGTCGCAGAGGAAGATCTGAATGCATTTGGCACGGCAATCGTCCAACGCGTCGCGGGATGTGCGCCCACGGAGCTCAAATCCGTCTCTAAGGCGCTTCGCAACGAGACGATATTGGCTCTTCGAAAAGAGGGGTTGACGATTAAGCAGGTTCAACTGCTGACCGGACTGGGGACGTGGATCATCAAAAACGCCGCATAGTCGTCGATCGGTAATGGCAGCCATCGCCCCACAGCATCTGAAGACGGGAGCGCCTCCGTCGAACAACGTCCAACGGAGGCGTTTCCGCAGATAAAACCTGCCAAAATAAACCTGTCCCTTTTTGGCAGGTTAGGCCTGGAAGGTGTCGCGGTCGGGGGCGAAGGACTGCATGGCCGCGATGGTGCGGTCGAAGAGCTCGGGAAGCTCCCAGCCCAGCATCTCGGCACCCTGCGAAATCACGTCGCGCGAGCAGCCGGCGGCAAAGCGCTTGTCCTTGAACTTCTTTTTGAGCGACTTGGTCGTAAAGTCCATAACGCTCTTGCTCGGGCGCATGATGACGGCAGCGCCGATCAGACCGGTAAGCTCGTCGCAGGCAAACAGAATCTTTTCCATCTGCAGCTCGGGCTTGGGCAGCGCGGAGTTGAAATCGGACGTATGCGTCTGGATGGCGCGAATAAGCTCGGGGGACGCACCTTCGCCCTCGAGGATCTCGGCAGCATAGACGGTGTGGTTCATGGGGTCGTCCTCATGCTCCTCCCAATCAAGGTCGTGCAGCAGGCCGACGATGCCCCAAAACTCCTCGTTCTCGGGGTCGAACTCGCGCGCAAAGTAGCGCATGGTGCCCTCGACGGTCTCGCCGTGCGTGATGTGGAACGGGTCCTTGTTGTGCTCGTTGAGCAGTTCGAACGCGCGGGCGCGAGTGATTCCGGCGGTAAGCGTCTGGGACATGGTCGATACCTCCAACAAAGTAGGTGCTAAGTCACGGTGTCACTATCGTATATCGCCGCGGCTCAAGCCGAAAGGCTGAAAAGGTATGCGGAGAAAAAAGCCGGGCGAACGAGTCACCCGGCAAAACCGCAGATAAAACCTGCCAAAATAAACCTGTCCCTTTTTGGCAGGTTTAGGGGCGGACCTGGCCGGTGCCGAGGAGCTTGTATTTGTAGGTGGTGAGGGCCTCGGCGGCAAAGGGGCCGCGGGCGTGGAGCTTTTGGGTCGAGATGCCGATCTCGGCACCCAGGCCAAACTCGCCGCCGTCGGTGAAGCGCGTGCTGGCGTTGGCGTACACGGCCGAGGCATCGACCGCATCGAGGAAGCGCTCACAGACGTCTTCGTCCTCGGCAACGATGGCCTCGGAGTGCATGGTGCCGTAGCGGTTGATGTGCGCGATGGCCTCGTCCTCGTTAGCCACGACCTTCACGCTCATCTCGAGCGCCAGATACTCGCGGCCCCAGTCCTCCTCGGTTGCGGCAACGTAGTCGTCGCCCTCGGCAAGCCCGGCGTCGGCGCACGCGGCACAGGTTGCCTCGTCGCCGTGAATGAGCACGCCATGGTCGTGCAGCACGGCAACGACCACGGGCAGGAAGCGATCGGCAATGGCGCGGTCGACCAGCAGCGACTCGGCAGCGTTGCACACGCCCACGCGCTGCGTCTTGGCGTTGACGATAATGTTGAGAGCCTTGTCAAAGTCGGCGGATTCCTGCACGTAGATATGGCAGTTGCCCGTACCCGTCTCGATCACCGGCACCAGCGACTCGCGCACGCAGCGCTGGATCAGGCCCGCGCCACCGCGCGGAATGAGCACGTCGACGATGCCGCGGAGCTTCATCAGCTCGCCGGTGGCCTCGCGGTCGGTGGACTCAATCATCGAGACGGCCTCGCGCGGGAAGCCCTTGGCCTCGAGCGCATCGGCCAGAAGCTCGGCGATCATGGCGCACGAGTGATAGGCCAACGAGCCGCCACGCAGAATGCAGGCGTTACCGGTGCGGATGCAGATGCCCGCGGCGTCGGCCGTCACGTTGGGGCGCGCCTCGTAGACCATGGCGACCAGGCCCAGCGGCACGCTCACGCGGGTGAGGTCCACACCGCTTGCGAGCACGCGGTGGTCGAGCACGCGGCCGACAGGATCGGGCAGCTCGGCGAGTTTCTCCAGGCCGGCGGCCATGCCCTCGACGCGCTCGGGCGTCAGCAGCAGACGATCGAGCAGGCCGGCCGAAGTGCCCGCATCGCGCGCGGCGGACATATCGAGCTCATTGGCGGCAACGATGGAGTCAACACCGTCGCGCAGTGCTGTGGCCATGGCACGCACGGCCTCCTGGCGCTGCTCGTCGCTCGCCGTGGCAAGCGAGGACGACGCTGCCTTGGCGGCAACGGCAAGATCGTGGACATACGTGGCTATATCGACCGACATGGGCGGCCCTTTCTCCTAGAAGTTTGCCAACCATGGTAGCCGATTTGCGCATGCCCTCGCGCGCGGCGGTAGAATTGGTCAACCCGAAACACCGCAACGAACGGAAGTACCGCATGCCCCTCATCACTTCATACCACGTCCCCGGCCTCTATATCGAGGACCACAGCATCGACGTCCCTCTCGATTGGCGCGGCCTGGAGCCGATGCTGCTGGCCGTCGGCAGCACCATGCGCCGCGGCGCCATGCCGGCGCCCATCGCCGGCGCACCCGAGAGCATCAAGCTCTTCTACCGCGTGGTCTGCGCGCCCGACCGCATCAACGACGACCTGCCGCTGCTCCTGTTTTTGCAGGGCGGCCCCGGTGGCGAGAGCCCGCGTCCGCTGTCGCCCACGAGCGACGGCTGGATCGAGGAAGCCGTCAAGCATTTCCGCGTGGTCCTTCCCGACCAGCGCGGCACGGGGCGCAGCAGCTGCGTAGACGGACGTACCATTGCGGCGCTGGGCGATCGCGCGACGGCCGCCGGCTCCGAAGCGGCACGCTCGCAGGCAGACTTCCTCAAGCGTCACCTCGCCAGCTCCATCGTGCGCGATTTTGAGTACCTGCGTCTGGTGGGCTTTGGCGGCAAACCGTGGGTCACGCTCGGCCAGAGCTACGGCGGCTTTTTGACGCTGAGCTACCTGTCGCTCTTCCCCGAGGGCGTGGCGGCAAGCTTTACCTGCGGCGGCATCCCCCACGTCCCGGCGAGCGCCAGCGAGGTCTACGCGCACACCTTCCCGCGCATGGCCGCCAAGACGCAGCAGTACTACGACCGCTATCCCGCCGACGTCGAGCGCGTGGCGGCTCTTGCCGATGCGCTCGAGGAGCAGAAACCCGTGCTGCCCGACGGCTCGCCGATGACGGTCGAGCGCCTGCAGCTCATGGGCAGCGACTTTGGCATGAAGCCGAGCTTCGAGCGCATGCACTGGATAATCGACCACGCTTTTGTTGACGGAGACGGTACGCTGAGCTGCGGAGCCTCGGTGTCCGACAGCTTTTTGATGCGCGCCTTCGAGCGCACCAACACGCGCACGAATCCGCTGTACTGGACGCTTCAGGAGTTCATCTACGCCGACGGCGATACCATGCCGATTCGCTGGGCCGCGGCCGA
>CAKUHA010000026.1 GCA_934655755.1 uncultured Collinsella sp.
CCGCAGAACAGGTAGGCGTGGGACAGGCGCCCCTCGGTGATGGCGTGCTCGAGCGTCGAGACGATATGCTGCTGGCCCACCACGGACTCGAAGGTGAGCGGGCGATACTTTCGGTACAACGATTCCATGGGTGCTCCCCCGGGTATACTGAGTCTTGTTGCCGCGACGGCTATACGGTCGCACGGCATACTGCATTCATAATAACCCGTACGGCGAGCCCGCCGCGATAGGAGTCCAAAGAGCATGGCAGACGCAGAGAGCAACATCGTTCCCTCCGAAGCAGCCGACCAGGTCGAGGTCGCGCTCGAGAGGCAGGCCGCAGCCGATGACGGCATTCTGTACCTCAACGAGTATCAGTACGAAAACGACCTCGTCACCGACTTCGCACGCTTGGTTGCCTCGCCCAGGCGCCGCGGCTCCCTGTACGTCGCCGCCGCCATTGCCGCGCTCATCGGCATCGGCATGTTGGTGGCCGGCGGCAACTGGATCAAGTTCGGCGTCGTCCTGATCGTATTCGGCGCCTTTTTGGCTTGGTGGAGCAAAAACCTGCACCACACGCTCGCCCGCGACTTTATCGATGCCGTCGAGGCCGACGAGTCCATGGGCGGCCGCTACCGCCGCGTCGCCGCCAACGAGGACGGCCTGATGGTCTGGGGCAAGAGCGGCAAGTCGCAGTTCTTCCCGTTTGACAAGCTCGACCACGTGCTCGACGGCGAGCGCATCTTTGTGGCCATGTTCGCCGACCAGGGCGTGACGATCCCCAAGGACACCTTTGTGCGTGGCGACGCCGAGCAGTTTGGCCCCTTCCTGAAGGCGCGCATCAACAAAAAGCTCCGCATCGAAACCAAAAAGAAGAAGATGAAAGCCGAGAAGGCCGCCGCCGAGGCCAAGCAGGGCGACAAGGACGCCAGCCCTAAGCAGCGCAAGCAGAAGAAGAGCAAGAAGAAGCGTTAGGGCTGCACTCTTGCCCCAAGCCTCAGCCGCCTGCTTAGCCATAACTTAGATTGACAGCGGAAACCGTATCCCGTTTTGGAGCTCCAAAGCGGGATACGGTTTCCTTTCACCCGAGCGTGCTACACTAGCAGCATCTATGCCACCGCGAACGGCCCGGCCCTGTGCCCGCCACTCGCAAACGAACTTTAAACGCACGAGGGTTGGCCATGCCGCTTTTCTCGCAACATACCGCCCGGTTCTCGCCGGACGTTCCCTTGGAGGGCACCAGCTCTCGCGAGCTGCTCAAGCGGTACCAGCCGCTCGAGACGCTTGCGACCGGCGGTTTTGGCTCCATCGAGATCTGCCGCGACACGCATCTGCGCCGTCGCGTCGCCATTAAGCGCATCCCCCTCACCGCAAACTCCGGCATGCCCGCCAGCGACATCATGGACGTCCTGCGCGAGGCCCACACCGCCGCCATGCTTCAGCATCCCAATATCGTTCAGGTCATCGACTTTACGCACGACACCGCCTACGCCTACCTGGTCATGGAATATGTCGACGGCATGTCGCTGGCCGAGTTTTTGCATCGCGTGGACGGCCATTCGCTCACCTTTGACGAGGCAGCCGCCATTGCCGACGCGCTGAGCCAGGCGCTTGCCTTCGCCCACAGCAACGGCGTACTTCACCTGGACATTAAGCCCGCCAACGTGCTCATCGACCACTCGGGCAACGTAAAGCTCACCGACTTTGGCATGGCGCGTCTATCGTCTGCCGGCGGCTTTGGCGGCTCGCGCGGCGGCACCATCGGCTACATGCCGCCCGAGCAACTCGATATCGAGACCGGCACGGTCGACGAGCGCGCCGATGTCTTCGCCCTCGCCTGCGTCATCTACGAGGGCCTGTGCGGCAGCGCGCCCTTTATGGCGGCAACGCCCGGCGACTCGCTCGGCCGTATCATCGGCGGCGCCACTTATCCCAGCGAGCTCATTCCGCACTTTCCATCAGGGGCCGAGGCCGCGCTGATGAGCGCCCTCTCCCCCATGCCGCAGGACCGGCCCAACAGCATCGAGTCCTTTTGCGACCAGCTGCTCGCCGGCTTGGGCAGCGTGCGCGAGGGTCGTCGCAGCCTGGAGCAGATGGTGGGCGAGCTTTCGGATGATGAGCGCACGGCAGACGATATTGAATCGCTGCCCTACGAGGACGACGTCATCGAAGTCGATCCCGCGCTCGGCTGGGCCGGCACGCGCTGGAGCCATGCGCGTGATTACACCATGCGAGCCATCTCGGCGCTCGCCTGCGGCACCTTTAGCTTTTTGCTGATGCAGACGGCAGGCGTCGCGGCGCTTCCCGGGCTTATCGTTGCGGCCGTCGCGATTGGGGCGGCCGCCGGCCTGGCCCCGCAGATCGGATCTGCCATCTCGGCCGTGGGCTTTTTGGTGCTTATGGCAAACGCCACCATGCAGGCGCAGGGCATCCTGTCGATGCTGCCCGTTGCGGTGATCTTTGCCGCCGCCATGTCCGGTTGGTGGATCGCCTGGGGCCGCACCGAGGCCGCCGCGAGCACCGCACTCACCTGCGCGCTTGCACTTGGCTGTCTAACTGGCGACGTCCTCCTTGCCGCCGGGGTCGCCGGCGGCATCGCGGCCTTTTGGCTCAGTCCGGCAAGCTCTGCCGCCGCCACGGGGATGGGCGCGCTTTTCGCCCGCCTGGCCACGGTCGCGCTTTCCGCTGGAGGCGTGTTGGGGCTCGGCAACGTCGCCGCGGCGCTGGGCGACGCGTTCCTCTGGGCCGCCATTGTGCTGGTCGCGGCGACAGCTGCACTGACATCCCTGCTGCTCAACGCCCATGCCAAGCGTGCCGAGCAGGGCTCAAACCTTGCCGCCATCGCCGCCATCGCCGTCTGCGGCATCGGCTGCGCGGCGTCGCTTTGTCTTGCACACCATATGGAAATTGCCGGCCTTGCGGCCGCGGTCGTCGTCAAGGCGGCGGTTGCGGGAATCCTATCCTCTATAATCGTTGGGATATGCCTATATTTGCTCGGATACCAAAGAACCTATACGGAGAGTGATCTTTCGTGAACTTCCTGAACATCTTCGAGGACCACGTGGCCGGCATCTTCGGTGCCACCCGTGCCCCGTTCTCCTTTAAGAAGCTTGCCAAGCAGGCCGCTCGCGACATGGAGGATCAGACTCTGGTGATCAACGGCGTCAACACCGCGCCGGCACTCTATACCATCCTGATCGCCGCCGACGACGATCCCATGCTCGCCCCGTTCTACCCCGAGCTTTCGCGCGAGGTCCGCGAGTTTGTGAAGGCACAGGCCGAGAAGCGCCGCTACGTCTTTGTCGGTGAGCCCCTCGTTCGCTTTATGATCGACCCGCAGCTGCGCGCCGGCAAGTTCTCGGTCTTTGCCGAGAACGTCGATGCCCCCACGCTCGGCCGCCTGTACGAGGAAGAGCGCGCCTACCAAAATGGCCTGGGCCAGAACAACTCCGCCGCAAGCCGCGCCGCCAGCGCTCCCCGCGCCGGCAAGCAGCAGTTCGCCGCTCCGCAGCAGCACCCCGCCGCCATGCCCCAGCAGCCGGCTCCCCGTGCCGCCGCTCCCGACCCGCTCGCCGTGGCCGACCCCTTTGCGCCCAACGTCCCCGACCCCGCTGCCGCGCCCATCCCCGTGCCGCAGACCGTCTCCCGTGACGCACTCGCCGGCATGGGCGGAGCCGCCGCGACCGGCGCCGCCGTGGGCCTTGGCGCCGCAGCCGGTATTGCCTCCAACATGGCGAGCACCCGCGCCCCGCAGCGCCCCCTCGCCCAGCTTGTCGACGTTGTGAGCGGCGAGAGCCACAGCATCACCTCCGCGCAGGTGACCATCGGCCGCGAGCGCTCGGTTTCGGACATCGCCCTGCGCGACCCCAACGTCTCTCGCCGTCACGCCCAGCTCACCTTTACCGGCTCGGACTGGTCGATCGAGGACCTCAACTCCACCAACGGCACGCTCGTCAACAACCGCCGCATCACGCGCTGCCCGCTGCGCAACGGCGATCTGCTGACGTTTGGCCTGAGCACCTTTGAATTTAGGGGATAGTCGCTTATGAACATCGATATCGTCCTTTTTGCAGGCCGCATCGTCCTGGTCGCCCTGCTCTACATCTTCCTGTTCGCCGTTATGAAGACCGGCGTGGGACTCGTGCGCGGCCAGCGTCGCGACTCCGCTATCTGGACGATCGATGTGGACAAGGGCCCCCGCGGCATCCGCGGCATCCACGTGGACATGCTCGGCCCCGTCATCGTCGGCCGCTCGCCGTCCTCGGACATCTGCATCAACGAACCGTTTGTCTCGGCCTCGCACGCACGCTTTTCGCTGCAGGGCCCGGCACTCATCATCGAAGACCTCAACTCGCTTAACGGCACGCTCGTCAACGGTCGCCAGCTCGTGGAGCCCGCGACGCTGCGCGAGGGCGACGAGGTCCAGATTGGCGACGTGGTCATGAAGGTGAACCGTCGATGATCGACGAGGAGAACAAATCCGCAACCACGCCCGAGACGCCGGCTGCCCCCGCAGCCGCGCCGGCTCATGCCGCTCCGACGCGCCCCGCGGCCGTGGAGCCCGAGGACACGGTGTTCTCCCTGCCTCTTTCGCATGTAACTCAAGATTATTCGGCACTCGCCGATGACGGCGACGCCGACACCGAGCAACTCGACGCCCCTATTGGCGCGCATGCTGCCGAGCAGCCCGCCGCACCGGAAACGACGCCCGCGCCGGCTCATTTTGCCGAGCCCGTCGCCGCGGCGATCAACGAGAGCGAAGCGGTGTTCGCCACGCCCGAGCCCGCCGCGCCGGTCTTCCCCGTCGCGCCAACGCCCGAGGTGACGGCCGCGCCCGCTCCGAGGCCCGAGTCCGCGCCGTCGCACTTCGCGACGGCGGAGCCCATCGCCGTGGAACCGCAGAAGGCCGACGAGGTCCCCACTGACCCCGGCTCGACCATCCCGACCCTCGATAAGCCTATCGAGGAGCCCGGCACCGAGCCGCCCGACGCAGACGACACCGTCTCCCCCGGCGACACCGCCGAGATCGACGTCGCCGCCGTGGAGGCAAAGCTCAACGACCCCGGCTCGACCATGAGCTTTGAGCCGCTGACCGATGAGCGCATCGAGACCGACTCGACCTATGACGCCGGCACCACCACGCAGCTCATGTGGGGTGCCCGCTCCGACGTCGGCTGCGTGCGCCCGCACAACGAAGATTCCTACCTGGTGCAGTCGCCGCTCTTTTGCGTATGCGACGGCATGGGAGGACATGCCGCCGGCGAGGTGGCGTCCTCTATCGCCGTCGAGACTATAGCCAAGACGGCACCGCAGTCCGCCGACGCCGCACGCCTGGCCGCAGCCGTCGAGGCCGCCAACGCCGCCGTGATCGAGGCCGCCCTCAACGGTTTGGGCAAGCCCGGCATGGGCTGCACGGCCACCTGCGCCTACATCGAAAACGATACCCTCGCCATCGCCCATGTGGGCGACTCGCGCGCCTACCTGCTCCACGAGGGCACGCTGATTCGCGTGACCCGCGACCACTCCTACGTGGAGGAGCTCGTTGACGCTGGCGAGATTACGGCCGACGAAGCCCGCGTCCACCCCAACCGTTCGGTCATCACCCGCGCGCTGGGCTCGGACCCCGCCATGTATGCCGACCACTTTACCCTGCACATCGAGGAAGGCGACCGTCTGATCCTATGCTCCGACGGCCTTTCGAGCATGATTCCCGATAGCGATATCGAAAACATCGCCACGCAGTCCTCAACCGCGCAGATTTGCGTCGACAACCTGGTAGACGCGGCACTCGCCGCCGGCGGCCACGACAACGTGACCGTAGTGGTGGTCGATTTGGTCGACGATGGCGTCATGCGTGAGGCAAAACGCATCCGTCGCCGCAACGTCACCATCGCCGCCGTCCTGGCCCTTGTCTTTGTGCTGGCGACGGGCATCTGGGCGTACACGGGCATCACCGGCTCGTACTACCTGGGTACCTACCACGGCAACGTCGCCGTTTGGCGCGGCCTGCCTGGCGAGACGCTCGGATTCAAGCTCCACTGGCTCGAAAGCGAAACCAGCATCAAGCTGTCCGACCTGCCCGAAGACACGCAGAACCGCCTAAAGACGGGCATCCCGCAAACAAGCGTCGACGATGCGCAGGACACCATCTCCAAGTACCGTCACCAGATCGACGAGGAGCAGACCCGTCAGGTGATTGACGCGCAAACGATTCGCGACAACACCGACCAGGGATCGACTTCCGAGTCGAATTCCGAGAAAACCGCCGAACAGTCCGCCGAGGCCGAAGCCTCCGATAAGAATTAGGAAGGGAGTGCCGCTTATGAGTCGCCGCAACACCGAACTGCTTTTGCTCATCGCCTCGGCGTTCCCCGTCATCCTGCTGTATGCGATGTACGTGCTCACCGCGGGCGCCACGATTTCCTTTGAGACGCTCGCCGTGCCGATCGGCCTCTTTGCCGCTTTCGCCGCAGCGCATATCGCCGTGCGCATCCTGGCGCCCGGCGCCGACCCCGCCATCCTGCCCATCGTCTTTGTGCTCTCGGGCATCGGCATCACATTCGTGACGCGCTTGGCCCCCGACCTTGCCATCTCGCAGCTCATCATCCTGTTTATCTCGGTGGCATTGATGGTGGGAACCCTCGCACTGGTCAAGAACCTCGACGTGGTCATGCGCTACAAATACACCTTTGGCATCATCGGCATCATCTTGCTGATGCTGCCCATCTTTATCGGCACCACGATCTCGGGCTCCAAGCTGTGGATTCGCATTGCGGGCTTTACCATCCAGCCCGGCGAGTTCGCCAAGGTCTTTATCGTGCTGTTCCTGGCCGGCTATCTGGCCGAGAACCGCGAACTGCTCTCTATCTCCAACCGCAAGATTCTGGGCCTCAAGATCCCGCGCTTCCGTCTGCTGCTGCCGCTGTTTGCCGTGTGGGGCGTGTGCCTGCTCGTCGTCGTCTTCGAACGCGACCTGGGCTCGGCCGTGCTGTTCTACACCATCTTCTTGCTGATGCTCTACGTTGCCACGGGTCGCTTTTCGTACGTCATCATCGGCCTTGCGCTGCTTGCCGTTGGAGCCGTGGGCGCCTACAAGTTTCTGTCGCACGTTCAGGTACGTTTCCAGATTTGGGCCGATCCGTTTAAGGATGCCCAGGGTCAGGGCTACCAGATCGTGCAGTCGCTCTTTTCGCTCGCCGACGGCGGCCTGGTGGGCGTCGGTATCGGCAACGGCATGGCAAACAACATCCCCGTCGTCGAGTCCGACTTTATCTTCTCGGCCATCGGCGAGGAGATGGGCCTTTTGGGCGGCGGCGCCGTGCTTATCCTGTTTATGCTCTTCGCCGTGCGCGGCCTCACCACGGCCGCACGCGCCAAGTCCGACCTTGCTGCCTTTAGCGCCACCGGCCTTACGGCAGCCATCAGCTTCCAGGCCTTCTTGATTGTGGGCGGCGTAACCCGCTTGATCCCGCTGACCGGCGTCACTCTGCCCTTCATGAGCCAGGGCGGCTCCTCGCTGTTGGCGAGCTTTATCATCGTCGCGCTGCTGCTGCGCGCCGGCGACGAGGCGACCGGGCGCGAAGCCGAGCTCACCGGAACCGGCACCATGGCCGCCATCACCGATGACCAGGTCGCATCCGCCGCAGCCCCGACCGGCACGCGCTTTGCAACCTCGTCTTCTTACGGCCGAGGCAGCCACTCCGCCGGTTCGCGCATGCGCCGTCGCCTGCTCGACACGCCCGAGTCCGGCGTACTTGGCCGCGTGGCGCTTGCAAACCGCCTGACCCGCGCAGTGTTCGCCTTTACGGCGCTGTTCGCCATCCTTATCGGCAACCTCACCTATGTCCAGGTCATCAAGGCCAAGGACTACCAGGACATGCCGACCAACAACCACACCATCGCCCGCTCCAAGTACATCCAGCGTGGCTCCATCATCACGTCCGACGGCGTGACGCTGGCCGAGTCGCTGCAGCAGGAGGACGGCACCTACGCCCGCTCCTATCCCAATGGCAATATGGCCGCGCACGTGGTGGGCTACGTGAGCCAGCAGTACGGCACCGCGGGTGTTGAGAGCGTTATGAACGACACGCTCACCGGCTCCAAGGATTACTCCAGCTGGAACAACGCCATCGCATCGCTCGCGGGCCAGACTCAGCCGGGCAACACCGTCAAGCTCACGATCGACTCGCGTATCCAAACGGCTGCCGAGCAGGCGCTCAAGGGCTTTAAGGGCGCCGTGGTGGTCATGGACCCGCGCACCGGTGCGGTCCTTGCATGCGCCAGCTCGCCCACCTACGACAACACCAACATCGACGGCCTGCTGCAGGCGGGCGGCGGCGAGGACGGCTCCATGTACGACCGTGCCATGGATGCGTTGTACACCCCAGGCTCCACGTTTAAGGTTGTCACCCTTTCCGCAGCGCTCGAGACCGGCACCGCCACGCTTTCGAGCACCTACCAGGCGCCCGGCTCCATGGATATCGGCAACGCGCCGGTCACCAACTACGACAACGAGAGCTACGGCACCATCAGCCTGCAGCAGGCCTTCGCCGTGTCGTCCAACGTCGTCTTTGGCCAGGTGGCCAACGAGGTCGGTTCCAGCACGCTGGTACAGTTTGCCAACGCCTTTGGCTATGGGCAAAAGCTGGGCCAGGACCTTACCTCCGCCGCCTCCATCATGGCCGACCCGTCGCTCATGACCGAGTGGGAGACCGCTTGGGCAGGCGCCGGCCAGCCCGTCGGCATGGACCACACGCCCGGCCCGCAGACCACGGTCATGCAAAATGCCGTGATTGCCGCGGCCATCGCTAACAGCGGCGTGGTCATGGATCCGTTCTTTGTATCCCAGGTGCTCGCCCCGGACGGAACCGTGGTTAAGACCACGCAGTCCCGCTCGCTGGGCCAGGCCGTCAGCTCGGCCACGGCCGACCAGGTCAAGCAGGCCATGCTCGCCGTCGTCCAGTCCGGCACCGGTACCGATGCCCAGATACCGGGCGTCAAGGTCGCCGGCAAGACCGGCTCGGCCGAGACCGGCGGCACCAACGTCAACTCCATGTTCGTTGGCTTTGCACCTTATGATTCACCCACGGTTGCCATCTCGGTAGCCCTGGAGGATTACGACAAACATGACGTCAAGGCGGCCAAGATCGCCGGCATCGTCCTGACCGCGGCACTTGCCGCACAGGGAGCGTGATGCCCGTGATCGAAGCGGTTACTCGGGGCGCGCCGCGGCCAATGAGCTAGCGGCAACGCGCCACACGGCCCCAGCGGCCACACATTTGGTACTACACACATCGTTGAGCGAATAGTTATGTTAGGAGCAGGAATGGAACAGAGGGTCCTCGGGGGAAGATACCTCCTCAAGGATAAGGTGGGAACGGGCGGCATGGCGACCGTCTTCCGTGCGCAGGATCAGGTCCTCGACCGCACGGTTGCCGTCAAGATCATGCTGCCGCAGTATGCCGGCGACGCCACCTTCGCCGCCCGCTTTAAGCAGGAGGCCCAGGCAGCAGCCGGCCTGTCGTCCCCCTACATCGTGGGCGTCTACGATTGGGGCAAGGACGGCGACACCTATTACATCGTCATGGAATACCTGCGCGGCACCGACCTCAAGAGCGGCATCAAGAGCCACGGCGCCCTCGATCCCAAGAAGGTCGCGCAGATCGGTTCTCAGATCAGCTCCGCGCTTTCGGTCGCCCACAAGCACGAGATCATCCACCGCGACATTAAGCCGCAGAACATCATGGTGCTTCCCGACGGCAACATCAAGGTGATGGACTTTGGTATCGCGCGCGCCAAGAACAGCCACCTCACGCAGGACAACAACGTGCTGGGCACCGCCCACTATGTAAGCCCCGAGCAGACCCGCGGTCAGGACCTCGGCCCTACCTCGGATATCTACTCGCTGGGTGTCGTCATGTACGAGTGCGCTACCGGCCGCGTGCCCTTCGACGGCGATGACGCCATCTCGGTCGCACTCAAGCAGGTCAACGAGCTGCCCATCCCGCCGAGCCAGATCAACTCCGGTGTCGATGCCGACCTGGAGCGCATCATCCTCAAGTGCATGGAGAAGGACCCGGCCAACCGCTTCCAGACGGCCGACGAGCTGCGCCAAGTGCTCAACAGCTACCTGTCCGGCCGCGCCGTCAACGTCTCGGAGCCCACGCGCATTATCGGCGCCGCCGGCGATCTGGGCGCCACCAAAACCCGCGAACTTTCTGACTCGACGCGCGCCATGGTGCGCCCCGTCTCGGGCGTGAGCGGCCAGACCAACCCCCGCAGCGCTGTCTCGGGTTCCACCGGCTCCTATGAGGCCGAGAGGCCCAAGTCCAACAAGAACAAGATCATCGCCGCCGTGGTGGCCGCCGTCGCCGTCATCGGCATCGTCGTGGCCTTTGCCACGGGTATGTTCAACGGCGACCTGGTAACGGTCCCCGACGTATTGGGCAAAGATCAGGAGACCGCCGTCGAGCTGATCCAGGAAGCCGGCCTGGAGGTCGGCACCGTCGACCAGAGCTACAACGACGATGTCGACGAGGGTAAGGTCGCCGAGCAGACCCCCAACGGCAACACCAAGAAGCCCAAGGGCACGAGAGTGAACCTGGTGATCTCCAAGGGCCCCAAGCCCTCCGAGAAGGTTGAAGTCCCGCGGCTTGTCGGATTGACCAAGGACCAGGCCGAGGCCGCACTGGCTAGCGTGGGCCTGAAGGGCAGCGCTTCCGAGGAGGCCAACGAGGCCGAAGAGGGCCAGGTCTTTGAGCAGGGCACTGCCGCCGGTAAAGAGGTCGAGAAGGGCACGACCATCTCCTACAAGGTCTCCAGCGGCCCGGACACCACCTCGGTGCCCGACCTGACCGACATGACCGAGGCCCAGGCGCGCAACGCCCTCGACATGGCCGGCTTTGGCGTCGACGTGAACTACCAGGAAAACGACTCGGTTACCGAGGGCACTGTTATTAGCTGGAACCCCAGCGGCAAGCAGAAGCCCGGCGCAACGATCACCGTCGTCATCGCCAAGAAGTCCGGCAAGGCCAGCGTCCCGGGCAACCTGTACGGCAAGAGCATCTCCGCCGCCGTCACCGCGCTCAACAATGCCGGTTTCTACAACATCGGCTTCTGCGACCAGAACGGCAACCCCGTAAGCGGCAACGAGAACGCCACCGTTACGGGCGTCTCCCCCACCGGCAAGCAGTCCACCGACAGCACGATCACGCTGACGGTTTCCATCTCCGGCTCGGGAGACGACTCCGAGTCCAGCAACTAAACCAGAACGCTTGTTGCTCCGAACGGTTTAGGCCGCAAACATATTCGCTCAGAAGCGCCCGCTTGCTCCCCCGGCAAGCGGGCGCTTTGCGTTTGATGTAGCGTTGCTGCCCATGGATGAACACGGTTTTAAACCAGAAGAGCCCGGCACCGTTGCGGTACCGGGCTCGATCAATCTCTGGTGCCCCCGGGCGGATTCGAAAACTCCCCCCGCGGGGAAATTGGTGACGCGGGTGTCGACGGCCCGAATCCGCCGGCAGCCCCCACAAACCAGAAACGGCGCCGCTCTCGCGACGCCGTCAGATTCCCTGGTGCCCCCGGGCGGATTCGAACCGTCGACACCCGCTTTAGGAGAGCGGTGCTCTATCCCCTGAGCTACGGAGGCATGTTGTACTAGTGTAGCAGATTTACGCCGCTGCCATGCAGCGCATAGCCACTCTTCGAGGTAGTCATTGGGGACGTTCTTTAATGACTAGTCGTTTAAGAACGTCCCCAATGACTAGTTTCCTTTGTGGAAGAGGCTTTTGATAACGCTTGGGATGCTCTTGGCGCCCTTGGCCGTCACATCGATAAAGTCAGGAGAGCGCACGAGTTTATCCTCGTCTACGTACTTGCGCACCGCGCGAAGCGTCTCTTTGTCGTCGCGCGTCGAAAACGTAAAGTGGCCGTTATCCTTGGTAAAGATGGCAAAGCGCGTGATCTTCTTGGTGCCGCGCAAAACCTCGGCCGCGATGTAGTCGACCTCGTCCCACGGGATTTGAATATAATCCTCGGGGTTGCGCTCGTTGTAGTACTCAAATGCCTTGTTGCCCACCATCACGTTGCCGTGGCTGGTAAGCCCCATCAGACAGGTTGCCGGCGTCGCCAGATCGACCGTGCTGTTCTGAGATTGCGCCATGCGCGCCTCGCCCTCCAAATAAAACAATCGGACCGCATCCAGTGTACCCACCGGGTGCGGTCCGTTTCAATGGCTTAATAGCCCTTGTTTAGCAACTCTCGGTCTTAGGCCGAAGCGTGCTTACATGAAGCCGCAGACGCGACCGATGATGCCGACGGCGAAGAGGGCCAGGATGATGACGATCGGGCTGACCTTCTTCTTGAGGAGCTTGCAGACCAGCAGGGTCAGGCACACGGCAGCAAGGCCGGGGATGAGCTGATCGAGGTTAGCCTGAAGCGTGGTGACCTTCACCTGATCAAGGGCAGTGGCACCGACGGAGTTGTACATCGTCAGTGCTTCCTTGACGCCCTCGGAACCGGAAGGCAGGTTGGCCCAGTCAATGAAGGCGCCGGCAGACTGCGTAACCTTGGAGACGACCGGGGTGAAGGAGATGGACACCCAGCGCTCGACCAGGGCACCGATGATGAACATACCCAGGATGGAAGCACCCTCGGTGACCTTGCCCATCAGACCACCGGAGAGGTCCTTGGCGATGGAGGAGCCGACCTTGTAGCCAAACTCCTGCGTGTACCACAGGAAAGCGTAACGGATGATGTTCCACGCGAAGAAGAACAGCAGCGGGCCGGCAATGCTACCGGACAGGGCCAGGGAAGCGCCCAGAGCGCCCAGGATCGGGCGAAGGGTGAACCAGAAGGCGGGGTCGCCGACGCCGGCGAGCGGGCCCATCATACCGACCTTGACGCCCTGGATGGCGACGTCGTCGATCGGAGCACCGTTGGCGCGCTCCTCCTCGAGAGCGAGGGTAACGCCAATGACGGGGGCGGAAACATAGGGATGGGTGTTATAGAACTCCAGGTGGCGCTTAAGAGCGGCGATCTGGTCATCCTTGCTGGTGTAGAGCTTCTTGATCGCAGGGATCATTGCGAAGCACCAGCCGCCATTCTGCATACGCTCGTAGTTCCACGAGCCCTGAAGGAACTGATGACGGAAGCAAACCTTCTTGCGGTCAGCCTTGGTAAGCTGAATCTTGTTCTCTGCCATATGTATCACTCCCCTCCTACTCGTAATCGTTCAGAATGTCGCCGAGCGGGTCGCCGGAGCCACCGCCCATGCCGCCACCCTGCTTGGCCAGATCCTTAAGGCCAAGGTAGATGAGGGCAAGGGAGATGCCGATGAGGCCAAGGGCGATCAGCGTGAGCTGAGGGATGGCAGCAAGGACAAAGCCGAGGATGAAGAACGGCCAGGTCTCCTTGGTGGCCATCATGTTGATGACCATGGCGTAACCGACGGAAGCGACCATGCCGCCGCCGACAGCCATGCCGCCGGACAGCCAGTCAGGCATAGCGTTGAGCGCGTTGGTAACTGCCTCGGCCGGGATGATGCACAGCAGGACGGCCGGGATGGCGATACGAAGGCCCTGCATGAGGATGGCAGCGTACTGCCAGCGCTCGATGCCAGCGAAATCGCCCTTCTCGGCGCAACCGTCCATAGCGTGAGCGATAGCGGTAGCCAGGGTACGGCAGATCATGGTCAGGAACAGGCCGGCGACCGACAGCGGGACGGCGACGGCGATGGCGGCGGTAACGGCCTTCGACGGATCGGTAGCGCCGCCGTTGAGGGCGAGCACCATGATAATCGAAGAAGCGACCGATGCCAGA
The DNA here is from genome assembly GCA_934655755.1 of uncultured Collinsella sp. Lineage (GTDB taxonomy): Bacteria > Actinomycetota > Coriobacteriia > Coriobacteriales > Coriobacteriaceae > Collinsella. The sequence goes on from CAKUHA010000026.1 coordinate 13,798, forward strand.
GCAGCGTCAGGCGCGACGGCGGCGCCGACGTTAGCCCAGCCAAGGGCCATCATCTGGAGCGAACCGCCCAGGAGGATGCCCTCCTGAAGGTGACCGGTTACGAGACCGATAAGCGTGCATGCCACGAGCGGCTGATGGAACTGGAACTCATCCAGAATGCCTTCCATACCGGCAAGCAACGCGACAATCGCAACAAGCAGAATAGTGATTGCAGACATGTATCGGACCCTCCTTTACTATGCTTGAGCGGCCAGTTCGGCCTTAGCTTTCTTCAACATGGCATCGAGATCCTCGGAGGAATCCGAAGGAACCTTGCGAACCTCGAACTTGACGCCCTTGGCCTTGAGGGCCTCGAGAGTCTTGACGTCGTCATCGCCCATAGCGACGGCGTTGGTGACGACGACCTTGCCCTTGGAGTGGGCCATGGAACCGATGTTGGCTTCCTTGATGTCAACGCCGGCCTCGATGGCCTTGAGCAGATCCTGCGGGTTCTCGAAGAGCAGCATGGCCTTGGTATCACCAAAGCGCGTGTCCTTGACGACCTCGGCCATCTTCTTGATGGGCACGACGTTGGCATGGACTCCCGGAGGGGCAGCCTGCTCGATCATGGTCTTGCGGAGCTCGTCGTGAGCAACGCCGTCGGAAACCACGATGATGCGGTTGGGGTTGATCTGCTTGGTCCACGTGGTGGCCACCTGACCATGAAGCAGACGGGTGTCGATACGGACGTGGGCAATCTTGATGTGCCCATCGCCGATGACCGTTCCCGGAGGAATGGCGCCTGCAGGAGCAGCAGCGGCCGCAGCCGGCTTCTTCTCCTCGGGCTCCAGAGACTCGGGCTTGACGCGCACGCCAGCCTTAGCCTCAGTCACGAGATGTTTTGCGATCGCATGTGCAGTGTTCTTTGCGTCAAAGCGCTGCGAATATGCCTCGATGAGCATAGGCAGGTTGACACCGGTGACGATAGCCCAGGAATCGTGGCCCTCGATGAGCCCGCTGATCTGGTTGAACGGCGTGCCGCCCCACAGATCAACGAGGAAGAGCACCTGCTCCTGGTCCTCGAAGGAAGCGATTGCTTCCTCGACCTTGGCACGGAAGTCGTCGGGGCCCATGCTCGGCTCGAGCGAGACCACGGCTACAGACGGCTGATCGCCAAAGACCATCGAGCCCGTCTGCTTGATTCCAGCAGCCAAGTCCCCGTGGCTAGCAAGAACAATACTTACCATCACATAACCTCCTTTTTGTCTACGTAATTCCTACACGACATGAAAGGAGTATACCTGTTTGTCTTGTGAAATTATAGCTAAAACCGCAAAAGGTTGAATTATTTGTTTAAACGTCTAGGTTTGTTACAAATTGATTACATCGCTGATTTACAGCTCATTACCTGCTAAATCGTAGCTTATCAATCGATATTTTGACATATACAGGCACGCTGTTCATTACTACCGATTTTTAGGCGATCGGAATACACTCAATCCGGCGCAATTTTGTTTAAACAGACTGAGCTTGACTATTTGCATGGCTTATGCTCTAGCACAAGTAATCATTGGGTGTTCCTATAGTTTTGTCAACCGCCGGGGCTACTCCCGGTAGGGCACCCGGTCGCGCATCACGGCGTAT
>CAKUHA010000027.1 GCA_934655755.1 uncultured Collinsella sp.
CCCAATGACTATTAAGGACTGTCCCAAGCTGCCGGCAGGAAAGGACCGTCCCCAAGTGCCGGGTTTGTCCCCAATGACTAGGTGAATAGCAAAAGCCCCGCAGCCGGAGCGGACTGCGGGGCTCATGAAGAGAGGCTAGTTTGTGGGCGCTTTGCCTGGCGCCCACGAGAGAGGCAACAGAGTAGAGACTACTCGTGGATGCGGGTACCGGAGAGACCGGCCATGGTCTCGGCGGCCTTGTCCAGAGCACCGATGATGCAGGTGCGGCCCTTGCGGGAACGGGCGAACTTGATGGCAGCGCGGACCTTGGGCTCCATGGAACCCTTGCCGAACTGGCCCTCGTCGGCCAGGCGCTCGGCCTCGTCGGCGGTGAGGTCCTCGAGCTCCTCCTGGTTGGGCTTGCCAAAGTTGATGGCGACATGCTCAACGGCAGTCAGCAGGAACAGAACGTCGGCGTCGCAGTCCTCGGCCAGCAGCTCGCCGCCCAGGTCCTTGTCGATGACGGCGGGAACGCCCTTGTAGCAGCCCTTGTTCTCGTAGTCGCGGACGACGGGGATGCCGCCGCCACCGCAGGCGATGACGATGAACTCGTTGTCGAGCAGGTTGAGGATGGAGTCAGCCTCGACGATCTTCTTAGGATCGGGAGAAGCGACGACGCGACGCCAGCCGCGGCCGGAATCCTCGACGAAGACCTTGGAGGGATCCTCGGCCATGAACTCCTTGGCCTGCTCCTCGGTGTAGAAGGGGCCAATCGGCTTGGTCGGGTTCTTGAACGCGGGATCGTCCGGGTCGCACTCGATCTGGGTGACGACGGTGGCGGCGTGCCAGCGCTTGTAGCGCTTGTGCATCTCGCGGCCGATGCCCTGCTGCAGGTGATAGCCGATGTAGCCCTGGGACATGGCGCCGCACTCGGGCAGCGGCATCTCGGGGGTGCCGATGGCGTCGTGGGCGGCGGCGAAGGCGTTCTGGATCATGCCGACCTGCGGGCCGTTGCCGTGGGTGATGATGATCTCGTTGCCCTGCTCGATCAGGCCGAGGAGAGCGTGAGCGGTGTTGCTCACGGCCTCGATCTGCTCAACGGGGTTGTTGCCGAGGGCGTTGCCGCCAAGGGCGACGACAATACGATCGGGCTTGCCAAGAGGCTTAGACATTGCTGGAATCCTTTCTGTAAAAGGCCTACAACCCATTAATAACCCGCGCCCGTGCAATACGCGAGTTTATTAAGGTTTATATTCTCTTTATCGCTCATTTTATTCATTTTGAAAATAGTTGAACGGTGAACGGTCGTTTTTATCCGCTCAGCGTACAGAACCCCAGCTCAGACACGTTTACGCCTTTTACGTGCGACTTTATTTAAATAGAGCGGGGATTAGGCGGGATTATGCAAACTATATCTTTGCTAAACACAAAACGGACAGCGCAAAATCTTACTCGCACTATACGAGATTCTATGCACTTATAGGACGAGTATGCACCCCTGCAAAAACAAGGGGCTTTTCATCCATCAAAAGGAATAGCCAAGAAGTCCTCGCCGCGCGTTTCGCGGCAAAAGGACAGAAGGCAGCAACGGCCAAGTCCCCCTCCATGCCCAAAGTAACGCGAGGTTTCGCGCAAAGCGCGAAACAGCGACCGGGACAAAAGGCCCCCACAACCACGTCCTTCATTCAGCCCCACAATCCGAGGACGTAGTCGTAGCAGGATCTGAGGGCTAACCTTCGCGGACACTCCGCAGGACGAAAGAACCCCCGCCGCACGTAGTGCGCAGCGGGGGTTCTTTCATGTCCGAGGACGTCCGCGAAGGTTAGCCCTCAGATCCTGCGGTGGGAGACCTAGGCCTCGTTGTACACCGTCTTGAGCTTCAACAGGTGAGCGTAGCGGTCCATAGCGGCCTGCTCGTTCTCCTTGAAGAGCTCCTCGGCGCGCTCGGGGAAGGAACGCGTCAGCGAAGCGTAACGGGCCTCGTTCATCAGGAACTCCTGATAACCGCCCGCGGGCTCCTTGGAATCGAGCGAGAACTTCTTGCCGGCAGCAGCCTCGGGGTTGAAGCGGAAGAGGTTCCAGTAACCGCACTCGACAGCCTTCTTCATCTCGGCCTGGCAGTTCTGCATGCCGCCCTTCTTGATGGAGTGCATCTCGCAGGGGCTGTAGCCGATGATGAGAGACGGGCCGTCGTAGGCCTCGGCCTCGTGAATGGCCTTGAGGGTCTGAGCCGGGTTGGCGCCCATGGCGACCTGCGCCACGTAGACGTAGCCGTAGCTCATGGCGATCTCGGCCAGAGACTTCTTCTTGGTCACCTTACCGGCAGCGGCGAACTGAGCGACCTGGCCCAGGTTCGAGGCCTTGGAGGCCTGACCGCCGGTGTTGGAGTAAACCTCGGTGTCGAAGACGAAGACGTTGACGTTGTGGCCGGAAGCCAGGACGTGGTCCAGGCCACCGAAGCCGATGTCGTAGGCCCAGCCGTCGCCGCCGAAGATCCAGAAGGACTTCTTGGTGAGGTAAGCCTTGTCGGCGAGAATTGCCTTAGAGGCGTCGCAGCCGCATTTCTCGAGCTCGGCAACGTAGGCAGCGGCAGCGGTCTTGGATGCCTCGGCGTCGTTGACGGAGTCAATCCAAGCCTGGCCAGCGGCCTTGAGCTCATCGGACGGACCATCGGCAGCGATAATGTCCTGGGTAGCGGCGATCAGCTTGTGCTGAACGGCCTCGTAGCCCACAGCCATGCCCAGACCGTGCTCGGCATTGTCCTCGAACAGGGAGTTGTTCCACGCCGGGCCGTGACCGTCCTTGTCCTTGCAGTAAGGAGCGGTGGCAGCGGGGTTGCCCCAAATGGAGGAGCAGCCGGTGGCGTTGGAGATGAACATGCGGTCGCCGGCGACCTGGGTCACCAGACGTGCATAGGCGGTCTCGGCGCAGCCGGCGCAGGAGCCAGAGAACTCCAGATAGGGCTGCTTAAACTGGCTGCCCTTGACGTTGGCCGCGATGAGCTCCTTCTTCTCGGAGACGTTCTCGACCATGTAATCCCAGACAGGCTGCTGGTCCATCTCCTGCTCGGTGGGAACCATCTCGAGGGCGCCCTTGGGGCAGACCTTGACGCAGTTGGTGCAGCCCATGCAGTCGAGCGGGGACACGGCCATGGTGAACTTCATGCCCTTGGCCTTGGGGCCCATAGCATCGAGCGTGCGGGTAGCCTCGGGCGCGGCGGCAGCCTCGTCCTCGGTCATCGCGAACGGACGGATGGTGGCATGCGGGCACACGTAGGCGCACTGGTTGCACTGGATGCACTTGGTCTCGTCCCAGTGGGGAACGACGACGGCGACGCCGCGCTTCTCGTATGCGGAGGCGCCCAGCTCAAACTGGCCGTCGGCGCAATCGACGAAGGCGGAAACAGGCAGGCTGTCGCCATCCATGCGATCGATGGGCTCGAGCAGGTTCTTGACCTGCTGGGCGATGGCGGACTTGGTCTCCTCGGAGAGCTCGACGGGAGCGGCATCCTCGGCGGTTGCCCAGTCGGCCGGAACCTCGAACTTACGGAAGGCGGTAGCGCCGGCATCGATGGCCTTGTGGTTGGCGTCGACGATGGCCTGGCCCTTCTTCATGTAGGACTTGGTAGCAGCGTCCTTCATGTACTGCAGGGCGTCCTCGGCGGGCAGGACCTTGGCCAGCGCGAAGAAGGCGGACTGGAGCACCGTGTTGGTGCGCTTGCCCATGCCGACCTTGGCGGCCAGGTCGATAGCGTCGATCAGGTAGACGTTGACGTTGTTGTTCGCGATGTAGCGCTTGGCCACGGCGGGCATGTGCTCGGCGAACTCCTCGTCGCTCCACTGGCAGTTGACCAGGAAGGTGCCGCCCGGCTTGACGTCGCGGACCATCTTGAAGCCCTTAACGATGTAGCTGGGGTTGTGGCAGGCGACAAAGTCGGCCTTGGTCACGTAGTACGGCGAACGGATCGGGGAATCACCAAAGCGCAGGTGCGAGACGGTGACGCCGCCGGTCTTCTTGGAGTCGTACTGGAAGTAGGCCTGGACGTACTTGTCGGTGTGGTCGCCGATGATCTTAATCGAGTTCTTGTTGGCGCCGACGGTACCGTCGCCACCAAGACCCCAGAACTTGCACTCGATGGTGCCGGGGGCTGCGGTGTTGGGCGCATCCTCGGCCTCGGGCAGGCTCAGGTTGGTCACGTCATCGACAATGCCGATGGTGAACTCGCGCTTGGGCTCGTCGGCCTTGAGCTCCTCGAAGACAGCGAACGCGGACGCGGGAGGCGTGTCCTTGCTGCCCAGGCCGTAACGGCCGCCGACGACCTTGATGCCCGTCTTGCCGGCCTCGTAGAGAGCGGAGACGACGTCCTGGTAGAGCGGCTCGCCGATGGAACCCGGCTCCTTGGTGCGGTCCATGACGGCGATCTTCTGGACGGTCTCGGGGAGAACGTCGACGAAGTGCTTGATGGAGAACGGACGGAACAGACGGACCTTGACCAGGCCGACCTTCTCGCCGTGAGCGTTGAGGTAGTCGATGACTTCCTCGAGCACGTCGCAGAAGGAGCCCATGCACACGACGACGCGGTCGGCATCGGGGGCGCCGTAGTAGTTGAACAGGCCGTAATCGGTGCCGAGCTTCTCGTTGATCTTCTTCATGTAGCCCTCGACGACGGCGGGAAGCTCGTCGTAGACCTTGTTGCAGGCCTCGCGGTTCTGGAAGAAGATGTCGCCGTTCTCGTGGCTGCCGCGGGTGTGCGGGTGCTCAGGGTTGAGCGCGTGGTCGCGGAAAGCCTGGACGGCGTCCATGTCGCACATCTCGGCCAGATCCTTGTAGTCCCACATGGCGACCTTCTGGATCTCGTGGCTGGTGCGGAAGCCGTCGAAGAAGTTAAGGAACGGGGTCTTGCCCTCGATGGCGGCAAGGTGAGCCACCGGCGAGAGGTCCATGACCTCCTGGACGTTGCCCTCGGCGAGCATGGCGAAACCGGTCTGGCGGCAGGCCATGACGTCGGAGTGATCACCGAAGATGTTCAGGGCGTGGGAAGCGACGCAACGCGCGGAGACGTGGAAAACGCCCGGGAGCTGCTCGCCCGCGATCTTGTACATGTTCGGGATCATCAGGAGCAGGCCCTGAGAAGCCGTGTAGGTGGTGGTCAGAGCACCGGCGCCCAGCGAACCGTGAACGGTACCGGCTGCACCTGCCTCGGACTCCATCTCGACGACCTTGACCGGGGTGCCGAAGATGTTCTTGCGACCCTGGGCCGCCCACTGGTCGACATGGTCGGCCATCGGGCTGGACGGCGTAATGGGATAGATTCCCGCTACCTCGGTGTACGCATACGAAACATATGCGGCCGCCTCGTTGCCGTCCATAGACTTAAACTTACGCGCCATATACCCCTCTCCTCTCATATAGGTATACAGGCCCCGGCGATCGCCGGGATGTTGGCGTGATGGGATTTTCGTTGTTGCTTCCAATCATCTGGCAGGCAGACTGAGCAGCAGGTACATGGCGTGGAGAGAAGGTATGCCGAGGTGAGGGGCGACTGACGCGCTCCACAGGTCCGACCGCCCGTCTTGCACATGACCGAGCGCCGCAAAGGCCGCATGCCGGATGCTCCCGGGCACGCCCCGGCGAAGGGAAGCGCCCGCAACGGAAATCCGCATGCGGGTTTATTGTACCCCGCCGTCAAGTGTAATTTCGGCAAATATAGGTGGACGGGTGAAGGTTTACCTCGGGTGACTATTGCGCGCCCGACACCGACGAGCACAAACTCCCGGAACCCTACAGCAGTTGCGGTGAAATAGGGAGTGTTTTTGCTGCTAACGGCCTTAATCAACCCCTATTTCACCGCAAGTTATTTGGGGATGAGTTAGAGGGCGCCGAGGAGGATGGCGTAGGTGGTGGATTCGCCGAGCTTGAGCTCGTCGCCGGGGTTGAGCTGGGCGGAGCGGCCGGGCTCCACTTGGATGCACACGCTCGTGGCCCCGTTTACCACCACGGTTCCATTGGTGGATGACAAGTCCTCGACGTGCCAGACATTTTGAGCATCGCACCAGATATGGGCATGGCGGGCCGAGACATCGTCGCCGACATCGGTGATGTCGCCCTCCCCCGTTGCCAGCGCGCCGATCTCGACGCCCTCCTCACTCGGCTGAATCCAGCGCGGGGCGCTCACCACGTAGCCGTTTTGCACGCGCAGCAATCCCAGCGGATGCGCCGGCGCGGCATCGCGCTCGCCCGCGACCGAAGAGGTGCTCAGCGAACGCGGCGTCGACGTGGCACCACCGCAGGTCGCGTGCGCATAGTCGATGGCATAGGTCACCGACGAGCGGACATCTGCCGAGCAGCCCACGGCGACAAACAGCACCAGGATGGCCTCGGCGCGCTCGGCGGGCATGAGCTCCGCCGCCTGCGACAGGCGCTCGAGCGCATTGCGATAGAGGTTCGTGTCCTGATGGCACTCCTCGAGTGCACGTACCATGGGCTCACCGGCGGGCCCGCACACCATATTGGTCACGGCCGCGGCGTCCATGGGATTGCGGCGGCGCAGGGCCAGCTGCGACATAATGCGCGCGGCCGAGGTGCCGTAATCGGCAAAATAGCGCTCCTGCAGCGTGCCGACCGGCGCGCGCACGATAAAGCGCGAGACCCAGGAGCGATCGGCGGCACGGCTCTGCGGGCTACGGCCGTCGGCGAGCGGACGGCTCGAGAGCACCAGGCCGCACAGCTCGATATGGCTCAGGTGCGCCGCGCGCTTAAAGATGTCAAACATTGCCCCGCACGGGGTGAGCTCGGTTTGAGAGGCCATGGCTTAGCCCTCCTTGGTCACAGAGATAGCGTCGGATACTTCGGCAGACCCGCCAAAGGCGCGGGCAGCTGCGGCTCCGCCGGCAAGCGGCGTCGCCATGGGAATTTTCGCACGTCGCGCTGACACGACGGGAAGCTCGAAGGCAAACCCCATCGCCAATAAGAACCACGTGATCGCATAGGTTGCAATTAAGGCAGCCACCAGGCCGGCCGCCACGGCATGCTGGGAAAACACCGTGCATGCGAGCGCGACCAACACCGGAACCTCGTAGGCAGAAAGGGCCAGCACGCCCTGCAAGAACCCCGCACGGCGATTGCGCGCCAAGGCTCCGGCGGCAATACCCGCCACGCCCGGCAGCGCCAACGCCAGCGCGGCGACAACGCCCGGCAGCTTTCCGGACCACATAAGCGGCCCCGCGGCAAACGTCACATGGGCGCCCGACGCCAACAGCGCCGCCGACACCACGACTGCAGCCCAAAGCACGCCGCAGGCAGCCGTCGCGCCGACCATCGCCGCACGCCGCATCGCGCGGCCCGATACCTCCATCGGGCACGGCATGAGCGGCTCAGCGCGAAGCGAGCGACCGACATTTTGCGCATAGTGGTCGCAAAACGCCGAGAGTGCCGCCTCCACCGCAGCCGGCTCGGGACGATCCTCCTGATGACAGGACAGGCAGGCCATCACCACGTCGAACAGCTGGGCATCGACAAACGCCAGCGCATCGCGCAGGTCCTCGGAATTTGGATCGAGTCCCAGCTGCTGAGCCTGCTCGGCCGCAGCGAGCGCCACATCGGGCTCGCGTCGCAGCAGTTGCGTCAAGTCGCAACCGGGCGCATGGGCACCGACGGGATAGTCGGGCAGCGTGTCCATCTTGAGGCGATAAGGGCTAGCGATATCACGCGTCTTTTTGCGCGAGCCCGAGGTCCCCGATGCACCCGGAGCCACCTCATACGGCGCGACGCCGGCGATGAGCTCGTAGACCGTGCTCGCCGCGGCATACACGTCGATTGCCGGCGACATGCGCAAAACGCGCAGGTCGGGAATATCATCGGTGAGCATCTCGGGCGGGGCGTAGGCCACCGTCGCACGACGTAGCGTGGCATAGCGCTCCGTAAAGGACGCCTTGCCGCCGGTTCCAGCCACGGCCGAAGCGGGCTCGAGCGCCAGCGACGAGCCAAAGTCGATCAGGCACAGGTCAAAGGCGCCCTCGGCAAGCTGCCGCTCGAGCGGTAGACGCGCCGTGCGCACCATAATATTGGCAGGCGAGATGTCGCGATGGACAAAGCCCTCACCCACCAGGCTCATGCGGCAGAGCAGATCGAACAGGTCGCGACCCAGCCGCGCCGCCACGAGCGGCGACAGGCGCCCGGCATCGTCCACGGCAAGGCGCGAACGCAGACGAGCGAGCGTCTCACCCTCGACCCATTCCATGACAATCGCGGGCACGCCCTCGACCTCACCCCATCCATAGAGGCGGGGGAAGCCCTTAAGGCCCGAAAGGGCGCGATGGCATTCATATTCCTCGCGAAACGCGGCTTTGAATTTAGTGACCAGCGCCTCGTGGGCGGCATCGTCGTCAAATTCGTCGCGCGTCGGTAAGATGAGCTGCTTGAGCGCCACGGCCTCGCCCTGCGCGTTGACGGCACGCGTCACGCGGCCGATGCCGCCACGGCGCATGGTGGCGTCATCGGCAAACAGCATCGTAAAGCGGCGCAGGTAGGCTGGAAGCTCGTCCGAGCCCAGGGCGACGGCAGGCTCAAACCCGTCGACGCGCGCCAGACGCAGGCCCACCATGGGATCGTGGGCAAGCGATTGGGTTGCGGCGGAAACAAGATCGGTCATCATAGGGCGATCGCCGCCACATTGTTATTGAAGTTGTTGAGCGCGACGTTATCGTCGCCGTAATGCCCGACCCATTGACACAGATTGGTGTAGCAACCCCAAAGGTTGGCGAATTGCCGATACCACTTTGACTGGGGAGAAAACGTCTGCCGGCCAAACTCGGCACGGATGACAAACATGTCATTGACCAGGCTGTTGCACGGTCCGGTGTCGCCCGTGGTGTTGTAGGTCGCCACCACGCTATTGGCGCGGGCGACATAGCCATCGAGCATGTTGTATTTGGTCACGAGCCAGCTGTGGATGCTCTCCTCCTCGGCAGCCGAAAGACCGCCCGAGCTCGTATCGCTGCCGGTTCCACCGCCCGTTGAGCCACCACTCGCGGACCCACCGCCAGACGTTGAGCCCGAACCGGAGCCGCCGCCCGAACCCGCCGATCCGGTGCCGGAACCAGACCCATCCGAGCCGCCAGGCTTGCCCGCCTGCTGCGTATCCTGCTCCTTCTGCTGCTCGGCCTTGTTTACGACAGACGCCACGCTGTTGTTGGATAGCTTCGTGATGACCTTGGTGTTGGTGAGCACGATGGTCTTGCCGTTTGCCAGCGTGACCTCGTTGTCTGGCGCTTCGCCCTCGTCTGCGGGGTCGGCACCAAACACAACATGCGAGACCACGCTCGCCCACGCATATCCGGTTGTCGTTCCCAGGTCGCTCTTGGCTTTGCGCCCGATATGCAGCTCACGTGCGGCATGTGCCTGCACCATGGACGGCACCGTCATGCCGTAGGCAGAGACGCCGGCAACGACGAGCACCAGCGAGCAGGACAGCAGCACATATGCCCGAGGCGCCAAGCCCAACCGGCGTTGCATGCGCACCGCGGCGCCACGCTTTGTCTGAGTGCCCCCGGGCCGCATGCGTTCTCCTCCAACAAAAACACGCCGCTCAAGAGCGGCGCATTCACACATATCCATAGTTGAGTGTATCAGCGAACCCAAAAGGTTGCGCAACGAATGGGAAAATATGGGACGCAAGCGAACCCGTCCACGCGATAAGCGGATACGGAGCAGGTTTGTTGTACAACAAACGCACGAACGCGAGCCCAATTATGGGCACCCCGTGCGGCAGGGTGGCAAGCCATGCCGCGGAGCACCCGGCGGCTAGATCGCGCGACGGGCCTCGATGGCGCGCCCGAGCGTAAGCTCGTCGGCATACTCCAGGTCGCCGCCTACGGGCAGGCCACTCGCCAGACGCGACACCTCGACGCCCAGTGGCTTAATGGTACGGGCCAGGTAGCTCGCCGTGGTCTCGCCCTCGATATTGGGGTTGGTGGCGATAATGACCTCGTGGATGTCCTCGTGGCCCAAGCGCGCCAGCAGCTCGCGGATATGCAGCTGCTCGGGGCCGATCTTGTCCATGGGGCTGATTACGCCGCCCAGCACATGGTAGAGACCATGGTAGCTGCCCGTGCGCTCGATCGCCTGGACGTCGCGCGGCTCGCCCACCACGCAAATGCGGGTGGTGTCGCGCATCGAATCCTGGCATATGGAGCACTCGTCGGCCGTGGCGTAGTTAAAGCAACGGCTGCAAAAGTGGACCTCCTGCTTAACCTCCAGGATGGCCTCGGCTAGACGACGGGCCTCCTCGGCGTCGGCCTCGAGCAGGTAATAGGCGATGCGCTGGGCCGACTTGGGACCGATGCCCGGCAGGCGGCCTAGCTCATCGAGTAGTTTTTGCAGACTATGGTTGGCACTCATATATATGCGCGTCTTAGAACGGCATGCCCGGGATGTTGAGGCCGCCGGTGATGGCGCCCATCTGCTTGTTGGCGAGCTCGTTGACGCCGCGGACGGCCTCGTTGACGGCTGCCATGATCATGTCCTGCAGCATATCGACGTCCTCGGGATCGAGCGCGTCGGGATCGATGGTGAGGTTGACGAGCTCCATCTCGCCGTTGACGGTCACCTTGACCATGCCGCCGCCGGCAGAGGCGTCGACGGTCTGGGACTTGAGGTTCTCCTGCGCGGCGGCAAGCTGCTCCTGCATCTTGCGGGCCTGCTTCATCATCTGCTGCATGTTCATACCGGCCATGATGGCTCCTTTACGTGCGGCCGCGCGACAGGCTGCGAGGGCAGCCGGGACGCGGCGGGACTTTCAAACTCAAAAATCGTACCACGGCGTGGGGCAAGCAAGCGGGGCAGACACGCTACCTCAGTCGATATACATGTCCTGGAGTGCGACGCGCCGTCCCAGATTATGCAAGGTCGAATTATGCAAGGTTGCATAATTATCTTGGCGCGTATACCCGCCCGCGCAGCTAATCCACCGGTTTGAAGATGGTGGACTGGCCGAAGACGCTGCGGATGAGGGCTTTGGCCTCGTCCTCGGTCTGCGGGATGCTGGGGGCTGCGCCCTGATGGCCGAAGGGGCTACCGGCGCCGGGATTGGACTCCCAGGGAGCCGCGGGGGCATCGTCGCTTGCGGGGGCAGACGTCGCAGTTGCGGGGGCCGCCGCGGTAGGCTTGGGCTCCGGGCCCGCGCCGGGCACGTCGAACGGGGGCAGATCGCCCCCGCTCGCACCGGAGGCGAAGCCACCGACCATGGCGTCGTCGTAGGGTACCTGCTCGGATTCCCATGGCGCGGCAGGCTGAGCTTTGGGAGCGGACACGCGCTCGGGCGCACGGGGCGCGGGCTCGGTGGGCAGCTTGCCCGTGGCGGGAGCTCCGGCGGGGTTGTCGGAGCGCAGCCACGGTGCCTTGCCCAGGTCGGATGACTTGGGCGCGGGCGCAGGGGCCGGCTTGAGCGCAGCGGACTTAGGCGCCGACGGGGTCGGTGCCGCTACCGGTGCCGCCTGCCGCTGCGGCGCGTTGGTGTTCGAGGATACAGGGGCCGCCGAGGACACGGGTTGCGGGTCCGCAGATACCGCAGCCCGTGCAGATGGAGAATGCTCCTCATGTTGAGGAGCCGGCGTGCCACCCCCATCCAGGACATAGTCGACGGTGCGACGACCGAAGACCGCGCAGACCGTCGGCAGGACCACCGACTGCGTGTCGGCGCGACCGAGCATCTTGATAGCAAAGGTCGAGCCCGCGGGGAACGAGACCGTGAGCTTGGAGCCGTCATCGGCCGTGGCGCGAGCATTGAGCAACAGGCCCGCATAGGAAGCCTGACGAGCCTTGACGCGCTCGACGACCTCGGCCCATTTACGCTGCAGCTCACCGGCGTCCTCGACCGCGGGGGTCTCGGCGGCACCGGCGGCGGCAGGCTGGGCGGCGTTGTTGGGTTTGGATGCCAGCGCGGGCGATGCGACAGGCGCGGAAGCCGCAACGGGCTGAGGCGTCGGAGCCGGCGCAGGCTGAGGTGCTGGCGTCACAGGCTTGGGTGCCGGCGCAGGAGCCGCGGGGCTGGAAGCCGGCGCAGCGGCAGGCTGAGCCGCCGGAGCGGCCGCAGCGCCGCGATCCCAAGGCATGCCACCCTGACGCGCCGACGCCGCAGCGGGGGCCGCGGATGCAGCCGGAGCAGCAGTCCGAGCACCCGAGATCAGCGTCGGCTGCTGCGTCGCCGCAGGTGCAGCCGCAACAGCCGAAGGCGCTCCGGCAGCCGCAACGCCCGCCGGCACCGCGGCATTGGCAACCCTGGCCTCCAGGCGTGCCACGCGCTCGGCCAAAGCCTCAATCGTCAGATCGGCCTCGGGACGCGTCAGGCGGGTGCAGGCGATCTCGAGCACCAGGCGCACGTCGCTCGCGCCCCTCATCTCCAAGGCGGCGTCGTCGAGCACCGTCAGCACGCGAGCCAAACGGTCGGCAGGATGCTCGCCAAAGGCAGCGGCTTCGGCGGCAAGTGCCTCGGCCTGCTCGGCCCCGCCCTCAAACAGCTCGGCACGGGCGCCGACAACGCAGGCAACGTACACGTCGCGCACGTGCGCCACCAAGTCGCGCGTCAGCTCCAGCAGGTCATTGCCCTCCTCGACCTGCGCACGGATAAGCCCATAGAGCTCGGCAACATCGCGCTTGGCAACCGCCGCGGCAAACTCGCCCAGAATCTGGTCCGAGACCTCACCCAAAAGCGAGCGGGCGTCGTCCGCATGCACGGCGCCGTTGCCAAAGACACTCAGCTGCTCCAGCGTGGAAAGGGCATCGCGCATGCCGCCCTTGGCATGGCGCGCCACGATGGCCAGCGCCTCGTCGTCGTAATCGAAATCCTCCTGCTCGCACACATATGCCAGGCGGCGCTCGATATCCTCGTTGCCGATACGGTGGAAATCGAAGCGCTGGCAGCGCGACAGGATAGTCTCCAGAATCTTTTGCGGGTCGGTGGTGCACAGCACAAAGATCACGTGCGCCGGCGGCTCCTCGAGCGTCTTGAGCAGCGCATTGAACGCCGCCGTCGTGAGCATGTGGACCTCGTCGATGATGTAGATCTTGTACTTGCCGCGTACCGGGGCAAAGTTGACGGAGTTGATGATCTCCTCGCGCACGTTGTCCACGCCCGTGCGGCTTGCCGCATCGAGCTCGTAGACGTCCGGATGGTTACCCTCGGCGATAAGCTCGCACTCCTCGCAGGTGCCGTCGGGCATGCAGCCGCTCGCACCCTCGGCGCGCGCCGCCTCGGCATTATGGCAGAGCAGTGCCTTGGCAAGGATGCGCGCCATGGTGGTCTTGCCCGTGCCGCGCGGACCGCAGAACAGGTAGGCGTGGGACAGGCGCCCCTCGGTGATGGCGTGCTCGAGCGTCGAGACGATATGCTGCTGGCC
>CAKUHA010000028.1 GCA_934655755.1 uncultured Collinsella sp.
TCGGTGAGCACCGTGATATACAGGCCGCCCGCCTCGCTGTGGCGCCTAACCGCCGCAGAAATCTTGGCCATCTGCATAAGCGAGGTCACGCCCTCCTGCATGCGGGCGCCACCCGAAACGGTAAAGCCGACAACCGGCAACCCCAGCTCGGTCGCGCGCTCAAACGTACGGCAGATCTTCTCGCCCACCACCGAGCCCATCGAGCCCATCATAAAGCTGGCATCCATAAAGAAGAGCGCCGTATCGCAGCCGCAGATTTTGCCCCTGCCGCACACGACGGCATCGTGCTCGCCCGAACGCTCGCCCGCGCTCTTGAGCTTATCGGCATAGCCGGGAAACGCGAGGAAGTCCTCCGACGCCAGATTGGCATCCCATTCCTCAAACGTACCCTCGTCGACCGTCATGCGCATGCGCGCGCGACCGCTCACACGAAAGTGTTTGCCGCAACGGGGACAGACCTCCAGGTTATCGTGCAGACGCGCCTCGTCGATCACGCGACGGCACTCCGGGCACTTGATAAACACGTGGCGCGCGGGAAACTCGGCGCACGACTCGGTCATCGGCCCCTCAAGGACATTGACCGTCTTCGCTTTTCTATTCATCAGCATAGAGATGCCCCATCAGATCGGTGTGATACATGCCCGACAAGAACTCGTCGTTTGCCAGCACGTCGAGCTGAAGCTCGCTGTTTTCGCTCACGCCCTCGATCACGAGCTCGCCCAGGGCCGAGCGCATCTTGCGAATGGCTCCGTCGCGCGTGGGCGCGCACACGATGAGCTTGCCGAGCATAGAGTCGTAGTACGGCGGAACTTCCGCACCGGTAAACATGGCCGAATCCCAGCGCACGCGCGGACCACCCGGCACACGCAACATGGTGACCGTTCCGCATGACGGCAGAAAGTCCGGCGTTTCGGCATTGATGCGGCACTCCATGGCGTGGTTGCGAACCGGCACGTCCTCCTGCTCAAAGGGTAGGGGCTGGCCGGCAGCCACACGCAGCTGCCACTTGACCAGATCGGTATCGGTCACAAATTCTGTAACGGGATGCTCCACCTGCAGACGCGTGTTCATTTCCATAAAGTAAAAATTGCCGTCGTCCGAATACAGGAATTCGATGGTGCCGGCTCCCTCGTAGCCAACGGCACGAGCCAGGTCGCGCGCAGCCTTGTGCATACGGGCGCGAGTGTCGTCGTGCCCGTCGAGGCACGGCGCGGGGCTTTCCTCGATCAGCTTTTGGTTGCGGCGCTGCACCGAGCACTCGCGCTCGCCGAGCGAAAACACATGGCCCTGTTTGTCGCCCATAATCTGCACCTCGACATGGTGTGCCGGCGCGACGAACTTCTCCATGTAGCACTCGCCGTCGCCAAAAACGGCCTCGCCCTCGGCACGCGCCTCGATGAACGCCTTTGCCGCATCTTCCACGCGCTCGACCTTGCGAATGCCGCGACCGCCACCCCCCGCTCGAGCCTTGATGAGCACGGGGCAGCCAATGCGCTCGGCCTCGGCCGTCGCCTCCTCGGGGCTTTTGAGTAAATCGCAGCCCGGCACGATGGGCACGCCCGCCGCGGCAGCCGTTCGGCGCGCGGCGTCCTTGTCGCCCATGCTGTCGATCACCTCGGCCGAAGGACCGACAAACGCCAGGCCGTACTTGTCGCAGTCGCGCACGAAGCTCGCCTTTTCGGAAAAGAAGCCATACCCGGGATGGATTGCCTTTGCACCCGACTTGACGGCACAGGTGAGCACGGCATCGTCGTTGAGGTAGCTCTCGGCAAGACGCGGGCCGCCGATGCAATACGCCTCGTCGGCAAGTTGCACGTGCAGCGCGTCCGCATCGGCCGTGGAGTAGACGGCGACGGTCTTGATGCCCATATCGCGGCACGCGCGGATAACACGGACCGCGACCTCGCCACGATTGGCGATGAGCACTTTGTCGAACATGGAGCCTTCCTTAGCTTTCGTGCACGAGTGCAAAAGACATATCGGCTCGGCAGCACACCTCGCCGTTGACGCTCGCGGTGCCCGTCGCAAACCGGAACGGCCCGCGCGCACGTGTGATCGAGCACACCAGGTCCACCGTGTCGCCCGGGCGCACCGGACGCTTAAAGCGCACCTTATCGAGGCTCGTATAGAACGGCGTCGCACTGCGCGCATCTTCGTCGCCCATCAGCAGCACACAGCAGTTCTGGGCGAGCATCTCGCACTGAATTACGCCGGGGACGACGGGATTTCCCGGAAAATGCCCCTGCAGAAAGTACTCGTCGCCCGTAATCGTAATCTTGCCGTGGGCCTCGTCGCCCACCAGCTCGGCCTCGTCGAGCAAAAGCATCGGCTCGCGATGCGGCAACAGCTCCTTGAGCTCTTCTTTATTCATGGATGTCACCTATCCGATCCTCATGAGGCAGCTGCCGAACTCCACGAGGTCGCCGTCGGCCACGCAGATCTCGAGCACCTCGCCGTCCGCCTCTGCCGTCACCTCGTTCAGGACCTTCATGGCCTCGATGATGCAGAGGGTCTCACCGGCCTTGACCTTGGAGCCCACGTGCACGAACGGCTCGTCGCCCGGCGCCGGGGCCGCGTAGAAGACACCCACCATGGGAGCGGTCACCTCGGTGCCCTTGGGCTCCGGCGCGGCGGCAGGTGCCTGCGCGGCGGGTTCCGGCGCGGCAGGTGCAGCTACGGGTGCCGCAACCGGGGCAGCCATGGCACTCGGCATGGGCATGGGCACGGCAACCGGCTGCGCGGCGCTCGCGCGCTCGAGTTCGACCGCGGTGCCATCGGGCTCCTCAACGCGTACGCGCGTGAGGCCGCGGTCCTCCATAACATCGGCTATCTCGGCAAGTCTTTTGGAATCCATGCTCTAGCTCCTTGTATATCTGCGCAGCGCGATGGCGGCGTTGTGGCCGCCAAAGCCCAGGTTGGTCGAAAGCGCCCAGGTAAGGTCGGCGCGCACCGCGCGATTGGGCGTGTAGTCAAGATCGCAGGCGGGATCGGGCGTGTGGTAGTTAATAGTCGGCGGCACCACGCCCTGCTCGAGCGCCATGGCACACGCCATGACCTCGATAGCACCCGTGGCACCGATCATGTGCCCGGTCATCGACTTGGTCGACGATATGTGCGCGGCGCGCGCTGCATCCTCACCAAGCGCCCGCTTAATACCCGCCGTCTCGGACGAATCGTTGAGCTTGGTCGACGTGCCGTGGGCGTTAATGTAGAGGCCCTCGGACGGCTTGACGTCGCCCTCGGCCACGGCCTGCGAAATCGCACGGGCAATGCCGGTCGCCTCGGGATCGGGGCTCGTGATGTGGTAGGCATCGTCGGTGTTGCCGTAGCCCACGACCTCGGCGTAAATATGGGCGCCGCGAGCCTGTGCATGCTCCATGCCCTCGAGCACGAGCACGCAGGCGCCCTCGCCCATCACAAAGCCGTCGCGGTTCGCATCGAACGGACGGCACGCCGTCTGCGGATCGGGGTTGGTGGTGAGCGCACGGCAGGACGTAAAGCCTGCAACGGCGTCGGGGATGATAGCCGCCTCGGTGCCGCCCGCAAGGATTGCGTCGGCATAGCCGTGCTTGATGGCGCGGAACGCCTCGCCCACCGCATGGGCCGAGGTCGCGCACGCGGTCACGACGGGCAGGGTCGGGCCCTTTGCCTTGTGACGGATCGCAATATTGCCCGAAGCCATGTTGGGAATCATCATCGCGATCATGTAAGGGGACGCGCGGCGGGGTCCGCGATCGGCAATCGTATGGACGTTATCGACGAGCGTCGTCATGCCGCCCACGCCCGATCCCACGTATACGCCCAGGCGCTCGTGGTCGACGGCACCTTCGGCATCGAGTCCCGCATCGTGCATAGCCTCGTCCGACGCCGCCATCGCAAACTGAACGCAGGGGTCAAGATGTTTGGCGTCACGCTTGCCAAAGTACTCGGTACCGTCAAAGCCCTTGACCTCGGCCGCCACCTTGACGGCAAACGCGTCCGTATCGAAGTGCGTGATCGGGCCGATACCACACGTACCGGCGCACATGGCCGCCCAGGTGGCAAGCGCGGTGTTGCCGAGTGGCGATACGGCGCCGATGCCGGTAATTGCAACTCTCTGTTCCATCATGGTCTCCTCATCCAAGCCGATGTATGTGCCGGCTCTGATTTCTACATCGCCATTCCGCCGTCGACGCGCACGACCTCGCCCGTAATGTAGGCCGCCGCATCGCTTGCCAAAAAGCGCACCACGCCGGCAACTTCCTCGGGACGCGCCATGCGCTTAAGGGGAATCTGTTCCTCGCACGCCGCACGCACCTTATCCGAGAGCTTCGCCGTCATATCGGTCTCGACAAACCCGGGGGCGACCGCGTTGACCCTCACGCCGCGAGGCGCAAGCTCGCGCGCCACCGCTTTGGTCAGACCGATGATGCCCGCCTTGGAGGCGGCGTAATTTGCTTGCCCGGCATTGCCCATCAGACCCACGACTGAGCTCATGTTGATGACGCAACCGCCGCGCTGGCGCATAAAGGTCTTGGTGAGCGCACGCGTCGTGTTGAACGTGCCCTTCAGATTGACATCGAGCACGCGATCGAACGCATCGTCGCCCATGCGCATAAGCAGGCCATCACGGGTGATGCCGGCGTTGTTGACGAGCGCCCAAATGGAACCGAAGTCGCTGAGGACCGCTTCCACGCACGCATTGACGGCATCGGGGTCGGCCACGTCGCATTGATATGCGCGCGCCGTGGCGCCGGCCACTTCGCAGGCCTCGCACGTCTCGCGTGCGGCATCGACGCTGCCGGCGTAGACGACGGCGATATCGTAGCCATCCTCCGCCAGGCCCACGGCACAAGCGCGACCAATGCCGCGCGAGCCGCCCGTGACCAGCGCCACGCGGCGCGAACCGTCGCGCTCGAGCGCGCCATCGCATACATTGCCCATGTCATTCCTTTCGGGTAGATACCGAGCTCGCTACGCAAGCTCATCGGCGATGGCCGCAACCTGCTCGGCCGTCTCGCACGAATACACGCAAACGTCGCTCAGCGTACGCTTGACCAAGCCGGACAGCGTCTTGCCGGGACCGACCTCGATAAACGTGTCGACGCCTTGGTCCTGCAGCGCATGCAGCGTGTCGACCCAGCGCACGGCATGGCTAACCTGCTGGGCCAGCACATCGGATGCTGCCTGCGGGTCCGCCGGATAGGGCGCGGCCGTCATATTCGCCACGACCGGAATCAGCAACGGGGACGGCGCGTGACCGGCCTCGATATATGCGGCAAGGCCACAGGTCGCCTCGGCCATATAGGGACTATGGAATGCACCCGACACCGCGACCTTCATGGCGCGACCGCCGGCCTCTTTTACCAAGACGTCGAGCGTCTGCAGCGCCTCGGGCGCTCCAGCCACAACGGTCTGCTGGGGGCTGTTGTAGTTGACCGGCCAGCAGTCTTCGCCTGCCTGCGCGGCGAGGCTCTCGACCTGCGCCGCATCGAGCTTGATGACGGCACGCATGCCGCCGGGGTGACGCTCGGCCGCCACGGCCATCAATGCTGCACGCTCGCACACGAGCTCAAAACCCGCTCGCGTATCGAATGCCCCCGCAAAGGTGAGTGCCGCGACCTCGCCCAGCGAGAATCCCGCACAAGCGGCAGGCACCACGCCGCGCTCGCGAAGGGCGGCGGCGACGGCCAGGTCGTGCACGAACACGCAAGGCTGCGTGTTCTCGGTCCGCGAGAGCTCCTCCTTCGAGGCACTCCGGCACTGCACGCTGGTCCCCGGGCGCACCTCATCGGCGATTGCGAACACCTCGGCAGCCGCAGGCGATGCCTCGATCAGGTCGACGCCCATCGCAGGATGCTGGGCACCCTGGCCGGCAAACAAAAACGCTACGCTACCCATGCGGACGCACCCTTCAAAAAGCGCTCGGCGCCATCGACCAGGTCGTCAACGATCTCGCGCGCGCTTTGGCGCTCGTTGACCATACCGGCAATCTGTCCGCACAAGTACGAACCTTCTTCGTAATTGCCGTCCTTGGCGGCCTTACGAAGCGCACCCGTACCCATGGCACCGAGCTCCTCGGGGCTTGCGCCTGCCGCCTCGCTCTTGGCATAGGCGTTGGTGAAGGGGCTCTTAAGGGCGCGAACCGGATGTCCCGTCGAGCGACCGGTCGCACGCGTCGACGTGTCGCCCGCCTTGAGCACCAGCTCTTTGTACTGCTCGGATACGGTGCATTCGTTTGCAACCAAAAAGCGCGTGCCCACCTGGACGCCGGCGGCGCCCAGCATAAAGGAGGCTGCCACGCCGCGGCCATCTGCAATGCCGCCTGCCGCCACAACGGGGATATCGACCGCATCGACCACCTGCGGAACAAGCGCCATCGTCGAGGTCTCACCAATATGGCCGCCCGATTCGGTGCCCTCGGCAACCACCGCGGTAGCCCCGCGACGTGCCACGAGACGCGCCAGCGCCACCGAAGCCACGACGGGGATGACCCTGATGCCCGCGTCGTTCCAAGCCTTCATGTACTTGGTGGGATTGCCGGCACCCGTCACGACAACAGGCACCTGCTCGTCGATCACAACCTGTGCCACCTCGTCGACAAACGGGCTCATAAGCATAACGTTGACGCCAAAGGGCTTATCCGTCTTGGCGCGCAGCTCGTGAATCTGATCGCGCAGCCAGTTAGCGTCGGCATTCATAGCCGCGATAATCCCTAAGCCGCCCGCCTCGGACACGGCGGATGCCAGCGAGGCATCGGCAATCCAGGCCATGCCGCCCTGGAATACGGGCTTTTCGATGCCGAGCAAATCGCAGAGAGGAGTCTTGAGCATTACTACTTCTCCAATGCCGCCTCGACCGTATCGACAAACTCGCCGACCGTCTTGGGGTTCTCCTCGGTATCGAGCTGAATGCCAAACTCGTCCTCGACGGCGACAAGGATCTCAACGGTACCCAGGCTGTCGAGGCCAATCTCCTCGAGCGTGGACTCGGGCTTCATCTCGACATCGTCAAGGCCGGCGGTCTCGCGGATAACGTCGCAAACGCGCTCGAAAGTCTTCTGATCTGCCATGGTAGTTCTCCTTTGTTTGTGCCCTGGGGGCGTTTTTATGTCCTATGTGCAACTACTTCCAGCGAAGCAGGTAGCCACCTATATCCAGACCGGCGCCAAATCCAACGAGGGCGATGGTGTCGCCCGCATTCAGTACGTCAGTGCGTGCCAGCCGGTCAAGCGCAAAGGGAATGCAGGCGCTCGAAATGTTGCCGGTCTCGCGTAGCGTTCGAACCACGCGCTCGTCTGGCACACCGAGGCGCTTGACCGCCTGACTCAGGATTCGTTCGTTAGCCTGATGGAATACAAAATGGTCGATGTCCTCGACCGAAACGCCCGCATCGCTCGCAAGCTTATGGACCGTGTCGCAGATGGCGTTGACGCCGAACTTGAACACGCGACGGCCATTCATGGACAGCACGCTCTCGCTATCTGCGGAGGCCTGAAACGGCGAGGTGCCAACCAGACCGGAAACACGCAACGTCTCGACGTCGGGCGCCGTCGAAAGCTCAACGGCAAGGGGGCTGTCTCCCCCAGCCCCAATCACTGCGGCGCCTGCCCCATCGCCAAAGAGCACGCAGGTGGCGCGGTCGGTCCAGTCGAGCGCGCGCGTCATCTGCTCGGCAGCAACGATAAGCACGCGCTTGGCACGACCCCGGGCGATATAGCCCTCGGCGACATCGAGCGCAAATACGAAGCCGGCGCAGGCCGCCGAAACGTCGAAGGCAGGGCACGTCGCGCCTAGTCGCTCAGCAACGGCACATGCCTCAGCGGGAACAAGGTGGTCACCCGTCGTCGTCGAGCAGACGATCAGATCCAGCTGGCTCGCGTCGATTCCGGACACCTGGAGTGCCCGCTCGCTCGCCGCTACGGCAAGGTCGTCGAGTGACTCGGTGGTGCACACATGGCGGCTCTTGATACCTGTGCGGGTAAAAATCCACTCATCCGAGGTATCGAGAAACTCGGACAGCTCGTCATTGGAAACACTGCGCTTAGGAAGCGCCGAGCCTGTTCCAAGAATCGTGAAACCCATCACTAACCTCCTTTGAGTTGTTGACGTGTTTACATCGACCAAGAGAGGATAGCGCATTTCAGTCATTGTTGACGTGTTAACATTAAATTGTCCAAATGCGACAAAGGCTTCACATTGTGTCTGCCTCTCGACACCATTGCGTTATTCACTTATTCATTAAGGAGGTAGCAGCCGTTATGGATACCCAATTAACGATAGTCGACGTAACCGGATCGACCAACGATGACCTGCTCGAAGCAGGAAAACAGGGGGCTCCGCACGGCACAGGACTTGCCGCCCGGGCTCAGACAGCAGGACGCGGCCGGCGCGGCCACAAGTGGGATTCAACCGCCGGCAACCTATTGCTTTCGATTGTCCTGCGCCCATGCGTTAATCCTGCAAAGTACTCTGGTCTTGCCGCCGTCAGCGGCCTAGCAGTACTCAAGGCGCTCGATAAGCAGGGTCTTGCAAACGAGATTGGCCTTAAATGGCCCAACGACTTGGTCGCTCGAGGGCGCAAACTCGGCGGCATCCTGGTCGAGGCGGCTCGTGATAACGAGGGCAAGCCCTTTGCCGTCTGCGGCATTGGCGTCAATGTGAACTATGTGCCCTCGGAGGTTCCCGATGGCGGCCTGCCGGCAATCGGCCTCTCGGACCTCAACGAGAACGTTCCAGCCGTCGATGTGCTGCTCAAGGAGGTCTATCACACCGTCGTAAACGCTGTGGACGCGTGGGCAGATCTGCTCAACGCCATGGAAGAAGACGCTGGTCCGATCGCGCCCGTCCACGATGATTATGTCGCTCATCTCAATTGGATTGGGAAGCACGTTATCGCCCGTTCCCCTGCCGGTGACGAGCTGGCGCGTGGCATCTTTCAAACGGTCGATGCCTTTGGTCGCGCGTGTATCGAAACTGAAGACGGCTTGCAATCCTTCCATTTTGAGGAGGCATCGCTGCGTCCCATGGGTAAATAAGGCGCCACAGCCACCCGCTCGACAGCATTACCCGGTCCCCCAAGGCCATCATGCAAAACAAAAGAGCCCCGCTACCGTAATGGCAGCGGGGCCCTGTAAGCTATGAGCGATATCGCTTAGAGCTTGATGTCGATGTCGACGCCAGCGGGGAGGTCGAGACGCATGAGCGAATCAACGGTGCCCGAGGTGGGGTCGAGGATGTCGATGAGGCGCTTGTGGGTGCGCATCTCGAACTGCTCGCGGGAGTCCTTGTTCACGTGCGGCGAGCGGATAACCGTGTACAGGTTACGCTCGGTGGGCAGGGGGACAGGACCGGAAACGCGAGCGCCGGTCTTCTGAGCGGTCTCGACGATGAGCTTCGCGGACTGATCGACGACCTCGTGATCATAGCCCTTGAGGCGAATGCGGATCTTCTGGGTAGCCAACTTAAACCTCCAAAGAGTGCGAGAGATGTTCTCGCGGATTACGTAACAGGGAGCTCGAACTTAGGCGTTCTTGCTCATGACCTCGTCCACGATGGACTTGGGCGCGGGCTCATAAGAGTCGAACTGCATCGTGTAGGATGCACGGCCCTGGGTCTGGGAGCGAAGGTCGGTAGCGTAACCGAACATCTCGCCCAGCGGCACCTTGGCACGGATGAGCTTGCTGTTCTTGCGATCCTCCATGCCCTCGATCTTGCCGCGGCGACCGGAGAGGTTGCCCATAACGTCGCCCATGTACTGCTCGGGGGTCTCGACCTCGACAGCCATGATCGGCTCGAGCAGCTGCGGATCGGACTTCTTGAGGGCGTCCTTGATAGCCATGGAACCGGCGATCTTAAAGGCGGCCTCGGAGGAGTCGACCTCGTGGTAAGAACCGTCGAACAGGGTGACCTTGACGTCGAGGACCGGGAAGCCGGCGATAACACCGGTGTTCAGGGCCTCCTGGATGCCCTTGTCGATGGACGGGATGTACTCCTTGGGCACGACGCCGCCGACGATAGCGTTGACGAACTCGTAGCCGAAGCCCTCCTCCATCTTCTCGAGCTTGATGACGGCGTGGCCGTACTGACCGCGGCCACCGGACTGACGGACGAACTTGCCCTCAGCCTTCTCGACGTCGTGACCAGCGGTCTCGCGGTAGGCAACCTGGGGCTTACCAACGTTAGCGTCAACCTTGAACTCGCGGAGCAGACGGTCGACGATGATCTCGAGGTGCAGCTCGCCCATGCCGGCGATGATGGTCTGGCCGGTCTCGTGGTTGGTGGACACCTGGAAGGTCGGGTCCTCCTCGGCGAGCTTGGTCAGAGCCAGGGACATCTTGTCCTGCTCGGCCTTGGTCTTGGGCTCGATGGCAACGTCAATAACGGGCTTAGCGAACTCGATCTTCTCGAGGACGATCTCCTTGCCCTCGGCGCACAGGGTGTCACCGGTGGTGGAGTTCTTGAAGCCGACACAAGCGACGATGTCGCCGGCGGCAGCGTCGTCACGGTCGATACGCTCGGCGGCGTTCATCTCGAGGATGCGGCCGAGGCGCTCGCGCTGACCGTTGGAAGCGTTGACAACGTAGGAGCCGGACTCGGCGCGGCCGGAGTAAACGCGAACGTAGGTGAGCTTACCGACGAACGGGTCGGTCATGATCTTGAAGACCAGGCCGGAGAAGGGCTCGTCGAAGGAAGGATGACGCTGAATCTCCTCGCCGGTGTCCGGATCGGTACCAGTGACGGCCTCGACGTCGAGCGGGCTGGGCAGGTAGTCGACGACAGCGTCGAGCAGCTCCTGAACGCCCTTGTTCTTGTAGGCGGAGCCCACAAAGACGAGGTTGAGCTCGTTGGCCAGAACGCCCTTGCGCAGAGCGGCCTTGAGCTCCTCGACGGTGAAGTCCTCCTCCATGAGGATCTTCTCCATGAGCTCGTCGTCAAAGCTGGCAGCAGCGTCGAGGAGCTCCTCGCGCTTGGTGGCAGCGATGTCGGCAAACTCAGCCGGGATCTCGTCCATCGGCTCGGGGTAGGTCATACCCTTCTCGTCAGCCTTGAAGTCCCATGCAGTCATGGTGACGAGGTCGATGACGCCCCAGAAGTTGTCCTCGGCGCCCATCGGGACCTGAGCGGCCACGGCGTTAGCGTCGAGACGATCCTTCATGGTCTCGATAGCGTTGAAGAAGTCAGCGCCCACGCGGTCATACTTGTTGATGAAGGCGATGCGGGGGACGTTGAAGGTAGAAGCCTGACGCCAAACGGTCTCAGACTGGGGCTGAACGCCGGCAACGGCGTCGAAGACGGCGACAGCGCCATCGAGGACGCGCAGGCAGCGCTCGACCTCGGCGGTGAAGTCAACGTGGCCCGGGGTGTCGATGATCTGGATGCGGTAGTCGGTACCGTCCTTCTTCCAGAAGCACGTGGTAGCAGCGGAGGTAATGGTTACGCCGCGCTCCTGCTCCTGAACCATCCAGTCCATGGTGGCAGCGCCCTCATGGACCTCACCGATCTTGTGGGTCTTACCGGTGTAGTAAAGAATACGCTCGGTCGTGGTGGTCTTACCAGCATCGATGTGGGCCATGATGCCGATGTTACGGGTATCGGAAAGCTTGTACTTAGGCTTAGCCATGTTAGTTCCTTACCTTAACTTACCAACGATAGTGAGAGAACGCGCGGTTGGCCTCGGCCATCTTGAAGACGTCCTCACGCTTCTTGACGGAAGCGCCCAGGCCGTTGGAGGCGTCGAGGATCTCGTTGGCGAGACGCTCGGCCATGGTCTTCTCCTTGCGAGCGCGGGAGAAGTTGACGATCCAGCGGATACCCAGAGCGGTGGAACGACGGGAGTTGACCTCCATCGGGACCTGATAGGTAGCGCCACCGACACGCTTGGGCTTAACCTCGAGCGTAGGCTTGACGTTGTCCATAGCCTTCTTGAAGGTAGCGAGAGCGTCGCCACCCTCGGACTTCTCGGCAACGATCTCGAAAGCGGTGTAAACGATGCGCTCAGCGGTGGCCTTCTTGCCGTCAAGAAGGACCTTGTTGATGAGCTGAGTCACCAGGCGGTTGTTGTAAACGGCGTCAGGCTGAACCTCACGACGATTAGCTGCTGCACGACGCGGCATGTGAAATCTCCTTAAGTGTCTACCGTGCGGCGCTTAGGCGGCACACGGCGAAAGTATCAAAACGTTATCTGGCTTATTTAGCCTTGGGGCGCTTAGCACCGTACTTGGAACGGGCCTGCATACGGTTCTGGACCGGAGCAGCGTCGTAGGCGCCACGGATGACGTGATAACGGACACCAGGGAGGTCACGGACACGACCGCCGCGGACGAGCACGATGGAGTGCTCCTGCAGGTTGTGGCCCTCACCCGGGATGTAAGCAGTAACTTCGATGCCGTTGACAAGGCGAACACGGGCAACCTTACGAAGAGCCGAGTTCGGCTTCTTGGGGCTCGTGGTGAAGACGCGGGTGCACACGCCGCGCTTCTGGGAGTTGTGCTGCAGAGCAGCGTTCTTGGACTTCTTGGGCACGGAACGACGGCCCTGGCGAACCAGCTGGTTAATAGTAGGCAAAGCGTACTCCTTCTCGAATGATTCCAGCTTTCTGTAAAGTGCAACGGCTTGAATCGAGGGGTCAGCATCCCCCTACGAAACACGCAGTTCGATAGGATACGTGGCGTTAGCTGTGCCGTCAACAGACCACGCCGCCGGGCGTATCCTAAAATGAGCACATTTCCGCAAAGCCTACACAAAAGGAATCCCCTCCTGTGCGCGGGGGCGGATTCCCGGGCCGGGCGGCACAGGGGTTAAGTTTGCTGCTCTACAGTCCTGGCTCGCACGGAGGCCACATTAAGTGGCCTCCGGCTCGTGCGGAACTCGCGACAAAAGGAATCCCCTCCTGCGCGCGTAGGCGGATTCCCGGTCCGGGCGGCCGGCTGTTTAAGTTTGCTGCTCTACAGTCCTGCGCAAGACGGAAAGCACATTAAGTGCTTTCCTTTGCGTGCGGAACTCGCGACAAACTTAAACAGC
>CAKUHA010000029.1 GCA_934655755.1 uncultured Collinsella sp.
AGCGTCACGTAGCCCTCGTCGGCCTCGGGCTCCTCGTCGAGTAGCTCAAAGATACGCTCGGCGCCGGCAAGGCCCATGACCACGGCGTTGATCTGCTGCGAGATCTGGCCGATCTGGCCGCAGAACTGCTTGGTCATGTTGAGGAACGGCACCACGACGGCGATGGAGAGCGCCATGCCCGAGAGGCTCAGGTTGGGCACGCCCAGCGCCAGGAAGATGCCGCCGGTCAGCGCGACCAGCACGTAGAGCAAGTCGCCCAGGTTCCCGAGGATCGGCATGAGGATGTTGGCGTACATGTTGGCCTTCTGCGAGACCTCGAAGAGCTTCTCGTTGCGCTCGTCAAAATCGGCCTCGGCGGCGGACTCGTGACAGAACGCCTTGACGACTTTCTGGCCGTTCATGACTTCCTCGATATGGCCCTCGACCACGCCGAGCTCGGTCTGCTGCGCGATAAAGAAGCGCGCGGAGTTGGAGCCGAGCAGCTTGGTCATAAAGGTCATAAAGGCGACGCCGGCAATGATGACCAGGCACATCCACACGCTGTAATACAGCATGATGAAGAACACGGTGACGATGACGATAATCGTCATGAGCAGGTTGGGCAGCGACTGGCTGATCATCTGACGCAGCGTGTCGATGTCGTTGGTGTAGTGGCTCATGATGTCGCCGCGCTGGTGCGTGTCGAAGTAGCGAATCGGCAGGTCCTGCATGCGGTTGAACATCTTCTCGCGCAGCTTCTCGAGCGAGCCCTGCGTGATGACGGCCATAGCGCGGTTCCAGAAGAGCGAGGAGGCGACGCCCACGGCGTAGATGCAGCCGAGGGTGGTCACAAGCTTCAAGATCTTGGGCTGCGCGGCCGTCCAGTCGCCCGACTGCCACGATTCGCTAATGATCTGCAGCGCGCTCTGGAGAAACGTCGCGCCGATGGAATTGATGATGGCGCAGAGCACCACGCCGGCGACGACGAGGGGCAAAAGCACCGGGTAGAAGCCAAAGAGCATCTTGATCAGGCGCGTCATGGTGCCGCCCTTGCGGTTGCGTGCGCGCTCGGCGGTAGCTGCCTTACTCATGTGTCTCGCCTCCTTCCTGGGTCTGAGCTTGCGGTGCGGATGCCTCGGTGTCGGCTGCGACGGTCTCGGCCGCCTCCTCGCCCTCGGCACTCATCTTGTTTTGCGAGGTAAAGGTCTCGCGGTAGATCTCGCTCGTCTTGAGCAGCTCGTCATGGTTGCCGATGTCCTTGATGCGGCCACCCTCCATGACGATGATGCGGTCAGCATCCTGCACGGAGCTAATGCGCTGGGCGATGATGAGTTTGGTCGTGTTGGGCAGGTAGCTCGCCAGGCCCTCGCGGATTTTGGCGTCGGTCTTGGTGTCGACGGCGCTCGTGGAGTCGTCCAGGATCAGAATCTTGGGGCGACGCAGCAGGGCGCGCGCGATGCACAGGCGCTGCTTCTGGCCGCCGGAGACGTTGGAGCCGCCCTGCTCAATCCAGGTGTCGTAGCCCTTGGGGAAGCCGTCGACAAACTCGTCGGCGCAGGCCAGATGTGCGGCCTCGCGGACCTCCTCGTCGGTGGCGTTTGGGTCGCCCCAGCGCAGGTTCTCGGCGATGGTGCCGCTAAACAGCACGTTTTTCTGCAGGACCATGGCTACCTGGTGGCGCAGCGCGTCCAGGTCGTAGTCGCGCACGTCCACGCCGCCGACGCGCACGGTGCCCTCCGTGACATCGTACAGGCGGGCGATCAGGTTCACGAGCGTCGACTTGGCCGAGCCGGTGCCACCGATAATGCCGATGGTCTCGCCGCTCTTAATATGCAGGTCGATATCGTCGAGCGCCTGGCGGCGGGCATGCTCGGAATACTTAAAGCTCACGTGATCGAAGTCGATGGAGCCGTCGGCAACCTCGTGCACGGGCTCGGTCGGGTTGGCGATCGTGGGCTCGGCGGCCAGCACCTCGGTAATGCGGTGCGCCGACTCGTCTGCCATGGTCACCATGACAAAGATCATCGACAGCTGCATCAGGCTCATCAGAATCTGGAAGCCGTAGGTAAAGATGGAGGAGAGCTGACCCACGTCGAACAGGGTGCCCTGGCTCGTGATGATGAGCTTGGAGCCCAGGTAGATGATGACGACGAACGCGCCGTTGACGCAGATGTTCATCATGGGGTTGTTGAAGGCGAGCAGCTTCTCGGCGCGGGTGAAGTCCATCTGGACGTCGCGCGCGGCGGTGGCGAACTTCTCCTTCTCGTAGTCCTGGCGCACGTAACTCTTGACCACGCGCATGCCGGTGACGTTTTCCTCAACGGATTCGTTGAGCGCGTCGTACTTGTGGAAGACGCGGGCAAAGATCGGGCGCACCTTATAGATGATGAAGAACAGGCCAAAGCCCAGCAGCGGAATGATGACCAGGTAGACCATGGCGACGCTGCCGCCCATGGCATATGCCATGGTAAAGGCAAAGACCAGCACCAGCGGCGAGCGCACGGCGATGCGGATGAGCATCATAAAGGCTTGCTGCACGTTGTTGATGTCGGTGGTGAGGCGGGTGACGAGCGAGGAGCTCGAGAACTCGTCGATGTTGGCAAAGCTGAACGTCTGGATCTTGTAGAACAGGTCGCGACGCAGGTTCTTGGCAAAGCCGCAGCTGGCATGGCTGCAGGTGATGCCCGCGGCGGCGCCAAAGGCGAGTGACGTCAGCGCGATGAGTACGAGAAGGCCGGCGGTGGGCAGCATCTCGGTAACGGCGGTGCCGTCCTTGATGGCGTCGATCATGTCGGCGGTGATAAACGGGATCATCATCTGGCAGATTACCTCGCCAAGCACCAGCAGCGGCGTGGCGATCGTGACCTTCATGTAATCGCGGATGCTGCCCATAAGGGTTTTAATCATCCAGTTCCTCCCAGGTTACGCGGATTTTCTCGAGCATCTCGGCAAGCTGTTCGCGCTCGTCGTGGGTGAGCGCGCTAAAGGCCTGCTCCCTAAAGCGGATGCGTGAGGCTTGGTCGATGCGGGCCTTCTCCCAGCCGATCTCGGTCAGGCGAATGGTGAGCTGCCGGCGATCTTTTGGATTGCGGCTGCGCTCGATGATGCCGGCGCACTCGAGCTTGGACAAGATCTCGGAAAGCGACCCCGGCTTGAGGTCGAAGTGCATGCCGAGTTCCTGCTGCGACATCTCGCCGTTTTCCTGCTTGGCAAGTAGGCAGACGATGGGCGCCTTGCCGGACACGCCGCCGCCGTGAAAGTGCATGTAGTGGCCGCAAAAGCCTAGGCCGCTCAGGATGCGCTTGGCGAGCTTGTCTTCGCCGTTAACTGCTTCGGGCACGTCTGCCGGCTGCGACGGGTCGCCGCCGGGCTCGTGCGGACGAAGGTTAAGGGGTTCATCGCACATGAATTCGTATCGCTCCTTTCTTTAGTTAGGTAGTGGGATTGTTTTGTGCCTAACTAATCTAGGAGTGCCACACAAGAATGTCAAGGTACCAAACTTATTTAGTTACGGCGTTTTACCAAACGCCGTAACCGCTCGACGCTGCAAACGCTCCTAGGCGGCAATCTGGCGTTCAATCGTCGGGCATGGCCACAAGGCCTATGCCCTCCTCTTTCACGCCACCTTGCTCGCTTAGGAGCGTTTTCGCTGTCCGTCCTCAACCTGCGACGTCGACTTGCTCCGGATGCGGCAGTTGGGGACGTTCCTTTTCTGCCGGCAGCTGGGGACACTCCTTGTCGAGGCTTTGGTGCAGGCTTTCGTCCGCTGCGTTCCCTGCGCTACACTTAGTCGCACTGTGGCGACTTTGCGCCGCTCCCGACCCAAGGGGGACACTCATGAAGAACACTCAGCTGCTGCTGATCAACGATATGTGCGGCTACGGCAAGGTCGCGCTTTCCGCCATGTTGCCGGTGCTGTCGCACATGGGCTACCGTATCCACAACCTGCCGACGGCGCTTGTGTCCGATACGCTCAACTATCCCAAGTTCTACATCCACGACACCACGGAGTACGTGCGCCAGAGCCTCGCTATCTGGGAGGAACTCGGCTTTGAGTTCGACGCTATCTCGACCGGCTTTATCGTGACCGAGGAAGAGACGCGCATCATCTCGGACTTCTGCCACCGCCGCGCGCAAAAGGGCACCAAGGTGTTCGTCGACCCCATCATGGGCGACAACGGCAAGCTCTATGCCGGCGTGCCCGAGTCCACGATCGGTCTCATGAGGCACCTGCTCGAGTGCGCCGACTACGCGGTTCCCAACTACACCGAGGCCTGCCTGCTCACCGATACGCCCATCGCCGAGCAAATCACGCCCGACGAAGCCCGCGTCCTTGTGGACGCCATGCGCGCGCTGGGCGCCAAGTCGGTGGTCATTACGAGCGCTGTGGTCGACGGCACGAACGCCGTCATCGGTTACGATCACGTGGCGGGGGAGTACTTCACGATTCCCTTCGACCTGATCCCGGTTTACTTCCCGGGCACGGGCGATACGTTCTCGGCGGTGCTCGTCGGCCGCGTGATGGCGGGCTGGAGCCTGCAGCGCGCAACGGCCGATGCCATGCGCGTGGTGGCAGAGCTTATCGAGCGCAACGCCGACCAGGAGGACAAGTCCGCCGGTCTGCCCATCGAGGCCTGCCTGGATGTGATCGACCATGAGTAGCGCCGACGAGAGCCGCCCCGAGCCCGCCGGCGAGAACAAGCCGCTTGGTGCGCCGCGTGGCAAGCGCCCACATATTCGCATTAGCTGCGTTGATCAGCTGGGCACGTGTCGTTGCCACCATGGACACAAACCCGGTGACGTTTTCGACTTCGATCGCGATCGTGGCAAGATGTGTTCCATGGCCTGCCACGTGGGCTTTCCCTATATCGACATCCTGCGCTACGGCGGCACCGTGCCCGGCAACGAGCCCGGCACGGCAAAGTTCTGCTGCCCCGAGGTCGATACGCTGAACGTCTGGCTCGCCGAGATTGTCGACGAGTAATCGAGCGTGGATTTTCTCCCACCGAGATAATGAGCGTGGATAATCTCCCGTTTAGAGCGCCGTTTCGCGCTCTAAACGGGAGAAAATCCACGCTCAATTTGTATGCGGGAGAAAATCCACGCTCGTTTTATGCCAATGGTATGGCCCGTGTGCCCGCGCCACCCGAGCGCCTACAGCTGCTCGAGCATAGCCGTGCAGCCGGCGAGCACATCGCGGTAGGTGGCATCAAAGTTGCCGGTGTACCAGGGATCGGCGACGTCGCCGGGGCGATCGGTCCAATCAAGCAGGCGCGAGATCTTGCCGTCGGGATCGTCGCCAAAGATGCGACGCAGGCCACGGGCGTTTTCGGCATCCATATAGACGATGTGGTCCCAGTCACCATACTCCGCGCGACGAACCTGGCGCGCGCGGTGCTCAACAACGGGAATCTCGACTTCGCGCAGCTTGGCGACGGTGCCGTGGTGCGGCGGGTTACCGATCTCCTCGGTCGAGGTCGCGGCAGAATCAATAACGAACTCCGCCTCGCGCCCAGCGCGGCGCACCAGTTCGGTAAACACCGACTCAGCCATCGTCGAGCGACAGATGTTGCCGTAGCAGATAAAAAGAATGCGTTGCATATGCGGTTTCCTTTCTAGGCGGTCGCACGGGGCTTACAGACTGCCCTTGAGGCAGTTTGCTCCAATAAAGCCCGCTGCGTACAAGGGGAGGTGGCGCAGCTCGCGCCCGTCATCGGTTTCGCTGCGGGTAAAATTGTTCTCGGACAAAATGTAGGCATATGGCGACCGGGCTTTGTCCATAAACGACCCGAGGGTTCTCGCGCGCACGTTGCGTGCGGACTTTACCTCGACGGGAACGATTTCCATACGGTCGGTCTGAAGTAGGAAATCAAGCTCGCCGCTCGTCTTCCAAGAAGACGGCGGCATCCAATAGTATGTCTGCAAACCATTGCCCGAAAATGCCTGCATGACCGAGTTTTCCGCCAGGGCACCTCGAAAGTCGGAAGACAGCGCAATGGTGGAATCCTCTTTGAGGTCGAGCCAGAGCCGCGGGTTGATGCCGAGTTTGTAGAACATGAGGCCCGTATCGAGAAGATAGACCTTAAAGAAACTTCCGTCTTCGTCGTCGAAGGGGACGAGGGGAGGTTCGATGCCTTCGGTCAGGTTGTTGACCGATATGATGCCGGCGCCTTCGAGCCAGTCGAGTGGCTCGATGAGCTTGGCGCGACGGCCTCCGCGTTCGACCTCGGAATACTTGAATTTCTTGGTTGAGGATCGTAGCAGCTGGGATGGAATGGAGCGCCAGACCTTGCGCGCTGCCACGCCGCTGATCCCGTTTTCGGGGTCGGTCATATCGGCGGTGTAGGTCTCGTCGATTTCGCGCTGCTCGACGCGCGCGTCTTCGATGGACAACGTCTTGCGATATGCGTTGACGGCGGCGGGCATGCCTCCCACGATCTGGTATCGATGAAACAGGTTGAGCGCGGCTTGGTGCGCAGCGTAGGTCTCGAGTGTGCCGGCGTGGGTGCGAATGGCATCCGCCATCTGCTCCTCATCGAGTGCCCAGAGAAACTCCTCGAACGACATAGGATACATGGTCTCTTGGCGGACGCCGCTGGGAAAAGGCAACTTGCGCTTGCGCGTGGCGACGCCGAGCTGACTGCCGGTCGCGCATATGCGCCAGCCCGAACCCGAGAAAAAGCGAAGCGAGTTGAGCGCGCGTTCGCAGAGCTGCACCTCGTCAAACAGGATGAATGCGGTTTCCTTGCGAATGGGGGTGCGTTTATAGTCTGAGATTCGCGCCACGATGGTGTCTACGTCGTCGGTGGGGCAGTCGAACAGCGGGGCAATCAGCTCAAGATCGGTCTGAAAGTCGAGTTTGACGAATGCATCGCCGGCGATTCGTCTGCCGATTTCCTCGGCAGCGTATGTTTTGCCCACGCGTCGCGCACCACGGATGAGGAGGGGACGTGAGGCGTCCTCTGTCGCCCATGGTTCGATGACGGATTCGATTGATCTGCGCATGGGGCCGCCTTTCCAATTTCGTGTATTTTAAATACATAGTTTAGTACGATTTCATGTACTTGAAATACACGAAATCGTGGAAAAGCGTGTATCTGAAATACACGAAATTAAACTGCTGGAGCTTCAAGTGGATGAGCTCTGCTTGTGTCGGGCGGTTTTCACCGACCGCTCGCCGCTCTGGGCTGTGCTTGCGCCCGTTCCCGGTTCCGCCCCTATGCCTGCGTCGAGGGCTGTGCTGCGTGGCGGCGGCGCTCCCATCGGGCGAGCTTGATCGTCACCAGGGTGAGCACCCAGGCCACGAGCGAGAACACGGCTCCGACGGCGCCCACGTAGGAGATGCCGATGCCGGTCACCACGGTGCCGCCCACGGCCGTGCCAAACGAGATGCCGACGTTAAATGCCAGGGGCTCCACCGAGCTCGCGAGCACCATCGATTTGGGATGGCGGCTGCGGGCCACGTCCATAAAGTGCGTGATGCACGAGACCGAGAACAGGTACATGAGCATCGCCAGGCTAAAGACAAAGACGAGCGCGAGAGGCATGGTGCCGCCCACGACAAACAGCCCAAACAGCGCCACGGCCTGCAACACAAACGTCACGAGCAGCGCCTTCATGCCAAAACGCGCATCGATCCATCCGCCCAAGATGTTCGAGATTAGGCAGAACACGCCGTAGGCCATAAGGGTGGTGCTCGCCTGAACGGTGCCCATGCCCAGCACCTGTTCCAGATAGGGCGTCACGTAGCCGTAAAACACGTAGACCGATCCCACGCCAAACAAGAAGATGAGCATGCCGGTGATGATGCTCGGCTCGCTCAGAAGCCCCGCCTGCTCACGGAAGGTGGCGGGCTCGTCGGT
This sequence comes from uncultured Collinsella sp., assembly GCA_934655755.1. GTDB lineage: Bacteria > Actinomycetota > Coriobacteriia > Coriobacteriales > Coriobacteriaceae > Collinsella. The sequence continues at coordinate 7,842 of CAKUHA010000029.1, forward strand.
CTGTCCGGCGCGCGGCATAAACGCCACGAGCGCGCCGCAAATGAGGACGGCGAAGGCGAGCGTGCCGTACATGGCAACGTGCCAGTCGAGCGTATCGGCCACAAACTTGCCGATTGAGGTCACAAAGACCATTGCCACGGAAAACGCGCCGTACACGACCGAGATGGCGAGCGAGGTCTTCTGCGGGGACAGCAGCTCGGGGATATACGTCACACCCACGGCGAGCAGCGCACCCGAGACGGAGCCCAAGATGATGCGCGAGGCAAACAGCACCTGGAAGTTGGGCGCCAGCGCCATGACAAGATTGCCGAGCACAAAGATAATGCTGTAGCACACGAGCAGCTGGTAGCGGCGGAAGCGTCCCGTGCTGAGCGCGAGCACCGGCGTAGCAATGGCGTAAACGAGCGCAAACACGCTGATGAGCTGGCCCGCGGTGGCAAGTGAGATGCCGAGCTCCGTGGCCAGATCACTTTCGATGCCGATGACGACGAACTCCGAGCAGCCAAGCGAAAAGCCCAGCAGCACGAGCAGCGCCAGGCAGAGGTTGGTGCGCGCGGGGGAGAGCGCGGCGGCGGTTGACTTACTTTTAGACGTGGTTGCGGCGGTCAAGGTTGTCACTCCAATGTCGCATGAATAGGCGGGATTCATCCCTGCAACTCTAACAGAATGCGACAAAGGAGCAGCGCCTTTGTCACATTCTGCACTTGCCTGTATAGTCGCAATACAGGCGATGATGGGCTCAGATCCATCGCGGGCGACAGGAGATTCCATGGGCATGTACACGACAAAGGTCGCGGTGGGCGAGGGCAAGTTTGCGCTCGAGGCCCAGTTGACGGTGACGCCGCGGGGCATGGTGGTGTATGCCTGCTCGCCGGAGTACGCGCATCTGGGCGCCACGGCGCAGGCCATTCCGCGTCCCGAGCCCGGCCGCACGGCGACGGTGAGCATCCTGGCCGTTCCCTGCCATCGCGACGAGATCCCGGCGCACGATATCGCGGCGACGCTGGCCACGCGCTTTGGCGTGCCGGTGGTCGCAAGCACGGGGTTTCATGTTGAGCAGGCGAGCAGGGACGACCTGCAGCGCGTGCTCGACACCACCAATGAACTCATCGCCGCGCTCGTAGGCGCCGCAGCTCGCATCCTGCGCGCCGGCTGGGATGAGGGCGGCGCGGGCGCCGAGGTCGTGGCCATCGATGCCGCGACCGCCAGGGCACTTGGCCCCGTCGATCGCATCGAGGCCCATACCGGCGAGGGCATCCTGCATCGAGCATTCCTGACGCTTCTGGTCGAGGGCCAGGGCGAAAACATGCGCCTGCTGCTCTGTCGCCGCAGCCCGCTTAAGCGCCTGTGGGGCGGGGTGCTGGCCGATAGCTGCGCGGGGCATCCGCTTCCCGGGGAGGATGTCGCCGCCGCTACGGCGCGCCGCATCAACGAAGAGCTCGGCATTACACGTGAACCCTACCAGCTCAAATGCCTCGGCCACGTGGTGTATCGCGAGGACCACGGCGATGGCCGCTGCGAGTGCGAATGGTGCGAGGTCTTCCTGGCCCATGTCGAGCCGGGCGAGCTGCATATCAACCAAGAGGAGGTCTCGGAAGTGCGCCGTGTGGCCCTGTCCGAGCTCGAGGGCTACCTGCAGGGTCACCCCGAGCAGCTGGCCCCCTGGCTCCGTGAGGCCCTCAGCGACCAAACCATCCGCGCGGCCCTCGCGATGTGATCACTGCCCAAACCGTCCCAACATTCGATGAAAATCTCGAAATCGAGGAAAAGCGTCGAATGTTGGGACGGTTTTCCTGTCTGCGCCGGAGAGCTCCGACGCCGTCTGGGGGTATAAGGCTAGCAGTTGTTTATTTGCGAGGCTTAAGGGGCGCCCCGTATGGATATCGATAATTTTGAATGGTGGTATAGCGAGGGCGAGGTTCCGGACGAGGAGTGGGACGAGCCCGCGCCGCGTGACGTGTCGGGCGACGATGCCGACGCCGTCTCCGATTCGGACTCCGACCCTGCCGAGCCTTTGACCTTTGAGCAGGCTTGGGCCCAGGCCGAGGCTGACGAGGCAAAGGCCGATGCCACGGCAACGCTGGGTGAGCCGGCCGACATGTCAATCTCGCCGGCAAAGACGCCGCAGCCACGTCATACCATCGACCCTGACAGCACGGCATCTTTCAGCATCCTCGACGTGCCCTCGCAGGGTGCCCAAGCACCCGCCCCCACGCATCGTCCCAACCTGGCTCGCGAGGAAGGCGCGGGCCGCCGCTCGCCGCTCGGGCCCATCCTCATCGCCTTTATGGCCGGCGTTATTGCCTGCTCGGCGATCGGCAGCGTCTGGAGCCATGTGGAACAACAGCGCGAAGACGCCGCCAAGGTCGAGATGTCTGTCGAGCAATCACTCAGTCGCACGCGCTCGGTGCACGTGTCGGTCGAGGTCAAGGACGGCGCGACGTGGGATACCGCCCGCGGCGACAGCCAAATGCTCATCCATATCGTGGGACGCACGCTCAAGGGGCAGACGGTCGACGAGTACCAATACGTCAACTCTGCCGGTGACGGCATTGAGCTCAAGCCCGGCGACTACGAGCTTACGGTCGATGAGGCGCCCGTCGCCACCGACGGTACGCGTTTCCGCGCCTCGAAGCGCATGGTTCCCGTGAGCTTTAACTCGCAAGCACCCGATACGGTCGACACCACGCCGCAGGGCGGGTTCGACCTTTACGTGGACACTCAATAATTGTGCGCCGCCCCGCCCCGCGGCCAAGAGTGGGACAATAGCCCTCGACACTGTTGTTAACTTTTGGAGGAAGTAGCATGTCCACCGTCACCACCATCAAGCGCGGCGGCCTCACCGCGGCCATCGATTCCATGGGCGCCCAGCTCACGAGCCTTGCCCTCAACGGCAATGAGTATCTGTGGCAGGGCGATCCGGACTTTTGGGGCAAGCACGCGCCCATCCTGTTCCCCATCGTGGGCTCGCTGCGCAACAACACGGCGACGTCTGCCGCCGGTACGTGCGAGATGGCGCGCCACGGCATCGCGCGCATTGTCGAGCACGAGCTGGTCGAGGTCTCCGAGGACGGCTCCTCGGCAACCTACGAGATCACCGACACGCCCGAGTCGCTCAAGGCCTTCCCCTTCCACTTTAAGCTCAACATGACCTATGCCCTGACCGGCGACGCCACGCTCACCCAGACTTTTGCCGTCACCAACACCGGCGACGTTGACCTGCCGTTCTCGGTGGGCGGCCACCCCGCGTTTAACGTGCCCGCCCCTGGCGCCGATGGCGAGGCGTTCGAGGATTACGAGCTGGCATTTACCGAGGCGTGGACCAACGAAGCTCCCATCATTACGCCCGATGGCCTCATGACGTTCGAGGGCAGCTACAAGGCTCCCGACAACTCGGACGTGCTGCCCATCACGCATCGTAGCTTCGACAACGACGCCATCATGTTTACCGATACCCCGGGCTCCACGCTCACGCTGCGCGGCCGCAAGTCGGGCCACGGCGTCAAGATTGACTTTGAGGGCTTTAAGTACATCGGCGTGTGGTCTGCCGCCAACGATGCTCCGTTTGTGGCACTCGAGCCCTGGACCGGCCACACCACGATGGACACCGAGGACGACGTCTTCGAGCACAAGGTCAACACCATTACGCTGGCGCCGGGCGCTACCGACAAGCGCACCTTTAGTGTCACGTTGCTCTAGATGTGACAAAGGGACAGCCCCTTTGAAATCACTCATTGGGGACAGACTTAAATGAGTGCCGCCAGGGACAGTCCCTGCCAACCCGGCCGGCGAGCCGGCGAATCGGCAAAGACTGTCCCCAACGACTAGTCGTTTAAGAACGTCCATTACAGTCGAGATTGTCAGCCCGGGCCCGTCTCGGGCTACGATTG
>CAKUHA010000030.1 GCA_934655755.1 uncultured Collinsella sp.
CGTAAAAAGAAATGCGGAAGGTTACCGAGTCCCTCGGACGTGGGCCTAACCAAAGTCTTTGAACGGATGTGTCTCTATGGATGCATTCGCTTGATTTTGGTTGGGCTATATTTATGAAGGGACATGTCACCATGGGTTTCTTTTCTCGCCTGATGGGCGGTTCGGATGAGCAGAAGACTGCAGCCTCCGAGTTCGAAATCCTCGCTCCTGTTTCCGGCGAGCTTGTTCACCTAGAAAAAACCAATGACCCCGCTTTTAGCAGCCGTGCCGTGGGCGATGGCGTTGCCGTGGTTCCCCAAGAGGGATGCGTGTGCGCTCCTGTCTCCGGTACCATCGCGGCGCTGTTCCCGACTGAGCATGCACTGGGCATCACGTGCGACGACAGCTCCGCTCAGGTAATGCTGCATATCGGAATCGACACCGTTAAGCTCGAGGGCAAGGGCTTCCATGCGCTTGTTGCCCAGGGCGATCACGTCGATGCGGGTCAGCCCCTCGTCGAGGTTGATTTCGATGTGATTCGCGCCGCTGGCTTCGACCCCACGGTTTTTGTTATCGTGTGTGAGCGCCCGGAGAACTCTCTTCTTCGCGAGCACGCTTCTGGTCCTGTTGCTGTTAAAGAGCCTGTCGTCTGGCTTTCCGAGTAAGTTCTTGTGGTGGATGCCGTGGTTATCAAGCGAGTTTTTAACAATAACGTCGCAATGGTCACTTCGGACGATGGCTCCGAGCTCATCGTCATCGGCCGAGGCCTCTGCTTTGGCCGCCGTGCCGGCGATGTTATCGATGTGGCGTCGGTCGAAAAGACCTATGCGCTGCAGGAGGGTACTTCGCAGGATTCGCGTACGATTGACCGCTTGGCTCATCTTTTGGAGTCCATCCCCACCGTCAACCTCGTGATTGCCGAGGACATTGTTCAGATGCTCCGTCGAGAGCTCAACGTTGATATCAACGACAAGATTCTTATCGCTCTCGCAGACCATATCAGTCTTGCCCTCGAGCGCGAGCGCAAGGGCGTTCCGTGCGAGAATCCGCTGCTGCTCGAGATTCAGCAGTTCTATCGCAAGGAGTATGCGCTTGCGGGCCGTGCACTGCAGATCATCAAGGAGTATATGGGCTTTGAGATGAGCGAGGGGGAGCAGGGTTTTATTACGCTGCATATCGTCAACGCTACCATGCCGCAACGCTCCGATCGTTTGATCATTTCGGTCCAGCTTGTTCGCGACGTGCTCGCGATTGTTTCTGAACGCTACGCCACGACCCTCGACGACACCTCGTTGCCCTATGAGCGTTTCGTCCGCCATCTGCAGTTTTTCGCACAGCGGGCGCTCGATCCCGCGGCCGGGCAGATCAATGACGATGCGCTGTTCCGAATCGATGAAACTAAGTATCCGTGCGCGTTCTCGTGCGCGGACGCCATAGCCGCCCACTTGTCGTCTACCTATAACGTTGTCGTTACCGATGCCGAGAAGAGTTATCTCGCGTATCACATTGTTAACCTGCTTGGAGAACCTGGTCTCTAGGCATAACGTGCCCACACATCGATTGATATAAGGCAAGGCTCACGGTCTTGTCCAGGGCACATCTGTCTTAATTTGCGGAAAAGGAAGGGGAGTACCGCTATGACCGCAAAAAAGAAGTTCAATTTCAAAGCGCCGTTGGAGGTGTTCGCGAAGTCGATCGTCCAGCCGATGATGTATCTCTCGGTTGCCGGCATTCTGCTCATCGTGGGCATCATTCTGACCAACAAGACCATTTGCGCCATGATTCCCGTGCTGGGCTCCGGTCCGTTCCAGCTTGTGGGCGCCGTTGTCTATCAGTCGCTGATGTTTATCATCAACAACCTCTCGATTCTGTTCTGCGTGGGCATCGCCGGCGCCATGGCAAAGAAGAACAAGGGCCATGCTTCGCTGATCGCCCTGATGTCGTTCTTCCTGTTCCTTCAGGCCAATAACATCGTGCTCAACGCCACCGGCTCTCTTGCCGAAGCGAGCGGCATGCTCGGCCTTACCGGAACCGGCCAGAGCACCGTTATGGGCATTCAGGTGCTCGATACCGGCGTGTTTGGCGGCATCATTCTTGGTTGCATCACCGGTGCCGTGTTCAACAAGTACTCGAACAAGCAGTTCCCCATTGCCCTTTCGATGTTCTCGGGCGTTCGCTTCCCGTTCCTGATCATGATCATCATTTCCTGGATCATGGGCGCTGGCTTCTGCATCGTTTGGCCTCCTGTCCAGGGCGCCATCTCCTCCGTTGCCGGCATCATTAAGGAGTCGGGCAACATCGGTCTGTTCATCTACGGCATGCTTAACAAGCTGCTCGTTCCCACCGGTCTGCACCACCTCATCTACACCCCGTTCCAGTTCTCCGATGTGGGTGGCACCCTGACGCTGGGTGATCAGGTTATCGCCGGCGCCTATCCCATCCGTGTCGCCGAGATGGCAATGACGGGCCAGCCCTTCTCCGATAGCACCTACTTCAACAGCTACACCTTCAACAACCTGTGGCCCTACATCGGCATCGGCCTCGCCTTTATCTTCACTGCCTACAAGCAGAACAAGGATAAGACCAAGGCCGTTATCATCCCGCTGATCATCACCGCCGTGCTTTCCTGCGTGACCGAGCCCATGGACTTCCTCTTTGTCTTTGCCGCTCCCGTGCTCTTTGTCGTTCACTCGGTTCTTTCCGGTATCTTCCTGGTCCTGCTCAAGGTCCTCTCCGTGCCCGCTTCGACTGCAGGCGGCATCATCAACATCGTGGTTTCCAACCTGGTTCTTGGTGTCGATAAGACCAACTGGCCGGTTATGCTGGTGCTTGGAGTCGTCAACGCCGCTCTGTACTTCTTCCTCTTCACCTTCCTCATTAAGAAGCTCAACCTCCACACGCCTGGTCGCGAGGAGGACTCCGAGCTTGCTGAGTCCGTTGCCGAGGGCGAGGCCGCCGCGTCTGTCGCGGTGAAGCAGGGCGCTGTTGCCGCGGCTCCCGCAGAGGGCGTCGATGCAGGCATTGCCGACCTGGTCGCAGGTCTTGGCGGCAAGGACAACATCGAGGAGCTCGAGAACTGCTTTACGCGTCTCCGCGTGAACGTTAAGAACCCGGACCTCATCGATGAGAACCTCATTAACCACGTGCCCAACAGCGGCATCAACCGCAACGGCAACAATATCCAGATCATCTTTGGCATGAAGGTCGCCGAGATGCGCGACAAGGTCGAGAACGCAATTGAGAAGGAGCAGTAAACAATGATCATTACTCTGTGTGGTGGCGGATCCACCTTTACCCCCGGCATCGTCAAGTCCATTGCCCTGCGCAAGGACGAGCTCGATGTTGACGAGATTCGCCTGTACGACATCAACGAGGAGCGCCAGCGCAAGATCGGCGTGCTCGTGGACTGGATTTTGCACGAGGACCTCGGCCTGGACATCAAGCTTACGGTGACCACCGACAAGGAGATCGCCTTTACGGACGCGAGCTTCGTGTTTGCCCAGATGCGCGTGGGCGGCTATGCCATGCGCGAGCAGGACGAGAAGATTCCGCTGCGCCATGGCTGCGTGGGCCAGGAGACCTGCGGTTGCGGCGGCCTTGCCTATGGCATGCGCACCATCTTCCCCATGGTCGAGCTCATCGATGACGTCGAGAAGTACGCCAAGAAGGACTACTGGATTCTCAACTACTCCAACCCTGCCGCCATCGTGTCCGAGGGCTGCCGCGTGCTGCGTCCCAACGCTCGCATCATCAACATCTGCGACATGCCGATCGCGATCATCGACGTGGTCTGCGCCGCGCTCGATATCGACAAGAAGGATGTTGAGTACGACTACTTTGGCCTTAACCACTTTGGTTGGTTCACCTCGATCCGTCACAAGGGCGAGGAGGTGCTGCCGCAGCTGCGTGAGTACATCAAGGAGCACGAGATTCTTCTGCCCGATTCCTACCTCAAGGGCATGAGCTCGCTGATGTCCAAGAAGCCCGAGGAGGCCACCGACGAGCATCCCGAGCAGAACCGTCACACCAAGGGTAGCTGGTACTACGTCTGGAAGGGCGAGTACGAGATCATGGAGTGCTTCCCGGAGTATCTGCCCAACACGTATCTGAACTACTACCTGCAGCAGAAGGAGTTCGTCGAGCATTCCAATCCCGAGCGCACCCGTGCAAACGAGGTCGAGGAGACGCGCGAGAAGAACCTCTTCGAGGGCATCGACCATTACGAGAAGACCGGCGAGATCGACGAGAGCACGTTCTACGCGGGCAGCCACGGCGACTGGATTGCCGATCTGGCCATCGCTCTGAAGAACGACACCAAGCAGCGCTTCCTGGTCATTTGCGAGAACAAGGGCGCTATCCCCAACATGCCCTACGACGCCATGGTCGAGCTGCCTGCCTACATTGGCAAGAACGGCCCCGAGGTCATCAGCCGCGACAACATCCCGCTGTTCCAGCAGGGCCTCATGATGCAGCAGCTGAACTCCGAGAAGCTCGTGGTCGAGGCTACGATCGAGGGCTCTTACGAGAAGGCGCTCAAGGCCTTTACGCTCAACAAGACCGTGCCTTCGATGAACGTCGCCAAGGAAGTTCTCGACGACATGATCGAGGCCAACAAGGGTTACTGGCCCGAGCTTAAGTAATGGTGACCGTGCCGCTGGCCACATAACTTGAACAATGCCCCGTCCGCGTGTTGTACGCGGGCGGGGCATTGCCGTTTGGTAATGCGTTTTATCAAATATGGCGTTAATCTGCGGTAATTATTTTTACCACCGTTGATGGCTGCATTTCATACCGCCTGCCGAACTGTGTGGAGACCTAACACATTTTTAGGTCAGTGTTGTGCGCGTAGCAATTTCGCCCGGCCTCGCCTCCGGGCTGCCACATGAGAGGGGATCTTATGGCACGACTGCATGTAATGGAACGCAGCCACGCTCAGGCCGTCATGGACGACCTGCACGATGCGCTCGGACGCCGTCTGGCGGTGAGTTCGCTCGCCCCGTGCCCCGTTGAGTTTACGGCGGCGCTCGTCAACCTGTGCTCGACGCAGAGCTGCGGTAAGTGTACACCCTGTCGCGTGGGCCTGAGCGCACTGAGCGACCTGCTCGCCGATGTGCTCGAAGGCCGCGCCGACGAGTCCACGCTCAATCTGATCGAGCGCACGGCTCGTACCATCTATCTTTCGAGCGACTGTGCCATCGGCTACGAGGCCGGCGCCATGGCGCTCACGGCTATCCGCGGTTTCCGTGATGACTTTGAGCATCACATCCGTGAGCACTCCTGCGGCTTTGACCGCGAGGCCCGCGTCCCATGCGTGTCGGGCTGCCCGGCGCACGTCGACATTCCCGGTTATATTTCGCTCGTCGAGGCCGGCCGCTATGCCGACGCCGTCAAGGTCATCCGCAAGAACAATCCGCTGCCGCTCGTTTGCGGCCTGGTGTGCGAGCATCCCTGCGAGATGCACTGCCGCCGCGGCATGGTCGACGACCCCATGAACATCCTGGCCCTTAAGCGTTTTGCCGTTGAGCATAGTAACCTCAACGACTACAAGCCCAGCGTGGCCGACGATACCGGCAAGCGCATCGCCGTGATCGGCGGCGGCCCGGCCGGCCTTTCCTGCGCCTACTACCTGGCCGTGATGGGTCACAAGGTGACCATCTTTGAGCAGCGCCACCACCTGGGCGGCATGCTGCGCTATGGCATTCCCAGCTACCGCCTGCCGCGCGAGCGCCTGCAGGCCGAGATCGACTGGATCTTGAGCGCCGGTATCGACGTGGAGCTCGACCACTCCGTCAACGGCGAGGAACTTGCCCGCCTGCGCGACGAGTTCGATGCCGTCTACCTGGCCATCGGTGCCCACAACGATAAGAAGCTCGGCCTTCCGGGCGAAGAGGCGCCCGGCGTGGAGTCGGCCGTCAAGATGCTGCGCGCCATCGGCGACGACGAGCTGCCCGACTTGAGCGGTCAGCGCGTGTGCGTCATCGGCGGCGGCAACGTGGCCATGGACGTGGCTCGCTCCGCCGTGCGCTGCGGTGCCGAAAAGGTGAGCATCGTCTACCGCCGTCGCATCTGCGATATGACGGCCCAGGACGCCGAGATCGCAGGTGCCCAGGCCGAGGGTTGCGAGGTGCTGGAGCTCACGGCACCGCTCGCCATCGAGACGGGCGAGGATGGTCGCGTGAGCGGCCTGCGCGTGCAGCCGCAGATTATCGGCGAGCCCCGCCGCGGCCGTCCGGCCCCGCGTGCCGCCGCCACGCCCGAGCGCGTCATTCCTTGCGAGCGCGTGTTTGTGGCCATTGGCCAGGACATCGATTCCAAGCCCTTCGAGGATATGGGCATCGCCTGTAAGTGGGGCTGCGTAGTCACCGATTCGGACGGCGCCGTGCCTAACTTCGAGGGTCTCTTTAGCGGCGGCGACTGCCAGACCGGCCCCGCCACCGTCATCCGCGCCATCAATGCCGGCCGCGTGGCTTCGGCAAATATCGACCGCTACCTGGGCTTCGACCACAAGATCAAGCTCGACGTTGAGCTGCCGACCGTGCAGTTTAAGGGCAAGCACGAGTGCGGCCGCTGCGAGCTGGGCGAGCGCGAGGCCGGCGAGCGCATTCACGATTGGAATCTGGTCGAGCAGGGCCTTACCGAGGAGGAAGCGCGCCAGGAGGCAAGCCGCTGCCTGCGTTGCGACCACTTTGGCTTTGGCGCGTTCCGCGGAGGGAGGAACCTGGAATGGTAGAGCTCAACAACCCCACTGTCAGCGACAACACCGAAAGCGGAGCGCGTAACATGGTCAAGCTCATTATCGATAATTGTGAAGTCGTGGTACCCGAGCACACCACGATCCTGGACGCGGCCAAGTCCGCCGGCATCCAGATTCCCACCCTGTGCTACCTGCGCGATCTGAACGAGATCGGCGGCTGCCGTGTGTGCGTGGTCGAGGTTGAGGGCTGCGACCAGCTGGTTGCCGCCTGCAACAACTACGTGCTCGACGGCATGGTGGTCCACACCAACAGCCCCAAGGCCCGTGAGGCACGCCGCACCAACGTGCAGCTGCTGCTGTCCCAGCACGATTCGCGCTGCACGAGCTGCGTGCGCAGCGGTAACTGCAACCTGCAGACCATCGCCAACGACCTGGGCATCTTCTATCTGCCGTACGAGCAGCACCTGGCGCGCGAGGGCTGGGACTTCGATTTCCCCATCATCCGCGACAACGACAAGTGCATCAAGTGCATGCGCTGCATCAAGGTGTGCGAGAACGTGCAGGGGCTCGGCATTTGGGACCTGACCAACCGCGCCACGCATACCGCCGTGGGCACCCGCGGGCGTGCGCCGATCGGCAAGACCGATTGCGTCGCGTGCGGCCAGTGCATCACGCATTGCCCGACGGGCGCGCTGCGCGAGCGCGACGATACCGAGAACGTGTTCGATGCCATCGCCGATCCAGACAAGATCGTGCTGGTGCAGATCGCGCCGGCCGTGCGTAGCGCCTGGGGCGAGGAGCTCGGCATTTCGCGCGAGGAAGCCACCGTCGAGCGTTTGGCTTGCGCGCTGCGCCGCGTGGGCTTTGAGTACGTGTTCGACACCGATTTTTCGGCCGACCTCACCATTATGGAGGAGGGCTCCGAACTGCTCGAGCGCCTAGGCGCGGCCGCCAAGGGCGAGGGCGACAGCCGCGGCTGGCCCATGTTCACGAGCTGCTGCCCGGGCTGGGTGCGCTTTGTGAAGGCACGCTATCCGGAGTTTGTCGACAGCCTGTCCACGTCCAAGTCGCCGCAGCAGATGTTCGGCGCCATCGCCAAGACCTATTACGCCAGTGTGCTGGGCGTGGAGCCCGAGCGCCTGTTTGTGGTGTCCGTGATGCCGTGCACGGCAAAGAAGGCCGAGCGCGCGCTGCCGAGCATGGTGGGCGAGGACGGCACGCCCGATGTGGACATCGCGCTGACGGTGCGCGAGATGGTGCGCATGATCCGCGCGAGCCACGTGAGTGTCGATACGCTCGTCGAGGAGCCGCTCGACACGCCACTGGGCTTTGGCACGGGCGCGGGCGTGATCTTTGGTGCCACGGGCGGCGTGATGGAAGCTGCCGTGCGCTCGGCCTATTACCTGGTGACGGGCAAGAACCCCGATGCCGATTTCTTTACCGACGTGCGAGGGCTCGACGGCTGGAAGGAAGCCGTGGCCGATATCGATGGCACCAAGGTGCGCGTCGCCGTGGCGCACGGGCTGGGCAACGCCGCCCGTCTGCTCGACGCGATTCGCGACGGCCGCGTGAGCTATGACTTCGTCGAGGTCATGGCATGCCCGGGCGGCTGCGTCGGTGGCGGCGGTCAGCCCATCCACGACGGCTGCGAGCTGGCGGCCGAGCGCGGCCAGGTTCTGTGGGGCCTGGATGCGAAGGCGGACATTCGCTTCTCGCACGAGAACCCCGATGTCCAGGCGTGCTACCGCGAGTTCTTGGGCGAGCCGCTCTCGCCGCTGGCCGAGGAACTGCTGCATACCGACCATCACGCCTGGTCGATGCCCAACGAGGGGACGTGCTAGTGATGCGCGCATTTGATTTTGAGATGTCGCGCCGGGGGTTTGCCTCGGCGCTCGCCGCGGGCGCGCTGTCGCTTGCGCTCGCGGGCTGTGGCGGCGGGGCTGCCGGCGCCGGGTCCACCGCGGGCTCGGCTGCCGGGTCTGCCGCAGGCAGCGCTGCCGCCGAGCCGGTCGAGGTACACGTCGCCTCGCTCAAGGGGCCGACCTCGATCGGTCTGGTGCAGTTTATGGACCAGGCCGCAAACGGCGAGACGGACAACGAGTTCGAATTCGCGATCAACACCGCTGCCGACGAGATCGTGCCCAAGGTCATTCAGGGCGATATCGATATCGCGCTGGTGCCGGCCAACGTGGCGAGCGTGCTGTACAACAAGACCGAGGGCGCGGTGCAGGTCATTGATATCAACACACTGGGCGTGCTGAACGTGGTGACGGGCGATGCGGGCATAACCTCGTTTGGTGACCTGGCGGGCCGCACCGTCTACATGACGGGCAAGGGCACCACGCCGGAGTATGTGATGAACTACCTGCTGGAGCGCGCGGGTCTGACCGGCCAGGTGACGCTCGAGTTTAAGAGCGAGCCCACCGAGGTGCTGTCGGCGCTGCTTGCCGACCCGTCCGCCGTGGGCGTGCTGCCCGAGCCGTTTAAGACCGCGGCCATCGCCAAGAGCGAGGGCAAGCTGTCGGCGCCGGTGAGCTTGACCGACGTGTGGGACGAGCTGGCGGGCGACACAGGTTCGCGTTTGTTGACGGGCGTGACCGTGGTGCGCCGTGCGTTTGCCGAGGAGCATCCCGAGGCCGTGGCGGAGTTCTTGAGCTGCCATGAGGCGAGCGTTAAGGCCGTCAACGCGGTACCGGCGGACTGGGCGCAGGCCGTGGCCGATGCCGGTATCGTGGACAACGCCAAGATCGCCGAGAAGGCGATCCCCGGGTGCATGCTCGTGTGCCAGACGGGCAAGGATATGAAGACGGCGCTTGGCGGGTACCTGCAGGTGCTGGCCGACGCGGACGCGAGCGCCGTGGGTGGTAAACTTCCGGCTGACGATTTCTACTACATGGAGTAGCCCGTGCGTGCGTTTGCTCGACAAATGACAGAGCGTATGAAGGCGGTGGCGGCAGCGGGTGCCGTCGCCGCCTTTTGGCTTGCCGCGTGGATGCTGGTGGCGGCGCTGGTGGCGCAGCCGCTGATCTTGCCGGGGCCGGGCGCTGTCGTTGTGGCGTTGCTGCGACTGGTGTGCGATGGCGGTACCTGGGCGATTTTGGCGGGCTCGGGCGCGCGGATTCTGGGCGGGTTGGCGCTTGCCGCGGTATGCGGCGGCGTGCTGGCCGGGGTTTCGTCACGTTCGCGGGCTTTTGCTCGCCTGGTGGCGCCGGCGCTGTCGTTTGTGAAGGCGACGCCGGTTGCCTGCGTGGTGGTCCTGTTGCTCATTTGGCTGGGGTCGGCGCGCGTGAGTATCGCCGCGGTGTTTTTGATGGCGCTGCCGGGCGTGTATTTTTCGCTGGCTGAGGGCCTGTCGCAGGTGAATAAGCCGCTGGAGCAGATGTTCCGCATGCATGGCGTGCGGGGCTGGCGTCTGTTTTGCGCCCATACCTGGCGCGAGGTGTTGCCGTTTGTGCTTTCGTGCGCCCGGGCCGTGATTGGTATGGGCTGGAAGGCCGGCGTGGCAGCCGAGCTCATCGGCATGGCGCTGGGTACCGTGGGCGAGCGCATCTATCAGGCAAAACTTTTGATTGAGACGGCTGACCTGCTGGCGTGGACCGTGCTGGTTGTTGCCGCCTCGTGGGCGTGCGAGCGCGTACTGGTGTGGTTGCTGCAGGCTTCGGGTCCCGTGGCGTGGCGGGCGGCCGTGCGGACGCATGGGCGTGGGCTGCGCGGGCGTGCGGGGGCTGCGGGTGCTGGCGCGGCGGCGGAGCTCGCGCTTGCCGTAGGCGATCGCGCACCCTGGGCGCCGGCGCTGGACGGTCTGGTGCTCAACGTGCCTGCGGGCGGACGAGCCTGCGTGATGGGCGCCTCGGGCGTGGGCAAGTCGACACTGCTGACGCTGGCAGCGGGGGAGTGCGCGCCGTGCTCCATGGTGTATCAGGACGTGCGTCTGGTCGAGGATGCCTCCGCCTTGGATAACGTGCTGGTGTGTGCCGACGCGCGCGTGGATGCTTCGAGCGCGGCGGCATTGCTGCGCCTGCTGGTGCCGGGGATTGACGTTCAGGCTCGCGTGGCCGAGCTTTCGGGCGGACAGCGCCGGCGCGTCGAGATCGCCCGCGCCCTACTGTGCCCCGGCGACGCCGTCATTCTGGATGAGCCCTTTACCGGCCTGGATGCCGCCGCTCGCGATGCGACTGCCGAGGCTGTGCTCGACCTGCTCGATGGCCGCATGCTTCTGCTCGCCACGCACGACACGACCGACGCTCAGGCCCTCAACATCACAAACCTCATCACGCTCTAAAAGACGGCCAAGCTCAAGCTCAAACTCAACAACAAAATGATCTCTTTTCATCTGGCCCTACGGGGGCAGATGTGTTATTCTATCTGCGGGGTAATACTTAGGAATACCAAGTAATACCAACGCCGCAGAAACAAACTCTGGATGCGGGCCAATCGGGTTGCCTTCACAGCCCGTCGCCCAGCCGCGTGGCCCGCATCTATCCGCACCACCGTCGTTTCAAAAAGGAAGCGCCATGGCAGAACACATGACCCCTGTAGTCGCGAAGGTCTTGCCCGAGGAAAAGGCGGCCTTCGCGGCGGCAACCCAGCTCGTGGGCACCACGCCGTCCAATGCCATCCGCATGTTCATCGCCGCGTTCAATCGCTGCGGCACCTTCCCGTTCGACATCTCGCCCAACGGGGCTTTTGGCAAAGACTGTCCCCAACAACTAGTCGTTAAAGAACGTCCCCAATGACTAGTCGTTGGGTGTTCCTATAGTTTTGTCAACCGTCGGGGCTACTCCCGGTAGGGCACCCGGTCGCGCATCACGGCGTATATCGCCCTGAGCCGCTTCCTCGCGACGGCCTTGAGCGCCCGCCCGTGCCCCATGCCCCGCGCCCTGCAGGCCCGGTAGTACTCGCCGTAGCGCCCCGAGGACCTCACCAGGCTGTTGCACGAGAAGATCAGCAGGGACTTGAGCCTCGCGTCGCCGCGCCTGGACGCCCTGACCGACCTCACCGACGTGCCGGAGCTCCTCACCCTCGGGGC
>CAKUHA010000031.1 GCA_934655755.1 uncultured Collinsella sp.
AAGGAGAAGGAGTCGGAGCCGATCGTCATGACGACGCCGCGCTTCTTGGCCTCGCGCAGGCAGTCGTAGTTGCGCTGGAGCTCCTTCTCAACCAGGGTGCCCTCGTACTCGTCGTGCAGCTCGGGGACGTAGACGGGCGGATAGGTGGAGTACCAGGTGGGCAGGAAGGCAATCGTCGGGGTAAAGAAGGTACCCTGCTCGGCCATGAGGTCCATGGTGCGCTCATCGATGTCGAAGCCGTGAATCAGCTGCTCGCAGCCAAAGCGGACGGAATCGTAGGCAGCGGCGTGGTTGTTGTAGCAGTGGCTCCACACGGGGATGCCGACCATCTTGGCCTCTTCGACCACGGCCTGGATCTCCTCGGAGCAGTAGTGTTGGTCGCGACCGGAGTCCCAGCGCCAGATGCCGCCACCGGTAGCCCAGATCTTGATGGCGTCGGGGTTCTCACGCAGGCGACGACGGACAGCCTTGCGCAGATCCCAAGGACCGTCGACCTGGTCGCCCCAGGGGTGCGATTCCTTGTTGAGCTCCTGGGTGCAGTGGTGGGAGTCGCCGTGGCCGGCAACGCGGCAGAAGCCAAGGCCGGTAGCCAGAACGCGCGGGCCCTTAAAGACGCCCTTGTCGATGCAGTCGCGAATCTGGATGCCAAAGCGGCCGATCTCGCAGACGGTGGTGAGGCCGTGGGTGAGGCAGTCATAGGCCTGCTTGACGGCGACGGCCTGCTTCTCGAGGAGCGGCTGCATGACCCAGTCGGTGTCATCGTCGGTCAGGTTGCCCGAGAAGTGCAGGTGGGTGTCGATCAGGCCGGGAAGGACGGTCTTGCCGGCGGCGTCGATAACCTCAATGCCCTCGGGAAGGTCCTGCATGACGCCGGCATACTCAATCTTGCCGTTGTCGTCGACGAGAACAAGAGAGTTCTCGACCGGCTCGGCGCCGGTGCCGTCGATGAGCTTGCCGCCAACGATTGCATACTTAGTGGACATGGTTCCTCCTTATGGATCCATATAGTGGGCGAGGCCGTGTTGGGTTAAGGCCTCACAAAGCTACCCAAGTGGTGCCGGGTTCGGTGCGCGGAAGAGAGGGTCCCGCGCACCTGATCCGCCCCGGCTAGGCGTTACTTTTTGCGGGAATTGGTGAAGGCCATGAGAGCCAGGCCGATGGCCAGCCAGCCGATCACGATGCTCCACTCCACCATGTTGAGGGAGGCGGGAGAGAACGGGATCACGAGCAGGCCGATGATGATGGCGCAGGCGCCGATAGCGAGGCAGATGCCAAACTTGCCACCGGGCACCTCGTAGGGACGAGGCAGATCGGGCTCGGTGAAGCGCATGCGCAGGCAAGCGAGGGCGACCATACCGCAGGAGAAGATAAAGGCGAGAGCCGACACGTTGGTCAGAGGGATGAGCATGTTCTTGCCCAGGAACGGACCGACGACGGTGATGACGCCCAGGACGACGCAGGCGAGCTTGGGAGCGCCGGAGTTGGGATCGACCTCGGCGAACTGCTCGGGCAGCTGGCCCTTGCGGCCCATGGCGAGCATGATGCGGCTCGTGGCGCCGTAGAAGGAGTTCATGGGGCCCATGGGTCCAAGCGTGGCGATGACGAGCATGGCCAGATACAGGAGCATGTTGATGCCCTTGAGGCAGGCGAGCGCGGGAACCGGGCTCTTAACGAACTCGTGCCAGTCGAGGATGGTGCCAAACGAGTAGATGCAGACCATGTAGAAACCGCCGGCGGCCAGCAGGGCCAGGGAGATGATCTTGCCGAACTTGTTCCAGTTGAGGCCCTCGGCCGCTTCCTCAGCCTGCTGGGGAATGGTGTCGAAGCCGGCGTAGAAGAACGGGGTCAGAACCAGAACCGACACGATGCCGGCGAACAGGCTGGTGCTCTCGGTAGCGGCCTTACCGCCGCCAGCACCGGTGACCTGGGAGAACACGGGCATGGCGTTGTCCGGCGAGCCGGTGAACAGCGAGACGCCCATGGCGAGCAGCATGCCGCAGAGCAGAGCCTTGGTCAGGAAGGCCTGGAGCTTGGCGGCCGAGCTGGCACCGCGGAAGTTGAGGAAGATGACGTAGACTGCAAAGCCGAGCGCGATCAGCGTCGGGAACAGGTAAACGTCGGCGCCCAGGATGGTGTAGAGCTTGACGGCGCGCAGCCACTCAAGACCGGGCAGGCTGCCGAACATCTCGGACACGAGGGTCGAGATGGCGATGGCCTCCCACGGGCACAGAATGCCGTTGCCCAAAGCCAGGAGCCAACCGGTGATGTAGCTCAGCGTACGGCCAAAGCTACGGTCGACGTACTCGACGATGCCGCCCGAGATGGGGATAGCAGCCGTGAGCTCACCGAAAACAGCTCCGACGGGCACGAGGAAGATTGCACCCAAGAGGAATGCGATCATAGCGGGAACGGGACCGCCGCCCACGACCATCCAGTCGCCGACCTGCAGAACCCAGCCGGTGCCGATGATGGCACCAAAGCCGATGGTGAAGAAGTTCCAGAGCGAGAGCGTTTTCTTCATGCCGCCGTTATCCTCGACTGCAACCTCTGCGTTCGTATCCGCCATTGTTCCCCTCCTTTCCTTGTTTGACGCCCCTTGGCGTCACCCCTTGCGCAGCTTGTTTTGCCGCGCGCTTTTAGTTCGTGGCCCTACGATACGGCCTTGGAGCCGCGACACCGCCCATAGCTCGACCGAAGGCAGAAGCGCATAACGAACGGCGCTGTTTTTGGGACGAACGGCTGGGGACGCCATTTTTCTTGGGCGCCCATTTGCCCGTCTTTGAACCGACGCCGCCACAGCAGCCGACGCTCGGCGTGGCAGCGTTCATACCGTTTGTAGGGCTTTTGGCGCATATCCCCACGTGCCGCACATCTTTTTATGTAGGATAGACAAGTTACACATGAGGCAAGGTGGTTCGAATGGCATACGGATACAGCGACGACGATCGGCGGCCACAAAGCGTGCGCCTTGCCGGCCGTACCGCGCCGACGCCCAGAAGCACCTCCGGCAACGACAGCCCGCAACGGCCACAAGAGCGGCCCGGGGCTTCGCCCCGGCAACAGAGCGGTACCGTGAAACAGCCAAGCAACGTAAGCACGGGCACGCGCCAACGCCAGGCCGACGCATCGCAGCCACGCCGCCATGATCGCCGTAAGACCGGCTACTTCGTTAAGCGCTCCTTTTCGCAACCCCAACGCGGCCGCGGCAGCTCGGGCTCTCGTCCCGCGCCACATGCCAATAGCCATGGACTGCCCGTCCGCCGCCTTCGCCTTGCGCTTTGTTCCATTGCCGCCTGCCTGGCCTTTTTGCTCTTGGGATCCTGTATCTCTCACGGCTCGGCCGGCCTGGAGCCTGCCGCCGAGGAAAAGCTCCTCAAGGCCCCGGTCGCGCCCGGTTACTCGTTTGCTTTTTCGACTCCGCGCTCGCAGTGGAGCGCCGGCATCATGCCGCATATCTACCAGATCGATCCCGCATGGTCGGAGCTGCCCTATGCCGGCGGCACCATCCGCCAAAACGGCTGCGGCCCTACCTGCCTCACCATGGTCTATATCTTTAAAACCGGACACACCGATATGACGCCGGCCGATATGTGTGCGCTTTCCGAAGCCGGCAACTACGCCCCCACCGGAGCCACCGAATGGTCGCTTATGACCAGCGGCGCATGGCGGCTGGGACTCAACGGAACGCAGCTTTATAACGACCGCGCCTCGATGACCCAGGCGCTTCGCTCGGGTGCGCCCATCATCGCCGCAGTGCGCCCCGGCACCTTTACCAACGTGGGCCACTACATCGTGCTCTACGGTATCGACGATGCCAACCAGATTGGCGTCTACGATCCCAACTCGGCCAGCCGCAGCGCCCGCCGCTGGGGCGTCGTAGAGGTCCTCAACGAAGTCGAAGCCATGTGGGCCTACTACTAGTCATTGGACGCTCATTGGGGACAGACTTAAATGAGTGGTCGTCGGGGACAGTCTTACGGACGCCGGCCGAGAGCAGACGAAAAGGGCCATCCCGAACTGCTTGGAACTGCCAGCACGGAAAGCGCATCCTGCTTTGGGGCCCAATAGCGGGATGCGCTTTCCGTTAGCGGCCCGTTTGGGAAACTAGGGACCGCTTTTCGACAAAAATCCGGGATGCATTTTCCGATTGAGGGCCTCAAGGGAAACCGCACCCCATGTTGGACGCTCATTCTGGGATGTGCTTTCCGCAGTTGATCGATGCGGCCTTTAAGGACTGTCCCAAGCTGCCGGCAGGAAAGGAACGTCCCCAAGTGCCGGGTTTCCGCAGCCTGCAATGCTCCTCATGAACAGCCGCCTCAATAACAAAAGCCCCCGCGGCCGAAGCGGACCGCGGGGGCAACAGACCTGCAAGAGTTAACTCAAGTCCTCGCCATTTGATGCAATGACCTTTTGGTACCAGCAGAAGCTGTCCTTTCGGTAGCGATCGAACGTGCCTTTGCCCATATCATCGGCATCAACATAAACAAAGCCATAGCGCTTCTTCATCTGCCCCGTCGAGGCCGACACCAAATCGATACAGCCCCACGGCGTGTATCCCATCAGGTCAACACCGTCCTCGACAATTGCATCGCGCAGCGCAAGAATATGCCTTCGCAGGTAATCAATATGATACGCATCGTGGACTTTGCCGTCTTCCAGCGCATCGAGTCCGCCCACACCGTTCTCGGCGATAAAGAGCGGAAGATGGTAACGATCGTGGTAGCCGGCAAGCGTCACGCGCAAACCCAGCGCATCGATCTGCCACTTCCAGGCAGTCTCTTTATCCTTGAGGTACGGATTGCGCAACGTCGGGAACACGTTGCCCTCCGCCTTCTCGGCGATCACCTGATCATCGGCGCACACCAAGCGCGAGCAATAGTACGAGAACGAGATGAAGTCGACCGTATGCTCTGCCAGATACTCCGTATCGCCCGGCTCAAAGGGCACGTGAACACCCTCTTTCTCGAGTGCACGCAGCTTCCAAGCAGGATAGGCGCCCGCAGCCATCACGTCTGTGTAGAAGTAGCGGCCGCGGTCCTCCTCATACGCAAGCCATACGTCCTCGGGCGCACAACGGTACGGATAGGTCGCACCGGCAGCGACCATGCAACCCACCTTGTTTGCGGGATCGATCTTGTGCAGAATCTCGACAGCGCGAGCGCTCGCCATAAACATATGGTGCGAGAACGCCGCAGTCACGGCTGCACGGTCACGCTCATCCTCGAGCGTGACACCCGCGTTGAGATAGGACAGCGCCACGCTGTTGATCTCGTTGAACGTAAGCCAATAACGCACGAGGCCCTGGTACGCGCGTCCGACGGTCTCGACGTAGTGCGCATACCGCTCGATCATCTCTCGGCTTTGCCAGCCACCATAGCGCTCGACCAGAGCCAACGGATAGTCGTAGTGCGACAGCGTCACAAGCGGCTCGATTCCATGCTCGCGCAGCGCCTCGAATACCTGACGGTAAAACTCCAAGCCCTCGCCGTTGGGCTCGGCCTCCATCCCTGTGGGAAAAATACGGCTCCAGCAAATTGAAAGACGCAGGCACTTAAAGCCCATCTCGGCAAAGAGCTCGACATCCTCGTGCCAATGATGGAAGAAGTCGTTGCCCCAGCGGCATGGATACAGCCTGTCCGGATCGTCCACGGGCTTTTGCCTGCCAAACATTACATCCCAGCGGTCGGAACCCTGTGGGATCAGGTCGGAGTGCGACATGCCGCGGCCGCCCTCGTTCCAGCCCCCTTCGGCCTGGTTGGCGGCGAGGGCACCACCCCACAAAAAGCCCTCGGGCATACCGGCGGCAGACGTTCTGTCAAAGTAACTCATGCTACTCAGCATCCTCGGCAGAAGCTGCCGCGGCGTTCTCCTGCTCCTGAGCCAGGAGCTGGTTATCGTACACCTTAAAGAACGGGTACCAGACCACAGCCATGACCACGATCAAAACGATCGTAAACACCCAGATGCGCGGGTCGAGGCACTGGACAAAGCCCTGAACGAAGATGGGGAACGTGCCGCTCACCAAGATGTAGAAGTTAGAGACAAGACCCAGTGAGACCGCACCCCAATACAGCAGGGCCGAGATCATGCCGCCTAGCACAAACGGAATCATGAGGATCGGGTTGAAGATGATGGGCGCGCCGAAGATCGCGGGCTCGGAGATACGGAAGAAGCTCGGCACGATCGATGCCCTGCCAAATGCCTTGAGCTGCTGCGACTTTGCCCTAAACGCGCAGAGCGCCACAAAAGAGAACGTATTACCCGTGCCGCCGATGAGGTTGATGGCCAACGACATGAGCGCCGGGTGGAACTCAAGCGGCTGCCCGGCAGCATAGAGCGAGGCGTTGGCGGCAAAGGCGGCAAGCGTGACCGGGGCGGTGATGGGCATTACGATCATGTTGCCGTGGACGCCAAAGCACCAAAACAGCAGCGTCATGAAGCAGATAAGCAGTGCGCCGGGCACAGAGTCAACTGCGACGGAAAGCGGGGCAGCGAGCAGCTTCTCGATAACCGAGGGGATGGACAGCGCGGGATCGATCATCTGGATCAGCAGGTTGCCGCCAAAGAAGATGAGGATGTTGGCGAGCATAGGTACGATGGCGCCAAAGGTTTCGGACAAAAACGGCGGCACGCCATCGGGCATCTTGATGGTGATGCCCTTGGTCTGGCAGAAGCGCGTGACCTCGACGGAGACCAAGGCAACGATGATGGCGGTAAACAGGCCCTGCGCACCCAGATAGGTGCAGGGGACCGCCTGGAGCACGGACTCGTCAGCAAGCTGGTAGTAGGACGACGGCGCCGCGGCGATCAGGAACATCACCAGCGAGGTCATGCCGGCGTTAAGCTTGGGCATCTTGTAGGTGCCCGCCAGGTTATAGGCGATTGCGAACGTCACGATCACCGACAGTATGCCCATCGTCATGTTGAAGGGAATGAGCAGCGTGAGCTTATTGGCCGTGGCAAAATCGAGCCAAGGGCCAAAGACGGACCAGAACCCGCCCTGCGCCACCAGGTCGGCCGTGACCGGCGGGTTGGCGAGGATCATAAAGACGGCAGATACCAAGATGAAGCTGATCGCGCTCATAAAGCCCTTTTGCATGGAGGCAAAGTGGCGCTCGGTGCCGCAGAAATTGGCGATAGGGGTCAGTTTTTCCTGAAGCAGGGTCATGAACTTCTCCATGGTTGCCTCCTAACCCAACAGCGACTGGGCGAGTGCCAGCACGTTGGCGGCGTTGCCCATGCCGTAGTCCTGTGCGGGGATGACCGCGGTCGGCTTACCGCTCCCCTGCTTGACGGTGTTGAGCTGGTAGGACACCTGCGGCCCCAAGAGCAGCACGTCATAATTGGCGCACGTCTCCTGATACTCGCCGATACCCACCGCATCGATATCAAGCTCGATGCCGTTTTGCTCCGCATATTTCTCGAGTTTCTTCATCAGAATGCTTGTAGACAGACCAGCTGCGCAAACAAGAAGGATCTTCATAAGGGATTCCCTTCGCATTGATTGGTTGGATAGTCACCGCACGCCGCTAGGCGTTCTTGGTTGCAGTGCGCTCATACAGGCAGATCAGCTCCTGCACGAGCTCCTGAGCAAGCATGGAGCACATGAGGTGGTCCTGAGCATGGACCAGCAACACATCCACCGACAGATGCTCGCCCGCTGCCTCAGTCGAAAGCAGCTGCGTTTGGATGTGGTGAGCCTTGATTCCCGCATCCTTTGACTGCTTCATGAGTTTGGCGGCGGCGTCAAAATCCCCCGCCTTTGCCTTTTCAAGGGCTTCGAAGGCAAGGCTGCGTGCCTCTCCCGCTGCAGCGACCAGCTGAAACGAAACCATCTCGGTTCCCTGATCGTCCATAACGGTCTCCTCTCCCGTGATGTTTGGTTTGTACTTGAATATTCGAAACGCCTATCTCCCGCCCGCAATCCTCGAGGTTTATTGCAGGTAGACTGACAGGGTCATCGACAAAAGAAGTCTTAAGCCGTATGCGCTTGCACAAGCGCCATCAGCTCATGCCAGGACCGGCGCTCGCGTAGGCGCTCGACCCCCTGGCGGTCCATAAAGATCTCGGCGAGCAGTGAGCTCAAGATCCGCGCCTCATCGCCGCCCGACCGGGCAAACGACACCATAAAGACGATATCGACCTCATGGCCGTATTCGTCCCAAAGAATGGGATGTTCGAGCAGGCCCACGGTAACAAAGGCCTCGGCGCTCAAGGGATGCATCCCATGGGGCATGGCTACCCCATTGCCAAACGAGGTGGCGCTCGCGCTCTCGCGCTCGGCGACCTCTTGGGCAAACTGGGCATCGACACGGCCGCTCTCGACGGCGCGCTCGGAGAGATATCGGAGAACGGCCTGCTTCGACGACGCCTCAACGCGGTTGAAGAACAGGGCACGGCTAAAGAAAGAGCTCACGGAGTCCGATTGCGCAGTGTCGTCGCTCAGCACCTTGCGGATAGCGTTGACATCGCTCGTCTCCAAGAAGAAATCGGCCTCGCGGACGGGCACGGGCAACTTGACGTTGAGCGGCACCGTTGTGAACACGTAGTCGATATGCGAAAAATCGAACGTTCCCACGCGGGCGACATCGCATGTCTCAATCGAATCGATATACATGCCAAACTGCTTGCGGTACTGGTGCTCGAGCATACGGGCGCTTCCCGCTCCCGAGGCGCACACGATCAGGATGCGTTTGCGACGCGGCTGGTCGGCTTGCTGCTCGAGGGCCAGGGCAAATGCCATGGCGATGTAGCCGAGCTCTTCATCAGAGGGCTGGCTGCCAAAATGACGCTCGAGTACCTGCGAGGTGCCAGCTGCCATCGAATAGGCCAACGGAAACCTCGTCTTGATATCGGACAGCATGGGGTTATCCATATGCATGTGATATTCAAGGCGATAGCCCAGAGGGCCGATATGCCGAGCAAGGTTCATGCGAAGTTCAAGATCGCCGCTAAAGTCAAACCTAAACTCATCGTTGACCGCACGTACCATCTCGGAAGCAATCTCCCACATCTCGTCCGAGATAACGGCAGAGCCCTTCTCGGGCACGCCCGTGCCCCTGCCGAGCAAATGGATTGTGATAAAGGCAACCTCTTCTCGGGGCATGCTCACGCCCAGGGCATCCTTGATGTTTGCGGCAATCTGGAAAGCCGCGGCGTATTCGCGCGTTCCCTCCAGTTTTTGAACGTCCGATTCTGCAGCTGGGACATAGCAGCCCTGCTCGATGCGGCCAAGAGCAATGTAAAGATGCATGATGAGATTGCGGGATGCCAGCGAGCTCACCGTGACGGGCGAGGCCGTCAGAGCATCGTCCACACATGCGGCGATGGCCCGCAGGCGCTCGGCGAGCTTTGCATCGTCGGTGTCGGGCAACACGGGCCTCACCAGCGAGGCCAGGCACAGGCGCCGCTGCGACTCCCCGCCCGCAACGCGGATTCCGTAGCGTGGGCGCTTTTCGAGCGTTAAGTCAAATTGGGCGAGTTTCTGCTCTACCAGACGCATGTCATTGGACAGAGTTCGCGCCGAAACGTAGAGTAAATCCGCATACTCCTCAATCGTCACCCACTGGGACCGCATGAGGAGGTCGTTAAGAAGGAAGGACACACGGCCGTCGCGCGTATCAGGAATGCCCGGATGGGCCAGAGCCGCACCGTCTAGCAAGCGAGCAAGCTCATCTGCACGTGCAACATCGATACGATACTGCCCCTTGCTGCCAACGATGCGTGCAACCCCTGCAAGGTTGTCGTTTGCGCGATGGATATAGTTTCTCACGGCGCGCTCGCTTACCTCGAGACGCTTGGCAAGTACCGCGACAGCGACAGGCTGAGCGTCCTCGATCATATTTACAAGCTGCTTGACGCGAGCATCC
This sequence comes from uncultured Collinsella sp., assembly GCA_934655755.1. Lineage (GTDB taxonomy): Bacteria > Actinomycetota > Coriobacteriia > Coriobacteriales > Coriobacteriaceae > Collinsella. The sequence goes on from CAKUHA010000031.1 coordinate 9,870, forward strand.
ATGTCCTCCTCCTTTCCCTGCGTCTAGTCTAACGCGGTAAAGAATGACACTCCACGTCGCGCTCGTTCCGCCAACTCGGAACAGGTTGCGGGGAGTCCAGCTGAGCTATGGAGAGCCTGGGGAGAGGGCCCGAAGGCAATGCGTCGGTGTGGGATGCGCCTTCCCAGCCATTGGGCAGTCATTGGGGACAGACTTAAATGAGTAGTCGTTGGGGACGTTCTTGTTTGGCTAGTCGTTTAAGAACGTCC
>CAKUHA010000032.1 GCA_934655755.1 uncultured Collinsella sp.
CAGCGCAACTACGACTGCCTGCGCGAGGCCAAGAAGCGCGGCGTCGTCATGACGATCGGCTCCGACTCCTTCTCCTTCGTCACCCCGTACGGCAACTGCTCCATCGAGGAGATGTACGAGTTCGTCGACAAGATCGGCTTCACCCCGGTCGAGACCATCACCTGCGCCACCCTCAACGGTGCCAAGATGTGCCACATCGAGGACGAGACCGGTTCCATCGAGGCCGGCAAGTGCGCCGACCTGCTGGTCGTCAACGGTGACGTCGCCGCCGACATCCACGTGCTCAACACCGACAACATGGACGTCATCATGAAGGACGGTTGGATTGTCGAGGCCGGCACCTTCGGCGAAGCCAACAAGTACAGCGCGTAGGCTACCGTTCATCGATGGCTGGATGTAAATCAAAGAAATTGATTGCATAATGCAATAAAGAGGGTCGCTTGCGGCCCTCTTTATTGCTATGGGTGCGTTAGTCAGAAGGGGATGACGGTGGATTTCAATAGGCTGATTCTGGGTAAGAGCTACAACTCTACCAAGGTCTTTCGTACGGCCCAGCATGTGGTCCAGGCCATCCTGCTTGGTGTTGTCGTTCCGGCGCTTATCCTGCTGCTTATCTGGGATTTAACCGATAATCCCAATCCCGTTCCGGGCGTTGTCGTTATTGCCGGCCTGGTCATGCTGTGCTTCTTTTTCTCGTATGTTTTTGTGGTTCCCGATGACCTCACATCGAGCGCAACCGACCGTACGCTCGCCATTGCATCAAAAATATTCGCCTACACGTCGCGCGGCCTTACGCCCGAAGCGGCCCTGGGTGCCTCTAAAATTATCCTGTCCGAGACCATCGCCTCTGCCATCTGCTTTACCGACGGCAAGCAGGTGCTGGCGAGCTGGGGCGAGGATTCGGCAAAGTGCCCTGCCGGAACCCCGGTAGTGCTCAAGACCACGCTCAGTGTGATTGAAACGGGCGAGCAGAGCGTGTTTTCGCGCGACACCTCCAATGAGACGGGCGGCTATTTTCCCCGCCTGCGCGCCGGCATTGTCGCGCCGCTTACCGTGCGCGGGCATTGCGTGGGCACGCTCGAGCTGTATTACCCCCGCCTGAGCAGCATCGATATGCGCCAGACGGCTCTGGCCTCGGGCTTTGCCGACCTTATCTCCACGCAGCTCGCGAGCTTTGAGCTCGAGCGCCAGGACGAGCTCACAGCCCGCGTTGAGCTTCGCGCCCTGCAGTCGCAGGTCGACCCGCATTTTCTATTCAATACCATTAGCACTATCGTGTCGCTCGTTCGAACCGAGCCCGACAAGGCGCGATCGTTGCTGATCGACTTTTCCAACTACTATCGTCAGACGCTTTCTGACTCCGATACGCTCACCACGCTCGAGCACGAGGTGGAACAGGGCACTCGTTATATCAATCTTATGCAGGCCCGGTACGGCGACGGCCGTCTGCGCGTCTCGGTCGATATCGACTTCGAGGTGCGCGACAGCCTGGTGCCGCCGTTTATCTTGCAGCCGCTGCTCGAAAACTGCATCAAGCATGCGCAGCGCGAGATCGAGCCGCTTTCTATTCGTGTTAGGGCTTTTGAGACCGATGACGGCTTGGAAATCATCGTCGAAGATGACGGCATCGGGATGAGCGAAGAAGTCTGCGCGCATCTGTTTGAGCAGCATCGCCGAGAGGAGCCCGAGAGCATTACTGCCGACGGCTCCATCAAGCGAGGTTGCGGCCTGGCGCTCTTCAACGTGCTTCAGCGCATCCATTTCTTTTACGGAGAAGATTCTGGCATGCGCGTGAAGTCCCAGGAGGGCGTGGGAACGCAGGTCATCGTTGAGCTGAACGGCGAGCCGCATGAACCGGCGCCGTTGACGGTGTAGCACGCGGGTTGATTGAGAGAAAAAGAGGGGAAGCGCATATGTCCGAAGGCTGGAACATCCTGGTGGTTGATGACGAGCCCCCAATTAGGGCTGAGCTACGCTATCTGTTGGAAAAGGATGCGCGCGTGGGAACCATTGCCGAGGCGGGCAATGTCACCGAGGCCGTGGAGTCGATTCTGTCGAACAAGCCCGACGTGCTGTTCTTGGACATCACGATGCCCGGGCGCTCGGGAATTGAGCTTGCCGAGACGCTGCAGAACCTAAAGACGCCGCCGGTCGTGGTGTTTGTGACGGCATTTGCCGAGTATGCGGCCGATGCCTATAACCTCGATGCCGTCGACTACGTCGTCAAGCCGGTTGAGGACGCGCGCCTGTCAAAGGCGCTCGACAAGATCGAGACTGCTTTGGGCGCCCGGCGTGTTGTCCATGCTCCGCGTCAGCCTTTGCGCCTGACGGTGGACCGCGGGGGCAAAAAGGTGTTCATTCCCGTCGCGGACGTCTGCTACTTTGAGGCGCGCGCTGATTTTTGCAACGCCGTCTGCGCCGAGGGAACGTACCTGATCAATGAGTCGATCTCCTCGCTCGAGCGCCGCTTGGGCTCCGAGGGCTTTATCCGCGTCCATCGCAGCTATCTGGTCAATTTGGAAGACGTGCACAATGTCGAGGTCGGCTCCACGGGCCTCATGGAGCTTCGACTCGATCGCGTGGGCTCGACCGTGCCCGTATCTCGTCGCCGTGCCGCCGAGGTCAAGGCCCATTTGGGGCTCGCGTAGCGAGACCTGCGCAACATCGTTTGCCGATGCAGGTTTGGTATGGCCGCGCGGTGGGCATAATGGGTGGCATCGAATGTTATCGAAAGGATCGCTATGCCCGCGCTTATCACCCATCATCTATTTGGCGAGGAAAGCATTGAGCGTCTGCCGCAGGGCGTTATTACGTCTGACGAGGAGCGCATTGCTTTTATCCTGGGCAACCAGGGTCCCGACCCGTTTTTCTTCCACATTCTGACGCCGCGCGTTTCCGACTGCACGCTGTTGGCGCAGGTTATGCACCGTTCGCGCATGTCGCGCCAGTTCTCGTGCCTGCGCGATGGCGTGTCTCACCTGCTTCCACGCGATGCCAACTTGGGTCGCGCCTTTGCGCTGGGCCTGCTGTCGCACTACGTGCTCGACCGCAATGCCCATCCCTTTGTCTACGAGCAGCAGTTTGGCATCGTTGAGTCCGATTCCGAGCTGGAGGATTCGGGCAGCCAGGTCCATGCGGTGCTCGAGAGCGACCTGGACGTGCTGATGCTGCAGATCAAGCGCGATGGTGCCACGGTCGATGACTATCCGCCAGCGGGCGAGATCGTTACTACCGACCGTATCAATCGCGTGGCCGGCGTGCTGATGAGCTATGTCGCCGGGCGTGTGTACGGGATCGATATCCCGGCGGGGGAGTACGGCGCCGCCGTTGCCGACATGCAGCTGCTCTATCGCGCCATTGAACCGGCCGGTTCGGCCAAGACGCGTGCAATTGCCCTGGTCGAGGGCCTGGTACACGACTACTCGCTGCTCGATGGCCTCGCTCACCGCGTGACGACCGAGCTGCCCGAGCGCACCGGCAACCTGGGCCATCTGCCCTGGAAGAATCCCTTTACCGACGAGGTCTCGAACGAGAGCTTCCCCGAGGTCTTTGACCGCGCGCTGGTCGATTACGAGTGCACGGTCGCGCGATTCATCGAAACGGGCGATATGGAGGCCGTGACCAGCCATGTCAACTACAGCGGCCGTGTGCTCGGCACCGACGAGGAGTTCGACCGCGAGGAATAACGAACCATCTCGCCCACGCTCTCCAATAAGTTGCGGTGGAATATGGACTAAATAGGCGTCTTTAGTGGCCAAACAGTCCGTATTTCACCGCAACTGCGTTGGGGATGCGGGTCTGTCCCACCGGCTTGCATGCCCGTGCGCGCCCCTTTGCCGAATCCTTACCGGAGCTTCTGGACAATTGGGGTACGATGAACTAACTGCATATCGGGCGAATACGAAGGGGCCCTGTCCATGAAATACACCAAGCTCGAGCGTAACTGGGTTATGTACGATGTGGGCAACTCGGCCCTCGTGCTGCTCAATACCTCGGTGGTGCCCATCTACTTTAACGCCATCAATACCGGTGCCTCCTCGGCCGACCTCGTGGTCGCTTGGGGCAACGCGCAGACGATCGCCTCGCTGGTCATCGCCATGCTCATGCCCATTCTGGGAGCGCTTGCCGATTACGCCGGCAACAAGATCAAGTTCTTCCTGGGCTTCTTCCTCACGGGTCTGGTCCTTTGCCTGGCACAGGCTATCCCCATGTCTGCCATGGCGTTTTTGACCGTCTACGTGCTGTGCACCATCGGCCTCAACTCGTCCATGACGTTCTACGACGCCATGTTGCCCGACATCACCACCGACGAGCGCATGGATGCCGTGTCGAGCTCGGGCTATGCTTGGGGCTACATCGGCTCGACCGTGCCCTTCATCGTCTGCCTGGCACTCATCATGGGCGGCCCTGCCCTTGGTGTTCCCACCATGTTGGCAACGCGCCTGTCGTTTATCATCACCGGTGCCTGGTGGCTCATCTTTACCTTGCCGCTCATTCGCACCTATAAGCAAAAGTACGGTCGCGAGCGCGGTCCCGAGGACACCCTCGGCCACATTGTGGGCGGCGTGTTCTCCGAGGTCGGACACACCATGCGTGAGATTGCCCGCAACAAGACCGTGTTGGTCTACATGATCGCGTTCTTCTTCTATATCGACGGCGTGCATACGGTCATTTCCATGGCCACCAGCTACGGCTCGGCTTTGGGTATCGATTCGACCCAGCTGGTGCTGGCGCTGCTCGTCACGCAGTTTGTAGCCTTCCCGTCCGCCATTATCTACGGCAAGCTCGCCGGTCGCGTGGGTACGCTCAACATGATCATGGTGGCCGTCGCCGCCTATATGGGCATCGTGCTCTTTGCCGCGTTCTTCTTAAAGACCGCCTTCGAGTTTTGGGTGCTCGCCATCTTGGTCGGCCTGTTCCAGGGAGGCGTGCAGGCGCTGAGCCGCAGCTACTTCGGTCGCATCATTCCCAAGGAAAAGTCCAACGAGTACTACGGTTTCTTTGATATCTTTGGTCGCTACGCAAGCGTTATGGGCACCTTCCTGGTGTCGGTCGTCACCTCGCTGACCGGCAACCCGTCGCTGGGCGTCCTTTCCATTGGCGTGCTGCTGGTGGTGGGCTTTATCCTGCTGGTTCGCCTGTCTCGTATAGTTCAGGCGGCACAGTAAGCGCGGGGATAGTGCTTGTCCGCGGTGCTCTTTTAAGGTTCCGGACGTAAAACATTTCCGTCTACCCACCAATGCCGACCCCAAGTGGGTATGATTGAATCAGCTAGGTCGCGGGGCGTCGCCTGTGTTTGGTGGCGCCCTGTTTTTGTGTTGTAAGGAGGGTAAGGCATGAATGCCACGGTGGTGATTCCAACGTATTGGGCTGGCGATGATGCCCGTGCAAATGCCCCCGGCACCTATGACCATTCGACAAAGCTCAATGCTGCCAATCCCGAGCTCGACCGCTGCCTGGGTTCGTTCGAGCAGGTGCGCGACATCCCGCGCATTATCTTGCTGGTGGTTTGTCCGGCGTCTGCCACGGACGACGTATCAAAGCGCGTGCACGAGATCGTTGACGCGCATCCCACGCTCAACGTGACCGTCGTTACCAATATCGAGGCATCGCGTATCGCGGACCGCGTGGCGCAGATTGCGCCCAAGGGGTCGGGCGAGTGCGTGAGCCTTCGCGGTTACGGCGCCATCCGCAACATGGGGCTGGCCTGCGCCGCCGTGTTGGGCCACGATGCCGTTATCTTCGTCGACGACGACGAGACCGTCATCGATGCCGACTTCATGAAGCGCGCGACGTATGCGCTGGGGCAGCAGACGCGCCAGGGCCTGCCGATCCTGGTCAAGAGCGGTTATTTCTACGACCGCGACGGATCGCCGCTTGCCCCCACGGACAAAGTGGGCATCTGCCATCGCTGGTGGACCAAGCGCATCGAGTTCAACCGCTGGATGAAAAAGGCGCTCTCGGGTACGCGCATCTCGCGCTCCAACTATGTGTGCGGCGGCCTTATGGCCCTGCATGCCCGCGCTTTTACCCGTGTGGCCTTCGACCCGTTTATCACCCGCGGTGAGGACCTGGACTATCTCTTTAACATGCGCATGTTTGGCTACGACGTATGGTTCGACAACGAGTGGACCGTGCGCCATCTACCGCCCGAGTCCGAGAAGCGCTCGCCGCGCTTTATGCAGGACGTGTATCGTTGGTACTACGAACGAGCCAAGCTGACGTTTGCCGCGCACCAAAAGGAGCTCATTCCCGTTACGGCCGCATCGCTCATGCCCTATCCGGGCCCGTGGATTTCGCGCGAGCTCGACGACCGCGTGCGCAAGACCGCCATGGTGCGCAGCATGTTTACCCGCGAGCACGAAGGCTACCTGCACATCTGGCGCTACGGTATTGCCGAGGCCCAGGCGTATGCGCGCCAAAACGCCGCAAGCTACCTGCGTTTCCAGAGCTTCTGGCCCAAGATTATGGACGGGCTTTGGCGTGACGCTCAACTGATCAACATCCTGGAGGGGGAGTAATGGCCGACCGCCGCGACGGGCGCGACAGCTCAATTTCGTTCTTCCGCATCATTGCCGTGTTCTGTGCCATCTGCGTGATGGCCTACTTCATCTTTGCGCTGGCGACCGGAATCGAGCCCATTGCGACGGTTGTCGCCTGTGCTCTGCTCTGCATTTTCCTGTGCATCTTTATCTTTTTGACGCTCAACCCCGATTCGGTGCGCTCGCAGTACACCGAGGAGACGCTCTCGGTTGCGTCGGCCATGCTCGAGGACATCAAGGGCGGCCTGACGCAGGAGTCGGCGCTGCTGGTGTGTCGTCGCATCCTGCCCGAGACGCGCGCCATGACCGTTGCCATCACCGATGAGAGCAACGTGTTGGCCTGTGCGGGCGAGTTCGAGGAAAAGCTGCTGCCCGATTCGCCCATCCATACGCTTGCCACGCGCTACGTCATTGAGCATGGCATCGTGCAGTCGTTCAATCGCGTGGTGGACGTCGTCGGTTCGGACGGCACTCACAACCAGGTCCCTGCCGGCATCATCGCGCCTATTAAGGTAGGCGACCGCACCGTCGGCACGCTCAAGTTTTACTATCGCACGCCGCGCGCCGTCGACCGCACCCAGTATGCGCTCGCTTCTGGCTTTGCCGAGATCCTGTCCACGCAGCTCGCCATCCACGAGCTCGAGGTGCAAAAGGAGCTCACGGCCCGTGCCGAGGTTCGCGCCCTGCAAGCGCAGATCAATCCGCACTTTCTGTTCAACACGCTCAACACCATCGCGTCCTTTACGCGCACCGACCCGCTGCGGGCCCGCGAGCTGCTGCGCGAATTCTCGTCGTTCTATCGCGCCACGCTCGACAACTCGGGGTCGCTCATTCCGGTCTCGCGCGAGGTGGCCCAGACCAAGCGTTACCTGACATTTGAGAAGGCGCGCTTTGGCGAGGACCGCGTACTGGCGACCTTCGATGTGTCTGAGGACGTCGAGGACACGCTGGTTCCGGCTTTCGTAATCCAACCGATCGTCGAGAACGCCGTGCGGCATGGCATGGGCGACGCCGACGCATTGGTGATTGACGTGTCGGTTCATCAGGATGGCGATGACGCGATTCTGATTTCTGTTGCCGACAATGGTGTGGGCATGGACGAGGGCACCGCCGCCAGGTTGTTTGACGAGCGCTCCGCCCGCCCCGACGCCAGCTCCCCGCAAGGTGGCGGTGCCGGCGTGGCCATGCACAATATTTCTGAGCGCATCCATCGCTTTTATGGACCGCATTCCTATACGCGCGTCGAATCGGCGCGGGGCAAGGGCACCAAAGTGCTCTTGCATCTTGATTTGTCGGAGAGCATCTTTGACATTCAAGAGTAAAATAAAGGGCTACGGGCTCAACGCCAAACGGCGGATGCCCGGCGTAGTTTGTTGACGAAAGGTTTTATCCCTATGCTGCGTGCGATGATTGTGGATGATGAGGCGCCGGCTCGCTCGGAGCTTCGCTTCTTGCTCGAGCAGACGGGCAAGATCGGCACGATCACAGAGGCGTCGAGCGTTCGCTCCGCCATTGAGATGCTCATGGAAAGTCGGGTCGATGTCGTGTTTCTCGACATCTCGATGCCCGGTGCATCGGGCCTGCAGCTTGCCGAGGCGCTGCATAAGCTCAAGAACCCGCCAGCGATCGTTTTTGTGACCGCCTATAGCGACCATGCGGTCGAGGCGTTTGATGTCGATGCCGTCGACTATCTGATGAAGCCTGTCGAGGAAGCGCGTCTTGATCGCGCCATCGAGAAGGTTATACAGCGCAGCAAGCCCGTCACCGACAGCAAGGTGACTATCGAGCGCATCCCGGTGGAAAAGGGCGGCCGCAAGGTCCTCATCCCTGTGGACGACATTCGCTTTATCATGGCCAAGGACGATTACTCCTGCATCTACACCATCGACGATCGTTTTCTGTCGACGACCTCGCTGGCACAGTTCGAGGCCAAGCTGTGCGATTTTGGCTTCTTCCGCGTGCATCGCCGCTATATCGTGAACCTGGCGTGCGTCACGGACGTGGAGACGGTGCCTTCGGGTGCCATCCAGCTGGGCATTACGGGCGTTGACGAACGCGTGCCGGTTTCGCGCCGTCGTGTCGTGCCGCTCAAGAAGGCCCTGAGCCTGTAGAACACTGGCCCCGCAGCTCTGTAGACCAAAATCGTCTACGGAGCCGTGGGGCCTTTTTGATGTAGACGTTGGATACGAAATCGGTTTTGCGAAAGGGATCTCATGAACAGTGCGGACGCCAAGCGCATCGACATCATCTCGGACACCCACGGCTATCTTTCTCCCGCGCTCCTGGATGAGCTGAAGGGCGCAGACCTGATCATTCACGCCGGAGACCTAACGTCCGAGATGGACTACGAACACTTATGCACCATCGCCCCCGTGCGAGCGGTCCTAGGCAACAACGACTACTACCGAGACTACGGCCCCGATGTGGACCGTCTAGCCCTCTTTACCTACGAAGGTCTTAAATTCGCCGTAGCCCACTACCGCGAAGACCTCCCGGTGGGATCAGTAGACGTAGCCATCAACGGCCACACCCACGTAACCAAAGAAGCCCAAGTAGGCCGCTGCCTGGTCCTCAACCCCGGCAGCGCCAGCTACCCCAGAGGCACCAGAGGCCCCACCATGGCCAGAATGTTAGTAAAAGACGGCAAGATCCTTAGCACCAAATTTATTGACCTAGAGTAACCGCAACAAAAACGGGGGATGCACAAACGCATCCCCCGTTTTTCTTTGAGCCAAAGGCCGAGTTTCAACAAGAACCTTAGACAACCCCGCCGCGGAGAACGGGGACCCCGAGCCGCGAAGCGGCGAGCAACAAAGTCTTCGAAGAAAGTGACGGCAGGGAGGGTCTCCGGGGCTGTGGGGCGCGGGTTAAGTTTGTCGCGAGTTCCGCACGCAAAGGAAAGCACTTAATGTGCTTTCCGTCTTGCGCAGGACTGTAGAGCAGC
>CAKUHA010000033.1 GCA_934655755.1 uncultured Collinsella sp.
ACGTCTACACCACGCTGTTCCACTCGGGCTCGGTGGTGACCGTTGAGTTTTTGGCCTTTGCCCTTTGCGCCTTCTACATTATGTTTCTCGCCGTCTACCTGCGTGAATACGAAGCAAAGGAAGTTGCCGAGCGCGAGCGCTGGATGCTCGAGACGCGCGACAGTACAGCCATAAAGGAGCTCGAGGCCTGGCGCCAGTCCGGACGCGAGCTGTCGATTCTTCGCCACGACATGCGGCACTTCCTGCGCGGCCTGGCCATTCTTATTGAGGAAGGGCACATCGACGAGGCGCTCGAACGCATCGATGAGCTTTGCAAGACCAACGACCGCACCGCTGTGCGCCGCTACTGCGCCAACGAGACTGTCAACATCGTGCTTTCGTCATTTAGCTCGGATATCAACAAGCACGGTATCACCGCCGACCTACGCGCCGCCGTACCCGGAACCGTTCATGTAGGCGATACCGACCTGTTCAGCGTGCTTTCGAATGCCTTGGAAAATGCCATCATCGCCGCAAGCGCCGCCCCCGAAGGCAAACGCTTTGTCGACCTTGACCTGCGGCTTGAGGACGGCCAGCTGCTGCTTTTGGTTTCCAACACGTTTGGACGCGCGCCACACATGGTCGACGGTATGCCCGTGAACCAACATGCCGGCCACGGTTTTGGCACCAAGAGCATTAAGCTTGCCGTGGAGCGCATGAACGGCAACTGCCAGTTCCGCATCAACGGCGACCGGTTCGAGCTGCGCGCCGTGATGTAGGGGCGCGGCGTACTGTTCATGGCGCAGATCGACCGCCGGAGTCGCTTTACCGACGCTGACCGGCTACAGAGGCGCGGCCGCCGGGGTCAGTTGCTTGATGTAGGCCCACATGCGCTGCTTGGCGGCCTTGTCGGTCAGCGCCGCCTCAAATCCATCGAGCGCGAGTACGCGGCGCCCCTGCACATGGGCGACCAGACCGGGCTTGAGCATGGCGGTGTCAAAGTCATCGATCGCCACGAGCATATCGGCATAGGTTTCGCGCATGACGTCGGCCGCACTGTTGTCCAGCAGCAGCACCGCCTCGGGGTCCAAGGTCTCGAGCGCCTCGCGGAACAGCTCGCACGTCAGGGCCTCGCCCACCGCAACCGCCCCGTCGCCCGCGCCGGCAACGCTTGCCAGCACACAGAAATTCTCAGGCGCATAACCGATAGCCCCGAGCGCCTTGCGCAGCGCGGCGCCATCCGCGCCGGCGGCGAGCTCGCCGCCCGAGCGCTCGGCCTCATCCAAATCGCCTTTGACTAGCACAATCGGTGAGCACGCGTTGCCCGCGATACGCACGCCACGCGCCGCAAGCGATGCGAGCTCCTGCTCGGTGGCCTGGGCGATGGCTTCTTTTTTCTGGCTTTGTGACGTGGGCATGCGCTCTCCAATCGTTTGCGTGCCCACCATTATATAAAAGAGCCGCCCGCGAGTGGTTGCTTTGCGGGCCGCTGGGTATAAGCACGGTCGTACTGAGTTTTACGCGGCCGAGCCGCGTCGCATTATGGAGGTCACCATGGCTGACATTAAGCAGATTACCCCCGAGGACTTCGACGCCGTCGTCAACGATAGCCTGCCCGTACTGGTTGATTTTTGGGCACCGTGGTGTGGGCCGTGCCGTTCGCTCTCGCCCATCGTGGACGAGGTCGCCAATGAGCTGGCCGGCAAGCTTGCCGTGGCCAAGTGCAACGTCGACGACAACCAGGACCTGGCCATGAAGTTTGGCGTCATGAGCATCCCCACGCTGATCGTCTTTAAGAACGGCGAGGAAGTCGACCGCTCGGTCGGCGCATTACCCAAGGCAAGGCTTCAAGCGCTGCTGGAGAAGCATCTGTAATACGCTTGTTACCTATCTGCCGTCCATGAGCGGTTTTGCACCGCTCGCCGGAGTGCCGGGTGCAGGGCGCGCGACCACGGATAGTATGGTAGGCACAAACAGCCCCCAGTGAACGGGTGCGGGTCAGACGGACTCGCACCCGTTTTCTTATGCGGCGGCGCCCAAGGCGAGCGTAGTAGAATCTGAACCACTGGATTGCCCCGTACAAAAGGAGATTTCCCATGCATGACGTTGGAATGAACATGAGCCAGCTTGCCATGAGCGTCAAGCAGGTCGACGACACCATCGAGCTCGCTCACGAGTGGAGCCATCAGCTGCTGCATGCGACCGAGAACTTTGACATGGAGCGTATTGGCGCCAAGCTCGAGGCCGCCATGGCCGCGCTGCACGAGGCACACGATGCGCTCGAGGGCTACGAAGAGGCCATCGAGGCCGACCACAACTCCGTCGGCTCTGTGAAGCTGGTGTAACGTGGCCGAACACGAGCACGCGCACGACTGCGGGCACGACCACGGCGCGGGTACCGAGGCGAGCTGCCAGCGCGGTGGCTCCAGCTCCGAGCTTGTCCGCTTTTCGGTCACCGCGCCCGACGACCTGCTGCGCCGCTTTGACGAGCAGATCGCGCGCCGCGGCGATGTGGCCAACCGCTCCGAGGCCGTGCGCGACCTGATTCGCGCCTCAATCGCCAAGGAGCAGATGCGCACGCCCGATGAGCACGTTATCGGATCGCTCACTATGATCTACGACCACCATACCGGCGACCTGACGCGTCGCCTGGACGAGGTGCAGCACGACTACACCGACGAGATCGTCTCGACCATGCACGTGCATCTGGACCACCACAACTGCTTGGAGATTCTGGCACTCAAGGGTCGCGGCGAGCGCGTCTACGAGCTGGCTGACCGCCTGCTGGGCCTGCGCGGCGTTAAGCACGGCGAGCTCACCTGCGCCGCCACCGGGCAAAGCCTAGGACTGTAGCGGGATTTCACGCAGCGCACCTGCCAAAAAGGGACAGGTTTGTTTTGGCAGGTTTAGAAGTTTTACCTACCAAAAAAACCTGTCCCTTTTTGGTCGGTTTTGATGAGGAGAGTCGCATGCGGCATGTGCATATTCATGTGACGGGCATTGTGCAGGGCGTTGGCATGCGGCCATTTGTGTATCGCGAGGCCACGGCGCACGGCATCTGCGGTTGGGTGCTCAACGCGGGCGACGGCGTGCATGTCGAGGCGCATGCTTCGGGCGCGGCCGTCGATGGCTTTGTTGCCGCGCTGTCGGAGCATGCGCCTGTCGCGGCTCGCGTGGAGCGCGTTGACGTTACGGATTTGGAGCCCGACACTTGGGATGCCGCCAATGAGCAGGACTTTCGCATCGTGGCGTCACAGAATCAGACTGCGCATACGACGCTCGTCTCGCCCGACATCGCCACCTGCGACGACTGCTTGCACGAGCTGTTCGACCCCGCCGACCGACGCTATCACTACCCCTTTATCAACTGCACCAACTGCGGGCCGCGCTTTACCATCATCCGGTCGCTGCCTTACGACCGAGCGGCCACCTCTATGGACCGCTTCCCCATGTGTCCTGAGTGCGCTGCGGAGTATGCCAACCCACTTGACCGGCGCTTTCATGCGCAGCCCGATGCCTGTTTTGACTGCGGGCCGCATATTACCTGGCGCGAGGCGGCGGGCGATATGGAGCTCGAGAGCTCGGGGGCGACGCCGGCTGTCGGCGACACGCGCGAGGCCAGCGATGCCATCATCGAGCGCTGTGTCGAGCTGCTCGAGGCCGGCGGCATTGTTGCCATCAAGGGCCTGGGCGGATTCCATCTGGCTTGCGACGCCGCCAACGAACAGGCGGTGACCGAGTTGCGCCGTCGCAAGCGCCGCAGCAACAAGCCGCTTGCCGTTATGGTGCGCGACCTTGGCGGCGCCGAGCGCCTGTGCCATGTCGATGATGCCGAGCGCGACTTGCTGGCCGGCAGCATCCGCCCCATCGTGCTGCTGCGCCGGCGTGGTGCTGGCGAGGGAGATTTCTCCGATGCTCTCGAACTCACACCGTCCGTTGCGCACGATCTGCCCGAACTCGGCGTCATGCTCCCCTATACCCCGCTTCAGCATCTGTTGCTTGCCGCGGCAGAAACCCATGACATGCACGCACTCGTCATGACCAGCGGAAACTTGAGCGAAGAGCCTATCGAGACCGACGACGATCTTGCCTGGGAGCACCTCGTTACCGCCGGTATCGCCGACGCGCTGCTCGGCAATGACCGCGCGATCCTCTCGCGCTACGACGACTCCGTAGTACGTGTGGTCGACGGTGCCGTTATGCCCGTACGCCGTGCTCGCGGATATGCGCCGCAGCCGTTGCCGCTGCCGACGCTCGGCGGTGCCGCGCCCTCCGTGCTCGCCTGCGGCCCGCAGCAAAAGGCCACGATCGCACTCACGCGCGAGGATGCGGACGGCAAGGCAGCCTGTTTTGTGTCGCAGCATATTGGAGACGTTGAGAACGGCGAGACCTTCGACGCCTGGAATGCGGCGCGTACGCGACTGGAAGACCTTTTTGACCTAGCACCCGCCGCCTTGGCCTGCGATCTACACCCCAGCTATCTATCGAGCCAGTGGGCACGCGAGCAGGCGCGGGAGCGCAATCTGCCGCTTGTCGAAGTTCAGCATCATCACGCACACATCGCGAGCGTGATGGCCGAGGCCATCGCCGCGGGCCAGCTTGCGCCTGACGCGCGCGTCCTGGGCATTGCCTTCGACGGCACGGGCGCCGGCACCGACGGGATCATTTGGGGCGGCGAGTTTCTTGTCGCCGGCCTTGCCGATTTTGAGCGCGCCGCGCACCTACGTGCCTGGCCGCTGCCTGGCGGTGCTGCATCCGTGCGCGATGCCCGTCGCAACGCCTTTGCCCTGCTCGGCGAGCTCGATCTGCTCGAACACCCAGGCGCCGCAGGGCTTTTGGGCAGCCTCGACAAGCAGACGCGTAGCGTGACGGCCACGATGGTCGAGCGGAACATCAACAGTCCGCACACAAGCAGCATGGGTCGCCTGTTTGACGCCGCAGCCGCAATCCTGGGCATTTGCGAGCGGGCAACCTACGAAGGCGAGCCCGCCATCGAGCTCGAAGCCGCTGCTCGGCGTGCGCTCGGCGGAAAAAATGTCTCTGCCATCGATGGCCAGGTGGACGCATCCGCGCCTGCCGACGGCTCCCCGATCTTGGACCCCCAGCCGTTTTTCGAGGCGCTCTTGAATGGAATTGCGGCCGGCGCACCGGCCGACAAGCTCGCGCTCGACTTCCATATCGCCGTTTCGCGTGCATCGGCCCGCATCGCAAGCGAAATCTGCGCCCGCGAGGACATCGATACCGTCGCGCTCTCGGGCGGCGTGTTTATGAACCGACTCTTGCTTCAGATTCTCATGCGCGAACTCCAAAACGCGGGGCTTGCCATCTTGGTTCCCCACACCATGCCCGTCAACGACGGCTGTATCGCCTATGGTCAGGCCGCCATCGCGCGCGCTCGCCTCGCACAGGCAGCACCGCGCTAAGCAGCGCTGCCGGCCTGCGCGCCGCCGTCTCACAGGCGTAACGCGTTTGCCCGCGACCCCCTTCGAGCGCTACCATCAAGCGATAGATTATTGTGCGCCCATCCAGCGCAAAGCGTATAAAAGGGGAACATTATGTGCCTTGCCGTTCCCGGTAAAGTGATCAAACGCGACGACGACCTAAAGGCGACCGTCGACATGATGGGCATCGAGCGTCCGGTATCGTTGAGGCTCGTGCCGACGGCGCAGGTGGGAGACTATGTTCTCGTGCATGCCGGCTTTGGCATCCAGATTGTTGACGAGCAGGAAGCTCAAGAGACGCTCGACCTGGTCAACACTATGACCGAGCTGGTCGAGGAGGACCAGCTGGCAACCGATCCGGCCGAGGCATACTAGTGGCGGCGGCACAGCCGGTTCACTCCGGCATCGACTTTTCGGCATTTCGCGACCCCAAGCTGGCCCGCGAGCTCATCGAGCGCATTCACGAGCTTGTCAGCGACCGCACCATCAACCTTATGGAAGTCTGCGGCACGCACACCGTGAGCATCGGCCGCTATGGCTTTCGCTCCATTATGCCGGCGGGGCTCAAGCTGCTGAGTGGCCCGGGCTGTCCGGTCTGCGTCACCGCGAACCGCGACATCGACCACGCAATCGCACTCGCCAAGATGGACGGCGCCATCATCACCACGTTTGGCGACATGATGCGCGTTCCCGGATCGTCTACCTCGCTTGCCGCGCAAAAGGCGGCAGGGCGCGACATCCGCATCGTCTACTCCCCGCTCGACGCGCTCGATATTGCCGAGCACAACCCCGACCGCCCGGTCATTTTTATAGGCGTTGGCTTTGAGACCACGACACCCACCATCGCCGCCGCCATCCTGGAGGCAGACGCGCGCGGACTCCAGAACTTCTCGGTCTACTGCGCCCATAAAACCACGCCGCCGGCGCTGCGCGCAATCGCCAACGACCCCGAGACGACCATCGACGGGTTTATCCTGCCGGGCCATGTCGCCACCATCACGGGCGTGGCACCCTTTGGCTTTTTGGTCGACGAGTTTAGGACCCCGGGCGTGGTTACCGGGTTTGAGCCGGTCGATATCTTGCAGGGCATCTGCATGCTGGTCCAGATGGTTATTGAGGGACGGCCCGCGATCGATAACGCCTACCGCCGCGGCGTCAATGCGGACGGCAACCCCGTGGCGCGCCAGCTGGTCGAGCAGGTATTTGAGCCGTGCGACACCACGTGGCGCGGGCTGGGACCGATTCCCGCCTCGGGCCTTTCCATCCGCCCCGAGTTCGCGCGCTTTGACGCCGGCGCCCGCTATGACGTGCCGATCGAGCCGACGGTCGAGCCGCGCGGATGTCGCTGCGGCGACGTACTGCGCGGGGCCATTACGCCGAGCGACTGCCCGCTCTTTGGCCACGCGTGCACGCCCGAGCACCCCGTCGGCCCGTGCATGGTGAGCTCGGAAGGCAGCTGCGCGGCACATTATCGTTATCACGACTAGCTCAAACACCCTCGATTGGAGTTTTCGATATGCCCCATACTGCCACCGATAGTACTGTCCTGCTGGGCCACGGCTCCGGCGGGCAGATGATGAAACGCATTATCGACGAGGTCTTCCTGGATGCCTTTGGGTCGCCCGAGCTGCTTGCGGGCAACGACGCCGGCGTCGCCGCGCTGCCCGCAAGCGGGCACATCGCCATGTCGACCGACAGCTTTGTGGTGACGCCGCAGTTTTTCCCCGGCGGCAACATCGGCAGGCTCGCCGTGTGCGGAACCGTCAACGACGTCGCGACCTCGGGCGCCAACGTGCGCTACCTGTCATGCGGCTTCATCCTCGAAGAAGGTTATCCCATGGACAAGCTGCGCCAGATTGTGCAGACCATGGCCGAGACGGCGCGCGAGGCAGGCGTGGCGATCATCACCGGCGACACCAAGGTGGTCGAGCGCGGCGGGGCAGACGGCGTCTACATCAATACCGCCGGCGTGGGCGAGGTGCCTGCGGGCGTGGCGCTCAGCGGTGCAAACTGCCAGCCCGGCGATGTCATCCTGGTCTCGGGCACGCTGGGCGACCACGGCATCGCCATCATGAGCCAGCGCGAGGGCCTGGCGTTTTCGAGCAGCATCGAGAGCGACGCCGCGCCGCTCAACCGCCTGATTGCCGACGTGCTGGCCGCCGCGCCCGACACGCGGTGCTTCCGCGACCCCACGCGTGGCGGCCTGGCATCCACGCTCAACGAGTTTGCGCAGGCCAGCGGCGTTGCCATGGAAATTGACGAGGACGCCGTACCCGTGCGCCCTGACGTGCAGGCCGCCTGCGAGATGCTCGGCTACGACGTGTTGCAGGTGGCAAACGAGGGCAAGATGGTCGCCGTGGTGCCCGCCGAGCAGGCCGACGCGGCGCTGGCGGCCATGCGTGCCGCCCGCTACGGCGAGAACGCCGCCATCATCGGGCGCGTGCTACCGGTCGCCGAAGGCGCTCGTCCCGCCGTGCGTGTGCGCACCGGATGGGGCTCGACCCGTATCCTCGATATGCTCGTGGGGGAACAGCTGCCGAGGATTTGCTAACGGCAAAGGCCTGCAGTCGCCGCAGTGTAGCTCGAGGCTGTTACAGAGATTCAGATTCCAAACATGCCTGAAGCGCAAGGCCAGTATCATGGGGAGCGTTTTGCAACTTAAACGGCAGGAGCACCCATGGCAGCAGCTTATTCCCATGTGATCTTTGATCTGGACGGCACCATCCTCAACACGCTCGAGGACCTGGCAGCAGCCGGCAACCATACCTGCGAGATGCACGGCTGGCCCACGTTTGCCGTAGACGAATACCGCTACAAGGTGGGAAACGGCATGCTCAAGCTGGTCGAGCGCTTTATGCCCGCCGAGTATGCGGGCGACGGTCGCATGTTTGAGCAGACGCTCGCCGAGTTTAGGGCATATTACGGCGAGCACAAGGAGGACCACACCGCCCCCTATGCCGGCACGATCGAGATGCTCGACCGCCTGCTCGCCGCGGGCGTTCAGCTTGCCGTGCTCACCAACAAGGACCATATTTCGGCCGCGCCGCTTATCGAGAAGTACTTTGGCACCGATCGCTTTGCGCTGGTGCAGGGCCGCGTGGACGCGTTTCCGCCCAAGCCCGAAGCACCCGTCACGCTGCATGTGATGGAGGAGCTGGGCGCGGACCCGGCAACCACGCTCTATGTGGGCGATTCGAATGTCGATGTTTTGACCGGCCACAACGCCGGCCTTAAGAGCGCCGGCGTCACCTGGGGCTTCCGCGGTCGCGCAGAACTCGAAGCCGCCGGCGCCGACTACGTGGTGGACACTCAGGACGAGCTTGCCGCGCTAATTCTGGGCGAGTAACGGAGCCGCTGCCCTACGCAGCCACGGCGGTTTTGCCGTGCGGAAAGTGTGTCCCGTTTTGACGCCTCAAACTGGGATGTGCTTTCCGGTTGAGCCCCGTCGGGGAAACGGCATCCCGTTTCGAGGCAGAATTCCGGGTCGCACTTTCCACAACCCACCCCATCCGGAAAATGGGTGGCCCGGTTTTTGGCCAAAAACCGGGCCACATTTTCCCGAGCTCCCGCGATGCACCAATCTCCCAAGGAGTGTCCCCAACTGCCGGCAGAAAAGGAACGTCCCCATCTGCCACTTTCCAACAACGACAACACAGCAGGTAGAGAAAAGGTCAGCGAAAACCCGCCTACTCGTTGGGTGTTCCTATAGTTTTGTCAACCGCCGGGGCTACTCCCGGTAGGGCACCCGGTCGCGCATCACGGCGTAT
>CAKUHA010000034.1 GCA_934655755.1 uncultured Collinsella sp.
TGTTTGGACACATTTCCGCAGCTCATATGCGCCCGCAACCGCCGGTTGTCAAAAATCTCACTAGAATAGGTGGCATGTTTTTGGCGGTGGCGGATAGATTTTTAACTGTGCAAGGCGCCTTAAGAACAAAAGCGGTCCGGCGGCACGGCTGGCAAAAGCATAGGAGGAACCATGAACGTTGAAACTGCGCAGCGGCTCGCCGATCTTCGCCGCAGCAAGGGCTTTAGCCAAGAAGGGCTGGCGCGAAAGCTGGGCCTGTCGCGCCAGGCGGTCAGTAAATGGGAGCGCGCGGAGAGCTCTCCCGATACCGAGAATCTCATCTCGCTCGCCAAGCTTTATGGCGTGAGCCTGGACGAGCTGCTCAATCCGAGCGACGAGATCGAGGACGATATCGAGTTTGAGAATGAGGACCGCGCCCGTCAGCGCGAGGCCGAGGCGGCAGAGCGCGCCCGCACCCATGAGGCGGCGGCACGCGCCACCGAGGCGGCAACGCAGGCAAGTGACGCGGCAGCCAAGGCGGCGCAGGCGGCAAGCTGGAGTGCGCAGGCCGCCAATGCCGCGACGGCGCAGGTAACGGGCGGCGGCGCGGCTGCCCCGACTCCGGTGAAGGGACCGTTCCAGTCGTTCCCGTATTGGGCCGTGTGCTGGCTGCTGTTCTTTTTGCTGATGTTCCTGGTTGGTGCCAGCCCCTTTCCCGCACTGATCTTCTTTACGATTCCCATCTATCACTGGGTGGCGCGTGCGCTCGATGGCGATTGGGCGCGCGGGGATATCCAGGTTGGTCCGGCACTGGTGGCAGGTAGGACCCAGGTGCAGGACGTTTCCGCTGCGGTTGATGCCGACGCGGCTGCTGCGACTACTGCTGAGTCGATTGCCGAAGAAGGTGATGAATGATGAAGCTCTCGCATGAATCCAAGGTGCGCCTGGGTGTTGGCATCGGGGCGTTTGTACTGATTGTCGGGCTTGTTTTTGGCACTTCGCGGACTTTGATTCATTTTGATGGCCCGTGGAGCCTTAGCGATCTTACATCCCGCTTGTCTGGTCTGGATGATGAGGTTGACGAGGACGACTCCTTGGATGACAGTAACTTTTCCGTCCGGCCTCAGAAGCTTTCGAGCGTGACCTTTGATGCTGACTCATTCACATCGCTTGACTTGGATGTGACGTCGGGCACGGTCGAGGTCAAGCACGTTTCCGGCGGGCAGGTGCGTGTTATCGAAAACGGTCGAGTTGCAAAAGGAATCGCTGCCTTTGATGCGGCGACTCGGAACTTGGCTGAGGTGAAGGGCTCTACGCTTAAGATCAGCCAATTCGATTGCGATGACGAACGCGCAATCGACCGTACGGTCACCATTGAGTTGCCGCGTGAGGTTGCGGACAATCTGGTAGGCATTACCGCCAACGTGGGGTCGGGCGACCTGACGGTCACGGGCATTGCATGCCATGACCTGAATCTAACGCTGGATTCGGGCGACGTTGAGTTTACGGGCACCGTAACTGACGCCCTGAATGCCGAGATTGGCTCGGGCGATGCAACGTTTGAGCTGTATCAGGCTCCCGCGAATTCGATGGATGTTACCGTGGGCTCGGGCGATGTGGAGATGACGGTTCCGAATTCTACGGGATTTAAAGCGAGCCTCACCGTGGGCAGCGGCGATTTTGAGAGCGATTTCTTTCCGCTTGGCTACGATGGCGAGACGGTTTGGAATCATGAGTTCGACAACGGTGATAAGTCCGCCACGTATCGTTTTGAGGTCGGGTCGGGCGATATGTCGTTTGATCCGGCGTGACGGACGGTTATCGAAGGCCGATAAATATAGCCGTGCTCTTTGATGGAGGCGCCGGGGCCGTGGTCGGCTCCGGCGCCTTTGCCTTTACAATGGGGGCATGGAACAGATTATCTTGAACATACTCGAGGCTCTGCGTTGCGGTGAGACCGTGGATGACAAGGCGCTCGTCAAACTGATACATGCCGAGGCGCGCCGCGAGGGCGCAGATAAGCGCGACCTGGCCAAGCGCCGTCTGCTGCCGTTTTACCAGCGGGTAAAACGTGAGGAGCCGGCCCGGTGGGCTGCGTGGAATGTCGATGCCGAGCTGGAGCGGCAACTGCTGCAGGTGCTGAGGATGAAGCCGCGTCGCACGGCTTCGGGCGTGGCGACCATTACCGTCATCACCAAGCCCTGGCCATGCTCGGGGGATTGCCTGTTTTGCCCCAACGACCTGCGCATGCCCAAAAGCTATTTGCATGCCGAGCCGGCGTGTGCCCGTGCAGAGCAAAACTGCTTCGATCCATATCTGCAGGTGAGCGCCCGTTTGACGGCGCTTTCGCAGATGGGTCATGCGACCGATAAGATCGAGCTCATTGTGCTTGGCGGTACCTGGAGCGACTATCCGGAGGGCTATCAGACATGGTTTATGTCGGAGCTCTTCCGCGCGCTCAACGACGATGCCGTCGCCGGCGTGGCGGCAAACCCCATGTTGGCGCGTCCGGGCATCAGTCGTGCCGAGGCGGGGCGCCTGCTCGATGACGCTCCCGCCGATGCCCTGCCGCCGGTGGTGGCGGAGCGCCGCGAGCGCTATCGGGCGGCGGGCATTGCGACCGACGAACGTGAGCTCGCTGCCGGCGTTGCCGACGAGCAGGAGCGTGTGGATGCTGCCGTGGGCGGCTATAACCGCGCGGTGCGTCGTCTGTACGGACCCGGTACGCCATGGGGCGAGGTTGCCGAGTGGCAGACGGCAACGATGGAGGAGCTTGAGCGTCAGCAGCGCATCAACGAGACGGCGAAGCATCGTGTGGTGGGGCTCGTTATCGAGACGCGCCCCGATGCCGTGACGCCGCAGGCCCTCACGCTCATCCGCCGCCTGGGCTGCACCAAGATTCAGATGGGTATCCAGAGTCTCGACCAGCACCTGCTCGATATCAACGAGCGTCGCATTTCGGTGGCTCAGATCGAGCGGGCGTTTTCGCTTGCACGCCTGTTTTGCTTTAAGATCCACGCGCATTTTATGCTCAACTTGCTGGGCGCTACGCCCGAGGGGGACAAGCGCGACTACGAGCGCTTTATGACCGAAGGGGCCTTTATGCCCGACGAGGTCAAGGTCTACCCGTGTGCGCTCATCGAGGGCTCGCGTCTGGTGGGCTGCTATGAGCGCGGCGAGTGGCGCCCCTATACCGAGGAAGAGCTGCTCGATGTGCTGGCCGACGACATCGTGGTGACGCCGGCGTTCTGTCGTATCAGCCGCATGATCCGCGACTTTAGCTCCGACGACATTATGGTGGGCAACAAGAAGCCCAACCTGCGTCAGCTCGTCGAGAACCGCTTGGCTGCTCGGGGTGACGGTGCGACGGTGCGCGAGATTCGCTATCGCGAGATCAGCACGGCGGGTGCCGACTTGGCCGAGCTGTCCCTTGATGAGGTCGCGTACGAGACGCCGGTGACGCACGAACGTTTTTTGCAGTGGGTGACGCCCGAAGGCAAGATCGCCGGCTTTTTGCGCCTGTCGCTGCCCGATCGCGCGTTTGTTGCCGCGCATGCGGACGAGTTGCCGACGTTGCCGGACGAGGCGATGATTCGCGAGGTGCACGTCTATGGCATGGCGGCGCGTGTGGGCGATCAGGGCCAGGCGGCTCAGCATCACGGTCTGGGGCGTTCGCTCGTGGAGCGTGCGTGCCAGATTGCTCGGGATGCGGGCTATACGCGCATCAACGTGATTAGCGCGATTGGCACGCGCGAGTACTACCGTCACCTGGGTTTTTACGACCATGGCCTCTATCTGCAAAAGGAGCTCTAGATGAACAGGCCGAGTATTTCCGCTGGCGTTGTTGCTGGCGTTGCCCTGGGAGCTGCAGCGCTGGGTGCGGCTGCCGTCGCTGTTCGTGCTGCCTGTCTGCAGGTTGCGCGGACCCGCAACGGGCTGGCGCGTGTGAAGCGCGTGCACGACGAGAATGGTGACGAGGTCCGTGTGCTGGTGCAGGGCGGCGTCTACCAAAGTGCGAGCTACGTTGGCGAGCGTTGGGCGGAGCCGGTCTTTGCGTACTATCGCGCATTTGACGATGTGTTTGAGGCTGAGGACGCAATGCGTGATGCTTGCGGGCACGGTATCGACCGTATGCTTATGCTGGGCGGGGGCGGATTTGCCTATCCCAAGTTTGCGCTGATGTCGCATGAGGGCTTGCGCATGGACGTCATTGAGTATGATGCCGAGATTACGCGTCTGGCGCGTCGCTGGTTCTACTTGGACGAGCTGGAACGTACGGTTGGCGATCGCTTGCGGGTGATTACCGCCGAGGCGCGCTCGTACCTGGGTGTGACGAGCGTGGGGCATCGTCGCTACGACGTCGTTGTGAGCGACTGCTTTGGCGGCGCCGAGCCCGTACGCGAGCTGGCGACCGTTGAGGCGCTCCGATTGGTGCGGGGTAGCTTGAACCCGGGCGGCATCTACGTTGCCAATATCGTGAGTGCGAACGAGGGGAGCGATGTAACGTTCCTGCGCGATTGCGCCGCAACGGTGTTCGAGGTATTCGACCACGCTTGGGTAATTCCCTGTGGCGATACAGAGTTCGGCGGCGAGGAAAACTACCTGCTCATCGCCAGCGACGGTGACTACACCTTCATCGAAGCCGTGCCTTTCGACGCCGACTTCCTCGGTGCCGCCCTTCACGACTAGCTCATTGAGCCCCGTCCCAAAAGGACTGGTTTTATGCGTGGTTGCGCCAGCTGAGGACGCGTTGCTTCATGCCTTGGATGTCAAGGACGCCTTCGGCAAAGCCTTTGCGAACGAGTTCCTCGGGAACGTACTCGTCGTAACGATCGAAGTAGGGCACCTCGCCGGGATAGACGAGCTCGATAGGATCGAAGTCTTTCTCGGCCTCGGCAGCGAGAACCTCAAAGAACGTCTCCTCGTCAGCCTTCATCTTAAACTGCATAAAGTACGGGCGTGACGGGTCGAGCCCGCGAAGGCCCAGCTCTGCGGCGCATTTAATTTTGAGCATACGCTCGAGTGCCAAGAAGGCATAGCTGCCCAGCCAGGGGAAGAGCACCCAGGTGTCGCCGCCCAGGTTGATGAGCGGTTTAGTTCCCGCGCCCGAAATCTCGGCGGTATGACGAGCCTGCGTAAGGCGTGCTCGTGCGTTGCCCATAAGGTACGGATATGCCGCGTGCTCGTTGAGCGCTTGGCGCATGCGCTCGAGCACATGCGTATTTATGTCTCCGGGGCAGTCGCCAAAGTATGCTGGCACACGGCCCTTGACCTGTGTGGCAAAGACGGTGTGACGCTTCCAGTCCACTTCCTCGACGATCCAGCAATGGCCTGCGATGGCGATGCGTTCGCCAGGTGGTGGCGGATTGACGATCGTGCCCAGCTCGGCCGATTCGCTGCGAACGGTAAACTCCTCGTTCTCCTGGAACACGGCGTAGAACTTAAAGTTGTTGATGATGCGCTCGCCCGCGAGGCCCACGATGAGCCCGCCGCCCTCGGTGACCTGGATGTGGTCGATCTTAATGAGGTGGCGCAGCAGCATGCGGTAGTCATCGGCGGAGACGCGGTGGAAATAGCTGAGCGTGAGCACGCGCTGGGCAAGCTCGGCCGGTGTGAGCTCGCCGGTGCTGGCGAGCGTCGACATGGTCTGGTGATAGAGCAAGCTGTAGGGGAGTCGATCGAGCTCGGGCGGCTCGACCCACTTTTCCTCGCGATAGAGTTGTACGAGCGCGATGCCCTGTAGAAGCTTCCAGGGAATGGTCTCGGGCATCATCGTGCGTGGCTCGGGCTCTTCCTCGCGCATGACAAACCACATCTCGGGCGGAAGATCGCGGCGGCCTGTACGCCCCATGCGCTGCAAAAAGGAGCTGACGGTAAACGGTGCATCGATCTGGAACGCGCGCTCCAGGCGACCGATATCAATGCCGAGTTCCAACGTGGAGGTGGTGACGGTTGTCTGCGCCTGTTCCCCGTCGCGCATGAGCTCCTCGGCGGTCTCGCGCAGCGATGCCGAGAGGTTGCCGTGGTGGATCAGGAAGCGGTCGGGCTCGTGCCGGTTCTCACAGTAGCTGCGCAGCATGGAGCACACGGCCTCGGCCTCCTCGCGCGAGTTGGCAAAGACCAGGCACTTGCGGCCGCGGGTATGTTCAAAGATATAGCCCATGCCGGGATCGGCGTTGTCGGGCGCGGTATCGGTGGGGTTGAGCAGCGCCTGCTCGGTCGCTCGCGGGATGTCGACTTCGCCCTCGGGGGCTGAGGAAGTGCGATGGTCCTTGGGGACGGCCTTGCCCCGTGCCCGCTCGCGACGTTGGCGGCGTTCCTCCTGCGTGAGCTGTCCGCTGTGGCGCATGTCTTGTGTGCCGGCGGGCAGTGCCGTGGGCGTTGCTGCTTCGATGCGCTCGCACGCAAGCACTTCGGCCTCTTGAGGACCCATGCCCTCAAATCCTCGCTGCTGCGCCTGGGGACCCGAGTTGTAGAAGTGCTCCATGGAGATACGCCACACGCGGCGCGGCTCCTCAAAGCGGGGGATGACGCAGTCGCGTCCTGTTCCCTGTGAGAGGAAGGCACCCGTGCGCTCGGGGTCCCCGATGGTGGCCGAAAGGCCGATGCGGCGGGGCTGCACGCCTGCCATGCGCGAAAGGCGCTCGATAAGACAGAGCGTCTGGCCGCCACGGTCGCCGCGCATGAGCGAGTGGACCTCGTCGATAACGACATAGCGCAGGTCGCAAAACATGCGCGGGATGGCCATGTGCTTATGGATCAGAAGCGCCTCGAGTGATTCAGGCGTAATCTGCAGGATACCGCTCGGCTTTTTGATGAGTTTGGCCTTATGCGACTGTGAGACATCGCCGTGCCAGTGCCAGACAGGGATATCGGCCTCTTCGCAGAGGTCGTTGAGGCGCACAAACTGATCGTTGATGAGCGCTTTGAGAGGGCCAATGTAGAGGGCGCCCACGCTCGCGGTCGGGTTCTCCCAAAACTCGGTCAGGATGGGAAAGAAGGCCGCCTCGGTTTTGCCGGATGCCGTGGATGCTGTCAGGAGCACATTGTCTTGCGTGTTAAAGATTGCATCTGCTGCCGCAACCTGGATAGAGCGCAGGCTTTCCCAATCGTGGGAGTAGATGAAGTCTTGGATAAACGGAGCATATAGGTCAAAAGCGTTCACGGGGCCTCCTCTCAACAACGGGCTGATCAACGTAGCGGGCAACGGCGCGATATCTTGCAACATCGGCGTTTACCCAGATAAAACCTGCCAAAATAAACCTGTCCCTTTTTGGTAGGTTAGATGGTGAACTCGGCGAAGTTGCGGCCGCCGTCTGCGGTGCCGGTGTCGTTTGTTGCGGCTGCTGGTGCCAGCGCGTCGCCGCCGACGCTTTGCAGCAACTCGGCCACATCGGCATCGGGGTTTTGACACAGGATGTCAAGCAGCTCGATAAAGTCGCGAATGACCTCACGGGGCGTCAGGTGCGTGTCGGCTCCCACGCGGCCAAACTCAATCTTGAGGAAGTCAACCAAGTCGTTCTCGGTAAGCGTAGGCGTCCAGCCAAAGTAGCCGGCATGGATTTGCATGAGCTTTTCGATCAAGACCAACAACTCCTCGTAGGTGAGCGGCTGCAGGCGGATGATGGGCGCGAGCATGTCTTTGAGGTCTTCGCGCGCAAAACGGCCCTGGGCGAGGCGGCTACGCAGGGCCTCGTAGGAAAACACGCCGCGGCGGCGGTCCTCGATAGAGGTCGGCGTGCCGCCCATAATCATGCCCAAGTACTGCGCCTTGCCTTGCAGCGTGTCGTTGTACATGGTCAGGATCTTCTCGTAGTTGTACTGGCGCGTGATGGCGTTGGGAATCTTGTACAGGTTTACAAGTTCGTCGATGAGCACCAGCATGCCCTTGTA
>CAKUHA010000035.1 GCA_934655755.1 uncultured Collinsella sp.
CCGGCTAGAACATGTCGATCTTCAGATACATGCGCATCCCTTCGCGTATGGGGTACATAGTTGCGGTCTAACCCATATATGATAGCGTGCGCAGGCAAACCTGCATATAACCCGCACGGAATGTGACAAAGGGACAGTCCCTTTGTCACATTCTAGAGTGCCTGAAGTAGGGCGATGAGGAAGCGGATGCCCTGGAGGTAGGCTCGGCGGGTGATGCGCTCGTTGGTGCCGTGGACGCCGCGGTCACATTCGCCATCATCCACCACAAAAGCCGAGAAGCGAATGCACTCAGGGCAAATACGCTGGTAGTTGGCAGCGTCGGTCGCACCGATAACCGTGGATGGCACGATTGCCAACGGCTCGGATGATCCGCTTCCCTCCGTCCCCTTTGGATCACGGAAATAGCGGGCGGCGATGGAGCGGACCGCTTCGAGGCCGGGGCCGCCGATGCGCGGGGACGGCGACGGCTCGGAGCTGCCAGGACCGAGCTCGACTTCCACGCGACCGGCAAGCCCCGCCGCGGCAACCGCCTCACGGCAGCGCGCCACGACGTCGGCCACGCTCGTACCCTCGAGCATGCGGAAGTTGATGTTGGCCCACATGTCCTGCGGCATCACGTTGGCGCCGGTGCTGCCGCCCTCGATCTGGGTGGGCGCGCAGGTGGTCGTTACGAGCGGATAGAGTTTTTTGCTGGCAAGGCAGTCGCGCACGATGGCGTCCTTGTTGGCAGCAATTTCATCGGCCGTGTAGAGTCCCAGCTCGACGAGCTGTGCGGCAAGCAGGTCGGTCACGCGCGTCGACCACTCGATATCGCAGATTGCGGTGATGGCACGGCTGAGCACCTCGAGCGACGTGCCGCCGTAGGGGTTGGACGAGTGCCCACCTTCGCTCTTCGTCTTGAGCACGATATCGGCATAGCCCTTCTCGGCCAGGTCGGCATGCATGAGCCAGCCCTCGCCCGCGGCATACTCAGCGGCCGAAACGATGCGGTAGTCGCCCTCGTCGATCAGGTACTCAAGCTCAATGCCGCGCTCCTCGAGCGCGCGGCCGATGGCACCGGCACCGTGCTGCGTGGTCTCCTCGTCCTGGCCAAAGGCGAGCAGCAGTGTGCGCTCGTGCTGCCAACCGTGCGCCAGCGCATACTCAACGGCCTCGAGAATGCCCGCGACCTGGTCTTTCATGTCAATCGCGCCGCGACCCCAGATGTAGGTGTCGTCCACGTGACCGCTAAAGGGAGCGTTCGTCCAATCAGCCTCGGTGCCCGGCACCACGGGGACCACGTCCATGTGGCCCATGAGCATGACGGGGTTGAGCGCAGGGTTGGAGCCGGCAAGCGTCACGAGCAGCGAATGGTCGATGAGCTCAACTTCGCCCGCCGCAAACACGCGCGGCCAGGCCCGCTGCATATAAGCGCGCAGATCGGCAAACGGCTGCCAGTCCACCGCCTCGGTATTCATACTCGAGATGGTCGGAAACGACAGCACGCTGCCCAAGCGCTCGCACGCGCCGGCCTCGTCTATATCGGCAAAATCATCCTCATGCGCAAAAAAGCGCCAAACCTCGGCCATGACATCCTTTCGATTGTGACGACAAGGGCCGCCCCACCGGAGCGGCCCTGCCGCGTAAGCGTTTGCGGTCAGTTATTTGTCCTCGAGATAACGCGAGAGGAACTCGCGGGTGCGCTGGTGTTTGGGGTTGCCGAAGAGCTCCGCCGGCGCGGCGTCCTCGAGCACCACGCCCTTGTCCATAAAGACCACGCGGTCGGACACCGTGCGGGCAAAGGCCATCTCGTGCGTGACGACCACCATGGTCATGCCGTCGGCGGCGAGCTTGCGCATGACCTCGAGTACCTCGCCCACGATCTCGGGGTCGAGTGCGGAGGTCGGCTCGTCGAACAGCATGATCTGTGGGTTCATGCACAGGGCGCGAGCAATGGCCACGCGCTGCTTTTGACCGCCGGACAGGCGGCCCACGGCGGCGTGCGCGAACTTTTCGAGCCCCACGCTCGTCAGGTGCTCCATCGCGACCTTCTCGGCCTCGGCCTTGCTCATCTTTTTGAGCGTGACGGGCGCGAGCGTGCAGTTGTCGAGCACGTCCATGTTGTTGAACAGGTTAAAGCCCTGGAACACCATACCGATGTCCTCGCGCAGCTTGTTGATATTGCAGCGCTCGGCTGTGAGGTCCTGGCCGTGGAACCAGATGTGGCCCGCATCCGGGGTCTCGAGCAGGTTGAGGCAGCGCAGGAAGGTCGACTTGCCCGAACCCGAGGCGCCAATAATGGTGACGACCTCGCCGGGGTTAACGGACAGGTCGATGCCCTTGAGCACCTCGAGCGAGCCGAAGCTCTTGCGCAGGCCCTCGACGCGGATAAGCGGCTCTTTGGTTTGTGCGGCGGCCGCGGCGCCGGTAGTGGCGGTATCTGCCATGATGATTCTCCTCGTCTTGAGCCTAGTTGGAGCTGGGCAGCGTGGCCGGGGCCTCGGCGCCGAGCTTTTTGCCAAAGGCCTCGAGCAGGCGGCTCGCCACGAGCGTCAGGATCAGGTAGACCACGAGCGCCACGCAGTAGACCTCCATCTGGCGGTAGTACACGCCGGCGACGGTGGTGGTGGCGTACATGAGGTCGAACACGCCGATGACCGAAAGCACCGACGAGTCCTTGATGTTGATGATGAGCTCATTGGTGAGCGCCGGGATCGCGTTTTTAATGCCCTGGGGGAAAACGACCTTGCGCATGGCCTGCCACTGCGACAGACCCAGCGAGCGCGCCGCCTCGGCCTGGCCGGGATCGATGGACTCGATACCACCGCGCAGGACCTCCATCATGTAGGCGGTGGAGTTGAGCGAAATGGTGACGAGGCCGGCGGTGAAGGTGCTCCAGATCTGGTTGGCCTGGGCGGTCTCGAAGCCCATGCCGCGCAAAACGGTAAAGCCCGCATAGTAGATAAGCAGGCCCTGGACCATCATGGGCGTACCGCGCACGATGGTGGAGTAGACCGTTGCAAAGCCGCGGCCGATGCTCTTAAAGAAGCGCACCAGGTCGTTATCCACGCGGTCGAACGTCTGGATGCGCAAAAACACGAAGAGCAGCGCCAGGAAGAAGGCGATGACGGTGCCGAAGGTGGCAAGCGCGATGGTGATCTCGATACCGCGGATAAAGAAGTCGCCGCTCTTATAGGTCATGTAGACCAGGCTCGACAAAAAGTCGCTGGGGTTGGAGTCCGAGACAATGCTCACCTGCACCAGGTCGATAAACGACATGACGCAGCGGTCGATAAAGAAGATCGCCGCGATAGCAACGACGACATAGCTGCCCAGGCGCGCGCCGCGACGGAAGCGCTCGGATGCGAACGGCGACTTTTCGCGATAGTCGCTCCAGTGCATGAGCTTGGTGACGAGCGCCGCCGCCGACACGACAAGCCAAACCCAAAGGATTGCCCAGAGGCAGTCCTGGAAGATGCCGGTGGGTGCCAAAAAGCTCAGCGGCGTGGGGTTGCGCTGGCTAAACGCCAGGCCAAGCGCCGCGATGACGCTCGTGCCCAGGTATACGTAACGATGGTCGGCCTTGATAAAGGAGGCCAGGCGATTGATGGTTTTCATGCTGCCTCCCTATGCCGGCTGACGGTCGAGGCACGCATCCCACATTTGGTCGCGCTCCTCCTGGCTGACGCCCTTGAGCGTCTTATCGATGAGCTTAAGCAGCTTGTCCGAGCCCTTGCGGCAACCGACATTTGCCGTGACTTCCTGCTTAAAGCCCTCGCCCTCGGCAAATTGAATCGGCACGATGCCCGGATTTTGGGCCATATAGCCCTTCTCGTTCTCGGTGTTGTAGGTCACAGCATCGCACGTACCCTGCAGCAGGTTCGAGAACACCGTGGGGACCGAATCGACCGGGTTTTTGTGGACGACGCCCGGGATCTCGTCGATGACGGTATCGAGCATGGTGTCCTTTTGGCCGAGTACCGTGGCGCCGCTAAAGTCGCTGAGCTTGGTTGCGTTTTGGTAGGGCGAGCCCTCTTTTACGAACAGGCCAAAGTAGCCGATAAAGTACGGCTCGGAAAAGCCGACGGACTCCTCGCGCTCGGGCGTGGCGCTCATGCCGGCGATGATGAGGTCGATCTGGCCGTTGTTGAGAGAATCAATAAGCCCCGAGAAGCTCTGCTTGACGGCAACGGGCTCGCCGCCGAGGGCCTTGCAGACAATCTTGGCGATCTGCACGTCGTAGCCGTCGGCATAGGCGCCCTGCACGTTATCGATGGGGATGGTGAACTCGCTGGCCTCGGAAACCTGCCAGTTGTACGGGGCGTAGGCCGCCTCCATGCCAATGCGGATCTTGTCCTTGCCGATGACGGAATCGGACAGGTCGTCGCGACCGCCGCCCGTCGTAGGCTGAACTACTTCCAGCGTGGACGGACGCTGGCAGCCGACAAGCGCGCCGGCGACGACGGTAGCGCTCGCAGCGAGAGCGCTGCCCAAAAAGATGCGACGGCTGCATACCGGCTGGGCCTGCATGCCGCGCTGTTGTCGAGGTTGCATCTGGTGCCTTCCCTATTTCGTTTTGCTGACAACAGGACAGGATACCGCAGCGGCGGAACCGATGGGGCGTGCAAAAGATTAACGGAGCAAAAAGCCCCCTGCCCGGTGTGGCGGGCTAGTCGTTGGGTGTTCCTATAGTTTTGTCAACCGCCGGGGCTACTCCCGGTAGGGCACCCGGTCGCGCATCACGGC
>CAKUHA010000036.1 GCA_934655755.1 uncultured Collinsella sp.
GCTGACCGGTGGACGGCACCGAGCCGTCTGGTTGAAATGAAGAAGGGGGAGGCCTCGCGGCCTCCCCCTTTTTTGCGTTTATTGGGCGCAAATGCCTCAATTACCTCGGCTGCTCTAATTGCCTTTTTTGAGCTGCGCTTTTATTTCAAGACTATGAATCGAATTACAAGGGCAATTGCTACGATCGCAATGATCAAAAGCAGAATTGTCAGCCGATGTTGCCTGCGTCGTTTGCTTGACGAAACGAAGATCGACTTTCCCTGTTTTGGCGTTTCGAGATAGCGAGCCGAATGCGTCAAGGTCTGCTTGGGCCGAGGCCCTCTTTGTTGGTGAGGGGCGGATTCTATTTTTGGCTCATCACTGACTGCACTGTTTTTAGATAGCGGTGCATCTTTCAGATATACAGGGTCCCCCGAGGCGACGCCCATATGTTTGCGCCCCGTTTGGGCATCCTCGAGTGTTTGATATCGATTTCTCGTTACATACTCGGGCTCGGGATCATTGATGGGCTCTTGCGAGATATGGGGGCGATGGAACCGTGCCGTCCGCGGGGCAGTTTCTTCGCCTTGTGTCGGCATAAACGTATCGTTCTGGCTATATTCGTCCATGATGCCCTTTAGCTCGTTATCAACAAAGCATACGCGCTCATTGTAAGCCCCTTGTTCATATTTGCCAGGGACATACCCGCTATTTAAGCTCCGATTCAAAGAACCTTAATGTTCCAAAAACCTTAGTCAAGCACACTTAGATATGCTTATAGCAAGAGACTCAAAAAACTTTATAGTCAGTGTATATATGAGAAGCGGCTGGGCATATATAAAAGCGTCAAAAGAAGTCCCAGCCACCTAGAAGATGGCTCGGCAGTCCCTAAAAGGAGTGGTAAACATGGCAAGCATGGTTCCTTATCGTTCGGTTTTTGGCGTACGTCCTTCTGCAAGCTCGCTGTTTGATCTGTTCGACGATATGACCGATCTTGCGAATAGCTCGATTGCCTCCAAGGCGTTCCCTGTTGATGTTGAGGACAAGGGCGATGGCTATGAGGTCAAGGCGTATCTGACCGGTGTCGCCAAGGATGATATCGACGTCGAGCTCAACGAGGGTCGCCTGTCGATTAGCGTGAATGTAGAGGAGAGCGAAGAGAACGAGGGTAAGAACTTCCTGCAGAAGGAGTTTGGCTCGTACAGCGCGACGCGTGGCGTATATCTGAAGGACGCTTCGAGCGAGGGCCTTTCGGCTAAGTATGCTGATGGCATCCTGACCGTTACGGTTCCTAAGATCGTCGAGAAGAAGAATGTCACGAAGATCTCTATCGACTAGCGTTTTCGATGGCCAGAGGTTTTTGAGCCAAGATTAAGGGGCTGGGATTTGATTCCCGGCCCCTTTTGTTGTCTTGAGTGGTCTATACAATGGTTGCCGGTTGATACTGACTTGCAGGGCGTATCGAGAGCCTCCGTTGCCCCTGAAGACGGGTAGCAGTGCTGCCGAGCTCATCATCGAGGGTTGCGGCAAGAGCGTTGGCATAGCTTTTGACGGTAAGACTTGGACGATTATTGTCCTGGCTGATGTGCATGGCGATGAGCTGTTCGGTGCGATCGGTAACAAGTTCGCGCGCGGCCTCGGCAGCCTGATCGTTGGAGAGATGTCCCTTTGTAGAAAGAATGCGCTCCTGAAGAAAGCGGGGGTACGCCCCTTCGCGCAACATGGTCACATCGTGGTTGCTTTCGAGCGCGAGAACTCGACAGTCTTTGAGGGTGTCTATGGCCTCGCTCGATAGCTCTCCGGTGTCGGTGGCAAAGCCAATGGAATCATCGAGAGCGTCGAATCGATAGCCGACGGGGTTGATGACATCGTGTGAGGTTGAGTAGGTTTGCACGCGGATGCCGGCAATGGGGAATGTGTCACCAGGGTCAAATTCCTCTACGGGAAGATGCGCGAGGTTATCCTTGCACGAAAGCGTGCCCCTGCTGGCAAAGAGGGGGCCATGCCAGTGCTTGCACCAGACATCGAGGCCCTTGATATGGTCGCTGTGCTCGTGAGTAATGAGAAGAGCCGAGATACTGTCTGCCGAGAGCCCCAGTTCTGCCATGCGCTTTAATGTCTCGCGACGAGAAAGGCCGTCATCGATCATGATAAGACCTTGCGGTCCCTCGATGAGCGCGCAGTTGCCTTTTGAGCCGCTGCCGAGGATATGAAGGTGCAGACGAGACATAAGATTCCAAAGGATACAATGGGTGCGGTCGAATAGAGGAGGAAGCGAATGCCAACGGTATCTCAGCATTATGGACGCCACGCGGCGCCCAGGACGGGCGATGATGCCCAGACAAGACGGCAGGTGGCTGCTCCTGTGGTGCTCATGGTATCAGGTGGTGCGGACTCGACGGCTCTGCTCCTCATGGCTTGCACATCAAAGCTGGATATCCAGGACGGGCGCGGTGTGGCTCCCATCGCGCGCGAGCGGCTGCATGTGCTGCATGTAAACCATCATCTGCGTGGCGAGTCATCCGATGGCGACGAGGCCTTTGTGCGTGACCTGTGTGCACAATACGGCTTGCCGTTGTGTGTCGAGCATGCCTATTTTGATGACGAGTCGGGCAATATCGAGGCCGCGGCGCGCGAAGTGCGCTATACCGCGGCACGCAGATATGTTCGAGAACTCTGCGCCCAGACAGGGGCGCCGCGAACGGCGGCTCGTATCTGCACCGCACACACGTCTTCGGACCGCGCGGAAACGTTTTTGATGAATGCCATTAAAGGATCGGGGCCCGCAGGCCTATCGAGCATTCCCCGCCGGCGGAATATCGTGGTGCGGCCGTTGCTCGATCTGACTCATGACGAGTTGGTGGGCTATCTGCAGGTGCATGGTCAGCCGTGGCGAGAGGACGAGAGTAACGAGGACGTATCGTACTTGCGCAATTACGTGCGCCATCGGGTTATGCCAGTGGTGGCGCAGCGCAACGCGAGCGTCTGTAAGACGATTGGCGCCGCCTGCGAGATCTTAGGCGATGAGGATGCCTTTCTTTCCCAGCTTTCGGCGCAGGCGTTTCGAAGTTGCCTACGCAAGGAGGCAGCTGGCGCACTGGTACTCGACGCGCGCCGTCTTGCTGCCGCCGAAGTAGTTATCGCGCGGCGCATCGTGCGGTTGGCGATGAAGCGCATCGACCCGGACGCGCGGCCGGAGATGAGACACGTCGAACGTGTGCTTGCCTGCGTCGCCGCGGGTTCGGGCTCGGTAACGCTGCCGGCGGGAATTGATGCACGCGTGGAGTTTGGCATGCTGGCGTTTAAGGCGCCTGCGGCACGCGAGGGCTTGGTTGCAGACTGGGTCACCGTGCCCGGCCGTCTGCCGCTTGGTGGGGGGCATGTGCTGGTGGCAGAACCGATTGCCGTGGAGCCGGGGTGCGATATCGTGCATCGAGCTCGCGAGCTCGCGTCCGCCGGAGAAGTGGCAGCCTTGGTAGATGCGGCGGCCTTGGGGTTCGCCGACCGCGATAGCGAGCGGATGCTGGCCGGCGCGCGTGGGGAGATTCCCGCCGAGGCGCGCTCGGCACGCCTGTGGGTGGATGGTCCCGCGCCGGGAGACGTGATGTGTCCGTTGGGGATGAGCGGTCGAAGCAAGAAAGTGTCCGACCTGTTGAATGAGGCGCGTGTCCCCGTTTCCGAGCGCGCCGGCGTTCCTGTGGTAAGAACGGCTCCGGGAGGTGCCGTGGTGTGGGTTGCAGGCGTTCGTGCGGACGAGCGTTTTAAATGCACGGCGGCAACGCGTGTGGCGTATCTGCTTCGCGTGGTCGATGCGGAATAGCGCCTTGCAAAAGCTATTCTGTGCGACGTTGACGGTGTTCTCGCGCTGATGGCGCACGGGCTGGTAAATATACCCCGTGCGCTGCTAGAATGTGTAGTTCGCGTCCATACGGCGGTGTGTGGACGATAAGCACAAGAAAGGGTTGTCATGGCTTCTCAACATCCGGATATCGAGAAGGTTCTGTTTACGCAGGAAGATATCGACGGTATCGTCTCTCGTCTGGGCGAGCAGATCACTCGCGACTACGCGGGCAAGGATCTGGTGCTGATTGCGGTCCTGCGCGGCGCCGTGGTCTTTATGGGCGACCTCATGCGCAAGATTGAGCTGCCGACCAACATCGATTTCATGGCTGTTTCGAGCTACGGCGACGGTGTGAAGTCCTCGGGTATCGTGCGTATCATTAAGGACCTGGATATCGACATCCGCGGTCGCGACGTGCTGATTGTCGAGGATATTCTGGACTCGGGCCTGACGCTCAAGTATCTGATGAAGAACCTCGAGAGCCGCAAGCCCGCTTCGCTGGAGGTTGCCGCCTTCCTGTGGAAGGACGTTGAGGACCGTACCTCGGCCGTCACGCCCAAGTATGTTGGAACCCATTGCCCCGATGCCTTTGTGGTTGGCTACGGCCTCGACTATGCCGAGCGTTATCGCAACCTTCCGTATCTGGGCATTTTGAAACCGGAGGTTTATTCGTAAGATGCCCGACGACCGTAACGATAACAATTCCCAGACTCCCCGGGAGCCTAAGGTCCCGGGGATGCCCGGAGGCAAAAAGCCCACACGTACGGGCTGGCTGTATTTTATTTTGGCTTGCGCGCTTCTGGGTTACGCCTTCTTTAACATGGGCTCCGGCTTTGC
>CAKUHA010000037.1 GCA_934655755.1 uncultured Collinsella sp.
TTGTCGAGCGTCTCGGCGCCGACCAGGCCAGTCTCCTCGTCGGTGGTGAATACGCACTCGAGGGCGGGGTGAACGATCGAATCGTCATCGAGAACAGTGAGCATCAGAGCGACGGCGATACCGTTGTCGGCGCCCAGAGTGGTGCCGTTAGCGGTGAGGACGCCGTCCTTGACGACCAGGTCGATACCGTCGGTCGTAAAGTCGTGCTCAACAGAGCCCAACTTGTCGCACACCATATCGATGTGGCCCTGTAGCATCACGGTCGGGGCATTCTCGGCGCCGGCAGAAGCGGGCTTGCGAATGATGACGTTGTAGACCTCGTCCTGGTACACATCGAGGCCGCGCTCCTTGGCAAACGCAACCAGGAAATCGCTGATGCCCTTCTCGTTGCCAGACCCACGGGGGATCGCGCTGACCTCCTCAAAGAAATGGAACAGCTGGGCGGGCTCGTAGCCGGTGATCTTGTAATCCATGGTGCCTCCTTGGCGCAACTGATTAGACAGTAAGACATGCGACTTGTATATTCCCAGACTTTGCGTGCATAAACCAGTCGAAAACGCCGAGCGCCCTTGCATCATCGGCTAACGGCGGGGAAACGCCACTTTATTAAGATAAAGCAGGTTAGACGAGCTGCGCAGAGGGGTCTTTGACCTCGCCAACCAACCTCAACGCCTGTTCTACGTCAATGCATACGCCATTGGTATGTCTAATGAGGTTTTTATCCTCCGTTACCACGTAATCGGCATCGATACGATTGGCAACGCCCAGCATCAGGTCGTCCTCAAAGTCGTTGTGGTGAGGCCTGAATACAAAGGAATCGAAGACCTCATCTGCTCCGACCGGTGCAATGAGGGCGAGCTCGCGCATCTGTCGAACGCATGCCCAGGCAGTCTCGTCCGCTGCCGCAATCGCGCCTTCGCTCAGTGAGCCAGTCTTTCTTCGGCACTCCCGCTTGATTCCCGCCGAGACAAGATACGAAACGTCTTTGACCGAAAGCGACGAAGCAAATAGGGCAATCCGCTCCGAGGCGTCAGCAATTTCGACCAGACGGACTACATTTGCCATACGGTCGGATCTGCCAGAGAAATAATCCATCCATACGTTAGTGTCGATGAGCAACTTGAGAATGCCGCCTGCGCTCATAGCTCCACCCACTCGGGATAGCGCTCTGCCATGACCTCCTCATAAAGGTCGTCGTAGTCACCCGATAGCTCGGGGACTGGGATGCCGTATTTGAGGCATGCATCGCGCACGATGTGGCAGCCCTGCACAGCTCTCGATTCCATTGACGCAGTCACCGCCATGTCAGAACTCGAAGCCGCAGCCCCCGATCTTGAGGGCATGCATCCGTTGACGACCAGATACTCCCAAAGCGCCCGAACGGCCTGCGACGGCGTCATGCCGAGATGCGCCAGTACGGCGTCTCCGGCCTCTTTGAGCTGGCGATCCATGCGCACATTCATCTGAACCGGGCGTGAGTCGAGTATCGATGTAGGCATATCAGCTCCTTCTGCTATACGTATCTTTGAATTTAGTATAGCACGGTGATCTGAGCGCATTTCAATAGAAATAGGGGCGCTTCCTCATCGGAAACGTCCCTATCTTGCAAGGTTATGGTCAATCCCTACAGCGCGCCGGAGCCGGCTTGCATCATGCCGCCGGGACCCGAGCTCACGCCGCCGCTTACGGGTGCGGCGTTGCCGGTGTGCGGTGCCGCCGGGGCGGTATCGCCGCCGAGCGTGCCCGCCGGACGCGGCGCCGGAATTTCGCCCGTGCCGTGGCTAAAGACAAACTTGCCATCGGCCACGTCGCACAGGACGGTATCGCCCTCGCCCCACTCGCCGGCCAGCAGCTCCTCGGACAGCGGGTCCTCGATAAGCTTTTGAATAGCACGGCGCAGCGGACGCGCACCGTTGGTGAGGTCGGTGCCCTCGGCCACGATCTTGTCATAGGCCGCATCGGTAAGCTTGATGTTCATGCCGTTGGCAATCAGACGCTGACGCAGGTCGTCCACCAGCAGGTGCGCGATCTTGGTGAGATTCTCGCCCGAGAGCTTCTGGAACACCACGATGTCGTCGATGCGGTTGAGCAGCTCGGGGCGGAACAGGCGCTTGAGCTCGCCCATCGCGCGGCCGCGGATCTCACTCGAGGTGAGGCCCTGCTCGCCGGTGGTGCCAAAGCCAACGCTTGCATCCTGCGCAATCTCGCGGGCGCCCACGTTAGACGTCATGATGATCACGGTGTTGCGGAAGTCGACCGTCTTGCCCTGGCTATCGGTCAGACGACCCTCCTCCAGTACCTGCAGCAGGATGTTGAAGATATCGGGGTGTGCCTTCTCGATCTCGTCGAACAGCACGACCGAGTACGGGTGGCGACGAACGGCCTTGGTGAGCTGGCCGCCCTCGTCGTGACCAACGTAACCCGGAGGGCTACCGATGAGCTTGGAGACCTCGAACTCGCTGCCGAACTCCGACATGTCGAAGCTGATAAGCGCGTCCTTGCTGCCAAAGAGATACTCGGCGAGCGTCTTGGCGAGCTCGGTCTTGCCCGTGCCAGTGGGGCCCAGGAAGATAAAGCTGCCGCCGGGGCGACGCGGATCCTTGAGCGGCGAGCGGCTGCGGCGCACGGCCTTGGCAACAGCCTCGACAGCTTCATCCTGACCGATGATGCGGGTCTTGAGCACGCTTTCGGCCTGCAGCAGGCGACGGCTCTCGCTCTCGGTAAGCGAGGACACCGGCACGCCCGAGGTCACAGACACGATGTCGGCAATCTGGGAGACATCGATGGTGAGCGGGCTGGCATCGAGCTCGGCGGTCCAAGCTGCCTTTGCCTCGGCAAGCTCAATCTCGGCAGCCTTCTGCTGCTCGGTAATCTCGGCGGCCTTGTTCATGTCATCGCTCTCAGTGGCCTCCTGTGCGGCGGCCTTGAGCTCCTCTACGCGATGCTCGGCCTCGCGCACCGGCTCGGGCGCGCGGTTCGCGGCGATGCGGGCGTGGGCACCGGCCTCGTCAATGAGGTCGATGGCCTTATCAGGCAGGAAGCGGTCCTGGATGTAGCGGTTGGAGAGGTTCGCGGCGGCCTCGATGGCACCTTGCGTGTAGCGCACGTGGTGGTGCTCCTCGTAGCGCGGCTTGAGCGCGGTCAGGATCTTGACCGTGTCCTCGACGCTCGGCTCCTCCACATCGATCGTCTGGAAGCGACGCTCAAAGGCCGGATCCTTGGTGAGGTACTTGCGGAATTCCTCGGCCGTAGTGGCGCCGATAATCTGGAAAGCACCGCGCGCGAGCACGGGCTTGAGCATGGAGCTCGCGTCGATGGAGCCCTCGGCTGAGCCGGCGCCGATGATGGTGTGCATCTCGTCGATAAACAGGATGACGTCGTCGGCTTCGGTGGCCTCCTGGATCACGTTCTTGAGGCGCTCCTCGAACTCGCCGCGATACTTAGCGCCCGCAACGAGGCCTGGTAGGTCGAGCGTCCAGATATTCTGGTTCATGAGGTTCTCGGGCACGTTGCCGGCAGCAATCTGCTGGGCCAAGCCCTCGACGATGGCCGTCTTGCCCACGCCAGGATCGCCCAGGATGAGCGGATTGTTCTTGGTGCGGCGCGAAAGGATCTCCATCATGCGCTGGACTTCCTTTTCGCGACCGATCACGGGGTCGAGCTCGCCGTCGCGGGCCTTCTGCGTGAGGTTGGTCGCAAACTGCTTAAGCGTATCGGTGCCACTCCCCTTTTGCTGGGAGGCGTCCGAGCCGCTAAAGAACGGCAGGCCCGCACCGGGACGACCGGCGCCAGCGCCGGCAAGTGGGCGCTTCTTGTCCTGATCCTTGGCGGTGAGTTTCTCGATAGCCTTTTTAATGGAAGCGGACGACACGCCCAGGCGCATGAGGATATCCATGGCCATGCCGTTACCCTCTTCGACGATGCCGATGAGCAGATGCTCAGTCGACACGTAGGTCTGGTTGTTCTCGCGCGCCACACGGAAGGAACGCTCCATCACGCTGATGACGAGCGGCGTAAAGGCGAGCTTGGCTGCCTCGGTCTCCTCGCTGGGCTCGGGAACCGTGGTCTGGACCTCTTTGAGGGTGTCCATAATGTCGTCGTAGGAGATGTCGAGCGAGCGCAGCGCCTCGGCGGCAATGCCCTCGTCCTCCTTGGCAAGCGCGAGCAGCAGATGCTCGGTGCCCACCTTATTTGAGTAAAGATCGAGCGCCTCCTGCTTGGCCATGGACATGACCTTGCGCGCGCGATCGGTAAAACGGTCTAACATGCTAGTTCCTCTTAGACGAGCTAG